>NZ_JAKCFI010000005.1:0-600000 GCF_021412625.1 Myxococcus stipitatus | reverse complement strand
GGCCGAGGACGTGGTGATGACCATCGCCGCGCTCAACGCCATGGAGGTGAAGTTCGAGGTGGGCGAGCACGAGGTGGTGCACCTCAAGACGGGCCAGCCCGCGGAGGTGTCGCTCGACGCGCTGGAGGGGCAGACCTTCCAGGGGTCGGTGGTGGAGATCGCCCAGAAGGCGCTCATCAAGAACGCGGGCACGGAGGCGGAGGTGACGAGCTTCCCCATCACCGTGGCGCTGGAGATGCGGCCCCCGGGCGTGCTCCCGGGCATGAGCGCGGAGGCGCGCATCTCCGCGGAGACGCGCAACGACGTGGTGCTGGTGCCCATCCAGGCGGTGACGGTGCGCTCGGAGCGCATGCTGCCGGACTTCAAGGAGTCGGTGGAGGGCGGGGCGCTGAAGGCCAAGCGCACCGAGTCGCTCGCCAAGGTCGTCTTCGTGGTGGACGCCGGGAACAAGGCGCAGGTGCGGCGTGTCCAGACGGGCATCGCGTCGGACACGGAGCTGGAGATCCTCTCCGGCATCAATGAGGGGGACCGCGTCGTCGAGGGTCCCTACCGGACGCTGTCGAAGGAGCTGAACGACGGCGACATCGTGCGCGAGCCGGAGCAGGCGGGGCCGGATGGAATGAAGGGCGGTCGCAAGTCGTGAGTCAGGTCAGCGGCGCCGGCGAGGGCCGGCTCATCCAGGTGGACGACATCACCCGCGTCTTCCACGTGGGCGGCGAGGAGGTGCGCGCGCTGCGAGGCGTCTCCTTCGGCATCAGCCGGGGCGAGTGGGTGGCCATCATCGGCCAGTCGGGCTCCGGCAAGAGCACGATGATGAACGTGCTGGGCTGCCTGGATACGCCCACCAGCGGCCGCTACATGCTCAACGGCAAGGACGTGTCGCGGATGACCGACGACGAGCTCGCCGTCATCCGCAACGTGGAGATCGGCTTCATCTTCCAGACCTTCCAGCTGCTGCCGCGCGAGACGGCGCTGGCCAACGTGGAGCTGCCCCTGGTGTACCGGGGGGTCTCCGCGCGCGAGCGGCGGGAGCGGGCGAGGGCGGCGCTGGACAAGGTGCAGCTGACGCACCGCATGCACCACCGGCCCAACGAGCTGTCGGGCGGTCAGCGCCAGCGCGTGGCCATTGCCCGCGCGCTGGTGGCCGAGCCGTCCATGCTGCTGGCGGACGAGCCCACGGGCAACCTGGACTCGGCCACGGGCGAGGAGATCGTCCGGCTGTTCGAGCAGCTCCACCAGGCGGGCCACACGCTGGTGCTCGTGACGCACGAGCCCAAGCTGGCGGCGCGCTGCCCGCGGGCCATCCGGCTGAGTGACGGTCAGCTGGTGGCGGACGGCCCGGGCCGCGAGGTGGCGCTGGGGGTCGGCGCGGGGGCCCTGGCGGCGGGGGGCGCATGAAGGGCGGTTCGGGGTTCCGGGTGGACGTGCTGGAGGGCGCGCGCATCGCGCTGTTCTCCCTGCGCGCCAACAGGCTGCGCACCGTGCTGACGACGATGGGCATCGGCATCGGCGTGGCGACGCTGCTGGCCATCGTCGGCATCATCCAGGGGCTCAACACGTCGTTCCACCGGCAGCTCGCCAGCTTCGGCGCGAACACGCTGTACGTGTCGAAGTTCCCCTGGATGATCAAGGGCGACTGGTGGAAGTACCGCAACCGGAAGAACTTCACGCTCGACCAGGTCGCGAGGCTGCGCAACCTGGCGCCGTTCATCACCGCCATGTCCCCGTCCGTGTCGCGCCTGTCGGACGTGTCCTACGGCGGCGACCAGGTGTCGACGGTGCGCATCCAGGGCGTCAACCACGAGTACCTGAGCATCTCCGGCTTCGACATCACCGCGGGGCGCTTCCTCACGGAGTCGGACGAGGAGGTGTCGCGGCCGGTGGCCGTGCTGGGCGCGGACGTGGCGGACCGGCTGTTCCCCGGCGTCAGCCCGGTGGGCCGCAGCATCCGGGTGGACAACCGCACCTTCCAGGTGGTGGGCACCCTCAGCCGCAAGGGGAAGGTGGTCAACGAGAGCATGGACCTGCTCGTGCTCATCCCCTTCAAGACGTTCCTGCGCAGCTTCGGCCGGTGGCGCTCGTTCGAGATCGCCATGGCCGTGGCGGACGCGGGGCAGGTGCGCGCGGCGGAGGACCAGCTCATCGGCATCCTTCGGCGCATCCGCGGCACGCCTCCCGGGGAGCCGGACGACTTCAACATCAACAAGCCGGAGGCCATGGCCCAGACGTACGCGCAGCTGACCGGCGCGCTCTACGGCGTCGCGGTGGGCGTGGGGCTCATCACCCTGCTGGTGGGTGGCATCGGCATCATGAACATCATGCTGGTGTCGGTGCGCGAGCGGACGCGGGAGATCGGCGTGCGCCGGGCGCTGGGCGCGCGAAAACGCACCATCGTCTTCCAGTTCCTGATGGAGGCCGCCAGCGTGTCGGCGGTGGGCGGCCTGCTGGGGACGACGGTGGGCCTGGGCACGGCGAAGGTGGTGTCGCTCATCACGCCCCTGGCGGCGGACGTGCAGCTGTCCACCGTGCTGGGCGGCGTCTTCTTCGCGGCGCTGGTGGGGCTGTTGTTCGGCATCTGGCCGGCGGCGCGCGCGGCCAACCTGGACCCGGTGGAAGCCCTCCGGTACGAGTGAGTCGATGCGAGCCTTCCTGGACAACCTGCGGTTGGCGCTCGGGACCTTCCTGGGCAATCCGCTGCGCTCGCTGCTGACGCTGCTGGGCATCGTCATCGGCGTGGCCACCGTCATCACCATGATGGGGCTCATCGAGGGGCTGCGCACCAAGGTGAACCGCGACATGGGGCGGTTGGGCGCGCACACCTTCCAGCTCACCAAGTGGCCGGCGGGCGGCTTCGGCCGGTTCAACTGGGCCAAGTTCGCCAAGCGCCCGGACATCGAGATGGACGACGTGCGGGCCATCGAGCAGTCCTGCCCGTCGGTGGGGGTGGTGGCGCCCGCGGACGACGAGGGCGGCCAGAAGCTGGCCACGGTGAGCGCGGAGACGCGCCCGTCGGTGCGCGTGTTCGGCACCACGACGACCTACCCGATGACCAGCGGCATCGCGGTGCAGTCCGGCCGCTACTTCAACGAGGTGGAGAGCCTGGACGGCCGCAGCGTGGTGCTTTTGGGCGTGGACGTCGCGGACACGCTGTTCCCCGGCATCGACCCGGTGGGCTTCGAGGTGCGCATCAAGGGCCGGCCGTTCCTCGTGATTGGCGTGCTCCAGCGCCGGGGCAGCTTCCTGGGCATGGTGAGCATGGACAACCAGGCCATCATCCCCCTGCGCGTGTTCCAGCAGCTCTACGGCAAGTCGCGCTCGCTGGACGTGGACATCCAGGCGAAGGACCCCAGCCTGTTCAAGAAGGCGCAGGACGAGGTGACCAACCTGATGCGCCGCCGCCGCGACGTGAAGCCCTCCGAGCCGAGCGACTTCGAGCTGCACACCAACGAGTCGGTGACGGCGTCGTTCAACCAGCTGTCGCAGGTCATCACCATCGCCGGGGTGGGCGTGTGCCTGCTGTCGCTGGTGGTGGGCGGCATCGGCATCCTGAACATCATGCTGGTGTCGGTGATGGAGCGGACGCGGGAGATCGGCGTGCGCAAGGCGCTGGGGGCGAAGCGTCGCCGCATCCTCGGGCAGTTCGCCACGGAGGCGGTGCTGCTCGCCCTGTTCGGCGGGGCGCTGGGCGTGGGGCTGGGCTTCGGGCTGGTGTTCCTGGGGGACTGGATGGTGGGCTTCCCCATGTCCGTCCCGCCGTGGGCCGTGGCGCTGGCGCTGACGATGAGCTGCGGCGTGGGGCTCCTGTTCGGCATCTACCCCGCCGCGCGCGCCGCGAAGCTGGACCCCGTCGAGGCGATGCGCACCGACTGACGCGCGCCGCGCCGAGCGCTGCTCCGCTCGCCGGTTGTTTCCCTCCCCGGACTCCATTAGGGGAGGGAGCGCACTCGACGAGGGACGGACACGCACATGGCGCCACGCATCGGCTCGCTCTGGGACGCGGTGGGGAACACCCCGCTGTTGCGCATCGGCTCGCTCAGCCGGCTCACCGGTCATGAAATCCTGGGCAAGGCCGAATTCATGAACCCGGGCGGCAGCATCAAGGATCGCGCCGCCAAGGGCATCATCCAGCGCGCGGAGGCGCAGGGCCTGCTCAAGCCCGGCGGCACCATCGTCGAGGGCACCGCGGGCAACACCGGCATCGGCCTGGGGCTCTTGGGCCGCGAGCGCGGCTACCGCGTGGTCGTGACGATGCCGGACAACCAGGCGCGCGAGAAGTACGAGTACCTGGAGGCCATGGGCGTGGAGGTCCGCAAGGTGCCCGTGGTGCCCTTCGCCAACCCGGGCCACTTCTTCCACCAGGCGCGCCTGTTGTCGGAGCAGCACGGCTGGTTCTGGGCCAACCAGTTCGAAAACACGGCCAACGGCGACTTCCACTACGAGACGACCGGCCCCGAAATCTGGGAGCAGTGCGAGGGCCGCGTGGACGTGCTCGTCGCCTCCGTGGGCAGCGGCGGGACGATGTCCGGCGTGAGCCGCTACCTCAAGGAGCGCAACCCCGCGGTGCGCGTGGTGCTGGTGGACCCGCCCGGCTCCGGCCTCTACACGCAGGTGAAGGAGGGGCGGCTGGAGGGCCCGGGCTCCTCGATCACGGAGGGCATCGGCATCATGCGGCTCACCGCCAACTTCCTCGCCGCGCGCGTGGACGACGCCATGCGCCTGGGGGACCAGGAGATGCTGGAGATGCTCTACCACCTGGCGCGCGAGGACGCGCTCGTGGTGGGCACCTCCGCCGCCCTCAACGCCCGCGCGGCGTATGAGCTGGCGCGCCGGCTGCCCGGCAAGGGGCAGCGCATCGTCACGCTCCTGTGCGACCACGGCAGCCGCTACGCCTCCAAGGTCTTCAACGCGGACTTCCTCGCCTCCAAGCAGCTCCAGGTGCGGCCCCTGCCGGTGGACGTCCCCGTCCGCTGAGCGCGCGCCTCAGTGGGGAGGGGAGAAGCGTCCGGGCTCCAGGGACGAGGGGGCCGGGCGCGACTTGCGGAACACGTAGTAGTCGGCGGTGCGGGCGAGCTCCGGTCGCGACGGGACGACACGTCCGCGCGCGGGGCGGCCCGGGGACTTCGGCACGAGGTACGTGTCCAGGGCCTGCTCGTCGAACGTGTACCGGCCGCGCTGCTCCCGCACCACCGCGACCAGGTCCAGGTTCTCCTCGGTCGCGGCCTCCGTGGCGTCGCCGTGGTGGTCGTTCGTCACCAGCAGCCCTCCGACGCGCAGGTACCTCCCGCACGCGCGGGAGATGCCGCCGGCATAGAGCGCCAGCAGCAGGTCGAAGCTCTCCTCGAGCACCGGCAGCGGCTGCAGGTAGTCCTGCGCGATGAAGCGGATGTGCGGCGGCTGCGCGTACTGCTGCCGCGAGCGGACCTTGCGCAGCACGCCCTCCTTGTTGCCGAAGAAGCCGCGGGCCAGGTCGTTGCGGTCCACGTACACCACGTGCTGGAAGAAGAAGGAGGGCGTCAGGTGCACGAAGCAGCCGGGGTAGAGCACCGCGTCCAGCGAGGCATAGCGCTCGCGAAGGGCCTCGAAGAGGCCGGACCGCTCGAGTTGATGATCGACCACGAAGCCCTGGTAGATCTCCTCGACTCTCTCCATTTGCTGGATTTGAGCCGGTTTGTCCGGAGGGCACAACCTCACGTCAATCCAAGGGAATGCGCGGGCGTGTAACGCGGCAAGTTACAACCGAGCTGTGTCTGTAGCGTGGGGTGTCACGGTGACTCAGGGGGGAGGCGCCTCCTGGCGGGCGGCGGGGGCTGGCCTGTGCGGTGCACTCGGGGGAGGCCGCTGTACACCCCTGGAGGATGCATCCATGACGCAGTGGTTCCCGAAGAAGGCCCTGGGCCTGAAGTGGGCGTGGTCTGGTGTGCTCGCGGCGACGTTGTGCGTGGGTTGTGGTGGTGGCGAGGCGCAGGAGGCGGGCGCGCCACGCGGGGAGCAGTCCCAGGCGGCGACGGCCGAGCCGGTGCCCGCGGACCGGCCGGTGCCGCTCGTCCAGTCACTCGACGTGGTGCCGTTGGACGACACCATCGGTTCGCTGACCAAGAGCCTGGTCCGCGCGCGGCTGGCGCAGGGGCAGGAGAAGCAATTCAAGGAGGTCCCCGCCGTCTCGGACAGCGACAAGCCCATCGCCCTGCGTGACGACGGCACGGACGGCGACGAGAAGGCGGGCGACGGGGTCTTCTCCGCCATCGCCGAGGTCGACCTCGTCAACCACCTGAAGACGCAGGAGCGCATCACCCAGGTCCAGCAGCGTCAGCCGGACGTGCCGCTCACCTTCGCCGTCATCAACAACCGCGAGGTGGTGGAGGAGCGGAAGGTCGTCGCGCTGTCGCCGGACATCTTCAAGCCGGGGCGGACCATCCCGTTGACGCCGGTGGGCCTGCTCTCCGACGTGACGCCCAACAAGTCGCTCATCATCACCCACCCCAACGTCATCAACGACCCGACGCGCACGTATGATCCGTGCACCAATTCGGGCAACCCGAACGGCGTCTGGACGTTCAACCACCTGATGACGGAGATGGCGGGCGGCTTCACCTCGCCGTCGAACCTCACGCTGGGGTGGCTGAACAAGTGGAGCACCGCGCAGGTCATCAACGGCTGGACGGTGAACTCCCGCACCGCGGTGAACTCGAAGATCATCACCCCGTGGCCGAAGATCGGCGGCCAGCTGGACATGACGAAGGCGGGCTTCAAGCTGGTGGCCATCGTCAACCGCCTGGACCTGGGCAAGGGCGCCGGGACGGGGGGCTACGGCGGCTCCAGCGGCGGCGGCGAGCTGCGCTTCGTGTTCGCGGGCGTGGACCGCAGCGCGGGCTGCGCCGTGCGCGAGCTGCTGGTCATCTTCGAGTACAACGTCCCCAAGACGAGCTGCACGGCGGTGCGCACGTGGGCGCAGCAATGGCTGGCGCTGTCCAACCCGGGGCTGATCCTCGGCAGCCCGGCCTACAACGCGGCGCTGGAGGCCCTCACCGAGCAGGTCGTGGTCGCGGGCGCGGACCCGTCCAAGCCCCACGGCAACGCCATCAACCAGATCCGCACCAACGACTTCATGCTCGCCTCGCCGTGGGAGCTGCGGGAGTTCCACCTGAATCCGGGCCCCGCCTTCCTCACGGAGACGGAGACGGTGCTGACGCCGGGGGACACGCGCAACAACCAGCCCATCTTCCGCGACTTCGTGAACACCAACGAGGCGGCCATCCTCGCCAACACGTACTCCGTGCCGCCCACCTTCCTCTCCCAGAACTTCCTCGGCGCCAACCCCCGCATCCCGCTGCCGGGCACCACCTTCTGGAAGGCCACGGGCATCCTCAACAACAACGCGCGCCACAAGTTCTCGCTCAACACCTGCAATGGCTGCCACGCGCGCGAGACGAGCACCCCGGACTTCACGCACATCAGCGAGACGGGCGTGCTGTCGCCCTTCCTGGCCACCGGCATGGCCAACCCGCTGACGCCCTTCAACGTCGTGGACCCGGTCTCCGGCACCGTCCGCCCGTTCTTCGAGATTCGCGACCGCGCCCAGCACCTGGACTCGGTGGCGAACCAGTCCTGCCTCACGCGCGTGTTCGACGTGCGGCTGCTGGCCGTGCACTGACGTGAGCGGGCCCTGCGCGGCCTGCACGAAATCCGCACAATCTTTCCTCATGACGTGCACGGGGTGGCCATCCGGGTTGCAAGGCGGGTGGCCATCCTGTGCCCATGAACGCTCCGACTCCCACTCCACGTCCGCCGAGGACGTCCGAGGGCACCCTCCGCACGGCGCTGCGGTGGCTCGTCGCCCACCACGTCTTCGGCAGCCTCCTCATCGTCGTCTTCGCCACGGCGGTCATCGCCGGCCAGGTGGTGGACCGCACGGACTTCGCCAACTCGGAGCTGGCGGCCGGGGTGGAGGACCGGTGGGGCGCCCCCGTGGTGCAGCCCGCGCCGTCGCTGCGCTACGTGCACAGCGGCACCATCTTCACGGAGCTCAAGCCCCTGGCCTTCGACCGGCAGCACGTCGAGGTGCAGGCGAAGATGAACTACCGCAAGCGGGGCCTGCGCTACTTCTCCGGCTTCGACTTCAACCTCGGCGCGGAGTACGCCGTCGTCAACCGCGAGGGCCATGACATCGACGTGGCGTTCATCTTCCCCATGGAGATGGACAAGTCCCAGGTGCTGCTGTCGGAGCTCCAGTTCCTCGTCGACGGTCAGGAGGCCAGCCTGGACCTGGGCGAGTCCGGCAACCGCCTCGTCTGGACGGGCCGCATCGCCAAGGAGGCCACCGCGCGCTTCGTCATCCGGTACCGGGCCCGGGGGCTCGACTCGTTCGTCTACAAGCTCGACCCGGCCCTCTCCGCGCGCGACGTGCGCGTCCACCTCGCCGTGGAGGGCGGGGACAACTACGACTATCCGCCGGGGGTGCTGTCCGCGTCGGAGGTGCGGCAGTCGGGCGACAGCGTCTCGTTGGACTGGGCGTTCCAGTCGCTGGAGTCCGGCGTCAACCTGGGCGTCATCCTCCCGTCGGAGAAGACGTTCGACTCGATGGTGGCGCGCATGGCCGGTCGCGCCTGGGTTCCCTTCCTCGCGCTGGTCGCGCTGCTGGCCGCGCTCGGGCTGCGGCACAAGCGGCAGCTGGCGCTGCACGAGTCGTATCTGCTCGCCGCCGTCTATGGCTTCTTCTTCGTGCTGCTCGCGTACCTGGCGGCGTTCATGAACTTCTACGTGGCCTACGCGGTGAGCGCGCTGGGCCTGGGCGCGGCGGTGGTGGCCTATGCGCGCTGGCTCTTCCCGGAGGAGAAGCCCGCCGTGCTGGCGGGCCTCTGGGGCGCCACGTTGCTGGTGCCCACGGGCGCCGTCATCCTCGAGGGCTACACCGGCCTCATCTACACGCTGGAGATCCTCGCCGCGCTGCTCGGGCTGATGGTCCTCTCCACCCGCGCCGGCGTGCGCGCCTTCCTGTCCGACCTGTCCCAGCCCGGGGGCCCGCCTCGCGCGGAGCCCGTGTCCGTCCCCGCGTCCTCCTCGGAAGCGAGCTGAGCCCACCATGCGCACCCTTCCCATTCTCATCGCCGTGCTCCTGTCCACGCTGTCCCCGGACGTCCTCGCCGAGGACGCGTCGCGTCCCTCCGGCACCGCCACGGTTCCGCTGCAGGACCTCATCCCGCTCTACGCCCAGCGCGAGGCCCCCGCCGCGCCTCCTCCCATGGAGGCGCTCGTGAAGAGCGACCTCACGGGGCGCCTCACCGCGGAGGCCCTCCTGGTGGAGGGGCACTTCGAGGTCGAGGTGCTCGCGGACGGGCGGTGGACCCAGGTGCGGCTGCTCCAGCTCGACGCGGACACGTACCCCACGCGGCTGCCCACGCTCGAGGGGGCCACGGTGGGCGTGGTGGACGGCTACCTGTGCCTCGTCACGCGCAAGGCCGGCCGATACGAGCTGGAGGTGGGGCTCGCCGTCCGCTCCTCCGCGGCGGGAGCCGAGCGCCGCGCGCAGCTGCGCTTCGGCGCGCACGCCGCGCCCGTGCCCCTGACGCTGGAGGCGGACACGTCCGTGTTCACGCTGATGGAGCCCCTGCCGTCCAGCGCGGGGGAGGGCTTCACCGTCTATCCCGCGCAGGGGGCGTTGAGGGTGGGCTGGCGCGCGGCGGCGCCAGTGGCCCGGGGGGAGAAGGTCCAGGTCCGGCCTCCGCTGGAGCCTCGCATCACCGAGGCGTCCGCCACGTGGGTGTCCACCCTGGAGGGGCGCGCCACGCTGCGCGTCGCCTACACGCTGAGCCTGGACCGGGAGCAACCCCTGGAGCTGATGCTGCCGGAGGGCCACGCGTTGGAGCGCGTCACCCTCAACGCCATCCCCGTCCCCGCCGAGGCGGAGGGCGGCGTGGTGAACCTGAAGGTGGCGCCGGCCCGCCTGGGAGAGACGGGGGGCGCGCTGGAGGTGGTGCTCACGCGCGAGCTGGGCGTGTTCCACCTCTCCGGGCGGCTGAAGCTGGCGCTGCCGCGCGTGTCCTGGCCCGTGGCGGAGCTGCGTGCCCGGGCGCACTTCCCCTCGGTGTTCAACTATCGCCGCGAGGGGGGCAGCCTGGAGCAGGTCGACGCCGCGGACGCTCCGGCGATGGAGGCCGCGTCGCTGCCGGGCAAGGTGCTGCACTTCCGTCAGTACCTGGTGGCGGCCTCCGCGCCCACGTTGGAGCTGGGCTACTCGGTGGACATCTCCCAGAGCTACTTCCGCTGAGCCGCCGGGGACGTGAGCGCCACGGCGAAGGCCGCGCCGGGCGCGCCCTCATGGGCGGGGAGCAGCTCGAGGGAGGCGCCGAAGGCGCGCAGCATGGACTGGGCGATGGTGAGGCCCAGCCCGGTGCCGCCGTGCTCGCGGGCCGTGGTGAAGAAGGCGTCGAAGATGCGGGCGCGGTTGGCGTCGGAGATGCCGCGCCCGTCGTCCCGCACGACGACGCGCACGAAGCCGGCGCCAGGGGTCTCCACCCCGAGCGCGACCTTCACCTGCTCGCCGCCGTGCTGGCGGGCGTTGGTGACGAGCTGCCAGAGCACGTCGCCCAGGACCTCCGCTGGCAGCGGGGCCTCGAGGCCCGTGGGCACGGGAGCCACGTCGACCTGGGCGACGCCTTCCTCCCGCGCGCGCGTGGCGAGGGCGGTCAGCAGGGGCGCCAGCTCCACTCGGGCCGGCGTGGCCGTCATCGAGTCGGCGCGGGCCAGCTCGAGCAGGCGCTGCACCAGCCGCGTCAGGCGTCGGGCATCCGCGTCGACGTTGGCGAGGAAGCGCGCGCGCTGCTCCGGGGTCATCGCGTCCGCGCTGTCGCGCAGGAGCTCCACCGCGCCCTGGATGCCGGCGAGCGGTGTCTTGAACTCGTGGGACACGTTGGCCGCGAACGAGCGGATGTACTGGTTCCTGTCGCGCAGCGCCGTGGCCATGCCCGCCAGGGACTCCGACAGCTCGGCCAGCTCCGCGACGACGGGCCGGGCCACGGGCTCGAAGCCCTCCGGCGCGCTGGCGGCGATGGCGCGCGTCTGCCGCACCAGCGCGCGCACCGGTCGCCCGAGGAGCGCGGCGGCGGCCACCGACATCGTCGCCAGGGCCCCCAGCAGCACCAGCCCCGTGGCGCCCAGGTTCCAGCGGTCCGCGTAGACGGCCTTGGCGAACGTCATGGGCGTGCGCGTCAGCAGCACCGCGCCCCAGACACGCTCGCCATCGAGCACGGGCAGCGCCACGGACACGCGGATGCCGGTGTCCCGGCTGAGCGAGGCGAGGGAGGTGTCCTCGGGTTCGGCGTGGCGGCGGCGCAGGACGCTCGCGGGTTCTCCACGCAGGGCCCGTTGGATTTCGGGGCGGTCCGCGAGCGTGGTGCCGATCAACTCCGCGCCGCTGCTCGCCACGACCACGCCTTGCGCGTCGACCACCCGGATGCCCGCGAGCGTCGTGGCGCGCACGCGCTCCAGCATCGGCGAGAGCCTGCGCCCGGCGTCCGTCGCCACGGCCTCCCCGGGCACGCGCGAGCGCGGGGGACGCTCGTCCGGCGGCAGCGGGGTGTCCGAGGCCTTGAGGGAGGGGAGGATGGGGCGCAACCGCTCGTCGTCGGGGATGGGGAAGGGCCACTTCGCGGTGCGCGGGCGGCCGTACTCGCGCGGCCCCACGTATCCGGCCAGCAGCGCATGGTGGACCTCCACCACGACCGCGCCCTGGGTGATGAGCTCCATCTCCGTCTGGCGGATGAGCTGGTCGTCGTAGACGCGCACGAAGGCCAGCCCTCCGAGCGTGAGCACGAAGCCGGCCAGGCCCACCACGGCGAAGACCATCCACAGCCGGGGCCGCGCCCGGGGGCTAGGGGATGGCGAGCCGATAGCCGAGCCCATGCACCGTCTCGATGACTTCGCCGCCCGCCGCCGCGAACTTCTGGCGCACCCGGCGGACATGGCTGTCGATGGTCCTGTCGCTCACCACGCCGTCGTCGTAGACGCGCGTCATCAACTCGTCGCGGGTGAAGACCTTGCCCGGCACGCGCAGCAGCGTCGCGAGCAGGTGGAACTCCGTCACCGTGAGCACCACCTCGCGCTCGCCCCACCACGCCCGCCAGCGCTCCTCGTCCATGCGCAGCGCGCCCCGGGCGAGGGGCCGCGCCGCGGCGGGCGTGGGCTCCGGGGTCGGCGTGCGACGGGCCCGGCGCAGCACCGCCTTCACCCGGGCCACCAGCTCCCGGGGACTGAAGGGCTTGGTGAGGTAGTCGTCGCCGCCCATCTCCAGCCCGAGGATGCGGTCCACCTCGTCGTCGCGCGAGGACAGGAAGACGATGGGGACCTCGCGCGAACGGCGGACCTCCCGACACACGGCGAGCCCGTCCATCTCCGGCATCATGATGTCCAGCACGAGGAGGGCGGGCCCCACGCGCGCCACCTGCTCCAGCGCCGACCGTCCATCCGCCGCCTCCTCCACGCGGAAGCCCCCCTGCTCCAGCGCGAAGCGGACGATGTCGCGCAGGTGCGGATCATCATCGACGACGAGGATGGTGGAACGCTCGGCCACGGGACGCTCGCTGGGAGGGACGCGGAGTGCTGCCCCGCCGGCCCTGGGCTGGGACTTGCGGTCCCAGTCGTATTTTTTGTCGGCACGCAACGCAACTGGTGGATCGGGTGGACGATAACCCAGGCATGACCGTCGTCGGTTCCCCCCGCCCGCTGACCCGTCTCCCCGCCACTTCCCCGGCTTCCGGAACCGACCCGCGCGTGCGCGCCGAGCCGAAGGCCGCGTCCCTGGTGCGTCGGTCCACGGCCCTGGGGCTGAAGGACACCTTCGAGGCCGCGCCGGCCGCGAAGAAGACGCAGCCGAAGCCGACCACGCCCGCGGACCCGTCCGCGCCGACGACGCCGGTCCCCGCGGAGCCTTCCGAGTCCAGCGATCCGTTCGAGGGCCTGCGCGACGCGGCGCTGCTGCGCGCCATCCAGGAGTCGTCCTCCGACAAGCGCACCAAGAGCTACGACCAGGCCCGGAAGATCATCTTCTCCGAGCTGGACGTGGTCGACGGCAAGGTCCAGTGCGTCTACACCGGCCGGGAGACGACGGGCGGGAAGATCCCCTCCAACAACGACATGAACGTGGAGCACACCTGGCCCCAGTCGAAGGGCGCCACGGGGGCCGCCAAGAGCGACCTGCACCACCTGTTCCCCACCGACAGCAAGGCCAACTCGAAGCGGGGCAACTTCCCGTTCGGCATCGTCGTGAAGGAGAAGTGGAGCCAGAACGGCGCGAAGTTCGGCACGGACGCGCAGGGGCGCACCGTGTTCGAGCCGCCGGACTCCCACAAGGGCAACGTCGCGCGCGCGATGTTCTACTTCTCCGCCACCTACGGGCAGCCCATCCCCGACGCCGAGGAGGCCGTCCTGCGCCAGTGGAACGACCTGGACGTGGTGGACGCGGCGGAGCTCGAGCGCAACCACCGCATCGCGGACATCCAGGGCAACGTCAACCAGTTCGTCGAGCACGAGGACCTGGTCGACCGCATCAAGGACTTCTGAGCCTGACGGAAGGCGAGCTGACTCGGGGGAGGGAGCTCGCGCCAGGTGAGCCGGGGCGCAGCGTGCGCCCCGGCTCAGCCGGCGAAGGGAGAGGGAGGGGCCGGCGGGTAGCCCTCGCGAACCTTGATTCGCCGCGTCCGCCGACGCGGGCGCCGGATGGTCGCCGCCGCCACGAGCGCGAGCACCACCGGCACGAATACCAACAACGTCTGAGTCGTCACCATCGACCTCCTCCACGAACAATGGAGGAGGGGTCTGACGTACTCGCCGGGGAAGTCCCTGAAATCAGGATTTGTCTCGGCCTGTTCCCTGTCCCGTCGCGGGGATGGGATGTCGCCTGCCGGAAGGTGTAGGTCCGGGTGGGGCCCGTGGGTGTCGGGACCGTGGGGTCAGGGGTCTTCCGGCGGGACGGTGCACATCCACTGGTAGCTGAAGGTGCACGTGCAGTTGCCGGTGGGCAGTCCTTCCAGGCAGCACTGCCGCTGGGCCCCGCGAGGGCTGCACGCGGTGCCCACGAGGTTCACGCACGACTCGCTCGAGATGCTGCAGTCGAGCGGGGGTTGTGTCGTCTGGCAGTACTGGTAGACGCCATCGCATTGCACGTACGAGTTGTCCGCGGCGGAGCAGGTGGAGCCCCAGCACGACAGGGACGGCCCGGAGGGACAGGACGTCGAACAGGAGACGAGCGCGCGCTGCTCCTCTCCCAGCGCGTTCTCGGGTTCGCTCCCCGGCGTCGTCCCGCCACAGCCCCACGACATCCACGCGACGACCGCCATCCAGATACCCTGTGCTCGATTCTTCATGGTGCCTCGCCTTGTTTCGGGTTGAGTCGTTGCGCGTCAGTTCGTCTCGGAGGGGGCGGGTGGCTGACCGGCGCGCTTCCGCCGCCATCGCCAGTCGACACGGTTGGCCATGCAGGCCTCGTGGTCCGTCCAGAGCGTCTGATTGTACTGGCATTGGTCATACACGGAGGCCTCATCCTTTCGCGAGGCGCCTCATGAAGACAAGTGTGTTTGTCCTGAAATTTTAAATATCCAGGTCTCGCAAGGCTTGATAAGACGTTGTATCCTGGCTCGTCCATGACAGTCATGGGCAACGACAACCCGGTTACAGGAGCGTGAAGATGCGCAACTTCGTGAGAGGGCTGCTGGCGGTAGCGCTGTTGACGGGCTGCGGTGGGAGCGAGTTCGACATGGAGGAGCCGCCCGCCGCGGGCGACGGCACGGTCGAGCAGGGGCTCGCGGACTGTTCCACGTGCCTGGCCGAACGCGCAGAGTGTTACTCCACGGCGGAGACGTATCCGCAGAAGGTCCTCTGCTCGCAGGCGTTCGAGGCCTGCCGGGCGCAGTACTGCCCCTGATGCCCGGGCGCCGTGACGCATCCGTCGCGGCGCGTGGCTCGCGCGGCCCGTCCGGGAGCGCTCCGGGGCGGGCCGTCGCGCGAGGAGGCGGTGTGGCGTGTCAGTGGTTGTACGGAGTGTCCCGCGCGGGGGCACCGCGGGACGCGCGGCGAGTCTCCCGGCCGTTGAAGTCGAGGGCGTCGTCGTCACCCAGGACGGTGCGGATGCTGAGCTGCGAGAGGAAGTCGCTCGCGTCCAGCGTGGGCGTCACCTCGTAGCGGGGGACCACGGAGGCGGGCTCGCCCAGTCGCAGGCGGATCTCCCGCACCGTCTCGATGTAGCGCGCCAGGGGCTCCATCCGCTCCATCGCGCGACGCAGGACCTTGTCGGTCCGCTTGCTCAGGACCCGGTCCCAGACGAGATAGCCCGCGCCGAGCGTCGCGGAGCTGGTGAAGAAGATGATGAAGTTGAGCATGCCGCCCAGATAGCGATTGCGCGAGAGCGCCCGCTCCGCCATCGCATGCGAGAGGATGCCCTTGAGGGCCTCGACGGCCGTCTGGTGGGCGATGCTCGTCCACTCGCGGGCGTCCTTGGGCCCTCCGAGCAGCAGGCCGCAGATGCCCAGGTGGAGGGAAATCAATGACAGACGCGCGGTGTCCCGCTCGAGGCGCAGCGCCTCCGTGAAGCATTGGCTCGCGGAGCGGACCAGCTCCATCCGCTCGTCGCGGGCGCAGTAGGGGCGGGTGGCGGCCTCCAGGTGGACGCGGCCGTCGTTGAAGGCCCCTTCCTTCGGCGGAGGGGCGCCTCGGTGGAGGTGGTCGAGCAGGGCGGCCTGCTCCTCCTCGGTGCGCAGGAACGTCTCCAGGAACGCGGTCGCGCCTTCGTCCTGGAGCTTGCCGGCGAGCTGCCGGGGCGTTGCCAGGATGAGGTCATTCCACGTGGCCATCTACCAGGTCCCCTGTGCTGAGCCGCCTCATCGAGCCGATTGCGCACCCCGTCCGGGGAGTCTGCCACAGCCCCCCGCCCATCCGACCAGTGGCGAGGGGCCGGGGCGCCCGCGCGGCGTGGTGCGCCCGGTCTCATGCGGAGGCATTCGCGTCCGATGGAAAAGTACCCGCCACATGAGAACGCCTCCGCCTGGAGATGATGCGTCCAGGCGAAGGCGCTCATGTCGGTGTCGCGGGGTGGGTCAGGGTTTGCCCAGGTTCGGCCGGGTGTTCGTCGTGGGGGCGTCGCGTTCGACGTTGTCGTCGAGATCCGTGGCGAGCAGCGGGCCGTTGGATCAGGAAGCCCATGCCGGCCGGGAGGCCGGAGGCGGTGAAGCTGCGCCGACTCTCGGCTCGCGGGACTCAGGCGCTGCCGGGGGCCGGCGCGGAGAAGATACGGAAGCGCGTCACGGCCCGGTAGCCTATGCGCCGGTAGACGGGCTCACCCGCCTCGGTGGCATGGAGGACGGTGCGCCGCAGGCCCCAGGTGTCATGGGCCTCGGCGAGCGCGTGCCGCATCACGGTCTCCGCCGCGCTCACCTTGCGGTGCTCCGGCGCGGTGGCCACGAGCGCGACGTAGGCGGCGCCGTCCACGCGCAGCACCATGGCGCTGCTGGCGGCCGCGTCGCCTCGGCAGGCCACGAAGGCGCGTGCGTCCGCGTGGTAGAGCGACTCCACGTCGAAGGCCTCGCGTCCCAGCTCGCGCGGGACGTCGTAGGAGATGGCGTTGATGTCCGCCACGGCCCGTCGTCCCCAGGAGTCCCGGACCGGACGGATGTCGAGCGCGGGCAGGGGGCGCGTGGGCTCGTGGAGCGTGTCGGCGACCATGCCCGTGACGACGGTGAGCGGGCGGAGCCGGTACCACGCGAGGATGGACTCCGCGCGCTCCCGGACTTGAGGGGCCAGCCAGTCGTCGGACATGACGAACGCCCACGCGTGCTTGCCCGTGGCGAAGTAGCGGGCGGCGGAGGCGATGGCGGCCGCGAGCGCCTGCTCGGTGTCCGCGGGCGCTCGGAGGAACGCGGCGTTCATCAGCGACCACGACACGTGGCTGGCGGCGATGAAGACCTCTGGCCGTTCCACGACCTCGCCCGCCAGGGACCCCAGGGCGAACTGCCGCCAGGCGCCTCGGAATTGCGCATGGGACTCGTCGATCTCGGCTCGGGTCGCGGTGTGCATGGCGGGGCTCCTGGGTGAAGGGGGAACCCCGCAGTGTACCTCGACTCCGCGCTCCTGCCTTCCACGCGGAGTCGTGGCGCCGCCATTTTCATGCACCATGCAACACATCACCCCAGGCGAGGGTCGGCCGCTCAGCGAGCGGCCACGGCGCGCAGCAGGGGGCGTGCCTTCTCGAGCAGCGCGAGGAACTCCTCGCGTTCGGCGTTCCCCTTGGGGGTCGAGGCTCGCGCGATGTCGCGGACGGTGTCGAGGCTCCACCGGTCCGCGTGGGGGCTGCGGCGCAGCAGCTCGGCGGCGCCCATGACCGCCGTGGCGAAGCGCAGGTCCTGCCTGGCGTCCTGGAAGCTCTCCGCGAGGGAGGTGGCGCGGAAGGGATGGACGGACTCGGTGGCCTTCTCTCCGCGCGGCTTCTTCGCGCGGACACGCACGGTGGCCAGGCCCTCGCCCGCGCCGGGCTTCAGCTCCAGCTCGTACAGCGCGGTGACGGTGTGGCCGGAGCCCAATTCGCCCGCGTCCACCTTGTCGTCGCGGAAGTCGCGGTCCGCGATGTTCCGGTTCTCGTAGCCGACGAGCCGGTAGCGCGCGACCTGCGCGGGGTCGAACTCCACCTGGAGCTTCACGTCCTTCGCGATGACCTCCAGCGTCCCTCCGAGCTGCTCCTGGAAGACGCGCCGGGCGGCGACGAGCGAGTCCACGTAGTAGTGGTTGCCATTGCCCTGGTTCGCGAGCTGCTCCATCCGCTCGTCCTTGTAGTTGCCGAGCCCGAAGCCCACCGTGGTGACGGTGATGCCCTCCTTCACGCGGCCCCGGATGCGCTTCAGGATCTCCTCGTGCGAGGTCGCGCCCACGTTGGCGTCGCCGTCCGAGAGGATGATGACGCGCGACACGGACGTGCCATCGAGCGTCTTCATCGCCTCTTGGTAGGCCAGCTCGATGCCGCTGCTCATCGCCGTGGAGCCGGCCGCCGTGAGGTCCTCGATGGCCGCGTGGATGAGGGCCTTGGACTCCATGCCCGTGGGGCCGAGCACTCGACGCACGTCGCCCGCGTAGGTGACGAGCGCCACCGTGTCTCCGTCACGCAGGTTGTCGACGAGCATCCGCAGCGCCCGCTTCGCCAGCGGGAGGCGATCCGGAGACTGCATGGAACCGGAGACGTCGACGAGGAACGTGAGGTGCGCGGGCTTGCGCTCGGTGATGCTCAGCCTGCGGCCTTGGAGGCCCACGCGCAGCAGATGCCTGCCGGGCGTGAAGGGCGAGGGCGCCGCGTCCATGTGGACCGCGAAGGGGCCGCCGTCGGTGGGCTCGGGGTAGGTGTAGCGGAAGTAGTTGACCAGCTCCTCCACGCGGACGACCTCGCGGTCGGGCAACGCGCCTTCGAGGAGGTGGCGACGGGTGAGCGTATAGGACGCGGTGTCGACGTCGATGGCGAACGTGGACAGGCGGTCTTCGGTCGTCGAGACGAACGGGTTCACCGTCCCCGGGGGCGTGGGGGCGGAGGTGCTGGCATGCATCTCGAAACGGGCCTTCGATGGCTGGGACGTGGCTCCGCCCAACGACACGTGTCCACCGCCGCGAGTGCCCTTCCCGGAGATGACGCCGATGCCCCCCATGCCGTTCACGCCGGCTCCGCCCGCTCCGACCCCCCTGGCGCCGAGCGAGCCGACAGGTCCTGTCCTGAGGGCGGTCATGGGGACCTTGCTAGGGGGGCGGGTGCTGGGCGCGGGAGACGACGCGGGGGCGGCGCCCCCTTCCGGTGCGTCATGATTCATGGCCTTCGAGGCCATCTCATCGACAGGCGGTGAACGGGACTCGCCCGCTGGCGCCGCCGTCCGTGAGTCCGTGGCCACGGGCGCGTCCGCTTCACGCGAGCGGCAGCCCGTCAGCGTTCCCACCGCCAGCGCCGCGCACACGACTCCCGTGACGGCCAGAGCGTTCCGCCTCATCACCATGCCTCCTGGTTTGGATTGGCTGGCCCTCCTGACAGCGGCTCGTCGTGGGCGGTTCCCGAATTTCCCGGCGGAAGCGCCCCGCGCTCCGGTGGAAGGGCGTCCTGGCGACTGACCCGTGGGTGGCGCGCCGTGGGGGCCTGCCCGTGTGGCGGCCGATGGGGCGCCCCATCCGACGCTGGCCCGCACTCCCGCATGGCGACGCGCGCGCGGGACGTCTAGGGTCGTGGCATGACGCAGGCCGTGAGTGATGCATGGACGTTGCCCTGGCGGGGCCTGGGGCTGAGCAGCAACCTGAGCGCGGCGGACGTGCCGCATCCCTATCGGCTGCTGGACGCCTCGCCGGGACTCTTCGACTTCGTCGAGTACAGCGCGCCGCTGTCGCTGGACGAGGCCCGCGAGCACGCGTCGTTGTTTCCAGAGATGTGGCGCCGGCGCGCCGAGGTGCCGGTGCTGTTCCATCCCGTCCACCTCAACCTGTGGGGACCGGAGCTGGAGCCGGCCTCGGCGCTCGCCGCGCTGGACGCCCACGCGCGCGAGGTGGGCAGCGCGTGGGTGGGCAACGACGTCGGGTGGTGGCATTCCCAGGGTCAGCCCTTTCCCGGCTATCTCTACTTCACGCCCCCCTTCAACGAGGCGGGGCTGGCGGACTGTGTCGCGCACGCGCTGCATGTGCAGTCGCACCTGTCCGTGCCGCTCGTGGTGGAGAACCCCGCGGTGCTCGCGCGTCGGGGCGAGTGGCACGCGCTGGACTTCCTGGCGCGCCTGCACGCGCGCACCGGCCTGCCGCTGCTGCTGGACCTGGGGCACCTGTTCAGCCACCAGCTCTCCGCGGGCCTGCCGCTCGAGGCGGGGTTCGACACCTTCCCCCTGGACCAGGTGGTGGAGATCCACATCGCCGGTGGCGTGGTGACGCGCCGGGGCGGTCGCGCGTTCTACGTCGACGACCACACGCAGCCGGTGCGCGAGGAGCTCTTCCAGCTCCTGGAGTCGTTGCTGCCGCGCTGCCCGTCGCTGCGCGCGGTGACGTTCGAGGGGGATGGGCACTCGCCCGAGGTGGCGGAGCTGTCGCTGCGCCGGCTGCGCGCGCTCGTCCCTCGCGGGGAGCGCCCGCCGCTGCGGCTGCGCCCTCCGGAGAAGGTGACGCCTCCGGCGCTGACCGGCGGGGGGCGTCCCTGGGAGCTCTTCGACGCGGGACACGGCGCGGCGCCGGTGGACTCCGTCGAGGACGCGGCGGGGACGCTCGCGGACCAGGACTTCCGGCTGGCCGTCATCGCGGAGGCGCTCGACAAGGACTGGCCGCTGTCCCGCCTGTTGCTCGCGGGCACGCGTGAGCAGCTGCTCGCGTTCACCGCGTCGCGCGAATACCGCAACCTCTTCACGGGGCTGGGGCGCACGCTCGGGCAGGCCTTCTCCGTCTGGGCGATGCGCCGGCTGCGTGAGCAGCCCGATGAGGGCGCCTCCGCGGCGCTCTCGCTGGAGATGCTGGCGCCCACGGCCTTCATGCGTCCGGTGCCTCCTCCGGGGCCGGGACAGGTGGGGCTCGCGGAGGACGTGCGGCCCGGCATCCTCCCGGCCAACCTGACCGAGCTGGTCTTCGCAGCGCGGGCCGTACGGCGCCACCTCACCGGCCGTGCGTGGGCGAGTGGGGCCCTGGAGCTGTCCGGGCTGGAGTCGCTCGGGCAGGCCGCGCGGCGGTATGGCGCGGGGCCATGGACCTTCGCCGTGCGGCGCAAGGCCACCGGCCACGAGGTGGTGACCGGCACCCGGGCGCTGATGGACCTGCTCAAGTCGCTCGCCGCCCGGCCCCGACCGGTGGGCGAGGTCCCCCCGGAGGCGTTGGCGGAGGGGCTGGGGCGCGGGCTGATCCGCCAGGGAGACGGGGCTGGGGTGGACCGAACCCTTGCGCCTGTCCGTCCGGTAGGGTAGTTCGCGCCGGAATGACGTCGTCCCCCCTGGTTATTGGCATCGCGGGTGGCACCGCGTCGGGCAAGACCACCGTCGCTCGCAAGGTTCGCGAGGCGCTTGCCGACTGCCGCGTGGCATTCATCGATCAGGACTCGTACTACCGGGACCTGAAGGACCTTCCGCTGGCGGACCGGCGGGAGGTGAACTTCGACCATCCGGATGCCTTCGACACGGAGCTGCTGGTCAGGCACCTGCGCGAGCTGAAGGCCGGACGCCCCATCCAGAAGCCCGTCTACGACTTCGTGACGTCGTCCCGGCAGCCTCGGACCATGGGGGTGGACCCAGGGGACATCATCCTCATCGAGGGCATCCTCGTCCTGCACATGAAGGAAGTGCGCGACGAGATGGACGTGAAGATCTACGTCGACGCGGACGACGACCTGCGCATCCTCCGGCGCCTCACCCGCGACATCAAGGACCGCGGCCGCGACTTCGACCACGTCGTCAGCCAGTACCTGCGCCACGTGCGCCCCATGCACATGGGGTTCGTCGAGCCGTCCAAGCACTTCGCGGACATCATCATCCCGCACGGTGGCAACAACGAGATCGCCATCAGCATGCTCGTGGGCGCGCTGCGCGGGAAGCTCTCCGCGCCGCAGCCCCGCGAATAGCGCGGGCGCTCACCCCACGCGCCGCAGGAAGTCTCCGAGCGGCGCGCGCAACCGCTCTGTGTCCGTGAGCAGCGCGGCGTGGTCGCCTTGGCCCGGCAGCTCGAGCAACCGGGTGCTCACTCCCGCGGCGCTCAGCAGGTGGTACGTGTCGCGCACCCGGTTCACCGGCGCCATCGCGTCCGAGCCGCCCGCCACCAGCAGCACCCGCGCGCGGATGCGCGAGAAGCTGTCCGCCACGTCGCTGCCCGCGTAGGCCGAGCACAGCATCGCCCACGACGCCGCGTCGAACGTCTCCGCGAACGCGTCCGCCTCGGCCTCGAGCATCCGCGCCGCGTCGCCGCCTGGATGGAGCTGGCTCAGGTACTCGCGGCCGTACAGCAGCCGCTGGACGTCCTGTCGCAGCCGCCGCATCGTCTTGCGAGGCGCGGTCTGCGGTGAGTACAGGCCCTCGCGGAAGTCCGGGTCGGCGCGCAGCAGCTGCCACACCAGGCCCAGCCGCTCGCGCACCCCCTCGGGCAGGGCCCGCGCCGCGCCGATGGCCACCACCGCGTCCGACAGGTCGGGGAACAAGCCGGCCAACCGCAGCGCCACATGGGCGCCCAGTCCCACGCCCACCAGCGCGCGGACATGGCTCAGTCCCCGCGCCCGCAGCAGCGCGGACACGCCGCGCGCCATGTCCAGCACCGTCAGTGGCGGCAGGTTGAGCCCGAGCCGCTCACCCGTCTCCGGATCCACCGTCGCCGGAGACGTGCTGCCGAACGGGCTGCCGAGCAACCCCGGCGCCACCACGGGCGTCACCGCCGGGTCGATGGGGCGCCCGGGGCCCACCAGTTCGCGAGCCCAACCCGAAGGTCGATACGCGGAGTCCTCCACGGGCCCCAGCGCGCGGTGCGAATGGGAGAGGTCGTGCAGCAGCACCACCGCTTTGCCATCGCACGGTTCCCCATAGGTCTCCCAGGCCACCTGGGGATTGCGCAGCAGCTCGCCCTCTTCCAAGGGGAGCAGCGCGGTGAACAGGTGGATGCCGGTGGCCTGGATCACGTTGGGGAATTCTCATATCACTGCCTGCCTCACCGCACAGGAGCCTGCCGCTTGAAGCGCTACTTCGGAGTCATCGTCCTCGTCGCAGGGGTTCTGCTGGGCGCCATCATGAACTACCGCAACGCCAGCGCTCGCACCCGCGAGGCGCAGCGCGAGGCGGACGTCCAGCGCATCCATGCCGAGTACCTGGAGCGCGTGGGGTGGATGCGCGCCAATCCGGACGAGAACGCCTACCGTGACGAGCTCAAGTCGTTCTTCAAGAACTACTTCGAGCAGGTGGACGACCACCTGAAGGCGTTCAACGGCAACAAGAACTTCGACGGCTACCTGGTGGAGCTGGAGAAGCGCGCGGACAGCGGCAAGGACGAGCGCTCTGGAGATCGCAAGGCGTTCTACGACTACACGCGCAAGCTGTTCGACAGCATGCGCGAGGGCCGCTACCGCCCGGTGTGGACGGCCACGGACAAGGGCATGCGCCTGGACGTGGTGTCGTCGGACGTCATCATGGTGATGGGGCGGCCGCAGGTGCGGCTGCAGCTGGTGCTGTGGGGCGCGCAGCGCTTCATGAAGGACGAGGGCAAGGTCCGCAAGATGATGACCAGCGCCTCGTTCGACACGGTGTGGAAGCTCACCGACGCGAAGGGCAAGCTGCTGGGGGAGATGCGCGGCGCGGACCCGTCGATGAAGATCGACCACCCGGAGCGCTTCATCCCCGAGTTCCCGCCGCAGATGGTGCTGGGCCACTACGACCTGGACCTCATGCCCAACGAGGTGGCGAAGCTGGAGATGACCATCAACGTGTCCTCCCGCTCGACCTCCGGCGGTGACGCGACCGCCAACTACGTGTGGAAGCTGGATGTGCCCTCCGAGTGGAAGCTGGGCGCGGGCGAGACGTGGGAGGGCGCCACCCAGGAGGAGCGCCCCGAGGACGAGATCGACCCCTCCAAGAAGGCGGCGGCGGAGTAGGCCCCCGGCCCCTGCTTGGAGCGCGAGGCCCGGCCCCCCGAGGAGGCCGGCGCCTCACTCCACGACGGTGAAGTGGGTCCCCAGCCGGTACGCGGACAGCGTGCCGGTGTCGTCCAGGAAGTAGAGGTTGAGGCGCACGTCCGCCTGGAGCGCGACGAGCCCCACGCCCGCGCGGACCTCGGCCAGCACCTGGCCTCCGCGCGGGTCCACCGCCCGCACGCGCTCGCCGGGAAGCAACGTCACGCCCCGCGCGGTGCGCGCCGGCAAGGCGCCGATGAGGGGCTCTCCCGCGGCGCCCACGCGCCAGTCCACCGTTCC
Source organism: Myxococcus stipitatus (assembly GCF_021412625.1). Next base: position 576,092 of record NZ_JAKCFI010000005.1, on the reverse strand, counting down.
GGAGGCCGCCACGCGGGCGGCGGCGCCGGAGGCGCTCGTGACGACCACCGCGCGCGGCAGGGGCGAGAGCGCGTAGGGGCCCGGCCCCAGGTGGAGCGCGCGCTCCCAGAGCCGCTGCCCCTTCGCGTCGAGGCACAACAGCACGCCTTCGCGCTCGCGTTCGCCGGCGACGAACACCCGCGAGCCCACCGGCAGGGGCGCGGAGGGATGGGTGATGTCCGGCTCGTGCGTCCAGACGGCCTCGCCCGTGTGCGCGTCCGCCAGCAGTATGGCCCAGTGCGAGCCGCGCCCGAGCAGCGCGAGGAATCGCCGGCCCCATGGGATGGGCGCGCCGTGGAAGGGGAGGGGCGCCCGCATGCGGTAGCGGACCTGCCCGTCCTCCAGGTCGAGCCCGTACACGTAGCCGGAGTCGGTCGTCACCAGCGCGCGGTGTCCCTGGGTCGTCAGCCAGCTGCGCTGGGTGCGGGGCGGCGCGAGGCGCCACACCTCGCGCCCGGTGGCCTCCGCGAAGGCGACGACGGTGCGGTCCTCGGACAGGGTGAGCAGCAGCCCGTCCTTGCGCAGCAGCAGGGGCCCCAGCGGGATGCCGTCATGGTCGTGCAGCCAGCGCGCGCCCTCGCCCCGCCCGGTGAAGCCGTACACGCGGGACAGGTCCGCCGCCACCGCGTGGCCGTCCGCCGCCGCGGCCACGCCCAGGGGCGCGGCGCGCTTCCACAGCCGCGCGCCGTCCCTTCGCGAGAAGGCCACCGCCGCCTGGGGGGCGCAGCACACCGGCCCATGGCGCCCCAGGAGCAGCCGCGAGTCCTCGGCGTCCTCCAACCCCCGCTGCTCCCATAGCCGCTCGAAGCGCAGGCGCCGCAGCCGCCCCGGGACCTTCAGCGGCTTCGACGTGGCGGCCGCCGTGCGTGTGCGCCGGTTGCGCGCCGCGCCCTCGACCTCCGGTGGCTCCACGGGGCCCCTCACGTGGGACAGGCCCTCGCGACAGCGGTCCGCCAGCTCCACGAGGTAGGGGTTTCCGACCTGGGCGCGGCCATCCTCGGCGAACGCCGCGGCCAGGGCCTCCCCCAGGTGGAAGATGGCCGCGGCCAGGGCGTTGCCCTCCAGCGCGAAGGGCGTCCCCGTCCGGCCCAGCTTCGCCTTGCCCGCCTTCAGGTCGAGCACCAGCGGCTGTCGCGCGCCCGCCGGGGCCAGTTCGAACCGCGCCTCTCCCAGCTCCACCGCTCGCGCCAGCTCCACCGCCAGCCGGGACAGCTCCAGCGTGGTGAGGAAGGGCGGGGCCGGCACCTTCCAGGCGTCGGGGCGGCCGGGCAGGGCCAGCCAGACCTCGCCCGCGCCCAGCAGCGGGGCCAGCGTTCCGGACGTCCCGCGCCTGCCTCCCTCCCGGCCAGCGCGGGGCCCCAGGTCGCGCAGCTCGAAGCCGAAGCCCGGGACCTCCGGGGGCTCCTGGCGCAGCGTGGCCGGCTTGACGGGCTCCTCGTCCGGAGGCCGGGTGGGCCGCCCCAGCTGCTTGAGCGGCTCCGCCAGCGCCTGGGCCAGGGGCGCGGAGAGGGACCGGGGCGCCACCCGGGTGACGTCCGCCAGGAACCTTTCACCCGCGGTGCGGACGGCCTGGGTCAGCTCCTCGGCGTCCACGCGGATGGGGGGCCGTGTCAGCCGGGCGGGGCGGGCCAGGCTCGCCACCAGCAGCTCGACCTCGCCCCCCACCCGCCGGAGCACCAGCTCCAGGTGGGCCTCCGCCAGGGAGACCTGGGCCATCCGCCGGCCCCCTCCCTGCAATGCGGCCACGGCGCGCACCAAAGCGGGCACTACTTCTGCTAAGGACTCCTCCACCGCTCCGGACAGCAGGTCCACACCGTCCAGTTCCAGCGCGATGGAATCCAGCGGGGAGGCCGAGGGTTCGCGTTTCCAGCGATGTCCGATGCGTATGCGGGTCATCTTCCGTTCGTTGACAAGCCAGTTTAGCGATGGCTAGCATCCGCCGCCCATACGGACCTACATTTTTGTAACCGTTCGGAATTCTTGGGGAATACTCGATGACATTTTACGAGGCCGCGCTCCGAATCCTGGAGAGCGAAGGTCGTCCCCTCCACTTCCTTGAAATCACCGAGAAGTCCATCCAGCAGAACCTGCTCTCCCACGTCGGCAAGACGCCCGAGGTGACGATGCTCTCGCGCCTGGCTGCCATGGCGCGTCGCACGCGGGATCGCAAGGTCATCGTGACGGCGAAGGACACCTTCGCGCTGGTGGATTGGTCGATTCCCGAGGACCTGGAGGCCCTGGCTCAGACTGGCGTCATCGAGCCGCATCCGGAAGAGGACCTTCCGCCGATGCGTCCCGCCGAGCGCCACCCGGAGCCGCGCACCGACAACGTGCGCGCCGCGGGGCGTGGCAGCGAGCGCAAGCGTCGCCGGGACGAGGAGGAGGAGCGGGGTGGAAAGCGCAAGCGCTTCCCGCCGCTGCCGGAGGTGGTGTTCGAAATCCTCAGCGACGCCGACGGCGGGCTGCGCACCGAGCTCATCATCGAGCGGGCACGGGGCAAGGAGCTGTGCGCGGAGGACTGCACGGTGGAGGCGGTGCTCACCGCGCTGCTGGAGGACAACCAGCGTCGCATCGACGCGGGCCGTCGTCCGCAGTACGCCTTCAACAAGGACACCGGCGAGGTGACGCTGGAGCGCGCGGGCGCTCCGAGCGAGGCCCCGTCGCTGGAGCTGCAGGCCGCGTTCGCGCAGGCCCTGGGCATCCCGTTGGAGGCCGGGCGGCCGGTGCTGTCGCGCGCCGCCTCGACGGCCGCGGGCGAGCCCGTGGTGGACGCCGCGCTGCTCACCACGCTGCGCACTTCGCTCAAGGACGCGCGCCGCGCGGTGGCGCGGGGGCTGCGCAAGCGCCTGGGCGACGCCGACGTGGGCACCTTCGAGAAGTCCGTGGTGAAGATGATGCACGCCCTGGGCTTCCGCGAGCTGAAGGTGGCCAAGCGCTCCAAGGAAGGCCCCCTGCTCACCGCGCGCAAGCGCGAGGGCAGCGTGGAGCTGCGCTACGCGGTGCGCATGCTCAAGGGCTCGCCGGCCATCGACCGCAAGTGCGTGCAGGAGCTGCGGCGAGACCTGGGCCACTACTCCGCGCAGGTGGGCCTGCTGGTCAGCGCGGGTGACGTGCGCGGCGACGCGCGCACGGAGGCGCAGGCCAACGGCTCGCTGGTGATGCTGTGGTGTGGCGACGCCCTGGGCGAGAAGTTCCTGGAGGCGAAGACTGCCGTCACCGTCACGCAGGTGGAGCTGTACGAGCTCGACGAGCGCTTCTTCGAGGCCGCGAAGCTGGACGCCGAGGAGGCCCAGAAGCGCCGCGAGGAGCGTCAGCGCGAGAAGCAGTCGCGCGAGGACGAGCCTTCCGACACCGTCGCCGCCGCGGGCGAGCCGCGTCCGCCGCGCGAGAAGCGCCGACGCGATCGCGACCGCGAGAAGCGCTCGAGCGAGGAATCGGAGGTCTCCGTCGAGTCCGCCACGACGGGCGAGGCCGCCGAGGCGCGCGAGGTCGCGCCCGCCGCGTCCGTTCCGCCTCCCCAGCCCACGGCCACCGAGGACGAGGAGGGCGAGGACGACGAGGAGGGCGAGGATGACGACCTCGAGGCCGCCAGCGCCTTCGTCGGCGCGCGGTCCGACGGGGCGTCCGCCGAGAATGGCGCGGCCGGGGCGGAGGGCGCCCAGGGCGAGCGCAAGCGCCGCCGCCGTCGTCGCCGTGGGCGCCGCGGGCGTGGCAGCCGCGCCGCCGAGGGGGCCACCCCCGGCGCCACCCCCACGGGTGAGGCCGCGGCTCCGTCCGGTGTCGAGGGCTCGACACCTGTCGAGGGCGCCGCCACCCCGGAGGCCGCCGCGACGGCTCCCGTGGAGGGTGGGGCGGCCGGCGAGGCCGTGACCCCGGCGCAGCCGGCGGAGGTCGCGTCCACCGAGGCGACGCCCGCGGCCACCAGCGACGCCTCCGACGAGGCGCCCCGCGCCGCGCAGCCGGGCACCCCCGGCGTCGATGCCGCCGGGACCCCCACCGCCGAGGCAGCGCCGGTGGCGGCCCAGACGGTCGCGGAGGCTCCGGCGGAGGTCGTCGAGGAGGCGAAGCCCCCCGAGGCGTCGCACGAGGTGCGAGGGGCCGCGCCGGGCGTCCCGCCGCGCCCGTCCGAAGGGGGAGAGGGCTGACGCGCCTCCCTGGCTGGAGTGGGAATGGCCGGCACGAGGCCCCCTGGGGTGTTACCCTGTGGGGGCCATGAAGCCGGCCCTGTGGTTCGCTTGCTGCGTCGTCCTCCTAGGCGCCTGTCGCTCACAGGCGCCTCGCCATCCCGTGGCGCCAGTGGAGGTCTCTGGCGCCACGGTTCGGGACAACGCGCTGCTGGGGCTGGCCCCGGAGGGCGTCGCGACGCTGTTCACGCGGGCGCTGAAGACCTCCGGACGCTTCGACCTGAAGGCCGAGGAGGCGCCGCCGGCCGGCGAGCCGCGTCCGTGGCGGCTGACGCTGGACGTGCCCTTCACCCGCGAGGTGCTCAAGGACGGCGACCCTCGCAGCTTCGCGGAGGTGGGCGCCAACCTCACCCTGGAGCGCTTCGGGGGCGAGCTGCCCCAGCGCTACGAGGTGGTGGGGCTGGGCGAGGCGCCCGTGCTGGAGGACACGCCGGAGGGGCGACAGGCCGCGATGCGCGACGCGCTGGACGCGGTGCTGCGGCAGGTGACGGAGTCCGCGGTGATGCAGTTGACCGCCATCGACCGGCCGGATGACGCGCTGGTGGTGGACCTGCGCGCGGAGGACGCGCGCATCCGCGAGTTCGCCCTGCGCACGCTCGCCGAGCGGCAGCACCCGGCCGCCGCGCCGCTGCTCATCGAGCGGCTCAAGGAGACCTCCGACGGCGAGGGCGTGCGGCGGACCATCGGCTCGCTGGTGGAGATGAAGGCGCGCGTCGCGGTCCCGGCGCTCATCGACCTGGCGCGGGGGCGCGACATCGGCTTCGTGCAGGAGATCGTCTTCGCGGTGGGCGAGATTGGGGGGCCGGAGGCGGAGGCGTACCTGTATACGATGGCCCAGGGGCACGACGCGCCGTCCGTGCAGGCCGCGGCGCAGCAGGCCCTGGAGACGCTCTACGCATCACGCAAGCACATCACCGCGGAGGCGCGTGGCCGGGACCACGCGGACTGACATCGAGATGAAGCGTTCGTTCGGAGTGGGTGGCGCGGCCCTGCTGGCCACGCTGCTGGTGGGCAGTGGTTGCGCGCGCCGCGTGGAGGCGGAGCCCCAAGCGCAGGCCGCGCGGGGCGCCGTGGCGGACTACTACCCCCTGTCCGTGGGCAACCAGTGGACCTATCGCGTCAACGGACGCGACGACAAGCGCGTCACGGTGGAGATCCTCAAGCAGGAGGAGGGCTACTTCCACGACAACCAGGGCGGACAGCTCGCGGTGGACGCGTATGGCCTGAGGGATCCGAAGCGCTACCTGCTGCGTGGCCCGCTGGAGCAGGGGCACGCGTGGACCAACGTGGTGTCGGTGTCGTCCACGGAGCGCTACCAGATCGTCCGGGCGGGGAGCGCGTGCGACGTGCCCGCGGGGACCTTCCCGTCCTGCATCCAGGTGGAGGCGCGCAACCGGGTGGACGCCCAGGCGACGCTCGTCAACACCTTCACCTTCGCCGCGGGCGTGGGCATGGTGCGGCTGGAGACGGTGGTGGAGACGGGCGGCAAGCGAATCCCCCAGACGCGGTTGGAGCTGACCGGCTACCAGGTGGGAGGCGGGGCGCCGTCCACTTCGCCAGGGGCGCCGCCAGCCGGCTGAGTGCCGCCCCGGAGACAGGGCGGACGGGCGCCCGCCCCGCCGGGTTGAAAGCCCGGCCGCCCGTCCGTACCCTTGCGGTTCGCGCGAGGTATCACCGTGGCCGTGGAATCGACTGAGCAGACGCAGGAGGAGCTCATCCTGGGGTTCCTCTCCGAGAGCGGTGAGGACTACACCTCGGGGGAGGCCCTCTCGGGCAAGCTGGGGCTCTCACGCACCGCCGTCTGGAAGCGGGTGGAGGCGCTGCGGACCAAGGGGTACCGCATCGAGGCCGTGCCCGCCCGGGGCTACCGACTGGTGGAGGTCCCCGACCGGCTGACGTCGCTGGAGGTGGTGCCGCTGCTGTCCACCCACGACCTGGGGCGGACGCTGCACCACCACGACGTGCTGGGCTCCACCAACGAGGTGGCCTTCCGCCTGGCCCAGGATGGCGCGGAGCACGGCGAGGTGGTCGTCGCCGAACAGCAGACCGCGGGCAAGGGGCGCCGGGGGCGGGCCTGGGTATCGCCTCCGGGGCTCAACCTGTACTTCTCCGCCATCCTCCGGCCGGAGCTCCCTCCGCAGCGCGCGCCGGAGCTGACGCTGGTGGCCGCCGTGGCACTGGCGGAGACGATGCGCGAGTCGGGCGTGGAGGCGGCCATCAAGTGGCCCAACGACGTCCACATCGACGGGCGCAAGGTCGCGGGCATCCTCACCGAGCTGTCCGCCGAGCCCGAGCGCGTCCACTTCGTGGTGGTGGGGGTGGGGGTGAACCTCAACTGCCAGCCGGAGCACTTCCCGGAGGAGCTGCGCGGCACGGCGACGTCGCTGTCCATCGCCCGGGGGGAGAGGGTCCACCGGGCCCACTTCGCCGCCAGCCTGTGGATGCGGCTGGAGGAGTGGCTGGACCTGTACCTGGAGACGGGCTTCGACGCGGTCCGGGCGCGCTGGAAGGAGCTGTCGTCCACACTGGGCCAGGACGTCCTCGTCCGCACGGACCGAAGCGAGCTGCGGGGGCTGGCGGTGGACATCGACCCGGCGGGCGCGCTGCTCGTCCAGACGGAAGGCGGCCAGGTGGAGCGGGTGCTCGCGGGTGACGTGGAGCAGCTGCGCCCCCGGCAGACAGCGCGCTCCCGGTAGCGCGGGGGAAGGCGCGTCGTCGCCGTCCTTCGGGGTAGAGTGCGCGGCGTGATGCTCCTGGCCATCGACGTCGGCAACACCAACACCGTCCTCGGGGTCTTCGAGGGGCGGCGGCTGCTCGACCATTGGCGCGTGGAGACGAGCACCCGGCGCACCTCGGACGAGTACGGCATCCTGGTCCGCCAGCTCTTCACCCACAGCGGCATCGACCCGGTGAAGGTGTCGGCGGTGGCCGTCTCCAGCGTGGTGCCCCCGCTCCAGTTCAGCCTGGAGAAGATGAGCGAGCGCTACTTCCGCATGCGCCCCATGTTCGTCGGGCCGGGCGTGAAGACGGGCATGCCCATCCTCTACGACAACCCGCGCGAGGTGGGCGCCGACCGCATCGTCAACGCGGTGGCCGCCTACGAGAAGCACAAGGGCGCGCTCATCGTCGTGGACTTCGGCACGGCCACCACGTTCGACGCCGTCTCCGCCCGGGGCGAGTACCTGGGCGGCTGCATCAGCCCGGGTATCAACATCTCCATGGAGGCGCTCTTCCAGAATGCCTCCAAGCTGCCGCGCGTGGAGTTCGCGCGGCCGCCGCACGTCATCGGCCGCAACACGGTGCACTCCATGCAGTCGGGCCTCGTCTATGGCTACGTCGGCATGGTGGACGGCATCTGCGCGCGCATGCAGGGCGACCTCGGCTCGCCCGTGAAGGTCGTCGCCACCGGGGGGCTCGCGCCGCTGGTGGCCAGTGAATCCAAGGCCATCCACGAAGTGGACGAGTTCCTCACGCTCGAGGGCCTGCGCATCATCTACGGAAGGAACCACGCGACATGACCACCGCCGCTCCCAGCAACGTCCCGGCGCCCCCTCCTGGCTGCCCCTTCAACGCGGAGTTCCTGCCGCCCAACCTCCGCAAGCACGTAGACCCGGCAGCGCCGGTGCCGCTGCGGATGATGGCCGCCAAGTCGCTGGTGCCGCTCAACCCGTCGGACATGGTGGGCGCGCTGTACATGCTGACATTCGATCCGGACGAGGGCGTGCGCGAGACGGCGGGCAAGACGGCCGCCGCCCTGCCGGACCGCATCCTCGGCTCCGCGCTGCGCGACGAGGAGGTGCAGCCGCAGGTGCTGGGCTACCTCCTGGGCCTGCTGAAGACGAAGGACGCGTACGCGGAGATGCTCGTCCTCAACGCCAGCACGCCGGACGACGCCGTCGCGGACGTGGCGAGGGACTGCAGCCCCAAGTTGGCGGAGATCATCGGCCAGAACCAGCTGCGCCTGCTGCGCTTCGAGGGCATCCTGCGCAACCTGTGCGCCAACCCCCAGGCGCCCGTGTCGCTCATCGACAACGTGTGTGACTTCGCGGTGCGCAGCGGCCTGCTCTTGGCGGACGTGCCGCAGATGAAGGCCGCGCGGGTGCGCCTGTTCGGGCCGGAGGCCGCGGAGGCGCCGCCGGACCCCGGGCCCACGGCCGAGCAGGTCCTCCAGGAGATGGGCGGCGAGGTGGCCGACGAGAACGCCGCGCCCCTGGAGGAGGGCAAGCGGATGACGCTGACCCAGCGCCTGATGAAGATGTCCATCGCGGAGAAGATCAAGCTGGCGACGCTGGGCAACAAGGAGGCCCGCAACGCCCTCATCCGCGAGACGAACAAGCTGGTCGCCGTGGCCGTCATCCGCAGCCCGCGTATCACCGACGGAGAGGTCCTGGCCTGCGCGGCCAACCGGGCGATGATGGATGACGTCCTGCGCGTCATCTACAACAACCGCGAGTGGACGAAGAACCAGAAGGTGAAGCTGGCGCTGGTGAAGAACCCCAAGGTGCCCCTCACCGTCACCATGAAGTTCCTCAACACGCTGCGTGACTCGGAGATCAAGGACCTGAGCCGCGACAAGAACGTGCCCGCCGCGGTGCAGGGCTTCGCCAAGAAGCTCCTCGAGAAGAAGACCGCGCCCAAGAAGCAGGAAGAGAAGTAGCCGGGCGGGGGAGGGGAGCCCCTGTCGTGCAGGGGCTCGACCTGGTGGGGGGACACGGCCACGGCCCGGGTGGGAGCGCCAGGGCCGCGGCGCGCGAAGGGGAGGCTAGGCGGCGGCCTCGTCCGCGTCGCCCACGGAGGAGGCGGGCTCCTCCAGCAGCTGCGAGGCGATGGCGAGCGCCTTCTTGGTCTTCTCTCGCAGCTTCTCGTCGTTCTTGATGCGCGCGTAGAGCTTGGTGACGCGCTCCTCGTTGCGCGCCGCCGTGGCCTCGAGCTCGGAGATGCGCTTGCGCAGCTCGTCGGCCTCGTCGGCCGCGCGCGTGGCCTGCTCGGACAGCTCCGCCTGGGCCTGCTCGAGCTGGCCGCGCAGCTCCTCGTTGTCGCTCTGCGCGGAGTCCACCTGGGCGCGCAGCCCGTCGGCCTCCTCGCGCGCCACCTGCACGTCGGCCTCGAGCTGGCCGGTGCGGTTGCGCAGCTCCTCCAGCTCCGCGTTGAGCGCGGCCAGCTGCGCGTTCTGCTGGTCCAGCTCCTCCTGGAGGGTTGACAACCTCGCGGTGGCGCCGCGCGCCTCCTCCTTCGCGGAGGCGAGCTGCTGGTCCACGCGCTTGCGGTCCGCCGTCAGCGAGTCCGCCTTCGTGGTGAGCGTCTTGATCTGCGCGTCGCGCCGGGCGATCTCCGACTCGGCGGTGCTGGCCTTCTGCTCCAGCTCCAGGTGCTGGTCCTTCAGCTCGACGATCTCCTGGTCCTTCTGGTTCAGCTCCGTCTTGAGCCGCAGGATCTCCTTGTCGCGCTTGTTGACCGCGTCGCGCAGCGCGAAGGTGTCCTTGTCGTTCTTGCCCGCGGAGGCGCGGGCCGTCTCCAGCTCGGCCGCCTTGCCCTCCAGCTCGGCCTCCAGCTCGCGAACGCGGTCCTCGGCGGTGGACGCCGTGGAGTGAGCGTCGTCCAGCGTGGCCTGGAGCTCGGCCACCTTCGCCCGCAGGTTGCGCAGCTCGGCGGCGTCCGCGGCGGAGGTGACGGGGGCCGCGGGCGTGGCGGCGGCGGGCGCGGGCGTCCTCGCGGGAGGCGGGGACGGCGTCTTCGCGGGCGGCGGCGGGGTGGGCCTGGCCGGCTCGATGACCTTCAGCGGCGCGGGCGTGGGCGCGGGCGCCGAGGCGACGGGCATGAAGCCCACCACCGTCTTTTCGGAGTCGTCCAGGGAGTCGAGCGCGTCGTCCGCGTCCGTGCCCAGCGAGTCGAGCGTGGAGAAGTCCTCCTCCACGCCCTCGACCACGGCCTCGGGCGGCGCCTCCACGGGCTCGTCGACGATGGCGGCGGCCTCCGGCTCCGGCGCGGACATGTCGCTGAAGGCCGCGTCCAGGTCCAGCTCCTCACCGGCGACCGCAGGCTCCTCGCCGGCGTCGACGGAGATCTCCTCGCCGAAGTCCGCCGTCATCGGCTCGTCGCCGAGCGCGTCCAGCGTGAGGCTCTCGTCCACCACGTCCTCGGTGGCCGGCGGCTCCGGGAAGCCGATCAGCGCGCCCACCCGCTCCGTCAGGAGGTTGGCGTCCACCGGCATGGCCACGTACTCGTCCGCGTGCGCCTTCAGCTTGCGGTGCTGCGCGAAGCCGTCCGGGTTGCCCACGATGACGATGGGGACGTTCTTGAGGTCGTCGTCCTTCTTCAGCTTGCCGCAGATGAGGTAGCCGTTCTGCCCGGCCGACAGCTCCACCGCGAGCACGACCAGGTCCGGCCTGTCCCGGCGAATCTGCTCCACGCTGCCCTTGCCGTCGGAGGTGTCTTCCACCGTGAAGCCCCGGCCCTCCAGGACCGGGCGCAGGGTGGCGGCGAGGGCGGTGTCGCTCTTTTCGACGATCAGGATTTTCTTGGACATGGAGGAACGGCCCGACCTGGGTGCGGCGCGCGCGGGCGGCCCCGGGGGCTCGGGCGCGCGAGGAAAGAAGCGCCGTCGAGGCTATCGGCCATGTCAGGGACCGTCAAATGTTCGGGCCACACGGAATCTGGCAGCCCGGCAGTCGGCCAGGCACCGGACACCGTGACATGACGGAGTTCCCCGGGAGGGTGGGCTCAGGGGTACGACGCGGGCACCGCGGAGATGGCGGGGCGCGAGCGCACGGGCATCGGAAGTGTCTGGTACGAGTAATTTCCGTCCGAGGACTCGAGCGCGCGCGGCATGCTGGCCGGCACCGTGGCGTTCTCCGCCGCGAGCGTGGATTCGTGCTCGCGCTCACTGAGCAGCCGGCGGATGTCGTGCTCGTCCATGTCCGTGACCATCTCGTAGACGACCTCGTCGTCCCGCCAGGTGACCACGTTGAAGCCCTGCGCGGAGTCCACTTCGACGGCGGGCAGCGCCTGGGGCTTGGGGCCGTCCTCGTCCGGGAGGACGAACACGCCCAGCCGGCGGCTCCGCTCGCCCTCGGCGGGCACCGTCTCGTAGCTGATGTACGCGACCTCTCGGCCGTTGAGGATGGAGATGCGTCCGCCCAGGGGCTTGCTCTTGGGCAGCCGGGGCACCGCGACGCGCGGATCCACCATGCCCTTGAACCACCGCTCCATCTGCTCGCGGTCCGTGCTGGCGATCTCGAAGGGGAGGTCGCGGGTGTGGCGCTGCACCGCCTCGCGCTTGACCAGCTGTTGCCGCTGCCGGGCCTCGTAGTACGCCAGCCCTCCGCCCACCGTCACCACCACCAGCGCCACGGCGCCGGCGCGCAGCCACAGGCCCACCCGCGCGCGCCGCTGCTCCTGGCGAAGCCCCACCTGGATTCCCGCGCGCAGCGACTCCGGCGCGCGCATCCGCGTCACCGAGTGACGCGCGGCCCTGCGCAGGGCCTGCTGGACCTTCCGCTCCGCCTCCACCCGGGCATGGCACTCGGTGCACCCGGCGAGGTGGGCTTCGACGTCGTGCCGCTCCTCCGGCTGGAATTCGCCGTCGAGGTACGGATACAGCAGCCGTTCGAGTTCCTGGCAGATCATGGGCGCGCGGTAGGAACCTGTTTCTACCCCGTCTTCTTCCTTTGACGATACTCTTCCAGGTTCGGCGGGGTGTTCGCCGCGTCCTCTTCGTGACGGAACACCCCCTGGCCCACCGCGTACTCACGCAGCGTCTTCTGCAGGAGCTTGCGCCCCCGGAACAGCCGGCTCATCACCGTGCCCACCGGGCACTCGAGGATTTCGGCGATCTCCTTGTAGGAGAACTCCTGCAGGTCCGCGAGGATGACCACCAGCCGGAAGTCGATGGGCAGCGAGTCGATGGCGCGCAGCACGTCGTCCGACAGGAGCCTGTCGAAGAAGTACTGCTCCGGGTTGGCCGCGAAGTCCGTCGCGTCCCGGCTCACGAAGCGCTCATGCACCGCCTCGCGCTCCACGCCCTCCACCACCGTGCGCTCCTTCACCTTGCGCCGGTAGCGGTTGATGAACGTGTTCGTGAGGATCTTGAACAGCCAGGCCTTGATGTTGGTGCCCCGCTCGAACTTGTCGAAGAAGCGGTAGGCCCTCATGCAGGTGTCCTGCACCAGGTCCTCGGCATCCCGCTCGTTCTTCGTCAGCCGCAGCGCGGCCGAGTAGAGGGGGTCCAGGTGGGCCAGCGCCAGTTCCTCGAATTCCTGCTTCGTCCGGTTGGGTTGTCTGAAATCCAACATGTCCCGCCTTCCAGAGGCCCGAAACAATTGGGGAATGAGTTGTCGCCTGCCCATCAATGTATGCACGGGAACAGACAGAGCAACAACGGCTTCCCAGTCATACCCGCCCGTACGCCTGCTTCGGGTACCTCGGACTCCGGGCGGGGAACTTTATTCCCTACCTCACTCAATAACGAAGGGGAGGCGGGATGTCGTCATCCACGCCTCCCCTGCGGAGAGCGGCTCGGCTGTCAGGCCGCCCGGCGGCCTACTTCCGGGCCAGGGCCTCGGAGATGGAGAGGTAGTCGTACCCCAGGTCCTTGGCGACGGCCTCGTAGGTGACGTGGCCGTTGTAGGTGTTCATCGCACGCGCCAGGGCGCGGTCGGACTTGATGGCCTCGACCAGGCCCATGTCGGCGATCTTCCGCGAGTACGGGCGGGTGGTGTTGGTGAGGGCGTAGGTGGACGTCTGCGGCACCGCGCCGGGCATGTTGGCGACGCAGTAGTGGACGACGCCGTGGACTTCGAAGGTCGGGTTGTCGTGCGTGGTGGGCTTGCAGGTCTCGATGCAGCCGCCCTGGTCCACCGCGACGTCGACGACGACGGAGCCCTTGGTCATCTCGGAGATGAGGGACTCGGAGACGAGCTTGGGGGCCTTGCCGCCGGGGATGAGCACCGCGCCCACGACGAGGTCCGCCTCGCGCACGGAGTGGGCGATGCTCTCCGTGTCCGACGCGAGCACGCTGACGCGGCCGAGGAACACGTCGTCCAGGTAGGTGAGGCGCTCCAGGTTGACGTCGAGGATGGTGACCTCGGCGCCCATGCCCACGGCGACCTTCGCGGCGCACAGGCCGACGACGCCACCGCCGATGACGACCACGCGGCCGCGGCGCACGCCGGGCACGCCGCCCAGCAGGATGCCCTTGCCCCCGTGCGCCTTCTCCAGGCACGCGGCGCCGACCTGGATGGCCATCTTCCCGGCCACCTCGCTCATCGGCTTGAGCAGCGGCAGGCTGCCGTCATCCAGCTGCAGCGTCTCGTACGCGACGGCCGCCGCCTTCTTCTTCACCAGCGTCTTCGTCAGCTCCGGGTCCACGCCGGCCAGATGGAAGTACGTGTAGATGATCTGTCCGGGCTGGATGCGCTCGTACTCCGGCGCGATGGGCTCCTTCACCTTGACGACCATCTCCGCGCGCTTCCAGACCTCGTCCGCGGTGGCGATGATCTGCGCGCCGACGCGCTGGTACTCCGAATCCGGGATGCCCGAGCCGACGCCGGCGTTCGTCTCGACCAGCACCGTGTGGCCCGCGCTCGTGAGCGCGCGCACGCCCGCAGGCACCATGCCGACGCGGTACTCACGGGTTTTGATCTCCTTGGGAACTCCGACGATCACGACTTGCCTCCAGAGAGGGACTGAAAAAAGCGCGCGGACCCTAACGGGGGCTCCCGAGGGAATCAAGGCGTCCCGCCCAAGCTCCACGCATGGCTCCGGTGAGCCCTTGTGACCTCCGACGGTTGACGCGCGGCGTTGGATGCAATGCGTCTGATGACGCTTCGGCGTCGAAAGAGAAGGGGGGCCGGTGGTAGTTAGCGTGCGCATGACGTCCGCGCCGAAGCTGCTGTTCGCCGACCCGAAGGGCCGGGTGATGGAGCATCCCTACCTGCTGGCCACGCTGCGCAGCGGCGAGGAGCTCGTCCCTCCCCAGGACAAGCCCATCCCCCTGCCGTCCGCCGGACGGCTGGTCCACCTGCCGGGCAGGCTGCCGGTGGGGCTGCACCCGGAGACGGGCGAGCTGGAGCTGGTGCGGGAGATGAAGGTGGGCGGCAAGACGTTCGTCCCCAACGCGGTGGGGGCGCTGTTGCCGCCGGGCTATACCCGTACGTTCCTGCCCGGCGAGGTGAAGGGCAGCGGGCCGGTGCTGCCGCAGTGGGCGTACACGGCGGCGGCGTGGGGCGAGGACGGCCCGGTGGCGTGGGCCATCCACACGGACCGACGCTCGCATTGGGATCCGGAGCGCTACTCCACGCCGGACATGAAGGCGCTGGTGGAGCGGCACATGGCGCGCTTCCCGGACAACCGCGTGCTCAAGCAGCTCAAGACGTGCGCGCTGCTCTACCGGTGCTTCACGTCGCAGAACACCTTCTACGTGCGGGACGAGGCGGCCATCCCCGCGTCCGTCATGTGCAACGCGCGCTGCGTGGGCTGCATCTCCGACCAGCCGGCGGATGGGCCTCCGGCGTCGCACGAGCGCATGGACGACGGTCCGTCCGCGGAGGAGATGGGCGCCATCGGCCTGTTCCACCTGGAGAACGCGCCGGGGCGCACCATGGTGAGCTTCGGCCAGGGCTGCGAGGGCGAGCCGCTCACGCGCTGGAAGTTCATCGCGGAGGCCATCCGCTACATGCGCGCGCGCACGGACAAGGGCTCCATCAACATCAACACCAACGGCAGCCTCACCCAGGGGTTGGAGGCGCTGCTCGACGCGGGGCTGGACGCGGTGCGGGTGTCGCTCAACGCGGCGACGAAGGGCCTCTACGAGGCGTACTACAAGCCGGTGAAGTACGGCTGGGAGGACGTGGAGGCGTCCATCGCGCTGGCGCGCGAGCGCGGCGCGTACCTGGCGCTCAACCTGCTCCTGTTCCCCGGCGTCACGGACCGCGAGGGCGAGGTGAAGGCGCTGGAGCGGTTGGTGAAGAAATACAAGGTGGACCAGGTGCAGACGCGCCCGTTGGCCATCGATCCGCTCCAGTACCTGGAGGTCGCGCGCGACGTGGGCGCGGGCGGGGAGCCCGTGGGCATCCGTGAGCTGCTTCATCGCCTGAAGGCGGCGCGGCCGGGGCTCATCATCGGCAACTTCGCGCGCGGCCTGGAGGAGCGGGAGAACGCGGCCGGCGCTCGGCGCCGGTGAGCCACGAGACCCGTGGGTGGGGCCGGTGGCAATGGCGACCAGCGCTTGGCGCCGGTGAGCCACGAGGCCCGTGGGTAGGGCCGGTGGCCCAGGCGTCCGGCGCGCGGCGCTGGTGAGCCACGCGGGCGGCGGGTGGGGTAGGGAGTCCTCGCGTCTTCGCGGGGAGCCCGTGCTCCTCCGGGCGTGAGGGCGGCTCCGGGCGCGACGGGGGCCGCATGAGCGCGGGCCCCTGGGCCCGCGACTACTCGTTGCCCGTGGGCATCAGCTCCTTGGCGACGAGGTTGCTCATGACGGCGTCCTTGGGGATGTAGCCGTCCGCGCCCGCCTCGCGGCAGATGCGCTGGAGCTCCTCGACGTTCTCGCCGGAGCACAGGAGCACCTTGATGCCCTTGAAGAGGCTGTTGCTCTTGATGAAGCGGCAGAACTGCTCGCCGTTCACGTTGGGCATGCGCACGTCCAGCAGGACCAGGTCCGGGCGCGTCTGCTTCTTGAGGATGATCTTCGTGGCCTTGTCCGCGGTGTCCGCGACGTGGACCTCGAAGCCCTTCGTCACGAGGTCCGCCTCGATGATCCTCGCGGTCATCTCGCTGTCGTCCACGATGAGGATGCGCGGCTTGCGGCCTCCCGTGGACGGGGCGGCCTTCAGCCCCGTGGCGGCCGCGGGAGCGGGGGAGGCCGCGGGGGGCGCGGCGGCGGGGGGGGCCGCCGGAGCGGGCACGGCCGCGGGGACGCCCAGGGCGGGAGCGCCGATGAGGTTCATCACCCCGCCGAGCACGGCCTCCAGGCCGCCGCTCTTGAGGATGTAGCCATCCGCGCCGGACGCCCGCGTCTTG
The DNA here is from genome assembly GCF_021412625.1 of Myxococcus stipitatus. The sequence goes on along the minus strand of NZ_JAKCFI010000005.1, from coordinate 559,857 downwards.
CCGGCCAGCTCCTCCTCGGAGATGTCCGAGTAGAGCACCAGCTTGGAGGTGACCTTCTTCTGGCGTCGGAGGTACTCGACGACGTCGTCGCCGAACATCTCCGGCATGTTCACGTCCATCAGGATGAGCGCGAACGGCCCCTCGGAGAGCTTCTGGTCCAGGCTCGCCAGGTCCTGGGCGCCGCTGGCCTGGTAGCCTGCGGCGGTCAGCGCCCGGACGGTGAGCTCCACCAGCATCGGGCTGTCGTCAATGACCAGTACGCGCGACATCGTCCTCCTCAAGGAAACCGGGTGCAACCCTACACCTTTGGTGGAGCGCGGACCATCGAAACGGCGAGCGGGCGGCCAGTCATCGTCCGCCCCTTGACCCGTTTTCGCGGCCTCCGGATACTCCGGCGCCTTGACCACGACCTCGACTCCCCTCCAGCGAGCACTCCGGATGGCTCCGGACCGTGCCGTGGCCGCCCAGGCCCGGCCGGAGCAGGAGTTCTTCTGCTTCCGGGTGGGAGACCTGCGGCTCGGGGTGCCCAGCGAGAACGTCCTCGAGGTGTTCCGCGCCGGGCTGCTCACCCCCCTGCCGAGGACTCCTTCCTTCATCATGGGCGTCACGGGCCACCGGGGCGAGGTGCTCCCCGTCGTCGACCTGCTGCGCTTCCTCTCCAAGGGAGAGGCGCGCATCGGCCCCCGCACGCGCCTGTTCGTCGGCATCACCGGCAGCATCGTCGCCGGGGTCGTGGCGGACACGGTGCTGGGCCTGCGCCGCATCCCGGTGGCGGACATCCTCCCACCGCCGCTGGGCGGGGACGCCGCGGCCGAACACCTGCTCGGCGTCGTCCCGGGGGCCACGCCCCAGGACAGCATCAACCTGCTCAACTTCTCCAAGCTGCTGCAGACGGCGCGGCAGCGGGCGGTGGCTCGATGAACGACGAGCACGGCCTGGAGGAGCAGGATGTGGACATCCTCTTCTTCGAGATTGGCGGGGGCGTGTTCGGCACGGATGCCTCGCAGGTGCTGCGCATCGACCGCTCGCTCCCGGAGGACATCACCCTCCCGGAGCTGGGGCGGCTGCACCGCGGCAACCGCGCGCTCGTGTTCGACACGCCCGAGGGCGAGGGCCACCTCAAGGTGGACGCCGTGCGAGGCGTCCGTTCCATTCCCGTCACCCAGCTTCGCCGCATGCCGCCCACCACGGGCGCGGCCCCCTATGCTGTCGGTGTGTGCCTGGACGAGGCCCATACCGTGCTGCTGATCGACCTGGTGGAAACCGCCAGGACCCAAGGAACGCAAGGAAGGCACTGACCGCAATGTCCCTGGACACTCCCAACGAGAAGCCCGCGTCCAAGGCCCGCGCCGCCCGGAAGGCTCCCGCCGCCAAGGCGACGGGGACTCCTCCCGCGCCGCAGCCGGCCTCCCTCAAGCTCTTCACCGACACCATGCTCCAGGTGCTCGCGGGCAACCTGAACGCCCGCGTGCCGCGCGAACTGGTGGGCGCCGGTGGCGACGAGATGGCGCTGTTGCTCAACCAGGTGCTGGACAACCTGGCCGCCTCCGAACACCGCAAGCAGGTGGCGGCGCAGGAGATCGACCAGGCCCTGGACGCGCTCATCAGCCTGGTGCGCGAGGGCGACCTGTCCCAGTGGAACACCACCACCGAGGACCCCCAGCTGGGCCCCCTCCTCGAGGGCTTCGGCAAGGTCATCGAGACGCTGCGCACCTTCGTGCGGGAGATCAACGAGGCGGCCCTGCGGCTGTCCTCCTCCGCCAACCAGGTGCTCGCCGCCTCCACCCAGCACGAGACGTCCTCCACGGAGCAGGCGGCGGCCATCCACGAGACGACCGCCACCATGGAGGAGCTCAAGCACGCCTCCGCGCAGATCGCGGAGAACGCGGGCAGCGTGGCGCGCGTGGCCGAGGAGACGCTCGGCGCGGCGCGCGCGGGCCGGGGCGCCATCGGCGAGTTCATCCAGGCCATGCAGCAGATCCGCAGCGACGGCGTCGCGGTGGCGGACTCCATCGCCAAGCTGTCCAAGCGCGTGGAGCGCATCGGCACGGTGGTGGAGGTCATCGACGAGATCGCCGACCGCTCGGATCTGCTCGCGCTGAACGCGGCGCTGGAGGGCAGCCGCGCGGGTGAGGCGGGCAAGGGCTTCTCCATCGTCGCGGCGGAGATGCGCCGGCTGGCGGAGAACGTCCTGGACTCCACCAAGGAGATCAAGAACCTCATCACGGAGATCCGCGAGGCCACCGCCGCGGCCGCGGGCGCCGCCGAGGCGTCCAAGTCCGCCACCGAGTCCGGTGAGAAGCTGGGCGCCGTCGCGGCCCAGGCCGTCGAGGGCATCCTCGCCGGCGTCCAGGAGACGAGCGACGCGGCGCGCGTCATCAACCTCGCCACCCAGCAGCAGCGCACGGCCACCGAGCAGGTCGTGGCGTCCATGGCGGAGATCGAGGACGTGACGCGCCAGACGACGCAGGCGTCGAAGCAGGCGACGGGGGCCGCGGCGGAGCTCACGCAGCTCGCGGGCCGCCTGGCGGAGCTCATCAAGCGCTTCAAGGCCGACTAGCACTTCCGGGAAGGGGAGGGCGCCCGGCGCCCGCCGCCCATGGATACCGAGGCTCTCAAGAAATCCCTCCTGAAGAAGTTCCAGGAGGTCACGGCCGACCGGCTCCAGAAGATCCAGCTCGGCGTACTGGACCTGGAGAAGGAGACCGCGGACCAGGCCGCGGACGACGTCGCGCGCGAGCTGCACACGATGAAGGGCGAGGCCCGCATGCTGGGCCTGGCCGCCATCGGTCAGCTGGCGCACGCCGCGGAGGACGTCCTGCGCGCCGAGCGCGAGGGCCGCACGGCCACGGAGATCGCCACGGACGTCATGCTCCGTGCGTGCGACGTCCTCTCCGACCTCATCGAGGACCTGTCCGGCGCCAACACGGGCACCACCGCCAGCGAGGAGATGGTGCGCGCGATGGCGGAGGTCTCCGGGCAGCCCGCGCCCGCCATCCCCGGCGCGCGTCCGGCCGCCCCCAGGCCCACGCCCCCTCCCATGCCGGCGGTGGACTCCGCTCCGGTCGCGCCGGTGGCCCCGCCCGTGGCGCAGCCGGTCGTCGCGCCCGCGGCCCCCGTGGCCGCGCCCGTGAAGGCGGAGGCCGCGCCAGCGAAGGTGGAGGAGGAGGCGCCCAGCGCGGCCAAGTCGGCCATCGCCGACCGCACCATCCGCGTCAACGTGGAGGTGCTCGACTCGCTGGGGCTGCTGGCGGGTGACCTGCTCGTGGAGAGCGCGCGGGGACGGCTGCGCAGCTCGGAGACGGAGGCGCTCTTCGAGCGCTTCAGCCGCCTGGGGGATCGCTTCCTGCGGCTCGCGGAGCAGATCGACATCTCCCCGGAGATGCGCGGGCTACTGGACCGCGTGGAGAGCGATCTCCACATGCTGCGCGACGACGCGTTCCGCTTCGTGCGGCGCAACGACGACGGCATCAACACGCTGCACGGCAACCTGTCGAAGATGGCGGACCACGTGGCCGAGGCCCGGCTGGTGCCGCTGTCCACGGTGTTCGACGCCTTCCCGCGCGCGGTGCGGGACATGGCGCGCACGCAGGCCAAGGAAGTGGACCTGCTCATCGAGAACGCCGACATCGGCGTGGACCGGTCCATGCTGGGCGACGTGCGCGACGCGCTGGTCCACCTGCTGCGCAACGCGGTGGACCACGGCCTCGAGTCGCCGGACACGCGCCAGCAGCTCGGCAAGCCGCTGATGGGGCGCGTGCGCATCCGCGTGCGCGTCGACGGCGACATGCTCCACATCGAGGTGGAGGACGACGGGCGCGGCATCGACCCGGAGCGCCTGCGCCAGGTGGCCATCAACAAGCGGCTCATCACCGCGGTGCACGCCGCCGCGCTGTCGGAGCGCGAGGCCATCGAGCTCATCTTCCGCCCCGGCTTCTCCACGCGCGAGCAGGTCAGCGAGCTGTCCGGCCGCGGCGTGGGCATGGACGTGGTGAAGCGCAAGGTGGAGACGCTGGGCGGCTCGGTCGGCGTGTCCAGCCGCATCGGCCGTGGCACCACCATCACCCTGCGCCTGCCGCAGTCGCTCGCGTTGATGAAGGTGCTGCTGGTGCGCCTGGGCGACGACGTCTACGGCATGCCCGCCGCGGACGTGGAAGCGGTGATGCGCGTCAAGCCGGAGGACCGGCTGGAGATCTTCGGCACCCTGGCGGTGCGGCACCGGGGCAAGCCCACGGCGCTGGTGGCGCTGGGGCCGCTGCTGGGCCTCAACGGCGGCAACCGCTTCGACCGCCCACCGGCGGTGGTGGTGCGCCATGGCGAGGACCACGCGGCGCTCGTGGTGGACGGCTTCGTGGACGAGCGCGAGGTGGCGGTGAAGCCGTGCGGGGGCGAGTTCCTCAAGGGCGCGCCCTTCATCGCCGGCACCGCCGCGCTGGAGGACGGCCGCATCGCGGTGCTCCTGCACGTGCCGGACATCATGGCGGAGGTGCGCCGCATGGCCCGCCCCGTCACCCAGGCCCCCGCCGCCAAGCGCCTGCGGGTGCTGCTGGTGGACGACTCGCCCATCGCCCGGGCCACGGAGGGCGCGCTGGTCAAGGCGCTCGGCCACACGGTGGAGGAGGCGCAGGACGGCGAGGAGGCCTACGGGAAGGTGCAGAACAACACCTACGACCTCATCCTCACCGACGTGCAGATGCCGAAGATGGACGGCTTCTCGCTGGCGCGGCGGCTCAAGTCGACGCCCGCCGTGGCCCGCATCCCGGTCATCATCCTGTCATCGCTCGCCTCGCCCGAGGACAAGCGGCGTGGCCTCGACGCGGGCGCGGACGCGTACCTCGTCAAGGGGGAGCTGGGCGTGGAGGTCCTCGCGCAGGCCATCGATCGGCTGACCTGAGGAGCCACGTTTGGGCGGCACGGCTGCGGTAGGCATGGCGTTCCGGGTGCTCATGGTGGGCAGGGGGCTGCGCGCGCTCGCGGCCCGCGGCCTGTTCGACGGCGACTCGCTCGTCCCGGTGGGGCCCGCGGAGGTGGACTTCGCCACCGCCCTCGTCGCCACCCAGCGGCACTTCCCGGACGTGCTCCTCGTCGACCTGACGGGCCTGGAGGCGCTGGAGGCCATCGAGCAGGTGATGGATGGCCGCCCGGTGCCGGTGCTCGCGCTCCACCCGGGCGTGCTGTCCGGCCAGGAGGCCTTCCAGGCCGTGGCCCTGGGCGCCCTCGATGTCATCGAGCGCCCCGCCACGCCCGGGCCGGAGTTCTGGGCGCACGTGGCCCGCAAGCTGGTCCTGCTGGCCCAGGTGAAGGCGGTCCGCCAGACGCGGTTCGGCGCCCGCACGCCCCGCGAGGAGCCGCCGCAGGCCCCGTACCCGCTCGTGGCCATCGCCGCGTCGCTGGGCGGGCCCAAGGCCGTTGCCCGTGTGCTTGGAAAGATTCCGCGAGACTTTCCCGCGCCCATCGCCTACTGCCAGCACATCAGCGAGGGCTTCACCGAGGGGCTCGCGCACTGGTTGACGATGGAGACGGAGCTGGCGGTCAAGGAAGCGGAGCACGGCATGATGATGGTGCCCGGGGCGGTGTACATCGCTCCGTCTGGCAGTCATCTGTTGGTGCGACCCGAGGGCAGGCTGGAGCTGGACTCCGGCCCGCCGTTGAGGGGCTTCCGCCCATCGTGTGACATGCTGCTCACTTCCGCGGGTGAAGCCTTCGGCCCGCGCTGCATCGGCGTCATCCTGACGGGGATGGGCCGTGACGGGGCGCGGGGCTTGAAGGAGATCCGGGAGCGGGGGGGGCGGACCATCGCCCAGGACGAGGAGACCTCGGCCGTCTGGGGCATGCCCCGCGAGGCGGTGTTGCTCGGCGCGGCGCAGGAGGTGCTGCCGCTCGGGCGCATCGGCCCCACGCTGCTGCAGTGGGTGGACGCGTGCTGAACGTGAGCAACAAGGTGCTTCAGCAGCTCTCCGCGCTCCTGCTGGAGTCCGCGGGGCTGAAGATCACCCCGGATGGGTTCCACAGCCTCCGGCTGGCGTTGTCGACGCGCATGCCGGTGCTGGGCGTGGACGAGCCGGAGCACTACCTCCAGCGGTTGACGGGCCCTGGCGGCGAGGAGGAGCTGCGCGCGCTGTTGCCGCTGGTGACGGTGGGGCACACGGAGTTCTTCCGCGACGCCAAGCAGTTCCGCGCGCTGGAGCAGAGCGTGCTGCCGGACCTGCTGGCGCGCGCGCGGCGGGAGATGCGCAAGGTCTCCGTCTGGTCCGCCGGTTGCGCCACGGGCGAGGAGCCCTACAGCGTGGCCATGGTGCTCGCGGAGCTGGGCGCGCTGGCGGTGGAGGTGGACCTGTGGGCCACCGACCTGAACCTGGCCGCGGTCGAGGCCGCGCGGCAGGGGCGCTTCAACGCGCGCCGCAGCGCCGGCATCCAGCCCGAGCGGCTGGCGCGCTTCTTCCGCCCCGTCGAGGACGGGCACGAGGCGCTGCCCACGCTGCGTGAGTACATCCGCTTCGACGGGCAGAACCTGGCCGTCCCCGTGTTCGACAAGGTGGCGTTGTCGTCGCTGGACCTCATCCTCTGCCGCAACGTCATCATCTACTTCGACCTGCCCACCATCCGCGGGTTGATGGACCGGTTCCTCAGCGTGCTGCGCCCCGGCGGGCTCTTGTTCCTGGGGTACTCGGAGAGCCTCTTCAAGGTCTTCGACCGCTTCGAGATGATCGAAGTGGACGGCGCCTTCGTGTACCGCCGTCCGCCGAGCGACAGGGCCTACCGCCCGCCGCCCCTGCGCATCCACCCGTACCCCGGCCAGGAGTCCGCGGAGCGCAAGCCGGAGCCGGAGCCCTTCTCTCCGGCCGTCTACGCGCGGCCCGCCATCGAGCCCGCGGGAGGTCGGCCCCGTCCGGCCGCGACCGACCTGTCTGCTCGCGTGCCCGGGCCGCTCAGCGGTTCGTTCCCCGCGGTGGCCCCGCTGCCCGCGCACAGCCCCGGCGCGCCGCACATGGGCAGCTTCCCCGCGGTGTCTCCTCCCGCGCACCGCCCCGCGGCGCCCCAACCGCCGGGGACGTTCCCTCCGATGCCGACGACGGTGCCGACGCGGGCCCCTGGTACGACGGGGACGTTCCCGTCCGTGGGCGCGCCCGCGACCCCGGCCCCGGCCGGCTCGCCGGGGACCGCCGCGGCCCGGACCAATGACCTGGGCCGTCCACGCATCACCGTCCAGTTGCCGGCGGTGGGGGGGGAGGGCGGCCGCACGCGGCCGACGGTGGAGATTCCCGCCGTGGGCGTGCCCGCGCGCACCATCACCGGCGAGGTGCCGGTCCAGTCCGCGTGGCCCCAGCTGCTCCCCCCCGCGGAGCGGCTGGCCATGGCCGTGCGGAAGATGACCCAGGGGGACTTCCCGGGCGCCATCTCCGCCGTGCAGCGGTTGCTCGTGGACGAGCCCAGCGACCTGGACGCGCTCCTGACGCTCGGCAATCTCTACTCGCTCACCGGTCGCATCCCGGAGGCGAGGGACGCGTTCGCCCAGGCCATCCAGCGCGAGCCGCTGTGCGTGGAGGCCCGCGTGTTCGGCGGGGTGGCGGCGCTGCAGGCCGGGGAACTGAAGGAGGCGCGCTCCGAGCTGGGCAAGGCGCTCTTCCTGGAGCCCACGCTGGCCATCGGCCACTACCTGATGGCGCAGGTGCAGGAGCGCAGCCAGGACATGGACGGGGCCCGCCGCAGCTACCGCAACGCCATCGCCCAGCTGCGCTTCCCTCAGCGCACGCTGGCGGGGCACTACCCGGAGATGCCCGACTCGGCGGAGGCCATCTCCCGCGCGGCGCGCTATGCGCTCGCCGCGCTGGAAGAGCAGCCCCCGCACTGAGCCGGCGGGACGGGCGCCCTCAGTCGAGGGTGCTCTTCACCTGGTCCAGCGACTTGCTCGGGTCCAGCACGGAGCCGAACTTCTTCTGGAGGTAGGACTTGGCCTGGCTGCGCAGCAGCATGCCCGGGTCCGTGCCCTCGCCCTCGACGGCCTTGTCGGTGATCTTGAAGGACGCATCCAGCTGGATGCCCATCACCTTGCCGGCGATGCGCGCGCCCTCTCCCTGCCAGTCCGCCTTCACGCCGTACTTGGTGCCCCAGTACTGGAGAAGCTGCTCGACGCGCTTCTTCACTTCGTCCTTGGGGAGGGAGTGGGGGATATCGAACTTCATCATGCCCATGGCACGGCTCCTGACGTCGGTGTCCCACCCTTGCGTTGGGTGTCGATGGGACGGGAAGGGGAACCGTCGTCTCCCGAATGCGCGCGTCGATGTCAACAGCCTTGCTCACGGCTTCGGGGCGCGGCGGGGGCGCTTGAGCTTGACGGGCGGGTCTCCGGGCCGCCCCCACCGCGCCATGTAGGGGGCCAGGTCGTATTTCTCCGCGGTGCGCGGCGAGCTCATGGGACGCACCTTGCCCAGCACCTTCCGCTCCTGGAAGGGGCGATCGTGCAGCCCCAGCACCCACATGAAGTTGGCCACGCTCGCCGGGTCCCTCCCATCCACCGCGTACTTGTCGTTGAGGTGGGCGATGCGCCGCAGGCCCTCGTCCGGGGTGCGGCTCCACTCGAGGATCTTCTTCCCCCACAGCATGCGCAGGTAGTTGTGGATGCGGCCGCGCGCCACCAGCTCGCGCTGCGCCGCGTTCCACAGGCCGTCCGCGGTGTGCGCGTGCTCCAGCTGCTCCAGCGAATACAGGTGCTCGCGGGGGTCCTTCTGGTGCGTGGTCAGCGTCTCGCGGGCCCAGCCCGGCAGCGAGTCGACGGACAGCTGGCGGTTCTGCGGCGTGTGGAAGCAGAAGTTGAAGCCCAGCTCGCGGCGCACGAGCAGCTCCTCGAGGAAGCTGCGGACCGAGGGGTCGTCCGTGCCGCGCGCGCGGATGGCCGCGCGAGCCGCCTCTCCCGCGAAGAGGTTGCCCCAGTGGAAGAAGGGCGACAGGCCGGACTGGTGCGCGAGGCCGGGGTCGTTGCGTTCGGCGTCGTAGCCGTGGAGCCTCTCGTGCAGGAAGGCGTCGAGCGCCTTGAGGGCGGCCTTGCGTCCACCGCGCTCCTCGATGGGCGGCACCGCGTGGTCGATGTGGAAGCCGTCGAGCGAGGCGCGCGCCTGCTTCGCGTCCGCCAGCTCGAAGCCCGGCTCCAGCTTGCGGCCGGCGGAGGCGTGCTCGACGGGGCGCGTGGGGACGGCGCGGCCGAGGTATTCGGGCCAGAGCTTCTGGAGCTTGGGGCGCAGGGTATAGGCGCCGGCCTGGAGGGTGGGGATGCGCTGCATGGGCACCACGCAGGATGCGTCCACGGCGAACAGCGGCACGTCCAGAACCCGCGCGGCGCCACGCAGGTGGCCCGGGACGATGTACGTGGGGAAGAGGTCGGACACGACGGCGGCGGCGCGCCGGCCCAGCTCGCCGATGCGCGGGTGGTGCTGGCGTGGGGTGCGCGGCAGCTCCAACCAGTACGGCAGCCCTCGCGCCTCGCAGGCCGTGGCCATGTCCGCCATGCCCTCCAGCGCCCACGCGTGGAGCCGGTCCGACGCGTGGGGATAGTCTGGCCGGAGCGCCTGGTACACGACGACGGGGAGCCTCAGGTGGTTGCCCAGCGCGATGGCCGTGTCGAGCGCGTGGTTCTCCTCGACACGATGGTTCACCATGCACCAGTAGAGGACGAACTCCCGCCCCGTGTCGGGGAGGGGGGCATCGTTGGTGACCAGCAGACGAGCGGAGTCGACGCCGAGCTCGGACCACGAGAACCCGTTGGGCATGATGCGCAGGGATGCACGAGCCCGGAGCGCGTCGCGGAAGAATTGTAGTGGTCGCGGACGAATGGTCGGCAGCCGACGCTGGGGGCGGAATGCCCTCCTCGCGGGGTGGGGGATGGGTCACGCAAAAACCAGCGGGGGCGCTCGGGTTGTGGTCTTCTGCATCGTGGACCCAAGGAGTCCTTGCGTGTCATTTCTGAGAACCTGGACCAGCCTCGCCGCCGTCACCCTCGCGCTCGTGCTGCCACAAGCCGCGCGCGCCCAGTCCTATCCGACGCAGGGCACCCTGGAGCCCGCTCCGGCGCGGCCCGCGTACCCGTCGCCCGGGGAGGCGTCACCGGCGGCTCCCGTCGCCCAGCCCGCCGCGGAGGACCCCGCGTACGCGGCCCCCTCGGACGACGCGTTGCCGGCGGAGCCTCCGCTGGAGGACTCGCCGCGGCAGGGCCTGCCTCAGGCGTCGGAGGCCGCGCCCCCCCTGGGCGACGCGCCGGTCGCGACGCCGGAGCTCGATCCGTTGGGCACCTCTGCGAAGAGCCCGTTGTCCACGTCGGACAAGTGGAGCACGGGCCCCGTGCAGCCCGTGCCCGTCGACTCCGGCTCGATGCTGGATGGTCAGCGCCGCCAGGGGCCGTTCCTGTCGGGGCCGGGCAGCTTCAAGTTCATCGCCCACCACACGACGCTCGGCGCGCTGGGCGGCTTCTTCACCCAGGCGTTCGCCAATGACTTCAGCTTCGACAAGAGCTCGCGGGAGGCGATGCTCGCGGGCACGCTCATCGGCGCGGGCCTGGGGTTCGGCGCGTCGTCCTGGTGGCAGTTCAACAACTGGGTGGACCGGCCGATGGCGTCCTTCACCATCGGCAACTCGGTGGTGGGCGGCATGTTCATGGCCGGCTTCATGGACCTGTTCTCCCAGGACGCGGGCGTGCTGACCTGGTCGGCGTTCCTCGGCGCGGAGCTGGGCGCGTGGCTCACCGCGGGCCTGGGGGGCGGGCAGCTGCCGCTCAACGACGGCCTGCTGGTGTCCTCGGGCGCGGGCTGGGGCGCGGCGTACGCGGCGCTGCTCATGGCGGTCATCCACTTCTCCGGGACGGACATCTCCTCGAAGACGTGGCGGGACGCGCTCCTGCTGGCCCCGGGCATCGGCGCGGGGGCGCTGGCGCTGGCGACCATGCGCTATGACCCGACGCCGTCGCAGATCCTCCGCGCGGACCTGTTCGGCGCGGGCGTGGGCGCGGCGGTGCTGCTCATCTCCGGACTGGTGCTGGGCGGCTTCGACCAGTCGACGCCCTACGTGCTGTCGTTCCTCGGCTCCGCGGGAGCCATCACCACGGTGAGCCTGCTGTGGGAGGAGAGCGTGGACCGCTCCTCGCTGAAGTCGGCCAGGGACCGGCCGTACAAGAACGTCTGGTGGTAGACGGCCCGGGGAGCAGGCGGGCACGCGCCGTGGCATGGCGGGGCATCCAGTACCACCTTCCCCGCCATGGCGCGTGTCCATCCGTTCCCGGCCCTGCTGACCCCACTGGCGCATTCGCTGGAGCCCAGTGGCTACGTGCCGCGCAGCAACGCGGTTCCTCAGCCGTCGCACGTCCGGCCGCTCCTCGAGGCGGCGAACCCCAGCGCGGAGCTGCGGCGCCAGCGGGACGCCGGGATGCTGCTGCGCGACACCCGGCCCGCGCTCTATCTGGTGGAGGTCCACGGCCCTGCTGGCAAGCTGGCGGGCCCCCCGGTTCGGTACCTGCTCGGGGCGCTCCAGCCGGACGCCGGGACGCCCCTGGAGCACGACCCCTACCGGCCCCGGGCCTGGGAGGCCGAGCCCGCCGTCACGCTGACGGCGGATGACCACGGCGTCTTCCGGGCGCTGCTCGCGGAGGCGAGCGAGCGCTCGGTGCTGGTGTGGGAAGGGCGGTACGACGGGCACGTCCTGTCGCTGCGCCGCATCGAGCCCTCGCCGGTGGCCAAGCGCATCCAGGCGGTGCTGGACGAGGCGCCCATGCGTCCGCTCACCGCGCTGAACGAGAGCGGCCTGACGCTTGCCGCCGTGGTTCCGCTGGCCGATCCGGGGCTGGAGTTGCGGCCCATCCACCGCGCGCTCAAGGGCGTGGAGACCTTCAATGAGGAGACGTTCCTCACGCTGGTGACGGCCTATGCGCGGGTCTACGAACTGGACATGCCGCTGGACACGCCCCGGGGCCAGGTGGCCGCGCGCGAGCGGCTGGCGACGATGATCTCCGGCCAGCACGCGGTGCTGCTGGTGCTGCCCGGAGGCCGGGGGCGCATCCTTCGCTTCCGACAGGGGCTGGACCTGGCCCACCTGAAGGGCGCGCCCCGCAACCCGACGCTGCGCAGCCTGGACCTGGCGCTGCTCAACGCGCTGGTGCTGCGGACGGTGCTGGGCATCCAGGACCCGGAGTCCCCGGGGCACCCGCAGGTGTTCCCGGTGCAGGGGTTGGAGGCGCTGGTGCAGGGGGTCGAGTCGGGGACGTTCCAGGCGGGCTTCGCGCTCAACCCACCTCCGGTATGGGAGGTGCGCGCGGTGATGGAGGCGCAGGCGACCCTGCCTCCGCGGACGTTGCGTGTGGAACCGCTGCCGCCCGCGGGCCTTCTGTTCCTCGACACGCAAGCCTAGCTTTCCCGCGTGAGGGTGCTGACGCCAGGCCTGCCGGAGCCGTGGCCCCGGCGCGTGAGGCTCGAGCTTCGCGCGGGGCCGGGGGAGACCCTCGATTCGATTTGCGGGGGGACGGTGCGGGTCCTCCAGCGGCGGCTGGGGTACCGCTTCACGTTGGACCCGCTGCTGCTCGCGCACTTCACGGTCCACGAAGGTGGGGCGCCACGAGGCCGGCTCATGGACCTGGGCACGGGCTGCGGCATCATCCCGCTCGTGCTCGCGCGGCGGCTGGGGCTCGGGGACATCACCGCGCTGGAGCTCCAGCCCGGCTTGTTCTCACTGGCCGAACGCAACGTCTACCTGAACCGCTGCGAACGCGCGGTGTCGCTCGTGCACGGGGACCTGCGACGCGTGGCGGAGCAGTTCCCCTCCAGCGGGTTCTCGCACGTGGTCTGCAATCCTCCCTACCGGGCGAGGGCCACCGGGCGCACCAGCGCGTCGGAGGAGAAGGCGCTCGCGCGGCATGAGCTCGCGTGCGACCTGCGGGACGTCACGCGGGCGGCGGCGCACCTGTTGGAGCCGCGCGGGGGGCTGTGCATGGTGTACCCGGCCTCCCGCTTCAGCGAGCTGGTGTCGGTGCTGCTCGCGCACGACCTGGCGCCGCGCACGGTGCGGTGGATCCACCCTCGCGCGGACCGGCCCGCGAAGCTGGTGTTGCTGCGCGCGGTGAAGGGCGGTGGAGCGGGGCTCGTGGTGCTTCCGCCCCTCGTCGTCCATGCGGATGACGCGCACGCCTTCACGGCGGAGGTGCGGGCGATGGTGGCGTGAGCGCGTGCGGGGCGCGCGGGCGATTCTTCCCGGCGCCCCCGGCCAGGGCCTGGTGCTCGCGAGGCGCGGCTCAGTAGCGCGCGGAGCCCGCGAAGCCGCCGTTGACGTCGTGCGGAGGCGGCGGCGTGTCGGGCAGGTCGGGGAGGAAGGAGGCGGGGGACTGGTCGAGCAGGCGTTGGTACTCCTCCTCCGCGAGCTCGGCCAGCGGGTGCCCCGTGTCCCGATAGCAGCGTCGGCGCAGCTCCAGCGTCCATCCATCCCAGGAGGGGGATGGCTCGAGCGGAGCGAACGCCTCCACGCACAGGCCCGTCCAATCCACGGCGAGCGCCAGCTCCAGCCGTGCGTCGCGCCGCGCCTCCGTGACGCCATCCACGGCGAAGGGCTGGGCGAGCACGTCGTAGAGCCTGCGCCCCAGGGCCTTGTGGGCGCGCGCGAGGGGCGGCAGCTGCGTGAGCACGTTGCGGGTCATGTCGGGCGGGGCCCAGGGGTGCTTCCGCATCGCGACGAAGGCCCGCTCCAGCAGCGCCGTCGCCTCCTCCGCGCGGTTCTGCCGGAGTCGCAACAGGCCCTCGCACAGGTCGGCCTCCACCGGGAGGTCGCGCCGCATGGCGGCGATGTACCCGAGCGCTGTTTCGTCGCCGAGCCCCGCGAGGCTGAACGTCAGCGCCACCAGCTCCTGGGGGCCCTTGGGTTCCCACGGGTTCGCCCGCCACTGCGCGAGCGCCGCGGGCGTCGACTTCTTGACGAGGGCGTCGATGAAGGCGCGTCGAGCGGAGAGGGCGGGGCTCTCCGTGGACGGCTTCGAGGCCGGGGACACGCCGTTCCAGGCCCGGAGCTGATCCACGCGGTCCCAGTCCACCGCGCCCCGGATGTTCACCGGACGGTCCGTCCCGAGCGCGCGCGAGGCCGTCCAGAGCGTCTCGACGGAGAAGCCCGACGAGCGCCCCAGGCTGCGCGGGAACGCGAACTCGATGAACGAGAGGTCGTCCGTGTTGACGAGCTCCTCTCCCTCCGCCGCGACCCGCTGGGTCAGGACCGGATTGGCGACGAAGCGCGCCAGCACGCCCTCTGCTTCCGTGGTGCGCCAGACGTCACGGACCGCGCTCCGGTAGGGCTCCTGCTTCAGACGGGCGCGCAGACGGTCGATGTCGTGGACCAGGGGCCGCCGCGTCGCGACCAACAGCAGGTCGCTGCGGTGGCTCTGCCATGTCTCCACGAACTCGAACTCGCTGGCGAGCGTGGCATACGCGCTGTGGACGGTCCGCGCGTCCACCTCGTAGGCCTGGAGCCATTGGACGAAGATGCCGTCATTGCCCAGCCGGCCCTTCACCGCCTGATAGAAGTCTCGCGTGAAGAGGCTGGAGATGCCGGCGCGATAGGGGTTGGACGGCTCGGAGAAGATGATGTCGTAGGTCTGCTTGCTGGCCAGCAGCACCTCGCGCGCGTCCCCGATGAAGGTGTGCACCTTGGGGTTGTGCAGCACATCCGCGTTGACGGCGGCGCTGTCCCGGGCGACGTCGAGGATCGCCGGTTCGATCTCCACGACGTCCAACCGCTCCATGCTGGGGACCCGGCCCATCCACCCCGCCGTGCTCCCCGTCCCCATGCCGATGACCAGGGCATTCCGGGGATTGGCATGGGCCAGGGTGCCCACCAGCCCGCTCATCACCTGGGTCGGCGCGTCGCCGAGCGTGCTCCCATCCGACTTGCCGTTCACGATGAAGGCCAGGCCGTTCCCGGTGGCGAGCGCGACGCTGCTCTCGACGCCGTCCTTCTCCCAGACGAGGGAGCGGGCGTGGTGGCGGCGCCAGGCGTCGACCCGGTTGATGCTCGTCTCCTCCTGGATGCCGGAGCGTCCCGCGCCCACGCCACCGTGCCGCCACGCGGCCGTCGGGCCCTCGGCGCTCGACAGCACCACCGCCAGCGCGGCGACGAGAACGGGCCACATCAGGGCCGCGTAGCGCCGGCGCTCGCTGCGGAGCGAGAGGAGCGCGGAGGCCAGGCCCAATGCCGCGAGGATGCCGGCCACCAGCCGCCACGTCCCCGTCGCGGTCAGGAGCGGCAGCACGCCGAAGCCACCGGCGAGCGAGCCCGTGATGGAACCCGCCGTGTTCCACACGTAGATCTGCCCCACCTGCCTGCCCACGTCCTTTCCACCTCGCCCGATGAGCGCGAGCAGCAGGGGGAACTGGACGCCGGAGACGAACGCGGCGGGCAGTACGACGACGCCCGCGATGAGCGCCCAGCCCAGCACCATGCCGCCGAACCCGACGTCCCCGAGCGGGCGAAGCAGCGCGGCGGTGACCGCGAGCCGATCTCCCAGCGCGAAGGGCAGGGCGATGAACGCCGCCTCGGCGGCGCAGGTGAGCGCGAAGCCCGTCAGCGTGGCCTGACGGAACCGGAAGCCGACGGAGTACGCCGCGCCGCCCAGGCCGATGCCGAACAGCGCCATGGCGAGGATGAGCCCGAACGTGAACGTCGTTCCTCCGAGGATGGGCCCGAGCATCCGGTACCAGACCAGCTCCATCAGCAGGAACGCGAAGCCCGTCGTCGCCGCCGCGACCAGGACGAACGGCCGGGGAGGAAGGTCCTGCTGCACCGCCAGCGGGAGGGACGTCGCCACGCTCGTCGAGACGGGGGGCTCCGGGACGACGGGAGTCACCGCGGCGGGCGTCGCCCCCGGGGCCTCCGTCGCACGGCTGATGCCGCGCGCGACGATGGCGACGAGCGCGTTGAGCAGGCACGCCATCCACAGCGTGGTCCGGTTCCCGAACACCTCGAGGAGGAAGAAGGTCGACAACGCCGCGCCGGTGACGGCTCCGAGCGTGTTCACGCCGTACAGGACGGCGAGGCCGCGCCGCTGTGGATCCTCGTCCGACTGGACGGCGCGCGCGGCGGCGGGGAGCGTGCCGCCCATGAGCACGGTGGGCACGGCCAACACGAGCGCGGACAGCAGCAGCCGCACGCCCGACCCGAGGACCATCCCCATGCCGACGGTTCCGCCCAGCCCGATATAGGCCGCGCGAACCAGGGTGACGAGGAAGGGGCTCAGGGCCGCGCTGGCGGCGATGAGCAGCTCCAGGTGGGCGTAGAAGCCCAGGGGCTTCGGCTGACGGTCCGCGCGCGCGCCGAGCAGCGCGCTGCCCAGGCCGAGCCCCGCCATGAAGATGGCGAGCACCGCCGCGGAGGCCGCGGTACTCGCACCGAAGATGAGACGGAACTCCCGAAGCCAGACGGTCTGATAGACGAGGGCGCAGAGACCCGAGCCGAACAGCAGGGGGGCGACTCTCGACAGGCGCGAGGGCGTCAGCATGGTGGTCGTGAGGGGCACCCCGGGATTGGGGCAGGCCCGAGGGCTTCAATTGTTACAAAAACCCTGACGCACCATCCACGGCCTTCCCGTCGGTCCACCGGCGGGCGCCTGCGGCGTCCGCTTTCGACGGGGCTGGGGTTGAATCACCCCCTCCGGGGCTTCATTCGCCCGGGGGGGCCGGGACACCCTCCGTCGCGGCATCAGGGGCCGAGGGGGCGGCGGCCGCGCTCGGCGCCAGGTCCTTCGCCGTCTCGTCCTTGCGTTCCTCGCGGCAGAAGGCCAGGCGCTCCTGGATGATGGCCAGGGGGACGGCCATCTCCAGGGTGAACGAGTCGCCATCCGGCCGCACCTTGGCGAAGTCGAGCAGCTGGGCCAGGTCCTTGTCCTTGTCGCCCCCCGCCTGGGCCTGCAGCCGTGCGAGCGACAGGGCGGCGCCCAGGGACTTGCCCAGGTCCTCCACGTCGCTGGCGTTGGCGCCCGTCACCTCTGCGACCAGCGCCACGTCCGAGCTGGCGTCCATGTGCAGCTCCACGTTCTGCGCGACGGTGCGCAGCCGCTGCGCCAGCTCCGCCTGCTCGGGTGGGAACAGCCGGGCGATGTCCTCCACGGAGAGCACGCCATACATCTCACCGTAGGTGTTGTTCTCGGTGAGGAGGGGAGGCTCGTCGCCGCCGCGCCCCTCCAGGCGGTCGATGGCCGCCTTCACCTCGTCCGGCGTCTTCCCCACGACGAGCAGCTGGTTGTTCCACGTCCCCAGCGCCCCTCCGGGCCCGCGCCGGCGCACGTTGCTGCCGTCCTGCTGGGGGAGGTTCGTCTCGCCCGGCTCGTAGATGCGCGCGCCCTGGCCGTAGTCGAACGACACGCGCTCGCCCAGCAGCTCCTGGAAGCGCGCGCCGGCGAAGTTGCCCGACAGCATCAGCCCCTCGTCCGTGACGACCAGCCGGTCCAGATCCTGGAGCGGGTCCACGCCGCTGGCCTTGCGGATCTCCTCCAACTGCTTGCCCCCGTCGCGCATGAGGCAGGCGAGCAGCAGCTCGCCGATGGGCGAGTGCCTCAGCGCGTTCGCCTCGATGACCACCGCCGTCTTGCCCTTGCCCCGGGGGAGGGCGGCGAGCAGCGGATCCCTCGGCCGCGCGGGTTCGGCGGGCCCGGCGTCCTGGACCGCCAGCGTCGGGACGACCTGCGTCCTGCGGCGCTCGGCGCGCTCCCGCTCGGGCGCGCGCATCCGCCGGGGGAACTCCACCTTGGGAGCCTCCGGCGGGGCGTCCTCGCCCTGTCCGGTGAGCATCAGTATCGCCGCGAGGACGAACAGCCCCCCCGCCACCCCCAGCCACACCTTCCGCTTCTGGCGCTTGTCCACGTCAGTAGTCCTTTCCCTCGAACCGCCAGAATCCCACGGCCAGCGCTCCCAGGCCGAACACGAAGACGCCCAGCAGCAGGGTCTCCAACGAGCGGACCTCCAGCGGCGTGGACGCGGCGATGTCGCCCGCGGCCTCCGCCAGCGCCGACAGCCGGGGCAGCATCACCGTCACCGCCATGAAGAGGTCGCGGCTGACGCCCTCCTCGAAGAACCTCGAGATGTCCTGCCGGTGCCCCGCGATGATGCCGCCCACCAGCAAAGTGAAGCCCGCCGCCGCGCAGAGCGCCGCGCTGCGCACCAGCGTCGCGGTCGTCAGCATCACCGCGTACACCGCCGCGAAGCCCACGCACGCCATCAGCCCCGCGACCAGCGGCCCCACCGTCCAATAGCCCGCCTTCACGCCGAAGATGAGCACCAGCCCCGTCGTGCCGTAGAGCGTCCCGCCCAGCGCCAGCGTCATCACGCCCAGGAACGTCCCCGCGAGCAGCTGCCAGCGCTGGATGGGCAGGGCGAGCAGGTGCTCGATGCGCCCGGGCGACATCAGCCCCGGCGCGAAGTCCGAGCACGCCACGATGCCGAAGAGGATGCCCCCGTAGAACACGATGAAGGCCGCGCCCTGGAACACCGGGCGCAGGGCCACGTCCACCGACTGGATGCTCGCGCGCAATTCGTTGCCGAACAGCCGCGACGCCGCCAGCGCCCCGTCGATGACGTCCAGGCGCAGGCTCAGCGCCACCACGGCGAGCACCAGGGTGATGCCGACGAGGAACGCCAGGATGAACTTCCGCGACACGGCCTCTCGCAGGACGTAGCCCGCGATTCCCAGCACCGCCCTCATGCCGCCACCCCCGTCCGCGCGCGCACCGTCCCCAGCAACACCGACTCCAGGTCCATGCCGTCCCGCCTCAACTCCACCAGCAGCGCCCCCGTGGCCCGCGCCCGGTCCAACGCCGCGTTGAGCGCCCCGGGGTCCTGGGCCTCGACGTGGAACACTCCCTCCGCGCCCCCCGCGACGAAGCCCGCCTCCGCCAGCCTCGGGCCATCCGCGCCCGGCGCGAAGCGCGCCACCCAGCGCGAGTCGCCGCGCATCAACTCCTCGAGCCGCCCCTCGCGCACCACCTGTCCGTCCGCGAGGATGGCCACGCGATCACACACCCGCTCCGTCTCCGCCAGCAGGTGCGAGTTCAGGAACAGCGTCGCCCCCCGCTGCACCTCCTCCAGGAGGATGCGGCGCACCTCCATGCGCCCCATCGGGTCGATGCCGTCCGTCGGCTCGTCCAGCACCAGCAGCTCCGGCTGGCCCAGCAGCGCCGCCGCCAGCCCCAGGCGCTGACGCATTCCCTTGGAGTACCCACCAATCTTGCGGGTCACCGCGTCGGCCAGGCCCACCCGCTCCAGCAGGGGCACGTGGCGGGCGGGGTCGGGCGTCAGGCCCTTGAGCTGGGCGACGGTGGCGAGGAACGCCGTGGGCGTCCAGGCGTTGGGCAGGTGGAGCCGTTCGGGCAGGTAGCCGATGCGGGCCCGGATGGCGGCGTCCTCCGGCGAGCCGCCCAGCACGCGCACCGCGCCGTGGCTCGGTTGGACGATGCCGAGGATGCTCTTGATGAAGGTCGTCTTGCCGGCTCCGTTGGGGCCGATGAGGCCGAACGCGCTCCCGCGGGGCACCGTCAGGCTCATGCCCCGCAGGGCGATGTTCCCCGTCTTGCGGAACGCGCGGTGGTACGTCTTGCCCAGGTTCGTCACTTCGATGGCAGGCGTGCTGTCTGTCACGGTCGCGACTGTAGACGAGCGAGGCGGCCGACGATTGCCTCCGCCGCCCCGGGAGGGGACGGCCGGGCGGACGGGCGCGCGTGGGGCGCCCCGCGACGCCTCTTTCGCGGGGATGGGAAACCCCTTTCGCACGCCTGCTGTCCCTGCCGCGCCGCGATACCTCGTGCTTTCGCCCTCTTGGCGAAAGCGGGCGCATGGTCCGGCTCCTGCAATCACCGCCGGACACACCCCAACGTAGGAGAAGCGGGATGACGTACGAGGAGCGCGTCGAGCAGCAGCGTGAGGAAGCCCGTCGTGAGCTGGCCGAGGCCGAGCGGGGCCTGGCGGCGGGGACGGAGGCGGCGCGGGTGCGTTACGCGCGAGCGCTGCACGAGGCGGACATCGCGGAGGTGCGGGCCCAGCGCCACGACCGCGAGCGTCACCGGCATCAGCTCAGCTGGCGGCTCGCCGCAGGCTGAGCGGCCGGGCGGCCACACGGAAACGATGAAGCCGGCGGGTCACCGGTTTATACCGGCGACCCATGGCCCATCCCGTCCATCGCCCCCGTCGGCTCCGCCGTTCCCCCGTCCTGCGTGAGATGGTGCGCGAGACGCGCCTCGACCCGGGGGACTTCATCTATCCCCTGTTCGTGGTCGAAGGTCGGGACGTGCGCCGTCCCATCTCCTCCATGCCGGGCATCTTCAACCTGTCGCTCGAGCACGCCGTGGCCGAGGCTCGGCAGGCGAAGTCCCTGGGCGTCCCCTCCGTCATCCTGTTCGGCATCCCCGACCACAAGGACGGGCAGGGCACGCAGGCCTACGCGCGGGACGGCGTCGTCCAGCGCGCCATCCGCGAAATCAAGGCCGCCGAGCCCGACCTGCAGGTCGTCGCCGACGTGTGCCTGTGCGAGTACACCGACCACGGCCACTGCGGCGTCCTCGAGGACGGCCACGTCGTCAACGACGCCACGCTGCCCCTGCTCGCGCAGATGGCCGTCACCTGCGCCCAGGCCGGCGCGGACATCATCGCGCCCTCGGACATGATGGACGGCCGGGTGGGCGCCATCCGCCGCGCGCTGGACGAGGTGCGCCTGACGGACGTGCCCATCATGTCCTACGCGGTGAAGTACGCCTCCGGCTACTACGGCCCCTTCCGCGAGGCCGCCCAGAGCGCCCCCAAGTCCGGCGACCGCCGCGGCTACCAGATGGACCCCGGCAACGTGCGCGAGGCCCTGCGCGAGGCCGCCCTGGACGTGGAGGAGGGCGCCGACATGCTCATGGTCAAGCCCGCGCTGGCGTACCTGGACGTCATCCGCGCCGTGAAGGAGCGCTTCGACCTGCCGCTGGCCGCCTACAACGTCTCCGGCGAGTACTCCATGCTCAAGGCCGCCGGCCAGAACGGGTGGATCGACTACGAGCGGGTGATGCTGGAGACGCTCACCGGCATCAAGCGGGCCGGCGCCGACCTCATCATCACCTACCACGCGCTGGAGGCCGCGAAGCTCCTGTAGGCAACACCCCGACTCGCCGCGCGCGGGTTGCCGCTTGATCCGCCGCGGGCGTTCGGTCCAAATAGCTCGCGCACGATGCCCACCAAGAAGCGTCCTAGACGCAGGTCGGAGAAGCCCCCGCCCCAACGCCGGCGAGGGCAGTCGGGACGGCGCCCCGGAAGCGGGCGCGCCCCCGTGGTTCGTATCCCTGAACCGTTGCAGTACAAAGTGGTCGAGTTGTCCACCGTGGACGAGGGAGCGCTGGAGCGCACCTTGAACGAGTGGACGGCGAAGGGTTGGAACCTGGACGGTGTGCAGTTCGCGATGCGCGACGCCTCCAAGCGGCCGGCCATGGCGTTCGTCTTCTTCACCCGCCCGGGTGCCCCCGCCGAACCGGAGGTCCACGCCGCGCGCGAGCGGCTGGTGCGCCTGGCGCGGCCGCCGCCGGAGGATCCGGTCGACGCGAGCGCCTGGGAGTCGGACCCGGGGCCGCCGCCCGCCTTCGCGCTGAGCGCGCGCGAGCGGCTGGCGAAGCTGGCGGGCCTGGACGAGCCGGACACCCTCGAGGAGGGACTCACCTTGGAGCCCGAGGAGTGAGTGCCCAACGCGAGCGGGTCCTCATGGCGGCCAGCCGCGGCGGCGGCAGGGCGCTGAGGCTCGTGGTGGAGGACACCGCGCCGGTGTCCCCGTACCCCAAGGCGTCGTTGTGGCTGCGGTTGGGCGCGCGCGTCGTCGACGTGGGCGTGGCGTGGGGCCTCTACGTCGTGTGTGGCGCCGCGGGCATGGTGGTGGCGCTGCTGTTCCTGCTGCTGGCGGACGGGATGCTGCAGGGGCAGAGCGTGGGCAAGCGCATCTTCGGCGTGAAGGTGATGCACCTGCCCACGCGCTCGGCGGCGCGCCACCGCGACAGCACGCTGCGCAACGCGCCGCTGGCGCTCATCGTGCTGCTGGGGATGATGCCCGCGCCGCTGGGCAACGTGGCCGCGGTGGCGGGGCTCGTCGTCATCGGCGGCGTCGAGGCGTGGCGCGTGTTGAAGGACCCGCTCGGCTGGCGGCTGGGCGACACGTGGGCGCAGACGCAGGTCGTGGATGGGAAGGTTGTGGCGGGCGCAACCGTTGCAGCTCGCGACCCCGTGGCGCATCAGCGCGCTCCGGGAAGACTCATGTCCGCGGCAAAGGTGCGCCGCGGTCGCTCGCTCAAGAAGAGAAGGGGGCTACCGTGCGCATCGCGCTGACCCACAATCTCAGGCTGTCCGATTCGGAAGAGGAAGCGGAGTTCGACACCCAGGAGACGGTCAACGCGCTCGCCGCGGCGATCGAACGGTTGGGGCACCGACTGGAGCGCTTCGAGGTGAGCGGTCCCGCCTCGCGCACCGTCGCGCGGCTGGAGGCGTACAGCCCGGACCTCATCTTCAACACGGCCGAGGGCCGCCGGGGCCGCTTCCGCGAGGCGTTCTACCCCGCGCTCTTCGACGAATTGGGCTTCCCGTACACGGGTTCGGACGCGTACGCGCTGGCGGTGACGTTGGACAAGCAGCTCACCAAGCTCATCCTCACCAAGCACGGCATCCGCACGCCGGGCTGGCAGTACGTGGAGAAGCTCAGCGAGCTGACGGCGCAGGACCTGCGCTACCCCGTCATCGTGAAGCCCAACTTCGAGGGCTCCTCCAAGGGCATCACCCAGGACTCCATCGCGGAGACGCTGGACGAGGTGCGCGTCAAGGTCGCCGCCGCCCTGGAGAAGTACCCCGCGGGCGTGCTGGTGGAGGAGTACATCTCCGGCCGCGACCTGACGGTGCCGTTCCTGGCCGCCGTGGACAACGACTATGACGGCGTGCTCACGCCGGTGGAGTACGTGGTGGACCCGGCCGTGACGGCGGGCCGGCGCTACGCCATCTACGACTACGAGCTGAAGACGAAGAAGGAGAGCGCGGTCAGCGTGCGCGCGCCCGCGCTGATTCCGGCCCGCACGGCGGAGGACGTGCGGAAGATGGCCCAGCGCATCTACCAGGCGCTCGACTGCCGCGACCTGGGGCGCATCGACTTCCGGCTCAGCGACGCGGGCGTGCCGTACTTCCTCGAAATCAACGCGCTGCCCAGCCTGGAGCCGGGCGCGGGCATCTACGCGTCGGCGGAGCTGGACGGCCTGCACCTGGATGGCGTCATCAACTCCATCATCCAGAGCGCGGCGAAGCGCTACAAGATCAAGGACTCCGCGCGGCGCCAGGGCAAGCCGGCGCGCAAGTCGGGGCCGCTGCGCGTGGGCTTCACGTACAACGTCAAGCGCGTCAAGCCGAGCGCCCACGGCGAGTCGGTGGAGGACAGCGAGGCCGAGTACGATTCGCCCAACACGCTGCAGGCGATCCGCGAGGCCATCGCCTCGTGGGGCCACGAGGTCATCGACCTGGAGGCCACCGCGGAGCTGCCGACGGTGCTGTCGAGCACGCCGCTGGACATCGTCTTCAACATCGCCGAGGGCTTCAAGGGCCGCAACCGCGAGAGCCAGGTGCCCGCGATGCTGGAGCTGCTGGACGTCCCCTACACGGGAAGCGATCCGGCCACGCTCTCCATCGCGCTGGACAAGGCGCTGGCGAAGAAGATCGTCCGCCAGGCGGGCATCCTCACGCCCAACTTCCAGCTGATGGCCACGGGCAAGGAGCGGCTCAACAAGGAGTTCACCACCTTCCCGCTCATCGTGAAGCCGGTGGCGGAGGGCAGCTCCAAGGGCGTCGTCACCAAGAGCGTGTGCCACAGCGAGGCGGAGCTGCGCGAGGTGGTGCGGGAGATCGCCGGCAAGTACCAGCAGCCGGCGCTCATCGAGGAGTACATCGGCGGGCGCGAGTTCACGGTGGGCCTGCTGGGCGAGCGGCGCCCGCGCGTGCTGCCGCCCATGGAGATCGTCTTCCTCGACAAGGGGGAGAAGAACCCCGTCTACAGCTTCCAGCACAAGCTCGACTGGACCGACCGCATCCGCTACGACGCGCCGGCCAAGCTGGAGCCCGCGCTGCTGGAGAAGCTGCGCACGGCGGCGCGCAGCTCGTTCATGGCGCTGGGGTGCCGCGACGTGGCGCGCATCGACTTCCGCATGGACGACAAGGGGCGCATCTACTTCATCGAGTGCAACCCGCTGCCGGGCCTCACGCCGGGGTGGAGCGACCTGGTGCTCATCGCCCAGGGCGCGGGCATGGACTACCGCACGCTCATCGGCGAAATCATGGCCCCCGCCATCCGCCGCTACAAGGAGCGCGAGGCGCGCCGCGCCGCCCAGGAGCACCCGGTGACGCCCGTGCTGCACAAGGTCCCCTCGCTGCCGGAGGAGCCGCACACGCCCGCTCCCTCGCCCACGCTGCCCGGCGTCGTGGCCGCGCCGCCGAACGGGGGCACCGGCCTGGGCCCCGTGAACGGTGAAGCCGCGCCTCGCCTGGAACTGAAGTCCTGACGCGCGAGCGGGCCCGGGCCTCCCCGCCCGGGCCCACGCCGGCCGCACCCGCTCCGCCAGGAGTGGTTGACGGTAGGGGATGGTCCGCTAGTGTGCCCGGCATGGTGCACATCCCCGAGTACAACGGACCGCGCGTCCGGGCCCGAGAGCTGGGCCTGCCGCTGGGGCGCTTCAAGCCCGGGAAGTACAACGCCATCACCGACGTGGAAGGGGTGCTGGTCGGGCACTGCACGCTCATCCAGGGCGACGGCCCGTTGAGGCCGGGCCACGGGCCGGTGCGCACGGGCGTCACGGCCATCATGCCCAACATGGGCAACATCTTCATGGAGCGGATGACGGGAGGCGGCTTCGTGCTCAACGGCGCGGGCGAGGTCTCCGGCATGACGCAGCTCATGGAGTGGGGCCTCATCGAGACGCCCATCCTGCTCACCAACACCATGGCGGTGGGCGCGGTGTCGGACGGCGTGGCGCGGCACCTGGTGGAGCGCTACCCGGGCATCGGCGACGAGCACGACGTCATCATCCCCGTGGTGGGCGAGTGCGACGACTCGTGGCTCAACGACATCTCCGGCCGGCACGTGCGCGAGGAGCACGTCTTCGAGGCCATCCGCAACGCCGCCAGCGGCCCGGTGCAGGAGGGCAACGTGGGCGGCGGCACCGGCATGGTGACGTGCGACTTCAAGGGCGGCATCGGCACCGCGTCCCGCAAGCTCCCGGAGGTGCTGGGCGGCTACACGCTGGGCGTGCTGGTGATGTCCAACTTCGGGAAGATGCACAACCTGCGCGTGGGCGGCCTGCCCGTGGGCGAGGTGCTGGCGGAGAAGTTCAAGGGCACCCCCAAGCGCGGCATGACCTACGGCTCCATCATCGCCGTCGTCGCCACGGACGCGCCCCTCTTGAGTCATCAGATCAACCGCCTGTGCAAGCGGGTGGGCCTGGGCATCGGCCGGGTGGGCAGCTACGCGGCGCACGGCTCGGGTGAAATCGTGGTCGGCTTCTCCACCGCGAACATCATCCCGCGCCGCACCCAGAAGATGGTCTACAAGCTGAAGCTCCTGTTGGATCAGCGCCTGGACCCCCTCTACGAGGCGGTGATGGAGGCGACCGAGGAGGCCATCCTCAACGCCATGTGCATGGCCACCTCCATGACGGGGGTGAACGGCAACCACTGCCCGGCGCTGCCCCTGGACGAGGTCCGCAAGTTCGTGGACGCCTGCAAGCCCATCTTCGCCGCGGTGAAGAAGCGCCCCCAGCAGAGCAGCGCCCCCGCCTCCAAGGACCGCCCCCCGGACGAGGACCGAGAGGGCGAGGTGACGGTGTCCTCCGCCCGCCCCACCCAGGTCCGGGGCGCGGAGGGCATTCCCTACCCGACGCGGCCCGCCCCGGAGGACGAAGGGCCCGGCGGGACGGGTTCGGAGCCTCCCCAGGGGGCCTCCGAGACGACTCCGGAGGGTTCCTCTTCCGGGAGCCCTTCCGGTTCTGATAGTTAAGGCCCCCTTTTTCAAAAGCACCCCCCTGGGGCGCACAGGAGTCAGCGATGGCCCGCAGCAAGAGCAAGCACCGCCGCGTGCAGATGAAGATCAAGCAGGCCTGGAAGAAGCGGGCCAAGAAGAACAAGGCGGAGGCGAAGGCCGCCGCCGAGGGCAAGAAGAAGTAGGCCGTGCCCCGTGCTGGCGACCCGTGGTGTAGCTCCCGGGTCGCCGTGAACGGGCGGTAGGTGACACCCCTCGATGCCGGCCGCGGCGTCCTCCCTCGCGGGGAGGCGCGTGCGTGCCACCGGGGGACGCGTGGAACGTCCACAAGTCGCGGGTGGGACACCCCGGGGGCGAAGGCCGGGCTTCCCGGTGCGCGGTACGAGCCATAGGTTCGTGATGGTCGGTGGGCTCGTCGGGCGGGGCGGGGTGGGGCGGTGGCTGATTCACGGCGGTGGTCGAACTTCGTGTTCGCGGGCCTGTTCGCGCTCGCGCTGATCCTGTTCTCCAGGATCCTGTTGCCGTTCCTCATGCCGGTGTTGCTGGGCGGCTTCCTCGTCGTCCTGTTCGTTCCGGTGCAGGACGCCCTGTGCCAGAGGCTGCCGGGGCGCCAGCCGCTGTGCGCGGGCCTGTCCACCCTCACCGTGTTCCTGCTCATCCTCGCGCCGCTGGCCCTCGTCGGCTGGATGGTCGCGCGGGAGGTGCTCCAGTTCGTGGGCCAGGCGCAGGACCTGTTGGACCGGGTGGACCTGCGCCACCACTTCGTCTCCAGCCTGCCTCGGGGCTTGTCCCGCTACGTCCGGTTGGATCCGGAGAGCGCGCAGACCGAGCGCTCGCTGATGGCGGCGGTGACGGGCGGCGCGGCGCTGCTCAAGGACCTGGTGGGGGCGGGCACCGAGCTGCTCGTCAACATGTTCCTGATGACGGTGTCCATGTACTACTTCTTCCTGGATGGTCGCCGCCTGGTGCGGGAGGTGACGCGGCTGGTGCCGTTGGACCGCCGCTACTTCGAGGCCTTCGCGCGCGAGTTCACGGACGTCGCGTACGCCATCGTCTACGGCAACACCGTCACCGCGCTCATCCAGGGGGCGGTGGGCTTCGTGGGGTTGCTCATCGCGGGGGTGCCTCACGCCGGGGTGTGGGCCGCGGCCATGGTGCTGGTGGCGCTGGTGCCGGTGGGCGGGACGGCGCTCGTCTGGGGGCCCATTGGCGTGGTGCTCATCGCGGTGAACCGGGTGAGCGAGGGCGTCTTCCTGCTGGCCTGGGGCGCCTTCCTCGTGGGGACCATCGACAACGTCATCCGGCCCCGGCTGTGTGGCGCGAGGATGGCGCTGCACCCGCTGCTCGTCTTCCTGTCCATGTTCGGCGGGCTGGCCGTGTTCGGGATGATGGGGCTGCTGGTCGGGCCGCTCATCGCCTCCATCTTCATGGCCATGGTGCGCATCTACCGGCGGGACTTCCTGGGCATCGGCCGGGCGGAGCACCTGGCGACGGAGGACCGGGGGGGCTCGGAGGGGGGCGAATCGGCGCTGGGGGCGAGTACACCGCCAGTGTCGGCGACCGTGGTGGGTGGGCCCGCGCATCTCAACGCCTGACGGAGGCCGCCTCCGAGCCTGGACTTCGCGTGCGGGCTGGGTGAACCTTCCAGTCCGGAATGATGAACACCCAACACGCGCGGGCCCGCTGGGGCCTCATCCTCCTCCTGGCCGCGTCGCTGGCGGCTCCGCGGGCCGAAGCGGCGGTCGTCAAGAAGAAGCGCTCGGCGCCGGCGCAGGTCGCCGCGCCCAAGGCGAAGCCGAAGTCGGCGAAGCCTCGCAAGAGCGCGAGCGCGGCGCCGAAGGAGGCGCCGCCGCGCGTCGTGGTGTTGTCGGTGGACGGCGACAAGGGCGGCAAGCTGCGCGCGCAGCTCGAGTCCTCGCTGCGCCGCTCGCGGAAGGTCAAGGTGTCGTCGTTGAAGCAGTACGGCGCCATCGGCAAGCAGGGCGGCCTCAAGGGGCCGGTGGTCTTCACGGAGGCCGCGCTCGCCAGGGCCGCGCCGAAGCTGAAGCTGGACGGCGCCGTCACGGGCCGCGTGGACGGGCAGGCGCTGACGCTGCGCGTGCTGGATGCGAGCGGCGCGGTGCTCGCGGAGCAGGAGCTTTCGCTGACGCGAGGCAGGCTGGCCACGGCGGAAGGCAACGCCGCCGCGCTCGCCGTGGTGGGCGCGCTGCGCGAGCCGCCGAAGATCTTCGAGGCCCCCTTGTCCTCGGAGCCGCTGGAGCCCGCCACGCCCGTGGCGGAGGCCCCGGTGAAGCCCGCGGCTCCGCCGCCGGAGCCCGCGGTGGAGACGCCCAGGTCGCCCGAGCCGGTGGTCGTCGCAGAGCGTCCCGCCGAGTCACCGCGTCCGCTGCCTCCCGTCGAGGCGCCCAAGCCCGTCGAACCGAAGAAGGAAGAGCCCAGGCCGCGTCCGGTGGAGGCCGTCGCCATCGCCCCGCAGCCGGAGGGCCCTCCGCCGATGGAGGCGGATCCGGAGTCCCACACCACCACGGATCCGTTCCTGGCGGTGGGGCTGGACACGGGGTCGGGCGGGACGGTGGGGGACGAGCCGGTGCGTCCGGCGCTCGCGCGGTTGACGGTGGGCGGCACCACCACGTGGCGCAAGTACTGCGCGCGGCCGGGCGTGAAGTCCTGCGGCGAGTTCGACAAGAAGCCGGAGGAGGAGCAGCTCGGGGATCGCTCCGACTATGACTCGTCGGTGCCGTACCTGGGCATCTCCGCGGAGCTGGAGCTGCTGCCGCTGGCCCGGCGCACGTCGGCCATCCGGGGCCTGGGCGTGCTGCTCGGCTATCGCCGGGGTTACGCGTCCACAAACGTGACGCTGTTCAACGACGTGGGCCAGTCCGTCACGCGCGAGGTCGTGGCCACCGACTCGGTGCTCACCGCGCAGGCCATGTATCGCTACTTCTTCGGGCGTGGGGAGTCCCGGCATTCGCTCGGCTACGCGGGCGTGAAGGCGGGGTTGCTGACCCGCTCGTTCGACGTGGACGAGTCCGCCGAGAGCCCGCTGTCGAGCACGCACCGCTTGTTCCCGGCGGTGGGGCTGGAGGTCTCCGTTCCGTTGCTGAGCTGGGTGCGCCTGGAGGGCGCGGGGCAGGTCTACATCGGCCCGAAGCCGGGCAATGGCTTCGACGACGAGGGTGGGGCGCTGGACCTGGAGGTCAGCGACTACGGCACGTCCGTGTCCAGCTTCGGCTGGGAGGCGGAGCTGGGCGCGTCGGGCGAAATCTGGGGCCCGTTCGGCTATTCGGTCCGCTTCAAGCTGTCGCGCTTCAAGGACACGTTCTCCGGCGCCGGAGCCCGCACGGGCTGGGAGAACGGCGGCGTCGCGGAGGACACCTACTCCAGCATCCACTGGGGCATCACCGCGTCGTACTGACGCGGGGCGGGGGCAGGGCGCGCGCGGCCTCCCAGACGGGGCGCAGCGCCCGCCCCACCTCGGCCACCACCTGCGCGAGCTGCTCCGGCCGCCCCGTGGGCTCGGCCTGCCGGTAGCGCGCCCACTTCTCCAGGCTCCACGGGCTCTGGCCGAACTCGCCGGAGACGAGCCGCTCCATCTGGTCCAGCGTGTCCCCGCGCGAGGCGAAGGCCAGCTGGAGCGCCCGGGGAAGCAGGCTCGTGTCCAGCGGCGCATGGCGGAACAGCAGCCACGCGTCGAACAGGTCCTTCGGCCGGAAGCGGCCCTTGCCCCGCTCGAAGAGGCCGTGGAGCTTCCAGGCCAGCAGGTTCTCCGGCCGGCAGGCGAGGACGCGCGCGGGCGGCCCGTCATCGGACGCGTAGTCGACCCAGGCGGGCGGAGGCTCCATCGGGTCTCCGAAGCCGGTGTCGATGCGCAGCTCGAAGGGAGACTCCACGTCGGGAAGGCGGGTGCGCACGTGGACGCGGACGCCGGGGAAGGCGGTCTCCGCCCAGATGACCTCGGAACGCGACGTGTCGAACTGGAAGCCGTCCCCCGCGTCCGCGCGGAAGAGGGCCTCGAGGCGCGCGACGGTGGCGCCCTCGTGGAAGGGGAACCGGGCCAGGAAGTCCAGGTCCTCCACGGGGCGCGGCACGCTGCCGCTCCACAGGCGCATCATCAGCCCGCCCCGCAGCACGAGCGCCGGGGCGTCGGGCATGAGCGCGAGCCGCCGCAGCACGGCGGCCCCCGCGCGCAAGGGCAGCGAGTGGGCGTTCATGGCGCGTCCTCCAGCCAGCCCCGGTCGAGCGCGTGGTTGGAGTCGTAGACGGTGTACTCGCGCAGGCGCTGGGTCAGCGCATGGCCTTGCGCCGCGAGGTCGTCCAGGAGCGCCTGGAAGCGCGCGTCGGCGTTCGTCCTGCCCAGCCCGTGGACCCGGAGCGTGACGAACCGCTCGCCGCTGCCGTCCGGGCGCGTCTTGCGCGCGTTGCGCGACAGGTGCGCGCCGTGGCGCTCACAGCGGGCTCGCAGGGCATCCAGGTCCAGCCCGGTGGCGGGCGTGACGACCTTCACGTGGAACTCGAAGTAGTTGGCCGCCTGGGCGCGAGCCGTCGCGTCGTCCTCGGGCATGTCCCGGTTCTTCCCGAGCGCCTCCAGCTTCATCCGCGTCACGTCGAAGCCCTGGGCCGCGAGCGAGCGTCCCATCCTCCTGACGTCCTCCAGGGCCTGTCGCAGCGTGCCGTGGTGGTACGACGCGGTCATCGGCTGGAAGGGTTCGGCGCCGCGACCCAGCTCGATGAAGATGCACTTCACGCCCTCCGCGTCGCAGAAGGCCCGGAAGCGTTCCAGGTCCTCCTCCGAGCGCGCGGACACGGTGAGGTGCGCCTCGTAGGCGCCTCCCTGGGAGGGCGGGCGCAGGCGGTCCATCAGCTCCAGGTAGGGGCGCTGGCGCATGTTGAGGAGGAACTTGTTGCCGGACATCTCTCCCAGCGTCCGCTGGTGTCCGTCGGGCAGCCAGGCGCGATCCCACCCATAGCCGCCGTCGCCCCGGGGCTCGGTGAGCAGCGTGCCCTCCGTCGCGTCCTCGAAGAGGGCGACCTGGTCGGGGAGCCCATCCTCCGACAGGGCCACGGCCACGCGCGTGCGGCCCCGGCGTCCGCCATGCCGCGCGAGGAACGCGCGCTCGCCCACCGCGAGCAGCTCCTTCTTGAACCGGGCCCCCGTGAAGGTGTCGCCACCCTCCAGCTCCAGCGCGGTGACCTCCACGAAGCACGGCGCTCCCAGCGCCTGGTGCGCGGCCAGCGCCTTGCGCCGCGCGAGCGCGCCGAGGTCGAGCGGCGCGGCTTCGGGCGCGGAGTCCAGGCCGGGCAGGGAGAGCTTGCGCCACGCGATGTCGAGCCCCGCGAGCAGCCGCGCGACTTCCTCGCCCTTGTAGCGATTTCCTGTGACGAAGGTCGCGCGTGTCACGACATCTCCGGAGGGGGCGGGGGCGCCTCGGGGCGCCAGTTCCAGTGGGCGGGGCGGCCGGAGTTCTCCGGCAGGAGGCTCCCGTCCACCTTGTCGGGGCGTACATACTTGGCCAACAGCTCCACCCTGACGCCCTGGGCGTCGCGCCGCTCGAGCCGCCACACCGCCCCTTCCACCGGGTCCAGCGCGCCATGGAAGCCGGCGCCACCCAGGCGCTCCATCACCGCCTCGACGGCGAGCGGCGCGCCCTCGTGGACGAGCCCGGGGAGGACGAAGCCCGCGTTGCCCAGTCGCTCCGTGACTTCACGCCAGGGGCTGCGCGCTTCGTCGCGCATGAGGTCGAAGGCGACGAAGGGCTCGTGCGGGAGCGCGTACCGGGTCCCATGCGCCAGCGCCAGCCACTCGCCGACCACGCGCTCTCCCGGGCGGAGCACGGCCAGGAAGCGCTCCGCGTGTCGGGCGACCCAGGTGGCCCACAGCCTCCGCGCCTCGTTCGCGGAGTGGGCGGCGAGCTGGCCCTCGCGCCCGAGCGCGAGCAGCGAGTCCCCCACGCGCGCGGCCGCGACGCACGAGCCGTCCAGCTTCTCGAGGACGACGACGTGGTCGCGCGCGTCCCGGGCTCGCTGGGTGAGGGTGCGAGCCAGGGCGGGGGACAGGTGTCGATCAGCGGGGCCGGTGCGAGAGCCGGGCAGGTGAGGAATCGAGCCGTATGCCCGCCGCCCCAGCGGGCGGAAGGCCATGTCGGGAGGTGGTGTCACCGCGCGGACGGTAACACCCCTCGCCCCGCCTCCGAGCGGGGACGCGCGCCTTCAGAGGGAGGGCAGGGCGAGCACGCCCTTCACGCCCGCTTCACGGGTTCCCGGGACGGCGAACGCGTGGCTCTCGAAGGCGAGGTTGTTGGCGGGCAGGAGGCTTCCATCGGACGCGCCCTCGAGCTGGGTCTCCGGCGTGGCGAGCTCGTAGACGAAGTCGAGCGCGGCCTCGCGGTGCTGGGTCGTGGAGAGGGCGAACGCGCCGGTGACGATGATCTCGGGGCGGTGGCCCTCGATGTCGGCGACCTCCAGTCCCTCGAGGTCTCCCAGCAGCGCCCCGAACTGGGAGATGGGGGCGACGACGAGGTCCGCCTCGTGCAGCGGACGGGGGCCGGGCCACACCCAGCCCGGGACCTTGAACCGATAGGGGACGTTGCCGCAGTACTCGCCGTCGAAGAAGGCGATGGCGCCGCCGTCGTCCTGGGAGAGGAAGTCCGCCACGTCGGCCACGGTGGCGAGTGAATCGAACCCGTAGGCCTCCAGCTTCGCGCGGTCCGGCGCCACCGCGAGGAAGTCCCACCAGATGGGCGTGCCGAAGGGGAACGCACCGTCATGGGCGTCCATCCACTGCGCGAAGCCCGCCTGGAGCACGTCGAGGTCGGGCGTCGAGTCGCGCGGCGACAGGCCCGACGAGACGTAGTCACAGTACGCCGGGCGCGGGTCGCTCTCGGTGGCGCACTCGGCGCAGCCTTCCTCGACGCACCGGTCCGGGCCCATCGCGAGCTCGGGAATCATCGTCGCGGCGAACGTGCCATACGGGTCGTCACCATAGTGGCCGTTGGAGGCGAAGGCGCACCACCGCGGCGGCGCGGACCCCTCGCACTCCGGACACTCGCCGGGCAGGCAGTAGGCCTGGAGCGCGCCGGCGTCGCGGAACTCGGGGGCGAGCGTGTGGTTCATCACCACCACGTCCGGACCCCACCCTCCGGACACGGCCACGCGGAGCGCGTCGCGCAGCTGCGCCTCGTCGACGAACTGGACGACGGCGAGGGTGTTCCCTGTCTGTTCCTCGAAGCGCTGTGCCGCGTTGCCGAACGCCACCTCCGGCATCCCTCCGAGCGCATGCCAGACCTCGAGCGTGGTGGGCTCTGCCGCCAGGGCCGGTGCGCCTTGCAGACACGTTGCCAATGCCATCCACTTCAGGATGTTCCCGTTCATGACTCCCCCGTGTCGCCTCGTGCCCCGCGGCAATCCCTGTCATCTCCGTGCGGAGCGATGCGGGCGTCGCGCGAGTATGGAGCGGGGTGTCTGGGAATTCATCCGGGTTCGCTGTGAGAGGAATTGTCTGTCCGCCCTGGCCTCGGGGGACCTCCCTCCCGGTCGTCGCGAACGTCGTCCCGCCGTGTTTGGGCGCCGGCGCGTCGAGGCGCGGGCCCGGCGGGACTCACTGCACGCGCGACGCGGCGGGCCTGCGCTGCTCGCGCTCGTCGCGGCGCTGCTGGGCGATGCGGTGGCGCGCCCACTCCGGCACCAGCTCCAGCTCCTCGGGGAAGAACAGGTCCTCGCCGAGTCCGTCGACGCGGACCTGGATGAGGGGGTCGGTGGGGTACTGGTGGGTGGGGTCGTCGTAGACGAGCGCCACGACCACGCCCATGCGCCCCAGGAACCCCGGGGTGATGGTGCCATCCGAGGAGGCGCTGACGACTTTGACGTGTTCGCCGATCCGCACGGGCGCGCCTTCCACGTCACTGCTCACGATGAGAGAAGGGTCCTGGTTCATGGGGCATAGGAGCGGGGTTTGAGGGAGCGGGACAGCACGAGGGCCACGAGCGCGAGCAGCGCCCAGGCGAAGAGGTGGTAGCTGGCGACGTGGCGCCAGTCCTGCTCACAGGCCAGCTCGCCGACGAACGCGCCCGTCGTGCCCACGGACAGGCCCGCGCACAGCGCGCGCAAGGGCTGGAACACGGCGCCGCGCAGGGCGACCAGCGCGACCACCAGCGGAACGATGCCGATCGCCAGGTGGCTGGCGGTGCACACCCAGGCGGGAAGGGTCGGGGGCGTGTTCGGTGTGCCCCGCGCGAACACCAGCGTCGCGGCGCACGCCATGGCCAGTCCCACGCCCCAGCGCCGCGGGACGCGGCCTCGCGGCGACAGCGCGGCCCACGCGCACACGGTGCTCGTCACCAGGAGCAACGCGAGCAACGGCGCGCGGGCGAGCAGCGTCGCGACGCTCAGCGCCCCCCCCAGCACCATGACGGCGGCGGCCAGCAGCGCCAGCCCCCCCGAGGCCGCGACCATCCAGGCCACCTGCGTGCGCCACCGCCTCACGGGACGGTTCTGCGCGAGCTCGCCACGCGCCGCCGCGAGGGCGCGCTCCAGCGAGGCCGGCTCGGCGCGGGGGGGCTCGGAGAGCAGGGTGTCGATGTCCAGAGGCGACTTCATCCTTCCGCCTCCAACCCGTGCAACAGCTCCCGGAGCCGCTCGTAGCCCCGGTGCGCGCGAAGGCGGGCCGCGCCCGCGCTGATTCCCCGCAGGGCGGCGATCTCCTCGAACGACCAGCCCTCCACCTTGCTGAGCACCACCGCCTCCCGGTGGTCCGGTGGCAGCTGTTGCAGCGCGTCCAGCAGGTGTCGGCGGAGAGAGGGATCCCCGGAGGGTGGGGAGGCGGATGTGGGCTCCGCGCCGCTGGAGCGGGCGGCGTGCGCGTCCACGTGGTGCTGGTGGCGCAGGGTGTCGCGGGCGGCGTTCGCCGCGATGGTCATGAGCCAGGGAACGAACCGGGTCCCGGGTTCGTAGCGTCCCCGGGCCCGGACGACGGATAGGAAGGTGGTCTGCAAGAGGTCCTCGGCGAGCGGCGCATCCCGCACCATCCGCGTCAGGAAGCCCTGCACCCGCGCGGCATGCCGCGCGAACAAGGCCTCGAAGGCGTCTGGTGCTCCGTCGCAGAACCGTTCCATGAGCTCTTCGTCCGAGGGACTCCCCATCACCCGGTTCATGGACGGCCCACTCCGGAAGGTGTTTCCAGCGGCATTTTTCGGACGGGAGGCCCCGTCAAGCCCGCGAATCGACAGGGGCCGGAGTTCCGGGAGGCGGCGCCCACCCGGGCGAGCGGCGGACTCAGGAGGCCGTCAGCACCAGCCGGGCAATCTCCGGCGGCGCCGCCACGCGCATGGGCGGCCCCACGAAGCCGCACCCCCGGCTGACGTAGAGCAGGGAGCCTCCGGTGCGGCTGAGCCCGGCGTTGCGGTCCCCCCAGATGGCGTCTCCCACGAGGTTGCCGGGGAACATCTGGCCTCCGTGCGTATGGCCGGAGACCTGGAGCCCCACGCCCCGGCGGGCGACCTCGTCGAAGTTGGAGGGCTGGTGCGCCAGCAGCACGCTGGCCCGGTCCGGCCTCACGCCGCGCAGGGCCGCGTCCAGGTCGTAGCCGCGCTCGCCCATGCGCTCCGCGCTCCAGTCGTCCACCCCCGCCAGGTCGAAGGACGCGCCCGCGTCGCCGATGCGCACGCTCTGGTTGCGCAGCACCGTGATGCCCAGCCGCTCCAGGTAGGCGACCCACGCGTCCGCGCCGGAGTAGTAGTCGTGGTTGCCCGTGACGAAGTACACGCCGTGCCGAGCGCGCAGGGCGCCGAGCCCCGCGACGAAGCGCCCCAGCCGCTCCACCGAGCCGTCCACCAGGTCGCCGGTGATGGCGATGAGGTCCGGCGAGAGCGCGTGGGTCCTCGCCACCA
The DNA here is from genome assembly GCF_021412625.1 of Myxococcus stipitatus. The sequence goes on along the minus strand of NZ_JAKCFI010000005.1, from coordinate 523,960 downwards.
GCTCGTCCACGAAGCGCCGTTCGATCAGGTCGCCCACGTGGATGTCCGTGAGCTGCACCAGGGTGAAGCCGTCGAGCGCCCGTGGGAGGCGGGGAAGGGGGATGGGGAGGTCGCGCACGTCGGGCGGATGGAAGGCCCGCCACGCGCCGTAGCCGCTCACCGACACGCCCGCGAGTCCCGCGCCCAGGGCGAGCCCCTGGGAGAGCAGGGCGCGACGCTCCGGAGACGGGGGCGTCCGCGCCTGCTGCTCGCCGCGGGTCGCCCTCCGGGCATTCCAGTCGAAGGCGCGCCGGGGGACGTCCAGCGCCAGCGTGAAGAACAGCACGTACATCACCACGCCCGTCCACGAGAGCAGCCCGATGCCGAGCATCCGCCCGACCTCCGCCGGCAGCATCCACTCGAGCCCCCGGAACCCCACCGTCCCCCCGAACCCGAGGACGAACACCACCTGGGCCGTCCTCCGTGCCCAGGGACGGACCGTCACGTCCCGGACGAGCCGGCGGTAGAGATAGACGTGCGCCAGCGCGAGCAGCGTGAGGATGGGGACGAGGAAGAGGAGGAAGCTGAGCCAGCGGGGCATGGCACTTTCCTGAATAGCGGAGCCCGGCCAGGGGCGCTCGCGGAGTCTTCGGGATGTTACGACGCATGTCCGCGAGCAGGCGTTCACGCTTCCACTTTCGTGAGGCGTCGCGTCGGGGCAGTCTGTGGCCATCGTTCATCGCCGGTCTCCGGCCGTCGCTCCACGAGGTCATCACCATGTTCCGAACCCTGCTGCTCTGCGCCGTCCTCCTGCCCCTGATGGGGTGTGGAGATGACTCCAATGACCCCTCGGGGGGCAATCCGGACAGCGGCGACCCCGCGAAGGTGACGTACGCGGAGAGCCTCGGGGTCGACCTGTCGGCGATGACCCTCCTGCCCTCGGGGCTCTACATCCAGGACCTGGGCGAGCCGGGGACCGGCGCGGAGGCCGTCTCCGGGGCCATCGTCTCCGTCCGCTACATGGGCTGGCTGCCGAACGGCACGGTGTTCGACTCCACCGAGAACAAGGCGGCGTTCAGCTTCGTGCTCGGCAGGGGCTCCGTCATCGCGGGGTGGGATCAGGGCATCGCGGGCATGCGCGTGGGGGGCAAGCGCCGGCTCGTCATCCCCTCGTCGCTGGGCTACGGCCGGAACGGGTCGCCCCCGCGAATCCCCTCGTACTCCGTGCTCGTCTTCGACACGGAGCTGGTGTCGGTCCGCTGACCTGACGGCCCCCGGGGGCCACCTTGCCTCCCCTCCCCACCCGGGAGGGGCGCCCCCGTCGGGTTCCCTTCCTTCGATGTGGGGGAAGGGGTGATATACGGCGCTTCACGACTTCTGGGGAGCCGGGGCCTGCTGGGGCGGCCTCGCGTGGGACGAGCCCACGGCCTGGAGCGGGGGGACGCGTGATGGCACGGGCCGAGTCCGAAGCGATGGAGGAAGGCGGAGGGGCGCTCCATGCGCTCCAGTCGCTGCTGCTGATGGAGTCGCCCGACATGGCGGCCCGCTTCTACGAGGAGCTGAGCGCCGCGCAGCGGGAGCGGCTCCTGCGGGACGCGGCGCAGGTGTCCCCGGGCGACCGGCGGCGGCTCGCGGAGGTCCTCCGGTGGGCGCGCGACTTCTCTGGCGCCGCGCAGCTGCTCCAGGGCTGCGGCGCGGATGCGCGCGTCGCGGAGCTGTTCCTGCTGGATGGGCAGTACGTGGAGGCGGCGGAGGCCTTCCTCCGGGCGGGGGACGTGGAGCGCGCGGCGGCGGCCTTCGAGCGGGGCGGCGCGCTGGAGCGGGCCATGGAGGTCTACCGGGGGCTGGGCGCCCGCGAGTCGGTGGCGCGGTGCCTGGTCCGGCTCGGGCGGCCCTTCGAGGGGGCGTTGCTCTACCGGGAGCTGGGCCAGCCCCACGCGGAGGTGGACGCGCTGGGCTGCGTGCCCTCGGGCGACGTCCGGCACCTGGAGTCCGTGCTGCGCATGTGCATGTTGCTGGACGCGGAGGGCTTCACGCGCAGGGCGCTGGCGCTGCTGGCGGACACGATGCGGGGCGCGGAGGGCGCGCGGAGCGACCCCGCGCTCGTGACAGAGAAGGCGAGGCTGTTGCGGCGCCTGGGAATGGACGCCGAGGCGGACGCCGTCATCGCGCGCCTGCCCGCGAGCGACGCGTCGAGCGAGGCCAAGGGCTACGACTACCTGAAGGCCATCCCCATCTTCGGCGAGCTGTCGCTGGCGGACATGAAGGACCTGCACCGCGTGGCGCGGCAGGTGCTCATCCCCGCGGGGGAGGTGCTGATGGAGAAGGGGGCGCCAGGGGTGGGTCTCTTCGTGTTGCTGGAGGGGAGCGTGGACGTGTTCAGCGGCGCGGAGCCGGACGCGCGGCACCTGAACTCGCTGGGGCCCGGGACCTATCTCGGTGAAATCTCCCTCGTGCAGGACGCGCCCGTGTCCGCGCGGGTGAAGGCTCGCACGGTGGTACGGGCGCTGCGCATCACCCGCGCGGGGTTCCAGCACTATCTGGACACGCACGACGCCGCGGCCCTGCGCATCTACCGGCTCTTCACCCAGAACCTCGCGGCGCGCGTCCGGGCCCTCAGCATCTGAAGCGCGTCCCGTGGCCCGCCAGTCTCGAGACGGCGGCGCCCTCCGCGTCACGCGAGCTCCGGAAGCCGCGCGTCCGGGGCCACGCGCATTCGGACAATCGCGAGCAGGTGCTCCGCTGGTGCAGCGCCGTCGTGTCGCGGGAATTGCACTGATGCGCGAGGTCGCCCGGCGTTGCGTGTGTGCGCCAAAGGGCCCGCGCGCCGGGGGGGCGAGTTGACAATCACATTCATCTGCTTTAACTCATACGCATCATGAGCACCGTCTCCTTCACCGCCCTGCTGATTGCGCGCCCGTCCGCGCCGGCGGCGGACGTGTGCTTCGTCCCCCGTCACGAGGTTCTGCTCGACATTTGAGCAGGCGGGCCGGAGTCCTTCCGGCGCACGGGTCCGCTGGTTCCCGTGTGCCGTGAAGTCCGGTTCCGCCCTGGCTCCGAGGGAGCCCTCGTGTGCCCGCACGCGTCCCTGAGCGAGTCGTCCGTGCTCCTCCGGCGTGTCGCGCGTGCGCGCACGTGACGGGTCTCCCTGTCGGCAATCCCTCTCAACCCGCGCCTTCATTTCATTCCACCCGTGGGCCTCGCTGCCCGACGGGAACGGGAGTCCCTCATGTCCCGCAGCACTCGCATCGAGCGGTATCGCAACATCGGCATCATGGCGCACATCGACGCGGGCAAGACGACGCTCACCGAGCGCGTCCTGTTCTTCACCGGTCGCATCCACTCCACCGGAGAGGTGCACGCGGGTGACACGGAGATGGACTGGCTGCCGCAGGAGAAGCAGCGCGGCATCACCATCACCTCCGCGGCCACCACCGCGTTCTGGACGCCGAGGCAGGGCCCCAACGCGGGCGCGGCCCACCGCATCAACATCCTGGACACACCCGGGCACGTGGACTTCACCATCGAGGTGGAGCGCTCCCTGCGCGTCCTCGACGGCGCGGTGGCCGTGTTCGACGCGAGCCAGGGCGTGGAGCCCCAGTCGGAGGCGGTGTGGCGACAGGCGGACCGGTACGGCGTGCCTCGCATCGCGTTCATCAACAAGATGGACAAGGTGGGGGCCGACTTCGCGATGAGCGTGGAGTCCATCGAGGAGCGGCTCGGGGCCCGGCCCGTGGCGGTCCAGCTGCCGCTGGGGGACGGCGCGGGGTTCCACGGACTCGTGGACCTCGTCCGGATGCGGAGGGTCCTGTTCGACGGCGACGAGGGGGCGTATCGCGAGGACCTGCCCCTCTCGCCGGAGGTGCGTGAGCTGGCGGAGGCGATGCGCTACCGGCTCATCGAGGCGGCGGCGGACGTGGACGAGCGCGTGCTGGAGAAGTTCGTGGACGGGCGGTTGGAGGACATCACCGAGGAGGACCTCGTGCGCGCGCTGCGCGCGGGGACGCTGGCGCGGACCCTGGTTCCGGTGCTCGCGGGCTCGGCGTTCAAGAAGAAGGGAGTGCAGATGCTGCTGGACGCCATCGTCGACTACCTCCCGGCGCCGTCGGACCTTCCGGCGGTCGAGGGGCTCGTGCCAGGCACGCCGCGGCGTGCGTCGCGCGCGCCCTCCGACGAGGAGCCGCCGACCGCGCTCGTCTTCAAGCTGATGAGCGACAAGGCCGTGGGGAGCATCGTCTTCCTGCGCGTCTATTCGGGCACGCTGCGCGCGGGCACGGTGCTGGTCAACGCGGCCACCGGCAAGCGCGAGCGCGTGGGACGGTTGATGTTCATGCATGCCAATCGCAGGGAGGAGGTCTCGGAGATTCATGCGGGAGACATCGCGGCGGCGCTCGGTCTCAAGAGCGTGCGCACGGGCGACACGCTGACCGACCCGGAGGCACCGCTGGTGCTGGAGTCGCTCGGCTTCCCGGAGCCCGTGGTTCAGGTCGCCGTGGAGGCGCGCGCCCCCGCGGAGCTGCCGAAGCTGGAGGAGGGCCTGCATCGCCTGGCGGCGGAGGATCCGTCGCTGCGCGTGGGCGTGGACCCGGAGAGCGGCCAGGTGCTGCTGTCCGGCATGGGTGAGCTGCACCTGGAGGTCGTCGTGGATCGACTGAGGACCGAGTACGGAGTGGAGGCGCGCGTGGGACGGCCCGAGGTGGCCTACCGCGACACCATCCGCCGCGCCGTGCGACAGGAGTACCGTCACGTCCGTCAGTCGGGCGGGCCCGGACAGTATGCGCGCGTGGTGCTGGACGTGGCTCCGGCGGCGCGCGGCGCGGGGCTCGTCTTCGTGGACGACACGAAGGGCGGCACCATCCCGAAGGAGCTGGTGCCGGCCATCCAGAAGGGCGTTGCGGGGGCGATGGCGCGCGGCGTGCGCGACGGCGTGGCGCTGGTCGACCTGGAGGTCCGGCTGGTGGATGGCGACACGCACGTGCGTGACTCCACGCCCCAGGCGTTCTCCATGGCGGGCTCGCTCGCCCTCCAGGAGGCCGTGAAGTCCGTGGGCGTGCGGGTGCTGGAGCCGGTGATGGACGTGGAGGTCACCACGCCGGAGGACTACCTGGGCGACGTCCTGGGGGACCTGGCGGCGCGGCGGGGGCGGGTGCTGGGGATGGAGGCCCGGGGCAATGCGCGGCTCGTCTCCGCGCGCGTGCCCATGGCCAGCCTCTTCGGCTACGTGACGGGCCTGCGCGGCCGCACGCAGGGCAGGGCCCAGGCCAGCATGCGCCTGGGGACGTACGAGCCGCTCCCGGAGGCGCTCCAGGCCTCCCTGACGGAAGCGCGCGCGTGACGTGAGGTGATGAGGGGTGGAGGCCCCGGGCGACCTGGCTCGGGGCCTCCTCCCTTGGGGCTCCCAGCATGTGTCTCACCCACGGTGTAGCCGTCCAGCTGTATCATCCCGTGTTTTCAAGGTGTCCCGGAGGGCAAGGGGGCAGGCGTGCTCCTGGCGGGACGGTCCATGGGTAAAACGTCCGGCGTCGCGTTGATTCCACGGGACTTTGAGGCGAGGAGCGGGCAGGGTCTCGCGCCGTGATTCCGGAATGGGTGGGGGGGCCCTCCTGTTCCTTCACGTTCCCAAGCGGTTCGGCCATTCGGGTCTGGCCGCGCACCGCCAGGCGCCTCCGGTTCATGGCCGGAAGAGCGCGCTGCGCGGGCCTCCTCGTGGCGAGGGGGCGGGCTCACCGTTTCCCAGGACGACATGACTTTCGACGAACTTCAGCTTCACGAGACCCTCCTGCGAGCCGTCAAGGCGGAGGGCTACACCACCCCCACGCCCATCCAGGAGAAGGCGATTCCGCATGCCCTGATGGGCAAGGACGTGCTGGGCGTCGCCCAGACGGGCACGGGCAAGACGGCGGCGTTCGCGCTGCCCATCCTCCAGCGGCTGTCGGCGAAGGCGCCCGCGGGGGGCGCTCGGCCGGTGCGTTGTCTGGTGCTCACGCCGACGCGCGAGCTGGCCGGGCAGGTGGGTGAGAGCTTCATGACCTACGGCCGCAACCTGCCGCTGCGGCACGCGGTGATTTTCGGTGGCGTGGGGCAGGCGGCGCAGGTGCAGTCGCTGCGCAGTGGCGTGGACGTGCTGGTGGCGACGCCGGGCCGTCTGCTGGACTTGATGGACCAGGGCTTCGTGTCGCTGCGCTCGCTCGAGGTGTTCGTGCTCGACGAGGCGGACCGCATGCTCGACATGGGCTTCATCCATGACGTGCGCAAGGTCATCAAGGCGCTGCCGTCCAAGCGCCAGACGCTCTTCTTCAGCGCGACGATGCCGCCGGAGATCGTCGACCTGTCGCGCAACCTGCTGACGGACCCCGTCCGCGTGGAGGTGACCCCCGTCTCCAGCACTGCGGAGACGGTGACGCAGCAGGTGTACTTCGTGGAGCGCGAGGCGAAGCGTGGCCTGTTGGCGCATCTGCTGAAGGACGAGGCGCGGATTCCGCGCGCGCTGGTCTTCACGCGCACCAAGCACGGCGCCAACCGCGTCGCGAAGCAGCTCGAGCAGGCCGGGGTGCACGCCGCCGCGATTCACGGCAACAAGAGCCAGAACGCCCGCGAGCGCGCGCTGGATGACTTCCGCTCGGGGGACATCCGGGTCCTGGTCGCCACGGACATCGCGGCGCGGGGCATCGACATCGACGGGCTGAGCTTCGTCATCAACTACGACCTGCCCAACGTGCCGGAGCAGTACGTGCACCGCATCGGCCGCACGGGCCGCGCGGGCGCGAGCGGGACGGCGGTGTCCTTCTGCGACGCCGAGGAGCGGGCGTACCTGCGCGACATCGAGCGGACCATCCGCCGTGGCGTGCCGGTGGTCGAGGACCATCCGTACCGTTCGGGCAGCGCGGCGCCGCGGCCCGCGGCCTCCGCGTCGGTGCAGGCACCCGCGCGCGGCCAGGCGCCGTCGGCGCAGGGGCGGGGTGGGGGACAGCCCCAGCAGGGCGGTGGACGGGGCAATCCTTCCGGCAATGCTTCGCGTCGTCATCGCGGTGGAGGACGGGGCGGTGGTGGGCAGGGGCGCCCCGAGGCGAACCGCTCCGCGCGTTCCGGTGGTTCGGGGCCGAATCGTGGCAATGCGCAGGCGCCGCGAGGCCCGAGCGCGGCTCCGCGTCCCGCGAGCAGCCCCGCGCCGGCCCCCGCTCGTCCCGCCGCCGAGCCGCCTCCCGCGCGCCGTCAGGCGCCGAAGTGGCTGTAGGGTTCGAGCGAAGCCGCGCCCGGTGACGCATGCATGTCGCGTCGCCGGGGCGCGCATTTCGGGCGCCCGCGTGAGGGCCGCTCACCGTCAGGCGCCGAAGCGCCTGTCTCCCGTCGGGCTCCGCGCGGCTCCCGGCGCGAGTGCGCCTGGTTCATCGCGCGCTGTCACGCGGACCATCGCGGCCGCGCGGCCCTCCCTGACGCCGTGTTTCACTCCTCCCGGCTGCCCATGGCGCTGATGGTGCCCTGGGCCACCGCGACGAGGGTCTCCCGTTCCGCCTCCTGGACGAACAGGTCGCACTGGCACACCGTCTGTCGCCGCCCCACATGCACGGTGCGCGCCCGGGCGACGAGTCGCGTGCCGATGGCGGGGCGGACGTAGTTGATCTTGAACTCCGCCGTCACCACCTGGACGCCGCGCATCGCGAAGCCGCCCGCGAAGGTGAGGGCGTTGTCCGCCATGTAGCTGAGCACGCCTCCGTGCACGAAGCCGTACTGCTGCTTCATGTCGTCTCGCAAGGAGAGCTCCAGCACGGCCTCGCTCGGCGTCAGCCGTGTCAGCTGCGTCCCAAGCAACTGGCTGAACGGCTGCTTCGACAGGATCTCGTTGCCGATCTCCAGGAAGGACTCCATGACGCCTCCGAATCGCATTAGAATATCGTTCTAGAATGGCGTTCTATAGTAGGGTGCCGGAATGCGCAACCCGGGGAGCCGGAGAGAGGAAATCCTGAAGGCGGCGCTCGAGTGCTTCCTGGAGCAGGGCTTCGAGGGCACGACGATGGCGGCCATCCGCGCCCGCTCGGGGGCCAGCACGGGGAGCATCTACCACCTGTTCGACAGCAAGAACGCCATCGCCACGGCGCTCTACCTGGACGTGCTGGAGCAGTACCAGGAGGGGGCGCTGAGGGAGCTCCAGCGGCTCGCCGGCGCGAAGGAGGGCGTCGAGGCGCTCGTGCGCTTCCACCTCGAGTGGTCGCTCGCGCATCCGAAGGAGGCCCGCTTCCTGCTGGTCGCGCGGCGCATCTCCGCCATCTCCGGTTCGGAGCCCGGCATCCGCGACCAGAACCGCGGCACCTTCGGGCGCCTGCGCGACTGGCTGCAGGGGCACGTCCAGGCCGGGGCCATCGAGCCCATGTCGCTCGACCTCTTCCTGGCCATCGTCTACGCGCCCGCGCAGGAGCTGCTGCGTGAGTGGCTCACCGGACGGGCGAAGACGGATCCGAAGGCGGCTGTCCCCGTGCTGACGCGCGCCGCGTGGCACGGCGTGGAGCGGCGCGCCCCGCGTTCTCGCAAGTGAGCGTCCGCGGGCAAGGGCCCCTCGCGCGAGGTCGCGCGAGGGGCCCGGGGGACTACATGTTCCGGCGGTACTGCCCACCCACCTCGTACAGCGCGCGGGAGATCTGTCCCAGCGTGCAGACCTTGCAGGCGTCCATCAGCGCGGCGAAGACGTTGCCGTTGTCGAGCGCCGCGCGCTTGACGGCCTCCAGCGCCACCGGCGCCGTCTGGGCGTTGCGCTTCCAGAAGGCGTCGCGCGAGGCGATGGCGTAGTCCTTCTCCTCCTGCGTCGCTCGAATCACCTCGGGCGGCTGCACGGTGGGAGAGCCCTTCGGGTCCAGGAATGTGTTCACGCCGATGATGGGCAGCGAGCCGTCGTGCTTGAGCGTCTCGTAGTACAGCGACTCCTCCTGGATCTTCGAACGCTGGTACATGCGCTCCATGGCGCCGAGCACGCCACCGCGCTCGGAGATGGCGCGGAACTCCGCGAGCACCGCCGCCTCCACCAGGTCCGTCAGCTCCTCGACGATGAACGAGCCCTGGTTGGGGTTCTCGTTCTTGGAGAGGCCGAACTCCTTGTTGATGATGAGCTGGATGGCGAGCGCGCGACGCACGCTCTCCTCCGTCGGCGTGGTGATGGCCTCGTCGTACGCGTTGGTGTGCAGCGAGTTGCAGTTGTCGTTGAGGGCCAGCAGCGCCTGGAGCGTGGTCCGGATGTCGTTGAAGGCGATCTCCTGCGCGTGCAGGGACCGGCCCGACGTCTGGATGTGGTACTTCAGCTTCTGCGAGCGATCATTCGCGCCGTACTTGTCGCGGAGCGTCTTCGCCCAGATGCGGCGCGCCACGCGGCCCAGCACCGTGTACTCGGGGTCCATCCCGTTCGAGAAGAAGAACGAGAGGTTGGGCGCGAAGTCGTCGATGTGCATCCCGCGCGACAGGTAGTACTCGACGAAGGTGAAGCCGTTGGCCAGCGTGAAGGCCAGCTGGGAGATGGGGTTCGCCCCGGCCTCCGCGATGTGGTAGCCGGAGATGGACACCGAGTAGAAGTTCCGCACCTTCTTGTCGGTGAAGTACTGCTGGATGTCGCCCATCAACCGCAGGGCGAACTCGGTGGAGAAGATGCAGGTGTTCTGCGCCTGGTCCTCCTTGAGGATGTCCGCCTGCACCGTGCCGCGCACCTGCTGGAGCGTCGAGGCGCGGAGCTTCTCGTACACGTCCTTGGGCAGCACCTCGTCGCCCGACACGCCGAGCAGCAGGAGCCCCAGCCCGTCGTTGCCCTGGGGCAGCTCGCCCTGGTAGCGCGGACGCGGCAGCCCCCGCTCCTGGTAGAGCGCGTCGATCTTCTTCTCGACCTCCTCCACCTTGCCGTTGGCGCGGATCCACTTCTCGCACTGCTGGTCCACGGCGGCGTTGAGGAAGAAGCCCAGCAGCATGGGCGCCGGGCCATTGATGGTCATCGACACCGACGTGGACGGGTCCGCCAGGTCGAAGCCCGAATAGAGCTTCTTCGCGTCATCCACGTTGGCGATGGACACGCCGGAGTTGCCCACCTTGCCGTAGATGTCCGGCCGGTGGTCCGGGTCCTCGCCGTACAGCGTCACGGAGTCGAACGCCGTGGACAGGCGCTTGGCGGGCAGGCCGCGCGAGACGTAGTGGAAGCGCTTGTTGGTGCGCTCCGGGCCACCCTCGCCCGCGAACATGCGCGCCGGGTCCTCGCCCTCGCGCTTGAGCGGGAAGACGCCCGCGGTGAACGGGAAGGCGCCCGGCGCGTTCTCCCGCAGCAGCCACAAGAGGATGTCACCCCAGTCCTCGTAGCGGGGCAGGGCGATCTTCGGGATGCGCAGGTGCGACAGCGACTCGGTGAACAGGTCCAGCTCGATGACCTTCTCGCGCACCTGGTACTGGTACTTCGCCGCGGCGTAGCGCCGCTTCGTCGCCGGCCACTCGGTGAGCAGGCGCCGGCACTCCGGGTCGAGCCGCGACTCCAGGTCCTTGTACAGCTCCACCAGCTCGGTCAGGTACGCCGGCTCGCCCTCGACGCGCTCGGTGACCTGCACCACGTCCGAGGTGTCCTTCGGCTCGACGATCTCCAGCTTCTTCCTGCCCACGTTGGCGCGCAGCGCCTCGATGGTGCCGTGCAGCTGGTACATCCGCCGGGCGATGGCCGCCTGGGCCCGGGCGAACTTGTCGTACGCCTCGCAGGTCTCGACGATCTCCGCCAGGTAGCGGGTGCGCTCGGGCGGGATGATCCACTTCTTCTCGCTCATGCCCGGCGTGACGGTCAGCTGCGACTGGAGCGCGGCGCCCGTCTTGCGCACCACGGTGTCCATGATGGACCGGTAGAGCTGGTTCATCCCCGGGTCGTTGAACTGCGACGCGATGGTCCCGAAGACAGGCACCGCGTCGTCCGCGGTGGTGAAGGCGTTGTGGTTGCGCTTCCACTGCTTGCGCACGTCGCGCAGCGCGTCCAGCGAGCCGCGCTTGTCGAACTTGTTGATGGCGATGACGTCCGCGAAGTCGAGCATGTCGATCTTCTCGAGCTGCGTGGCGGCGCCGTACTCCGCCGTCATCACGTACAGCGAGACGTCCGAGTGCTCGGTGATTTCGGTGTCGGACTGACCGATGCCGGAGGTCTCCACGATGATGAGGTCGAAGCCCGCGGCCTTGCAGACCTCGATGGACTCACCCACGTGCTTGGACAGGGCGAGGTTGCTCTGCCGCGTCGCCATCGAGCGCATGTAGACGCGCGCGTTGTCGATGGCGTTCATGCGGATGCGGTCGCCCAGGAGCGCGCCGCCGGACTTGCGCTTGGACGGGTCCACGGAGAGCACCGCGAGCGTCTTGTCCGGGAAGTCCGCGAGGAAGCGGCGCACCAGCTCGTCGACGAGGCTGGACTTGCCCGCCCCGCCGGTGCCGGTGATGCCGAGCACGGGGACGCGCGGCCCCTGGGCGCGGGCCTTCTGGAGCGCGTCACGCAGGGCGTCGCCCACCGCGGAGAAGTTCTCCGCGACGGTGATGAGCGACGCGATGCGCGACGGCTCGCGCAGGGGCCGCGTCGCGAGCGCCTGGGCGAAGTCCGCCGGGCGCTTCTCGAAGTCGCACTCGGAGATCAGGTGGTCGATCATCCCCTGCAGGCCCATGGCCCGCCCGTCGTCCGGGGAATAGATGCGCGTGACGCCGTACGCGTGCAGCTCCTCGATCTCGCTGGGGAGGATGGTGCCACCGCCGCCGCCGAACACCTTGATGTTCGCCCCGCGCTGCTTCAGCAGGTCGATCATGTACTTGAAGAACTCGACGTGGCCGCCCTGGTAGGAGGTGATGGCGATGCCCTGGGCATCCTCCTGGATGGCGCAGTCGACGATCTCCGCCACGGAGCGGTTGTGCCCCAGGTGGATGATCTCCGCGCCGGAGGCCTGCATCAGGCGGCGCATGACGTTGATGGCCGCGTCGTGCCCGTCGAACAGGGAGGCGGCCGTCACGATTCGCACGTGGAATCGCGGCTTGTAGGGCATGGGAACGGAGGTCAACTGGACGTTTCGCACGCCGCGTACAGTAGGAGCGCGGTGGGGGAGGGGCAAGCGATTGAAGCGGGCCGCCCCTTCAGTCGACGCGGCCTGTCAAGCCGTCGATTCCGGGAGGAACGCGCCCAGCACGCGCAGTGCGGCGGACGTGGGCGTGGCGCGTCCCTCGCGGACCTCGGACTCCAACGCCGGGACGAGGGCGGCCACCGTGGGGTTCGCATGCAGGGCCGCTCGCAGGCCGTCCTGCACCATGGCCCACATCCAGCCGATCTGCTGCTCCTTGCGTCGGCGCGCCAACACCCCGGCCGCCTCGCGCTTGCCCAGCTGCGCCTCGATGGAGGCCCACAGCCGGTCGATGCCCAGGCCCTGGAGCGCGCTGCAGGTCGTCACCTCGGGCTCGGCGCCCGGCCGCATCAGGTGCAGCGCCGCGCGCAGCTCCGCTCGCGCCCGCTCCGCCCGGGTCTGGTTGTCGCCATCCGCCTTGTTGATGGCGAGCATGTCCGCCACCTCGAGGATGCCGCGCTTGATGCCCTGCAGCTCGTCGCCCGCACCGGCGAGCATCAGCACCAGGTAGAAGTCCACCATGTCGGCGACCACCGTCTCCGACTGTCCGACACCCACCGTCTCCACCAGCACCACGTCGAAGCCAGCGGCCTCGCACAAGAGCAGCGTCTCGCGTGTCTTGCGCGCGACACCGCCCAGCGTGCCGCTGGAGGGGCTGGGGCGGATGTACGCGGTCGCTTCGCGCGACAGCCTGGCCATGCGCGTCTTGTCGCCCAGGATGCTGCCCCCGGAGACCGTGCTCGACGGGTCGATGGCGAGCACCGCCACGCGGTGCCCCGCGCCCACCAGGTGCATGCCCAGCGCGTCGATGAACGTGCTCTTGCCCACGCCCGGCACGCCGCTGATGCCCACGCGCCGGGCGCCACCCGTATGGGGGAGCAGGCGCGTGAGCACCTCCTGCGCCAGCACCTGGTGGCGCGGGTGGCCGCTCTCCACCAGGGTGATGGCCCGGGCGAGCACGGCGCGGTCGCCCGCGCGGACGCCGTCCACGTAGGCGTCCGCCGTCAGCAGCTTCATGCCTCCTCCTGCGCGGCGGCCAGCTTGCCGAGCAGCTCGATGGCGGCCTTGGAGATGACCGTGCCCGGGCCGAAGATGGCGGCGGCCCCGGCGGCGCGCAGGGCATCGTAGTCCTGCGGGGGGATGACGCCGCCCACGACGACCATGATGTCCTCGCGGCCCAGCTCGCGCAGCGCCTGCTTGAGCTGGGGCACCAGCGTGAGGTGGCCGGCCGCGAGCGAGCTGGCGCCCACCACGTGCACGTCGTTCTCCACCGCCTGCCGCGCGGACTCCTCGGGCGTCTGGAACAGCGGGCCGATGTCCACGTCGAAGCCCAGGTCCGCGAAGGCCGTGGCGATGACCTTCTGCCCGCGGTCATGGCCGTCCTGGCCCATCTTCGCGATGAGGATGCGGGGACGGCGGCCGAAGCGGGCGAGGAAGTCGTCCGCCGCCGCGCGCGCCTCGCCGATGCCCTGGGCGTCCTTGCCCGCCTCGCTCGAATACACACCGGACACGCTTCGCACCGTGGCCTCGTAGCGCCCGAACACCTTCTCGAGCGCGTCGCTGATCTCCCCCACCGTCGCCTTGGCCCGCGCCGCGTCGATGGCCAGCGCCAGGAGGTTGCCCTCGTTGCGGCGGCCCGCCTCCGTCAGCGCGTCCAGGCGGCGGCGCACCTCGTTCGCGTCGCGCTCGGCGCGCAGCTGCTTGAGCCGGGCGATCTGCGCCTCGCGCACGGCGGTGTTGTCCACCTTGAGGATCTCGATGCGGTCCTCGCGCTCGGGCGGGTACTTGTTCACGCCGATGATGGCCTGCCGCCCGGAGTCGATGCGCGCCTGGGTGCGCGCCGAGGCCTCCTCGATGCGCAGCTTGGGCAGCCCCGCCTCGATGGCCTTGGTCATGCCGCCCAGCGCCTCGACCTCCTGGATGTGGCCCCACGCCTTCTGGGCCAGCTCGTGCGTGAGGCGCTCCACGTAGTAGCTGCCGCCCCACGGGTCGATGACGCGCGTGGTGCCGCTCTCCAACTGGAGGTAGAGCTGGGTGTTGCGGGCGATGCGCGCGCTGAAGTCCGTGGGCAGGGCGATGGCCTCGTCCAGCGAGTTGGTGTGCAGGCTCTGCGTGTGGCCCTGGGTGGCGGCCATGGCCTCCACGCAGGTGCGCACCACGTTGTTGAACACGTCCTGCGCGGTGAGGCTCCAGCCGGACGTCTGCGAGTGGGTGCGCAGCGCCAGGCTCTTGTCGCTCCTGGGGTTGAAGCCCTTGATGAGCCGGGCCCAGATCATCCGGGCCGCGCGCATCTTCGCCACCTCCATGAAGAAGTTCATGCCGATGGCCCAGAAGAACGACAGCCGGGGCGCGAACGCGTCCACGCCCAGCCCCGCCGCCAGGCCTGCGCGCACGTACTCCACGCCGTCCGCGAGCGTGTAGCCCAGCTCCAGGTCCTGCGTCGCTCCCGCCTCCTGCATGTGGTAGCCGCTGATGCTGATGCTGTTGAAGCGCGGCATCTTCTCCGCGGTGAAGCGGAAGATGTCGCCGATGATGCGCATCGACGGGCCCGGCGGGTAGATGTACGTGTTGCGGACCATGAACTCCTTGAGGATGTCGTTCTGGATGGTCCCGCTGAGCTGTTCGGGGCGCACGCCCTGCTCCTCGGCCGCGACCACGTAGAGCGCGAGCACGGGGAGCACCGCGCCGTTCATCGTCATCGACACGCTCATCTGGTCGAGCGGGATGCGGTCGAACAGGATGCGCATGTCCTTGATGGAGTCGATGGCCACGCCCGCCATCCCCACGTCGCCCGCGACGCGCGGATGGTCGCTGTCGTAACCCCGGTGCGTGGCCAGGTCGAACGCGATGGACAGGCCCTTCTGTCCGGCCGCGAGGTTGCGGCGGTAGAAGGCGTTGGAGGCCTCGGCCGTGGAGAAGCCCGCGTACTGGCGCACCGTCCACGGCTGCTGCACGTACATGGTGGAGTAGGGGCCGCGCACGAAGGGCGGCAGGCCCGGGAGCGAACCCAGGTGCTCCACGTCCGCCAGGTCCTCGGCCGTGTACACCGGCTTGACGGGGATGCCCTCGGGCGTGTCCCAGCGCTCGGCCTGCCGCGTGCTGGCGGCGGCGCTCGCGCGCTGGGCGTCGCGCGTCGCGGCGGACGGCTGCGTCTGGGGGGCGTCGAAATCGAGGCCGGAGAAGTCGGGAACGTGCGTGCGCATCAGGCCACTCCGAGCTGCGCGTGCAGCGAGGACAGGAGCGCGAACAGGTCCGCTCCCGCGAAGATGAACTGGTCCACTCTGGCCGCGCGGAACGCGGCCTCCTGGTCGCCGGGACGACCGGCCACCACGACGGTGCGTGCGCCCTTCGCGTGGAGCGCCGCCGTCAGCGCGGGCACCCACTCCGGATAGAGCGCGTCCGGGCCGGAGATGATCGCCAGCGACGCGCCGGATTCGGCGAAGCGCTGGGCGGCGTCCGCCACGTCCGCGAAGCCATGCTGCTCGCGCGCCTCGATGCCACCGGCGGCCAGCGCGTTGACGACCCACGTGGAGCGCGCGGTGTGCTCGGCCACCGTGCCCAGGCTCGCCATGAAGGCGAACGGCCGGGTCCCCTTCGCGGCCAGGTGCCGGTCGCTCGCGTCACGCAGGGACTCGAACGCCTCGGCCACGCGGGTGGGCTTCAGGCCCGCGCCCGTGGGGGCGGGGCGGGAGGGGCGCTGCACCGGCGCCTCGCCCAGGTGGGGGAATTCGCTGACGCCGACGATGGGCTGCTTGCGTGAGCGCACCGCCTTGTCTCGCGCGGCGCGCGTCTGCGCGAGGACCTGGGCCACGTCACCCTGGGCCAGCGCCTTCTCCATGCCGCCGAGCGCCTCGATGCGGCGCAGCTCCGTCCAGGCCGCGCGGGCGATGTCCGAGGTGAGCTGCTCCAGGTAGTAGCTGCCGCCCGCGGGGTCCGCCACGCGGTTGAGGCTGGACTCGTCGCGCAGGATGAGCTGCGTGTTGCGCGCGAGCCGGCGGCCCATCTCGTCCGGCGTGCCCAGCGCCGCGTCGAACGGCGACGTGCTCACGCTGTCCGCGCCCGCGACGACGGCGGCGAAGGACTCCGACGTGGCGCGCAGGATGTTGACCCACGGGTCGCGCTGCGTCTTCGTCGCGCTCGCGGTCCTCGCGTGCAGCACCATGGCCTGCGCCTCGGGCGAACCACCCGAGGCCGCGACGACCTTGGACCACAGGAGCCGCGCCGCGCGCAGCTTGGCGATCTCCGGGAAGAACTGGCCGCCCACCGACAGCGCGAACTGGATGGCGCGAGCGCCCACCTCTGGCGTCACGCCCGCGCGCTCCAGGCCGCGCAGGTACTCCACGCCCGTGGCCATGGCCCAGGCCAGCTCGTGCACGGACGTGGCGCCCGCGTCCGCGTAGGCCCGCGTCGAGACGAGCAGGGGGCGCAGGTTCGGCGCCGTCTCCCGCAGGCTCGTCACCAGGGGCACCGCCTCCGCGAGCGTCGCGGCGACACCGCTCGACGGCGCGCCGGAGCGCGCGAGGATGCCGAGCGGGTCGATGCCGAGCGAGCCCTGGAGCGCCTTGCGCGGGACGCCCACCTTCTCGGCGACCGCCAGCAGCTGCGGCGCGAACACGAGCGGCGTCGCCTCCGGCTCCAGGTGGACCGGGATCTCCGCGAGGCGGACGGGGGCGAGCAGCCGCTCCAGGTCGCCCTGGCTCCGCACGGGGATGCCCTGGGCCTCACCCAGGCACAGCCAGACGGCGAGGGCGCCCTTGTCCAGGTCCACGCGGATCGCCTCGGCGGCGGCGGCGACGTCGGGCTCGGTGTACTCCTGGCAGACGAGCCAGCCGCCCTCGCTCTGCCCGAGCGGCTGGGTGCCTCGCACGTACGGCGCGACCCCCGGAGCCTCCGGCGCCGGCTGGGCGGCGTCGGCCTGGGTGTAGAGCGGCTGGAGCGTCAGTCCGCCCTCGAGGGACGACTGGAGGACCGTGAAGGGCTTGCCCTTCAGGTCCTTGTCCACGAGCCGGCGCCACTCGTCCACCGAGGGGGCCTTGAACTCCTGGGCGATGTGAAGAGGCACCTGCGACATGCTGTGTCCTCGCGAATAGGCGCGCCGCCGTCACGGGGCGGGCGGTTTTCCCGTTCCCTTAGGCTTAAAGACGCGTCGGGGCAATGGTGAGATGGCGTGAAAGGTCGTGCGCGCGCTACCCAGCCCTGCCAATAAGCCTCGGACCGTTTTCGGAGGGCGGTGAGGGCGGGAACGGGGCCTGGAGGAGCGGCCTGCCAACAAGCCCGGGTGGCGGGACGGAGGCTGGCGTGCTCCCCCACGTGCCGGGCAGGGAAGAGGTTGCATCCAGGGTGGGACGGAGCGATGTCTCGCCACGCACTGGGAGCGCCGCCACACATGACTCGATATCAGTACGACCTGCTCACGCTGATCCGCAAGGTCCAGAGCCATCACTTCATCGAGACCTTCGTCAAGCGGGAGCGCGAGGCGGAGTACCTCGAGCGCTTGACGAAGGAACAGGCGGAGAACGCGGTGACACTGGCCAGCATCCGCCAGCTCCTGGAGTCGGGCGTGGGCGTGGACTTCGAGGACCAGAATCACCATACGCCGCTGCTCACCGCCGTCACCCAGGACAACGTGGAGTTGATCCAATTGCTGATGGCGCACGGCGCGGACATCCAGGCCCCCGTCGGATATGACACGCCGCTACACCGGGCGGCGGAGTTCGGCGCGGAGCGGGTGGTGCGTTTCCTCATCGAGCAGGGCGTGGATCCCCGTACCCCTTCGCCGAGTGGTCGGACCGTCCTGGGGGCCGCGCGCGCGTCAAAGCACAGCCGGGGCGTGGTGGCCCTGCTGGTGGACCTGCTCAAGCCGACGAAGTCGCGACGTCCGCCGCCGCCCAAGAAGGCGAAGGCCCTCTCGGAGGAGGCGGTCATGCGCTACCTCGCCACGGAGGCGCCCGCGGGCGTGAGTGCCGGAGCCTGGGATACGCTCCGGCTGCTCATGGACGGCGTCTTCGTGGAGGCGTACTCGGTCGATATCGAGGAGTTCTACGAGGGCATCCAGGAGCAGTCCTCGTTCCACCCGGACCTCGTGTTCGCCGCCATCGGCCTCATCCATGCGGTGTCCACGCGCGCGCCCAAGGACAAGAAGGTCAAGAAGCTCTCCGACCCGATGTGGTGCCACCACGGCAACCTGGAGATCGACGGCAAGCTGAACGTCGGTTCCCTGTTGGTGACGGGCAACCTCACGGTGAAGGGCCTCGTGACCAACTTCCAGGGGACCCCGCTGTTCGTTGGCGGCGACTTCACGTGCGAGACGTTCCAGACGCAGGGCCCCGTCATCATCGGAGGCGACCTCCAGGCCACACGCGTCGAGGCGTCCTACAACGACTACGCCCTGGAGGTGCGCGGCACGCTTCGGGCGGACTCGCTCGTGGTCGACAAGCACCAGGTGAAGGCCAGGCGCTTCGACGTCAAGGAGCGCGTCGACACGTGACGGCTCGTGAGACATGAGAAGCATGTCTCACGGGAATCGAGGGCGACCGAAGTCGCCTGGGCGCAGAGGGGGTGGAAATTTGTTTCATCTCCGGCGCGTGGACCGGATGCCCCCGAGTCGAGTGAGCAGGTGCGTCACGACCTCTCGCGCTCGTCGGCTTTTCAGGGGACGGAGAACCTCCTAGGGTGGTTCTCCACATGGCAACCGAAGTCATCGTCCAGGCCACGTTGTTCGACTCCCTGGTCCGCTGCGCGTCGCCGGACACCACGCTTCGCGCGGAGCTGCTCGCGGCGGGGTATGACGTGGACCGGCCCCGCGCGCTCTATCCGGCCTCTGTGTTCATCGCGTGCCAGGCGGCGGTGCAGCGCGCGGTGTACTCGCACCTGGACCTGAAGGCGGCGCAGCGCCAGCTGGGGCGGGACCTGGTGCGCGCCTACTTCGAGACGCTCGTGGGACGCGTGGTCGGCATGGCGCTCAAAGTGGCCGGGCCGGATCGCGCGATGAAGCGCGTCGCGCTGAGCTTCAGGTCGGTGTTCGAACCCGTGGACATCGAGACCCATCTGCTCGGCCCCAGGGACTGGCGGGTCGAGTTCCGCGCCTACCCCTTCCCGTCGGAGTCCGCGGCGGGGACGTGCGAGGGCGCGCTGCTCCAGGCCGGCGCGCAGAAGCCCTCCGTCGAGGTGGAGCGGACCCACTCGCCGGAGGACTTCGACCTGCGCATCCGTTGGTAGCGGGCGACTCAGGGCTGGGCCGGCTTGCCCAGCGCGATCGGCTTCTCCGTCGAGGGCGTCGTCACGTTGTCCTGGGGCGTGCGGTCGATGAGCTTGTTGAGCGGATCGATTCCCACCTGGGCGGGCTTCGTCGGCACCGTGAAGGTGACCTTGGACTCGCCCTTGGGGATGCGGCGCTTCTCCAGGAACACGGCCTCGCCCTGCTCGTCGAGCGCCCCGACGTCCATCCAGTCGTTGAAGTCCAACTCCGTCTGGTTGCCCTTGTCGTCGCTGCGGTACTTCTTGGCGAGGACCTCGAGCGTGACCTCCCAAGCGCCCTTGCCATCCTCCCGCACGGTCGCCGACACCGCGCGGTTGTCGTAGAGGGTGATGGTCTCGAAGAGGTCCTCGAGCAGGTACTGGTACTCCGGCGGCGTCTCCTCGCGCAGGAAGCCGAGCAGCTCCGCGGAGCCGGTGTACGGCGGCCCCTGGAAGCGCACCTTCTCCAGGAAACGCTTCAGCGCGCGGTTGACGCGCTCCTCGCCGATGAAGTCCTGGAGCGCGTACATCGCGAGGCTGCCCTTCTGGTAGTGGATGTACGGCTGGTTCTCCACGCGAGACAGGGGGACCTCCTTCTTGCGCTCCGCCACGCGGCCCATGAGGTAGCGGTCCAGCTCGAAGCGCAGGAAGCGCTTCATCTTCGTCGCGCCGTGGGTGT
This sequence comes from Myxococcus stipitatus, assembly GCF_021412625.1. Next base: position 503,974 of record NZ_JAKCFI010000005.1, on the reverse strand, counting down.
GCTTCATCACCATGAGCGCGGAGTACTGCGCCATCGTCTCCGACGTCATGGTGCCGCCCTGGGCCCGCGCGCCGACGACCTGGTGGGCCCACCACTGGTGGGCGATCTCGTGCGCGGTGATGTAGTAGGGGTAGTCCACGTCGTCGGGCTCGTCGTCACGCACGCGCGCGATGAAGCCCAGGGCCTCCGAATACGGAATGGTATTGGGGAACGCCTGCGCGAAGGTCGCGTAGCGGGGGAACTCCAGGATGCGCGCCTGGCGGTGCTGATAGGGGCCGAAGTTCTCCGAGCAGTACGCCAGCGAGTCCTTCATGCCCCGCATCATCCGGTCCAGCGCGAAGGTGTGCGTGGGGTGGTGGTAGATCTCCAGCCGGACGTCGTTCCACTGGTCGCGCTTCACCTCGTAGCGGGCGGACAGCACGGAGAAGAACTTGAGGATGGGCTGGTCCATCTTGTAGCGGAAGAAGCGCCGCCCGTTCTCCGTCCACTCCTTCTCGAGGTAGCCCGGCGCCACGGCGATCTGATCCGCCGCCGTGCTCACGGTGGCCTGGAACGACACGAAGTCCGCGTCCGCGGAGATGTAGTTCTTCTCCCGCGCCTTCGGGTCGTCTCGGTCCGGCAGGCGCTCCTTGGGCGCGAGGCCGTACTCCTTGCGGTCGCCATCGTTCTCCAGCTCGGCGTCCTCCTGGTAGCCGAGCGTGGGCAGGTTCCCGTGGTTGAAGAACGTGCCGTTGCCCACGATGTCCGTGCGCGACCCTCCGTGCTTCAGGTCGTCCGGTGTGAACTCCAGGTCGAAGACGAGGTCCGCGTCCGCGCCCGGCGCCAGGGGTGTGGGGAGCTCGAAGATGAACAGCCCCAGGGGGACGTCACGCCGGGCCGGTGTGTCCACGCCCGCGAGGGTGAGCTTGCGCACGCGCGCGTCGTTGGGCAGCTCCAGCAGCACCTGGGAGATGGGCAGCGTCGTCTTGTTGCGCAGCTGATAGGTGCCCAGCGCCTCCAGCCGTCGCTCCTCCGGGTGGATGTGGATGGTCACGTCCACGGCCGTCACGCGCGGATGCGGCAGCGCGGCGAAAGACTTGTAGTCCTTCTCGTACCGCGCCAGTGCACGCTCATTGTCCTTCGCGGTGACGTACGGGTTGAGGACGCGCTTGTGGTACGTGAGGAACGCTCCGGTTCCCACGAAGCCGACCAGCGCCACGGCCATGCTCAGCGTCCACGCCAGGGAGCGCCGAGCGCGCGCCTCGACGAAGCGCTCCTTCCACCGCGTGCCGCGCCCTCGGAGGGTGAGCAGGTAGCCGACGCCCACCAGGAGGACGGCCGCGCAGTACCAGTACAGCCGGTGCCAGACGATGGCGGAGAGGAAGTGGCCGTACCCGTTCATGTCCGAATAGGGCGCGGCGGGCTCCCCGCCGTAGCGCACCAGCAGCTCCTCCACGCCGAACAGTCGCAGCGCGGCCTGCGCGGCGAAGTAGAGGACCATGACGAGGTAGGCCAGGTACTTCTGGTGGATGAGCACCTGCGCGAAGAAGGCGAGGACGCACAGGAGCACGTCGTGCGTGAAGTCGAGCAGCAGGAGCTTGGAGGCATACAGCCCCCACTCGATGTCGAAGTAGCCCCGGCCCACCTGGGTGACGAGCGCCGCGAGCGCCACCACCGCCTTGAGCGACAGCACCACGAGCAGCAGCGCGAGCAGCTTCGCGGCGTAGCCCACCCAGGTGGGGGCGCGGGTGGCGTCCACGATGTCGCCCATGCCCGCGTCGCGCTCCTTCCAGACCAGCTCCCCCGCGTAGAAGGTGGTGATGATGAGCACGAACGGCGTGAACATGCTCGTCGCGACCTCCAGCACCTGCCACGTCACCGGCCAGGTGGCCGTGCCGAAGAGCGCCTTGGACACCATGATGCCAATGGGGATGAAGGCGAGCCCCGCGACGACGAAGGACCAGTACACCGGTGAGCGGAGCACGTCCCGGAAGGCGAGCCACGCGCCGTTGAGCGCCGTGGCCACCCAGCTGCCGAAGGTGGGCGCGCGCGCGGTGGTGGGGATGGCGATGGTGGGGGCCTCGGGCGCTTCGTCCCGTCGAGCCTTCCCGCCCCGGTGCTCCTCCACCGTGGTGCGGAAGCGCGCCACCGTCAGGCCCAGCAGCGCCGCGCCCACGGCGCTCCACAACAGGCGGTTGGCCAGGAGCAGGCCGGAGAAGGGGACCAGGTCCCGGTTGCGCTCGGCGGGGGGCCAGTAGCGGGTGGCGTGGTCGAAGGTGAGGAAGCCGAAGGGGTCCAGGAGCGCGCCGAGCTGCTGGTTGGCCACGTCATCCATGGCGGCGTTGAGCACGAGGTAGCCCAGCACCATCACCACCACGCCCACGTAGACAGGGGCCATCCGGCGGGTGAGGGCGGCCAGGGAGAAGAAGACCGCGCCCGCCAGGAACACCGTGGGCCAGACGCCCACGAGGTATGGCCAGAGGTATGCGAGCGTCTGGTGCGGCGCGAGCTGCGTCTTGTCCACCACCCAGACGACAACGGCGCCCACGAGCAGGCCGGGGACGATGGACAGCATCAGCACCGCGCTGAAGGTGAATGCCCCCAGGAAGCGGCCCAGCAGGTACGGGGCCTTCTTCACGTTCTTGGTGAAGACGAGCATCCACGTGCCGTGGCCGAAGTCCTGGTGCGCGGCCTGTCCGAAGATCGCCGCCACCATGAGCAGGCCGAAGAGGGCCAGCGTGGTGATGTAGTTGTAGATGGAGTAGGGGCTGTTGGCGAGGATGCGCTCGGAGCTGGTGCTCGCGGACATGCTCTTGAACACGCCGCCGGAGGCCATCATCAGGAGGAGGCCCGCTCCGGCCAGCACCAGGGCGTAGATCCAGGTCGAGATCATCTTGACCCGGCGCCGCAGCTCGAACGTGACGAGTGCGCTGAACATGGTGTCCTCGCTCAGGCCTGACGCGACGCGCGCGATAGGGCGTGGAAGTACACGTCCTCCAGGTCCGCGTTGGCGGGCTCGAAGCCGGCTGGAGCGCTCTCCGCGTAGACGTGGACCAGCCGCTGCCCCGCGACGCGCCGGACGGCGATGACCTCCAGCTGCTTCGCGAGCGCGTCCAGTTCGTCCTGGGCCCCCACGAAGCGCTTCCAGACGCGCCCCTGGAGCTCCTCCACGAGGCGCAGCGGGTGGCCGCTCGCCACGACCCGTCCCTGGGCCAGGACGGCCATGTTCTGACAGAGGTCCGCCACGTCCGACACGATGTGCGTGGACAGCAGCACCACCACGTCGGTGCTGATCTCCGCCAGCAGGTTGTGGAAGCGGAAGCGTTCGGCCGGGTCGAGTCCCGCGGTGGGCTCGTCGACGATGAGCAGCTTGGGGTCGCCGAGCAGCGCCTGGGCGATGCCGAAGCGCTGCTTCATGCCGCCGGAGAAGCCCCCCAGTCGTCGGTCGCGGTGCTCCCACAGGTTCGTCTTGGTGAGCAGCGCCTTCACCGCGTCATGCCGCGTCCGCCGCACCGACAGCCCCTTGAGCTGGGCGAGGTGGTCCAGCATGTCCCACGCGGTGACCTTGGGGTACACCCCGAAGTCCTGGGGCAGGAAGCCGAGCACGTCGCGCAGCCGGGCCTTGTCCCGTCGCACGTCGATGCCGTCGAACGTCATCGCGCCCGCATCGACATCCTGCAGCGTCGCGATGCTGCGCATCAGCGTGGACTTGCCCGCCCCGTTGGGGCCCAGCAGGCCGAACATGCCGCGAGGAATCGTGAGGGAGACGTCATTCAGCGCCCGCGTGCCGTTGGGGTATGTCTTGGACACGCCTTCGAGTCGGAGCTCCATGTCGGACACGCAACCTAGCCCATCCGGTACGATGGGCTCCATGTCCTGGCTTCGCCGGTGCCTCGCCTCCGTCCTCGGTCTCTGGTTGTGCGCCTGTGGCGAGGGGGAGCCGGTGATGCTGGAGGCGGTCGCGGCTGACTGCGCGAGCGCTTCGCCGCAGCGGCTCGGCCGGCTTCCGTCCGGTGGAATGGTGCTCAACGCCTACTTCCTCCAGGAGGAGGCCGCGCGCGACGTGCGCCAGGGGCGCCCCGAGTCGCCCGTGCTGGAGGAGGTCTTCGCCAAGGCCGCCGCCATGGGGGTGGTCGGGCTGCGCACCAACGGTCACAACGAGGCCCCGGAGAAGGTGGGTGACAGCGCCATCCAGGTGGCGCCCCTTCAATACGACGAGGTGTCGCTGCGCGGCCTCGACCGGGTGCTGGCCCGCGCGAGGGCCCACGGCGTCCGCCTGGTGCTCACGCTGGGCAACTACTGGGACGCGTATGGCGGCACGCGGCAATACGTGACGTGGGCAGGCCTGCCGGACCCGGTGCAGGGGGATGCGCGCTTCTTCACCGACCCCACCGTCATCGCGCTGTATCGCGAGCACGTCGCCCGGCTGCTGGAGCGGGTGAACACGGAAGACGGCATCCGGTATGGGGACCACCCGGCGGTGCTCGCCTGGGAACTGCTCAACGAGCCTCGAGGCCGGGGATTGGACCGCGAGGGGGCCCAGCTGCGCGCGTGGATCGACACCGTGGCGCGCGACGTGAAGGCGCGCGCGCCGGGCCATTGGGTGGGGACGGGGGAGGAGGGCTTCGAGCCCTCGTCGGAGGGCTACGACGGCGCCTTCTGGGCGCGGGTGGGGACGACGATGCTGCGCGCGCCGGGCTCCAGCTTCACGCGCAACACGGCCTCGCCGTACATCGACTTCGCGTCGGTGCACTTCTATCCAGAGTCCTGGGGACTCGACGGGCCGGGGACGGCGGAGGCGGGGGCGCGCTGGATTCGCGAGCACGAGTCCATCGCCCGAGGACTGGGCAAGCCGCTGCTCGTCGGTGAGCTGGGGCTGCGCAACGCCGGGGAGTTCGACTTGTCCCAGCGCCGCGCCCTCTACCGGGGTTGGCTGGAGTGCATGCGCGTGTCGGGCGTGGGCGCCGGCGCGCTGTGGATGTTCGCCAACGACGCGCGGCCCGACACGTGGGACGACTTCACGTTCTACTTGCGCGACGGCACCACGCCGGACGACCCGGTCAACCGCTACGCCGACCTCGTCATCGAAGCGGCGGGCGCCGCGCGGCCCTGAGCCGGACCGCGACCCCGGAGTCTGGCGGCGCGGGTGCTGCGTCGCCGCCGGAGGGCCCGCGCGTGAGCCGGGAAGCGCCGACGGCTACACGGAGATGAGCCCCTTGCGGATGCCCTCCGTCACGGCCTCGACGCGATTGGTCACCTCGAGCTTCCGGTAGATGTGCTCCAGGTGGGTGCGGATGGTGGCCTTGCTGAGGTTGAGCAGGCGCGCGGCCTCGCTGTTGGAGACGCCCTTGGCGATGAGCTGGAGGATCTCCCGTTCGCGGTCCGACAGGGGCTTGAGCGGAGGCTCCTCCGTGGCGGAGGCGGGCTCGCTCGCGGGCGGCGCGGGCGCTGGGGGCGCAAGCGCAGCGGCGGTCTCCGCCAGGGGCTCGGTGGGCACGGGCGTGGTGTCGGGCTCCACGCGGAAGTGACGCAGCAGGCGGCGCGCGAGGTTGGGCTGGATGACGGTGCCGCCGGCGCGGACCTCCTTGATGGCCTCGATGATCTTGTCGACCGGGGAGCCCTTGAGCATGTAGCCGGAGGCGCCCGCCTTCACGGCCTCCAGCACTTTGTCCTCCTCGTCGAAGATGGTGAAGATGAGGATCTCCATCTTCGGATAGCGGGCCTTCACCTCGCGCGTGACGTCGATGCCGCTCATGCGCGGCAGGCCCAGGTCGAGCAGGAGCACGTCGGGTTGCAGCCGGGGGACGTCCTCCAGCGCGGCCTCGCCGGACAGCGCGGTGCCGACGATGTCGATGTCCGGGTGCCCTTCGAACAGGCGCAGCTGGTTCTTGAGGATCTTCGTCTGGTCCTCCACCACGAAGACGCGGATGGGCGCCGGGGAGGAGGGGGGAGGAGTCTGCGGCGCGTCCACGGGGGCTCCGGTCATGTCGGGAGGCAGGGGAGGGAGAAGGCCACCTGGGCGCCATTGCCCGGTGACGAGTCCACGATGAGCTGGCCGCCGAGCTTCATGGCGCGCTCGCGCATGTTCAGAAGGCCGTAGTGTCCGCGCGGCGTGTTCTGGGGGTCGAACCCCTTGCCGTCGTCCTGGACGATGAGGTGCACGCGATCCTCGGTGTAGTCGAGCCGCACCTGGACGGTGCGGGCCTGGGCGTGCTTCACCGCGTTGGAGAGGCACTCCTGCAGGATGCGGAAGAGGGCGAGCTGCGCGTCCGGCGACAGCTTGCGCTGGCTGCCGGTGCGCTCGAAGCGCACGGGCAGGCCGGTGCGGTCGTTGAACGTCTTGGCGTAGTCCTCCAACCCCTGGGACAGCTCGAAGTCCTCGCGCATCATCCGCAGCGAGCGGCGCAGCTCCTCGATGGACTCCTCGGCGGTGGCCTTCAGCTCGCGGATCTCCGAGCGCAGGCCCTCCTCGCGCGCCAGGTTCATGATGAACTCGGCCTGGATGATCATCGACGAGAGCGACGCGCCCAGGCCGTCGTGGATCTCCCGCGCCAGCCGGTTGCGCTCCTCCACCACGGCCAGCTCCTTGAGGTCTCCCTGGAGCGCGACGACCTCCCGGTGGGCGGCGGCCTCGCGCTCGTTCAGGTACACGAGCACGTAGACGATGATGAAGTTGAGCGCCAGGTACCAGAGCAGCGTGAGCAGCTCCACCGCCGTCACGGAGCGGTTGAGCAGCAGGTCCAACCGCGTGGTGATGGGCAGCGCGAGCAGCGGCGGCAGGATGGCCAGCGGCTTGGGGTAGAGGATGGAGAAGAGGGTGGTGAACAGCAGCTGCGTGGCGAGCAGCGGGCTCTGCAGGCCGCCGCCCACCTGGGGCTTGGCGATGAGCACGACCAGGATGACCAGGTCCATGCACAGCGTGGTGTACGTCACCCAGCGGCCGGCCCTGGGGTGGTCGATGACGAGCAGGTTCGCGACGCTGTAGAGCAGCATCGTGAAGTAGCCCAGGAAGGAGAAGGCGCCGGTGAGGCCGAAGTAGCCGCTCCACGTGGGCACCGCGAGGATGAGCAGGCCCAGCGTGAGGAACATCATCCGCGCGTAGAACAGCGCGCGGGCACGGGCCACGAACCGATCCTGCTCCCAGGACGCGGCGGCCTGTTCGGCGGAGACGGAGTCCGTCAGCTTGCGGCGCGTGAGCACCTCGCGCACGCGTGCGCGCAGGTCGCTGCTGGCCGGGGTTTCCTCGCCGAGGGCGAGATTCGAATCCATGGGCCCCCCAGCTTACGAGAGCAGCCGGGGGGCCGGGAATCCCGAGGTGGGCCTTCCTCCCCTCCAGGCAGGCGGGAGAGGCGCCCGGCGTGGGCCCTCAGCGGTGACGCGGGGGGGCCATGCAGGCCTTGCGGACCTCCGGGTGCTGGTTGAAGACGTACGTCAGCCGGTCCGTGGACTCGCCGGTGCGCTCGTCGAACAGGGGCGTGCCGCCCGCGTACATGGTGCCCTCCGGGTGGCCGTAGGCGTCGAGGTTCTTCTTCTTCAGCCAGCGGTCCACGCAGGACTCGAGGGTCGCGGCGTCCACGCCCGCGTCCTTGTCCTTCTTCGTCCCTGCGGTGGCGGCGGCGTCGGGGGAGCCCGTGTTCTTGCCGGGGGGCTCCTGGGCGCCCTTGTCGGGGGTGGGAGGAGGGCTCGTCGGCCGCGGTTCGACGGGCGCGGCCTCGGCGAGGGGCGGGGCGGCGGCGTCCGGCGTGGCGGCGGGCGCCTCCTCGGGCGGGGCTGGAGGGGAGGCGTCGGTCTGGGCGCCGGGAGGGAAGGACGATGCGTCCGCCGGGCCGGAGCTCTCCCCGGTGTTCTTGTGGCAGCCCGCTCCGAGCAGGAGGGTGGTGGAAAAGACGAGCACGCCGGTCAGGTTTCTCATATGTCCTGGCACGTGGGGTCCGCCGCGAAGCGGGACGGTGGAAGGGCACCTGCGCCCGACTGTTGCCTGGTGCGACGCAGGGGACCGTACGTTATTCGCATCCGCCCCCGCGGAGCAGCAATCCGATGCACGGCCACGACGAAGAGCACCACCACCCCCGCATCCCCCAGGCCTCCCGCATCGAGCGCGCCCGCGTGCTCGTGGTGGGAGCAGGGGGGCTCGGCTGTCCCGCGTCGCTGGCGCTCGCGCAGGCGGGTGTCGGCCACCTGACGCTCGCGGACCCGGACCGGGTGGACGTCACGAACCTCCCCCGCCAGCTGTGGCACCGGCCGGACGACGTGGGGCGCAACAAGGCGGAGTCCGCGGCGGAGGGGTTGGCGCGCGCCTTCCCCGCGCTCGCGACGGACGTCGTGCCCGAGCGCGTGGACGCGGACAACGTCGAGGGCCTGTTCCGCGCGCATGACGTCGTCATCGACGCGACCGACGGCGTGGCGACGAAGTTCTTCCTGTCGGACGTGGCGGTGCTCACCGGCGTGCCGCTCGTCTATGGCGGGGTGCTGAGGATGCAGGGGCAGGCCATGCGGGTGGAGCCCGGTGGCCCCTGTCTGCGCTGCCTCTACGAGGCGCCCCCGCCGCCGGACGCGGTGCCCACGTGCGCGCAGGCCGGGGTGCTCGGGTCGCTCGCGGGGTTGGTGGGCGCGGTGCAGGCGCTGCTGGCGCTGGAGCTGCTCGCGGGGGCCGCCCGGCGCGCTCCGGGCGAGTCCACGCTGCACGTGCTCGACGCGGGGGCGCTGGCGGGGCGGCGCGTGCGGGTCACCCGGGCGGAGGGCTGTCCCGGCTGTCTCGTCACAGACGTGCCGCCCTTCCCGGCAGGCGCGGGCGAGGAGGCGACCTGTGCGCGCTGACGAGGGCGACAAGGCGGGCCGTGACGGCGCCGAACACGGCGCGGGGCCCGAGGCGTCCGTGGACGCGACGCTGGACATCACCCGGGAGGTCTGCCCCATGACCTATGTGCGCACCAAGCTGAAGCTGGAGTCGCTCGAGGCCGGGGCCCTGCTGGAGATCATCCTGAAGGGGACGGAGCCGTTGAAGAACGTGCCACGCAACGCGAGCGAGGAGGGACACGTCGTCGTGTCGCTCGACGCCCGCCCGGACGGGACGCACCGGCTGGTGCTCCGCAAGCAGGGGCGCTGAGCCATGGCGACCATCCGCATTCCCACGACGATGCGCGCGCTGACGCGGAACCAGGCGGAGGTGGTGGCCATGGGCGCCACCGTGCGCGAGGTGCTGAAGGACCTGGACGCGCGCTACCCCGGCCTGGGGGCACGCCTGCTGGACGAGCGCGGCGCCGTGCGGCGCTACGTGAACGTCTTCCTCAACGACGAGGACATCCGGGCCCTGGCCGATCTGGACACGCCGGTGCGAGACGCGGACCGGCTCACCCTCATCCCCGCGATGGCGGGAGGCTGAGGCGCCATGGCCCTGCGTGAAGATCAGATCCTCCGCTATTCACGGCAGATCCTCCTGAAGGACGTGGGGGGACGGGGCCAGGAGGCCCTGTTGTCGGCGGGCGCGCGCGTGGACGCGACGGGGGCGGCGGGGATGACCGCGGCCGCGTACCTCGCGGGCGGGGGAACGCCGGTGTCGGGGATGGGGACGTTGACGCTGGGGCCGTGGGCCCCGGGCTTCCTCGTGGCGGCCCGGGACGTGGGCCAGCCGGTGACGACGACGCTGGCGCGCGAGGTGCCGGCCCTGAACCCGGACGCGGCCCCCACCGGGCGGGGCGAGGGGCTGGTCGCGGAGCTGCCCACGGCGTGGAGCGGCGAGGCTCCCTGGGTGGCCCTGTGTGGTGATGGCATGCGCGCGGGCGTCGTCTACCGCGGGCCCGAGGGCTGTCTCTGGTGCTTCGGGGAGACGGTGCGGCACCTGGATTCGCCTCCCGACGGCGCGCTGGGCGTGGCCGTGGGGGCGCTGGGCGCGCTCGTCTTCCAGCGGCTGCGGCTGGGGCTCGGGCCGTCGCTGGGGGGCGTGTGGCTGATGGCCCCGGGCGCGCTGGAGGACATGGCCCTGCGTCGCTGCAACCGGTGCGCCTCGAAGGTGGAGCCAGGGACCCCTTGAGTCCGTGGCCGGGTGGACGCTGGCCCGCGCCCGTGCGCGAGGCGGTCCTCCGACACCTCGAGGCGACCTACCCGGAGGAGGGATGCGGGGTCATCCTCCTGTCCGCCTCCACGGGTGACTCGCGCGTGCACCCCCTGCGCAACGCCTCCCCGCACCCGGCCACGGCGTACGCCTTCGCGGACGAGGAGTGGCTCGCGCTCTGCATGCAGGCCGAGACGCGGGGAGAGCGGGTCGTGTCCGTCTTCCACTCCCATGTGGATGCACCTGCGACTTTTTCTCGGACGGACCGTGATTTAGCTGCGCCAGACGGGCAGCCACTGCTGCCTGACGTTTCCTACCTCATCGCATCCGTACACCGAGGCTGTGTGAGCTCGGTGTCCGAGTACGTCTGGCGGGACGGAGATTTTCAAGCGCAACGGGTCGGAAAAGACCATTTCAAGAACGAAAAAGCCGAGTGACGGCAGGCACTTGACTGCCTGTTCCCCCCACCTGCGGAAAGGTGTGTGTGAATTGTCAAGTGCGTGGGTTTTCGTCTATAACCACGGCCATCTTCGGATCTGCGGCGTCCCAACGCGACGTGCAAGAAGCGCTCCGGGCGCAGGGAGTTGAAAACCCTTATGGCCTCCAACACTGGATTCACCCTCTGGCTGACCGGCATGTCTGGTACCGGGAAGAGCACCACCGCCGCCTACATCGCGGCGCGGCTCCGGCAGGTCGGTCGCAATGTGGAGATCCTCGACGAGGGCGACCTCGCGGATGAGCTGTGGGCGGGGCTGGGCGACTCGAAGGAGGAGCGCAACACCATCGCGGGGCGCCTGGGGTTCGTGGCCAATCTGCTGACCCGCAACGGCGTGGCGGCGCTGGTGCCCTGCGTGAGCCCGTACAAGGCGAAGCGCGAGGAGAACCGCCGCAGCATCGGCCGGTACGTGGAGGTCTACGTCGACTGCCCCACGGAGAAGCTCATCGAGCGCGACAGCACGGGCCGCTACAAGAAGGCGCTCAACGGGGAGATCCCCAACTTCATCGGCATCACGGAGCCGTACGAGCCGCCCACGTCGCCCGAGGTGACGATCCACTCTGACGTGGAGTCCGTGGAGGAGGGCGCGGCGAAGATCTTCCAGTCCCTGCTCGACCTCGGCTACATGTCGACGGAGGAGCTGAAGATCATCACCGGCAAGAAGATGAAGGCCAACCCGCTGCCGGAGAAGGGCGAGAAGGCGGAGAAGGCGGACGCCAAGGCGCGGCGCGCGGAGGCGGCGCCGAAGGCCTCGGGTGGCGCGAAGGCGGCCAAGACGGACAAGGGCGCGAAGGCGCGTCCGGCGACCCGGGCGGCCCGCGTGGCGAAGCCGGCGGCGGCGGCCAAGAAGCCCGCGAAGCGCAAGGCGCGCTGAGCCGGGCTCCGGGCCTCGTCGGGGGCCCGTGATTACACTGTCCGAAGGGGCTCCAGGTTGCCGCGCGATGCGCGTGCAATCCGGGGCCCTTCCGTTTTAGGAGTGCCCTCATGTTGAGCCCCGAGCGAATCCAGGTCCTGTGTGAGTCGTCCCGTCCGAAGCTGGAGTCCATGCGCGCGGCGCTGCGGGCCCATGGCAGCGCGCTGGTCGCGTTCTCCGGCGGGGTGGATTCGACGTTCGTGTTGAAGGTGGCGGTGGAGGAGCTGGGCGAGCGGGCGCTGGCGCTCACGGCGCTGTCGGCCTCGGTGGCGCCGGAGGAGGCCGAGGAGGCCCGGGCGCTGGCGGAGCGGCTGGGGGCCCGGCACGTGGTGGTGAGCAGCAACGAGCTGGCCAATCCGCAGTACGCGGCCAACCCCACCAACCGCTGCTACTTCTGCAAGACGGAGCTGTACGACCTGTGCGAGGCCCGACGCCAGGAGCTGGGGCTGGCGGTGGTGCTGGACGGCTTCAACGCGGACGACTTCAAGGATCACCGGCCGGGGCACAAGGCCGCGCGGGAGCACGCGGTGGTGTCGCCGCTGGCGGCGGCGGGGCTGACGAAGGAGGAGATCCGCGCGTGGAGCCAGTCGCTCGGGCTGCCCACGTGGGACAAGCCGCAGATGGCGTGCCTGGCGTCGCGCATCCCCTATGGCACGGCGGTGACGCGGGACCGGTTGCTGCAGATCGCCGCGGCGGAGTCGGAGCTGCGCAAGCTGGGCTTCCGGCAGTTCCGGGTGCGCTACCACGGCGAGGTCGCCCGGCTGGAGGTCGCGGCGGAGGAGTACGAGCGGTTCCTGTCCGCGGACGTGCGCCAGCGGATCAACGCCGCGTTCCTGTCGCTGGGGTTCAAGTTCGTGGCGTTGGACCTGGAGCCGTTCCGCTCCGGCCGCATGAACGAGGCGGCGGGCGTGACGAAGCCCGCGACCCAGGGGGCCACGGGCTTCGCACTGCCCGTCGTCAGCTGACGACGCGGATTGTCTCGAGCCGGTGGCGCGCACCGTCGCGTCGATGCCTGCGTGGGCCAGGCCCCGGGGATCTCCAGCACGCAGGATCTGCCGTCTCGCGGACCACGCGTCCCCCGGAACGCTGGTAGAAACGACGGTCGAGATGGCTCGCGAACCTTCAACGACGTCAGCATGGCGGGAGGGCCTGACAGCCACCGCGCGCCGGGGGCTCCCGGTCCTCGCGCTCCTGGCCTCCGCGCCGGCCGGGGCGGCCGAGTACGTGGACACGCCGTACCAGGACCGGAGGGCCTTCTCGCTGATCCTCGGCCCCGGCGCTTCGTACACGGAGCTGATCAACCGCTCCGACGAGGAGGTGATCCAGGGACTCGACGCCATCCTCGACGTGGGGGCCAGCCTCACGGTGGGGTACGAGGGGGATGAGGTCTTCCTGCTGATCCGCGGGAGCGCCCGGGAGCCGGATCTCAGCCTCGTGGGGGGCTACCGGAGCGTCTTCGGACGGGACGAATGGCAGACCTTCTTCGACCTCGGCGCCGTCGTGCGGCCGTTTTCTGGGCCGTGGCTGGGGCCTCGCGTAGGTTTGGGCCTGCGTCACACCTTCTCGGAAAGAATCGCGGTGTACGGGGGGCTCGGGTTCTCGCTCGGGTTCGGATCCGGACTGCGCGGGGACGCCGAGGCCTTCACCGGGGTGCAGTGGATCTTCCCGGTCGGCGGATCACGGTAGAAATCTTGTGATCCACCAAGCCTGTGAGATGGTGTGTGTATCTGTAGGAGGTCGCGCACTTGGACATGAATCCCCGCCTCACCTCGGTGGTCTTCCGGCTCAACCGCGAGAAGCTCGACGCCCTGAAGGAGCTGTCGCGCTCCACGCGCATCCGCCAGAGCGAGTACCTCCGGGAAGCCATCTCGGATCTGCTGGCGAAGTACGAGGAGCGGCTCGTCGATTGACGGCCGTCCGGGCCCGACCGCGCGTCACCCGAAGTGGAAGGGTGGCTCGAGCGGAAGCCCCGGGGGGTGGAGACGCTCCCCGACGGTGAAGGGGTCCAGCTCCGGAGGGTAGTGGACCTCCCAGAGCACCAGGCCATGCGCGGGTGCCTTGAAGCCCTCCATGGCGACACCCGTCTCCAGCGCCGCGCGCCAGTGCTCCTCCGGGAGCCGCCCCGCGGCCACCTTCAGCGCGCTGCCCATGAGGTAGCGCACCTGATAGCGCGCGAATCCATCTCCCTTCAGCCGCACTTCGTAGAGGTCCGCTCCCAGCGCGTGCAGGGCGGCGGACTCCAGGGTGCGCGGCTTCCGGGGGCTGGACTTCTCGTGGAAGGCGATGAAGTCCCGCGTCCCCGTCGCCAGCGAGAGCAGCGCCTCGAGCCGATCGGGCTCCACGCGCGCCGACTCGAAACCCGGCTCCCGGGCCACGTCCAGGACGAACGGCGCCCAGGGTTCGGGAGCCTTCGCGCCCCCCAGCCAGAGCCGGTACCGGTACTCCTTGCCGCTCGCGCTCCACTGGGCATGGAAGGAGCGGGGCGCCCGCACCCGGCACAGCCCCAGTCCCGGCGGCAGCCGTGCGGGGAGCCGGGCCTCCAACGCGGAAGGCGAGTCCCCTGGCTCCAGCCGGACGCTCACCACCTGCATCCGCGCATGGACGCCCCGGTCCGTCCGGCCCGCGGCCATCACCGTGGCCGGGACACCCTCCGCCCTCAGCGCGTCCTCCAGGGCCTGTTGCACCGTGGGCCCCTCCGGCTGGCGCTGGAAGCCGCGGAAGTTTCCACCGCGGTACCAGATCCACAGTGCGACAGGAATCCGCTTGTTGGAGGTCGAGAGGGACACGTCGTTGCGATTGCGCGGGGTAACACGGGATACTCGCGCGCGAAATGGTGGCTGGACAAGAACTCGCGGCGGACGTGGAGGGCCACTGGCTCTTCCGTCATGGTGACCTGGTCCTCGGACCGGTGAGTGGGCGGCAGATCGTCGAGAAGCTCCAGGGCGGGGAGCTGACGCCCGACTCGTTGATTGCGCCCGCGGGAGAGCGGGACTTCCACAAGGTGCGGGACGTGGAGGCCTTCAAGGTCCACGTGGCCTTGTCGGAGGCGAGGGCCCGCGTGGACGCGACGGTGCTCGTCGAGCAGGAGAAGAACCGCAAGCGGATGATGATTCTGGCGGGCGTGGCCGGTGGCCTCGTGCTGGTGCTCGGCAGCGGCGGGTTCCTCCTGGCGCGCAACGCCGCCATCCACGGCTGGCTGGGCGAGGAGGAGTTCGAGGGCATCGAGATGGAGGCCCCCGTCATCCGCCTGGCCCAGGCCCGTCAGGACGACGAGGAGCTCTTCGAGTACCCCACCAACGGCGCGGCGCGTCCATCCGGCAGGCCCGCCGGCGAGGCGCCCCCGAAGCCGGGGGCGGGCGCGAAGCCGACGGCGGTCGCCTCGCGCGCCGAGGACCGCAAGCCCCCGCGTCCGACGGGCGCCGTGGCCACGGACCCGGACGGCATGGAGGTGGCGCAGCAGTTCGACCAGTCCGCCATCAACCGGGTGGTCGCCGGCAACAAGTCGTCGCTCTTCCGCTGCTTCAAGGAGGAGGCCGAGCGAAGCCCCGGGCTCGCCGCGAAGGTCCCCCTGGAGTTCGTCATCGGCAACGACGGGCGGGTGAGCAAGCTGTGGGTGGACAACCCGCAGTTCAAGAAGGGTCCACTCTACGACTGCCTGCTCTCGGAGCTGCAGAAGTGGCCGTTCCGCGCGTACGAAGGCGAGCGGGCCACCGTGGGCCTGTCCTTCAACATCGGCAGGCGGGGGTAGGGCCACTTTCTTGCCCACATCCCGGGCATGCCTCATACCGGGGCCATGTCCGCCGCATCCGTTGCCGAGACCGAAATCGCGAAGAAGGCGATGAGCGTCCCCCCGGGGACCTTCCGCCACACCGTGCTGCTGGCCGCCAAGCGCTTCAAGTCCACCTGGGCCGAGCTGGGCAAGCTGCTCGTTACCGTGCGGGACGAGGCGAAGTTCGAGGAGTGGGGCTATCCCTCCTTCGAGGCCTACTGCCTCAAGGAGCTGCACATCAAGAAGCAGACCGCCCTCAAGCTCACCCGCTCCTTCAGCTTCCTCGCCAAGCACGAGGACGAGGAGGAGCTCAAGGCGCAGGAGTTCCCCGAGAAGGCCCCCGCCTTCGAGGTCATCGAGGTCCTGGCCGACGCGGAGGAGCGGGGCCAGCTGTCTCCCACTGAATACAAATCCCTACGTGACAGCATCTGGAGCCCGGAGAAGTCGCCGACCGAGCTGAAGAAGGAGTTCACGGAGCGCTTCCCGAAGCCGCCGCCGGAGCCCCCGTCGGAGAGCCTCCAGGTCCGCAAGCTGGCGTCGATGGCGCGCAAGCTCGCCAGCGAGCTGGCGGGGTGTCGGAAGATACCGAACGCCGTCGCCGAGCGAGCGGCCGCCCTGGCGGATGACGTCGAAGAAGTTGCCTCGGGCGTGACTGACGCGTGAGCCGCTGTTACTGAACGCTGACCTGTTATGGAGGCTGTACGCTCCGTAACGGGCCCGCACCGCCGGGCTTCCTGCCCGAGGAGGAGGGCCCTATAGTGGTTGTGGGCTCCATGTAGGTGGGCCTGACGGCTGTTCGAGACGTGGGCAGCTCGTCTGGGTAGGGGAGCGGTGGACGGCGAAGTGGCTCCGGGGGCACCGGGGTCGGCGAACTCGGAGGCGGCAGTGAAGAAGGAGCACCACGTCAACCTGTCCTGCTCGTTCTGCGGCAAGTCGCAGCGCGAGGTCCGCAAGCTGATTGCGGGTCCCACGGTCTACATCTGCGATGAGTGCATCAAGCTGTGCAACGACATCATCGCGGATGAGAACGAGCGCGAGGAGGGCAAGCCCCAGGTCAGTCTGCCGACGCCGGCGGAGATCAAGGCGTTCCTCGACGACTATGTCATCGGGCAGGACCAGGCGAAGAAGGTCCTCTCCGTAGCGGTGTACAACCACTACAAGCGAATCTATCAGAAGAAGCCGGCCAGCCGTCCCCGGCCCGGGGTGAAGAGCCCCACGGGCGAGGAGGTGGAGCTGAGCAAGAGCAACATCCTGCTCATCGGCCCCACGGGCAGCGGCAAGACGCTGCTGGCCCAGTCGCTGGCGCGCTTCCTCAACGTGCCGTTCACCATCGCGGACGCCACCAGCCTCACCGAGGCCGGCTACGTGGGTGAGGACGTCGAGAACATCATCCAGAACCTGCTCCACAACGCCGACTACGACGTGGAGAAGGCGGCCCGCGGCATCGTCTACATCGACGAGATCGACAAGATCGCCCGCAAGGGCGACATGCCCAGCGCCACGCGCGACGTGGGCGGCGAGGGCGTGCAGCAGGCCCTCCTGAAGATCATCGAGGGCACCCGGGCCAACGTCACTCCGCGCGGCGGCAAGAAGTACAACCAGCAGGAGTACGTGCAGGTCGACACGACGAACATCCTGTTCATCTGCGGCGGCGCGTTCCACGGCATCGACGGCGTCATCAAGCGCCGCGTGGGCGAGAAGGGCCTGGGCTTCGGCGCGAAGATCACCCACCGCGAGGAGCGCAGCGTGGGCGAGCTGCTGGCGCTGACGGAGCCGGAGGACCTGATGAAGTTCGGGATGATTCCCGAGTTCATCGGCCGTCTGCCGATGATCGCCACGCTCAACGACCTCAAGGAAGAGGACCTGGTCACCATCCTCTCCCAGCCGAAGAACGCGCTGGTGAAGCAGTACCAGAAGCTCTTCGAGATGGAGAAGGTGAAGCTGACCTTCACCAAGGAGGCGCTGCGCGCCATCGCCCGCGAGGCGATGCGGCGTCACTCCGGCGCGCGTGGCCTGCGCGCCATCCTCGAGGACGCGATGCTGGAGATCATGTACGACGTGCCGTTCCGCGAGGGCGTCAAGGAGTGCAAGATCACCGAGAACGTCATCACCCGGCACGAGGCGCCCCAGCTCGTCATGGAGAAGGAGAAGAAGACGGCCTAGCGGCGCGTCTGGCTCCTGGCGCTCGGGGCCCCGTCCCCGGCGCCCCTTCAGGCCCCTCCTTCCGTTCGCGGGACGAGGGGCCTTCGCATGTCCGGCCCCCGGGCCTCAGGCCGCCGCGCCCGCGGAGGGCACGCGCGTGGCGGGGAGGCTGATGATGAACTCGGTGGATTCTCCGAGCGTGCTCTCCACGCGGATCTCCCCCTGGTGCTCCTGGACGATGTCGTGGCAGAGCGACAGGCCCAGGCCCGTGCCGGAGCCCGCGGGCTTGGTGGTGAAGAACGGGTCGAAGAGCCGGCCTCGAATCTCCGCGGGGATTCCCGGGCCGTTGTCCCGCACGCGCAGCTCCACGCGCTCGCCCACGCGGCGGGTGCTGACGCGGATGTTCGGGATGTAGTCGGCGCCGAGCCCCTTCTGCTTCTGCACCGTGGCGTAGAAGGCGTTGTCGAGGATGTTGATGAGCAGTCGGCTGATGTCGCCCGCCACCACCTCCACCGTCCCGACGCCCGGGTCCAGGTCCGACTCCGTCTGCACCGTGGAGGCACCCTGCCGCGCCCGCAGGCCCTGCACGGCCAGGTTGACGCTGTCGCGAATCAACAGGTTCAGGTCCGCGCGGCTGCGCGAACCCTCGGAGCGCCGCGAGTGGCGGAGCATCGTCTTGATGATGTCCGACGCGCGCCGGCCATGGGACTGGATGCGCTGGGAGTTCTGCTTCAGGTCCTCCAGCACCTCCAGCACCTCCTCCTCCGTCTGGGGGGCGAGCTTGCCGGACAGGCCCTGCAGGGTGGTGCCCAGCTCTCCGGCCAGCCGCACGGAGAGCTCCGAGAAGTTGTTCACGAAGTTGAGCGGGTTCTGCAGCTCGTGGGCGATGCCCGCGGTGAGCGCGCCCAGCGACGCGAGCTTCTCCTGCGCCACCAACTGGCGCTGCATCTCCTGGATGCGCGTCAGCGTGTCCGCCAGCTCGACGTTCTTCGTCTGGAGCTCCACGGTGCGCTCCTCCACCCGCCGCTCCAGCGTGTGGCTGTACTCCTCCAGGCTGGCGTACAGCCCCGCGTTCTCCAGGGAGATGGCGGCCTGGAACGACAGGAGGCGCAGCACCTCCAGCCGCTCGGGGGTGAAGGCGCCGCGCGTGGCGTCGTTCTCCAGGTACAGCACGCCCGTCAGCGAGCCCTGCTTCAACAGCGGACTGCACAGCACCGACTTCGGCCGCGCCGCGCGCACGTACGGGTCCTCGGAGAAGGGCTCCTCGGCCGTCGCGTCGTCAAGCAGCACCGTCTCCCCGGTGCGCACCACGTAGTGGATGATGGAGACCGGCAGCGCCGTGGAGGACTCCACCGGCATGGCCTGCTCCACCACCACGCGGGCGCCATCCACGGAGCCCTCCGCCTCGATGAAGAGGCCCTCGTGCTTCTTCAGGATGAGGTAGCCGCGCCGGGCGCCCGCGTTCTCGATGAGCAGCGTCATCAGCTTGCGCAGGAGCTTGTCGAGCACGATTTCGCCCGACAGCGCGCGCGCCGTCTTGAGCACCGACTCCAGGTCGAGCGCGGCCAGCGGCGTCCCGCTCGGGTCCTCGACGCGCACGGGCTCCGGCCGGGAGGCCAGCAGGCGCGGGTGCTCCCGCTCCAGCCTCGCGGCCACGGCCTTCGCCCCCCAACGCAGGAACGCGGCCCGGGCCTCCTCCAGGTACGCCCGCGCCACGCGCTCGCGACCGGCCCCCAGGTGGAAGCGGGCCGCCTGTTCGCACGCCACGCCTTCGTCGAGCGACAGCCCGTGCTCCCGCGCCAGCCGGATGGCCCGGTCATACCCGTCCGAGGCCTCGTCGGCGCGGCCGTCCAGGCGCGCCCGCTCCGCGTCCAGCAGCTCCGCGCGGGCGCCATAGTTCATGGGCGCGTTGTGGGCCCAGGCGCGCATCTGCTTGCGGATGGCGTCGATGGCGCGCGAGGCCCGCAGTCGCTCCAGCGGCCCCTTCCGGGGGTGGAGCGCGATGAGGGCCAGGCCCTGGAAGAACTTGTACCAGGGCAGGTAGATCTGCCCGGCGATGAGCTCGACGCGGGCGTCCACCTCGGCCGCGCTCGCCGCGGCGCCTTGCGCGTCGCCCCACAGCCAGCGGCGCATGGCGCGCAGCACCTCGCAGGTGGCGATGCCGTTCGCGTAGCCCTGGCGGTGGTAGATGGCGAGCAGCTCCTGCTCACGCGGCGTCGGGTCTCCGTGCGCCACCCCGGTCAGCGCGTCCAGCGTGTGGCGCGTGTACTGGAGGAACGGGACGTTGGGGTGCCGGTGCGCGTCGAGCGCGTCCAGGTACCGGTCGATGCGGGGGCCATGCTCCGACAGCCCGTCCTTCGCGACCAGCGACACCGCGCTGCCGGCGCTGGCGCTGAAGGCGAAGTATTCGATGTCGCCCGTCTCCTGGCCCTTGCGCGCGCCGGAGAAGAAGTCGTCCACGCAGGGGGCGAGCGGCTCCTTCCAGTGGCGGATGAAGAGGTTGAAGAGGAAGTTGACCATGGCCCGCAGGCTCTCCGCCTGGAACCTGTCCACCGTCTTCAGCGCCAGCCGGCCATAGCGGAAGCCCTCCTCGGGGTTGCCGAGGTGGACGCTGAGCATCAACCCGTAGCCCACGTAGCCGAAGGCGGCCGTCCCCGTCGCGCCGTGGCGGATGGAGAGCTGGAGGGTGCGCAGCACCACGAGCGGGAAGAGCAGGGGGCGCGCCATGAACGCCGCCGTGGCCAGCTTCATCATCAGCCGCAACGTGGCGAGGATCAGCGGGTCCGTCAGCTCGGGGAGCGACTCCAGGTCCTCCGGCTTGCGCAGCCCGAGCAGCACCTTCGTCTTCGCCACGGCGGCCAGGACGTGGGGCTGGATGGGGCGCGAGGGGAAGTGCTGACCGAGCGCGCCCAGCACCTGGAGCCCGAGGTCCACCGCGCGCTCGTGCTCGCCGCGGTGCGAGTGGCACTGCAGGCGCACCAGGTGGACGCGCACCTGCTCCAGCCGGTCCACGGCGTGGGCGAGGGCCGTGGTGGCCAGCCGCTCCATCTGCTCGAAGTCCGCCGCGAGGTAGGCCGCCTCGCACGCCTCGACGTGCAGGTCGAAGGACAGGAGGCGATCCCGCCTCCAGCCCTCGTCGCCCAGCAGCTGTCGCCCGGTGAGCAGCAGCCGCAGCGCCGCGGCCCAGGCGCCCCGCGACTTGGCCCCGCGCCCCGCGCGCAGGTCGAGCGCCGCCACGCGGTGCCGCTCCTCCGCGTCCTTCAGGACGGGAAGCGCCAGGTGGAAGTGGCTGACGATGTCCGGGAGCTGCTCGTCCAGCAGCTCGGGCGGCGCATGGCGCAGCAGCAGCCTGCCGATGCGCGCATGGAGCTCCACGCGCGCCTCCACCGGCAGCAGCTCCAGCGCGGCCTGCTGCACCCGGTCGTGCGCGAACTGGAAGGTGTCCGCGGCCTCCGAGTCGCCGTGGGGCCCGCCCACGGGCGCCGCCAACCCCGCCTGGAGCACCTCCTCCAGCTCGAACTCCGCCTGACGCACGGGGTGCTCGAGCACGATGGCCAGGCTGCGCAGCGAGAAGGTGTGGCCGAGCGCCGCCGCGACGGGGAGCAGCGCCTGGGCGCCGGGGCTCAGCTCGCGGATGCGCGCGGTGAGCAGCGCCACGACGCCGTCGCTGAAGTCCTGGCCCCTCAGCGCGCCGCCGTCCCAGCGGAAGCCGCCGCCCTCCGCGTCGAAGCGCACGAGGCCGCGCTCGTAGAACGCGCGCAGCAGCTGCACCGCGAAGAAGGGGTTGCCCTCCGTGAGGGAGAGCACCGTCGCGCCCAGCTGGGTGTCCGGCTGTCCGGTCGCCGGAGGGAACACGTCCGCCACCAGGCGGGACAGGTCCGCGGGAGACAGCGGCGCCAGCGCGATGCGCTGCACCGGCGTCCCGCCCTCGCCCAGCGCCTGCGTGAGCGCTTCCACCGGATGGTCAGGCCCCAGCTCTTCCGCGCGGCAGGCCGCGATGACGAGGACGTGCTGGAGGCCCTTGTCCGTCAACAGGGAGCGGAGCCACTGGAGGCTGGCGCTGTCGGCCCACTGCAGGTCGTCGAGCACCATGACGAGCGGGTGCTCGGGCGTGGCGAGCGCCCCGACCAACTTGCGCAAGACGAGCTGGAAGCGCAGCTCGGACTCGGCGGGCCCCAGCTCGGGCACCGGGGGCTGTTCCCCCAGCACGAGCCCCAGGCGCGGCACCGCGTCCACCACCAGCCGCCCCATCCCCGCGAGGCCGTCCAGCAGTTGCGCTCGCCACTGCTCCAGGTCCTCCTCGCCCAACAGGCTGCGAGCCACTTCGCGGAACGCCTCGAAGACGCCGCTGTAGGGCGTGTCCCGCAGGAGCTGGTCGTACTTGCCGCGCACGAACAGGCCGTGTCGCCGCGAGACGGAGCGCTTGAGCGTCCCGGTGAGCGCGGACTTGCCCAGGCCCGCGGCGCCCGTGACGAGCACGAAGCCCGCGCGTCCGGAGGCCGCCCGGTCGAAGGCCTCCCGCAGGGACAGCTGCTCCACCTCGCGCCCGTAGAGCCGCTCGGGGAGGGTGAAGCGCTCGGGCACGTCCTTCGTCCCCAGCTCGAAGGCGGGCGCGTCGCCGGTGGCCTCCAGCGCGTCGAGGCAGCGCTGCAGGTCCGCGACGAGGCCATACGCGCTCTGGTAGCGGTCCTCGGGGGACTTGGCGAGCAGCTTGAGGACGAGGTCCGACAGCGGCGCCGGCAGCACGGGCTCGAGCGAGCGCGGCGGTGGTGGCGGGACGGCGACGTGCGCGTGGACGAGCCCCAGGGCGTCTGCGTCCGCGAAGGGCCGGCGGCCGGTGAAGACCTCGAAGAGCATCACCCCGAGCGAGTAGAAGTCACTGCGCGAGTCCACGCTGCGGTGTGTGCGGCCGGTGCCCTCGGGGGAGAGGTACTCGAGCGCTCCCTCGAGCCGCTCGGGGGCGATGGGCGCCACCTCCGCGCGGGCCCGGCGCGTGGCCTGGGTGAGGCCGGTGAGCTTCACGGAGGCGCCATCCGCGCCGATGAGGACGACGCCCGGATGGAGGTTGCGGTGGAGGATGCCCGCGGCGTGCAGCTTCCCCAGCGCGCGCGCCATCGCCACGGCGAGCCGGCACCCCGTCCGCGGGTCGAGCCGCCCATGCCCCAGGCGCGCGGCGAGGGTCGTCTCGCCGAAGCCCTCCAGCACCAGCACCTGGAGGCCGGGGTGCGGCTCCTCGAGCGCGAGCGGGTGCATGACCCCCTCGAGGTGCAGCGCGTGGGTGAGCTCGAACTCGTGCCGCAGCTGGGCGGCCAGCTGGGGCCGTGAGGCGTCCGCGACCTTGAGGGTGACGGAGGCGCCATCCTGGACGCGCGTGGCGCGCAGGAGCTGGAACGGGCCGGAGGTGGAGAGTGCGCCGTCGCTTCGGAAGCCAGGGACCTCGATCATTGCTGAACCCGTGCGCGCAGGGGCGCCGCACCCCCCTTTGGTCGGTGGAGGCTAGCCGTGGCTCCAAGGGCTCGCAACACCGCGAGGACTACCTGTCAGTGGGGTTGCCTGCTCGGTGATACTGGAGCCTCCGCCCAGGGTGTGCGATGCAACCCATCCGGTGATGAGACCATTGGCCAGGGTAGCTCCCGACACTCCCCGAGACGGCGGGCGCGTGCTCGTCATCGGCAGTGGCTTCGGTGGATTGGCGGCGGCGATACGGCTGGCCGCCCGGGGCTTTCGTGTCACCGTGCTGGAGCGCCGGCAGGGGCCCGGCGGACGCGCCAATGTCTTCGAGCAAGAGGGCTTCACCTTCGATGCGGGGCCCACCGTCATCACCTGTCCCCAGCTGCTGGAGGAGCTGTGGGCGCTGGCGGGCCAGCGGATGTCGGACCACGTGGTGCTCCGCCCGGTGACGCCGCTGTACCGGATGCGCTTCCCGGACGGCTCAACGTTCGACTACCACAGCGACAGCGAGGCGATGCGGGAGTCGGTGCGTCGGCTGTCTCCGTCGGACGAGGCGGGCTACCTGGCGCTGAGCGCCCGAGTGGCGCGGATGTACGAGGCGGGCATCGGCCCGTTGATGAGCTCGCCGGTGCCCCATGTGCTGAGCCTCGTGCCCTTCACGTCCACGCTGGTGCGCGAGGAGGCCTACCGCTCGATGCACGGCCTGGTGTCCCGGCACGTGCGGGACGAGCGGCTTCGCCAGGCGCTCAGCTTCCATCCGCTGCTCATCGGAGGCAGCCCGTTCGCGCCCGCGAGCGCGGTGTACACGTCCATCCAGTTCGTCGAACGCCGCTGGGGCGGCTTCTTCCCCGTGGGCGGGACGGGGGCCCTGGTCCGGGGGCTCGTGTCGTTGCTGGAGTCCCTGGGCGGAGAGGTCCGTTACGGCTGTGACGTGACGGAGATCACCGTCGAGGGGCGCCGTGCCACGGGCGTGCGCTTGAGCGGAGGGGCGTGGCTCTCCGCCGACGCGGTGGTGTCGAACGCGGACGCGGCCTGGACGTACCGCTACCTCTTGCCGCGCGGCGTACGCACGCATTGGACGGACGCACGCATCCAGCGCGCGCGTTACTCCATGAGCGTGTTCCTCTGGTACTTCGGGACGCGACGCCAGTATCCCGAGGTGGCCCATCACACGCTGCTGTTCGGCCGGGACTTCCGGGGGATGTTCGAGCGCCTGTCCTCGGGAGCCGGCGCGCCGGTCGAGGAGCCGCTGCTGTACCTGCACCGTCCCACCGCGACGGACCCCGGCCTGGCGCCTCCGGGGTGTGATGCCTTCTACGTCCTCGCCCCCGTCCCGCATCTGGGGGATGTCTCGGAGTGGCCGCTGCGCGCGGAGTCGTTCCGGCGCGAGCTGGAGGAGCGACTGTCGCGCACGGTGCTCCCGGGGCTGGGCGCCCAGGTGGTGACGTCGCGGATCTTCACCCCCGACGGCTTCCGAGACGAGCTGCGCTCGTACCGGGGAGCCGCGTTCAGCTTCGCGCCGACGCTGCTCCAGACGACGTTCCTGCGCGCGCAGGCGCGGAGCGAGGACGTGGAGCGCCTCTTCCTGGTGGGGGCGGGGACGCACCCGGGAGCGGGGCTGCCCGCGGTGCTGTGCTCGGCGAAGATCGTCGACCAGGTGATGACGGAGCGGCTGAGCCCCGACGGGAGGCTCGCGGCGGCGCGGAGTCACGCGGGATGACGGGCGCCGATGACACGCCTTCGTCATGTCACGCCCTCCTGAGGGCGGCGCTCGACGCCGCGCTTCCGGCCGAGCGTCCTCCAGGTCCCTTCGCGCTCGGGGGGCCGGCCCCGGTGTGTCCCCCGGCCGGGCTGGTCGAGCTGGGGCTCTGGTTCGCGTCGTTGCTCGAGCCTTCGCTCTCCGGAGTCTTCGACCTGGGGCTGGGCAAGCGCATCACGGGCGACGTGCGTGCCTTCCTGGCGCGCGCTCAGCGCCTTCCTCCCGCGGAGCTCCAGGCCCTGGGGCGAGGGCAAGGGCCGACGAGCCGCGCGGGGCGACTGTGCCAGCGGTTGCTGATGGACTCGAAGCCGGGCCCTTCGGACCCGACGCCGGTGGCGGTGCTGCGGCTCGCCGCGGGGACCGCCGTGGCGATGGCGCGGGGCACGAACCTCCTCTCGCACCTCGCCCCCGCGGTGGTTCGTGTCATCGACTTCCTGCGAGAGGCCCCGCCGGGGACCGGGATGTCCGTGCGGGACTTCCTCCGGGAGCTCGATGCGCGCCTGCTGCGGCTGGAGTGTCGCGCGGCCATCGAGGTGCGACTGCCGGCGCGGACTCCCGTCCCGGAGGTGGCCGAGGTCCTCTGGCGAAGCGCCGACGGTGGACGGCAGGCGCGTCACTTCATCGCGCGGTTGGGGGACGGCTCGCTGGGGCTGGTGACGAAGCTCGGCCGCGCATGGACGTGGGTGAGAGGAGGGCGCGACGAGGTCCTCGCTTCCGTCCCGGACGCCCACTTCGAGGCGGCCGCGCGGGCCGTGATGGCCCGTATCGCCGCGGATGACTGAAGAGTCCCCACGAGCCGCCCGACGCCTGGGACGGCGGGCGGCTCGCGTGAGGCGGTCGTCAGTACCAGTGGACCGTCGAGAGGAAGGTCGCGCCGTCCGAGTGGCGGACCCGACCCCAGCCATTGCACGTCGGCTGCGGGATGCAGTTCTGGAGCAGGTAGTAGCGATAGATGATGTCGCTCCTGTTGTCGTTGTTCACTCGGGCGATCCACGTCGGGAGGTTCCCTCCCAGCGGGGCGGTCCAATAGCCGCTGCCGAGGAACGACGTTCCACTCGAGGCTCGGACCTGGACGCCATCCGCGTTCTCGACGATGAAATCCGCCCGCCCATCACCCGTGACATCGGAGACCCACACGCCCTTGGTGCCATTGAAGGCCACCGAGAGCCATGTCGACTCCGGACCGAACGAGGTCCCCGTCGACGGGCGCACCAGGATGCTGTTGACGTGGTGGACGACGGCGTCCGCCTTGCCATCGCCCGTCACGTCTTCGTAGTAGATCTCCCGGTCGGCGACGACCGCGTCGAGCGTCCACGCGGTCCGGGTGTTGAAGCCATTTCCATTCGAGATGGCGACGTTGAGGCCATCGCCCCCCGGAATGTTGCGGTTCAGGATGAAGTCGGCCTTGCCGTCGCCCGTGACGTCCTTGAAGTCGAACCGGGTCCAACCACTCCAACCGGTCTCGTTGTACCACTCCTCCTCGGGGAGGAATGACGAGCCATTCGAACGGCGGACGATGACCCGGATCGCGGTCCCGTCATTGTAGTCTCGAATGCCAATGGCATCGGCTCGCCCGTCCCCGGTCACGTCCGCGAACCAGGCGCCAAAGGACTCATCGAAAGCCGTCGAGCTCCACGTGGTCTTGTAGGTGAAGGTCGTCCCGTTCGAGGCGGCGACCTTGAGGGTGCGGTCCGACTCGAAATAGATGAAGTCGTCCAGCCCGTCACCCGTGACATCCGCCGTCGTGTCGCTGCCATGCGAGATGCCATCGCGAGCTTCGCTGCTCGCGATTGGGGCCAGGAACAATGCCGCGACCAGTGCTTTCTTGAACACGTTGAACGCTCCCAAGATGAGGGACGCCAGTTGCCAGCGTCCGGCCGGGGGAGTCCCCGCCGTTGGTGCTGGATAGGACATGGGCGTGACTGGAGCGTGACGGCGAGCGCGATGGCGTTGCCGCGAGGGATTGATGAGGTGGATTGCGTCGCGTGTGAGGAGTTGCGCTGCGGCTGTCGTTGACGTCCGGTGAAGCGCGGGCCGCCTCGCGCCGAGCGATGGACCCGCCCCGGAGGGCTCCGAGGCGGGTCGGGCCGCGGCCGCCTACTCCCGCCGACGCTTGCCGGAGTGCGCGTTGAAGTTCGGGTACACGGACTGCTCGAACACCTTGCGCAGCTTGGGGAAGTTCAGCACCCAGCGCACGCCGAGCCGCCAGGGGAAGAACAGGGCCTCGGGGACGCGCGGGAACAGGCCGGGCAGCCAGTCCGCGTAGGTCTTCTCCATCGCGTCGACGTCATAGTCCTCCGCCACGTCCACGCTGTAGGGCGGGTCGTCGGGCACGTGGCCCGTGAGGATGTCGCCCAGCCCGGGGGGCAGGAAGGTCGTGTGCAGCGTCATGCCCACGTCGAAGTTCTTGCTGCCCAGGCGGCAGATGGGGCCCTTGCCCAGGTTCTCCGAGTCGAAGATCCACACCTCGTCTCCGGTGGAGTCCGGCGGCAGGTCCGGCGTCGGGTCGGAGACGACGAGGGCCACCAGGTAGCCCTTCCAGTAGGGCACCTTCGGCAGCTTGATGCTGGGCACGAACTGCGGCGCGAAGCCGAACCACCCCGTGGGCAGCACGTAGCCCTCGAACCGCCCCGTGTTGACGAAGAACTTGAAGAAGCTGGCGGCGCGCCCCTCGCGGATGGGCAGACCGTCGCGGCTGCCGACGATGGGCTCGTAGAGGCGGTACACGTACTCCGGCACCATGTCCGCCGTGAACCCATCCGAGTTGAAGTAGATGGCCAGCTGGTCGTCCGGGATGCCCCAGTTCGGCGTGCCGTCGTTGCCCGGAGGGCGAGGCACCTCCCGCAGGAACAACCGCAGGTTCGTCTCCAGTTCGCCGTTGATGAGGCCCGCGTTGGAGAACACGGTGAGGCCCCAGGTGTAGTCGTCGTTCGAGTACAGCTTCGACTCGAGGCGCAGCCGCCGCATGTCGATGCGGTGCACGCCCAACGAGCTGCGCGTCACCGGAACGGCCGTGGGCATGCCCTCCTGATACGCCTGGGCCCGGTTCCCGTTGATGAGCAGGTCGCCCTCGCGGATGGTGTGCGACAGGTCCTCGGACGGCGAGTGCCCCGCCACCAGCGTGATGACGTCATCCGGGTTCTCGTACCTCGCCGCGAAGTGCAGGCCGCCTCCGCCGGACTGGAAGCGGTAGGCCGGCACCTTGGGCGGGCTCTCCCGCGACAGCGTGCCCGGTGAAGGCCGCAGGTCCGCGCGGCGCACCACCCAGAACACGGCCTGGGGATACGTCGCCTTGGACGTCAGGATGTCCACCCAGCGCTGGACGCGCTTCATGCCTGGCAGCGCGGCCTGCACCGCGATGTTCCAGAAGTTCACCGGGAAGTTGCTGTCGAGCAGCACCACGTAGTCGCGCGTGACGGCGATCTGATGCAGCGACTGGGTGACCACCGGCTTGCCGCTGGACGCGTCCATCAACTCCCAGTGGTGCAGCCGGTTCTCCCACGTGTCCCACGCGACCAGCTGCGTCCAGCCGTCGCCGAGCGGCCACTTGGGCGCGTGGTTGGTGAAGAACAGGCGCGGCTTCTGCTGCGACTCGTCCTCCGGGGTGATGGGCTGGGGAGGCTCGGGCGCGAACGCCGGGTGCGCTGTCGTCTGCAGCAGCGGGAAGGCCCACGGCGTGGAGATGGCGGGCTTCCACTCGCGCAGGTAGCCCAGCGGCGTGTACGGCTTCAGCGTCGTCGGGTGGATGGCCCACGGCCTGCCCGCGTCCGTGGTCACCAGCAACATCCGTTCGCCCTCCACGAGGAAGGGCGCCGTGTTGGGCGCCTCCTGGGCGCCCAGGGCGATGGAGACGTCCGAGAGCGTCGTGTCCCGGAACTCGTTGAGGTAGCGGGTGAGGGGACCCCGCGACGTGGCGCCGTCATTGACCGGCCCCCTCGCGAAGTACGACGGCGTCTCCATGATGTTGGAGCTGAAGGTGGCCTGCGCGCCGTCGAAGTCGAGCCGCAACACGAGCCCGTCGGACGCGAGCGCGGGGGAACCCGCATGGACGCTCGGGCCCGCGACGAACACGTGCCCATGGAGGTCCGGCGGCAGCTTGCCGGCGAGCACCTTGAGCGGCTCCTTCACGAACGGCGTCCGGTTGGACGTCATCGTGTTGCGCGGCATGCCGGGCCGTGGTCCCGGGAGCACGGTGAGGCCTGGATACTGCGTCCCATCCGGCTCGTGCGGCGGCGCGTCGAGGTCCGGACGGAGGTCGGAGACGGGGATTCTGGGAGGGAAGGTCGCTTCGGGCATGACGCCTCCACGGGTAGTGCGGGGGCAGCGAGTCGGGGGGAACGGGACGTGCACGTTAACACGCGCATGCATGAGGACTTGTTACGGTCGCCCGTCCGGCAGGGTAGGGAGTGGCTGGCGCGGAGTACCGGGTGTGGACCCCTTGTGTCATCATCCTGCTCCCTCGGGGCGACCCACACATGAACGACAACGGCCAGTCGGAGCCGCGCATCATCGGCGGCAGGTACATCCTGGAGCGCGTGCTCGCGGGCGGTGGAATGGGCACGGTGTGGGTGGCGTTCGATCCCAAGCTCCAACGTCGCGTGGCGCTCAAGCTGATGGCCAGCCACTGCGCGCCCACGCCCCATGCGCGCCAGCAGTTCGAATGGGAGGCGCAGGCGGTCGCGCGGCTGCAGAACCCCCACGTCATCCAGGTGCACGACTGCGACCTGGGGGGCGAGACGCCCTACATCGTCATGGAGTTGTTGGAGGGCGAGGACGTGGAGGCGCTGCTGCACCGCCGGGGGCGGCTGTCGCTCGCGATGGTGGAGCGGTTGATCGCGCAGATTTCGCGCGCCCTCACCGCGGCGCACGCGGCGGGCATCATCCACCGCGACCTCAAGCCCGCCAACCTCTTCCTGGCCCGGACCGCGGCCGGAGAGGTGCTCAAGGTGCTCGACTTCGGCCTGGCGCTGCTCACCCGCGAGGGCGCGGCGCAGCCCCATCCGGAAGAAGAGATGGCGGGCACGCCGCGCTACATGAGCCCCGAGCAGCTCCGGGGGCTGTCGCCCCGCCTGGACCACCGCTGCGACCTGTGGGCCTTGTCCGTCCTGGCCTACCGCGCGCTGACCGGACAGCACCCCTTCCCGTTGGAGTCCTTGCGGCAGCTGCGGCTGGGCAACGTGCCGCCGCCCCCCGCCGCGCCTTCGTCGCTCGTGCCGGAGCTGGGCACGGGCCTGGACGCATTCTTTGCGCGGGCGCTGGACGTGGACCCGTCGCGCCGGTTCCAGTCCGCGCATGAACTGTCGTCCGCGCTCACCGCGCAGGTGGACGCGACCCGGCCCTCGCGCCCCGCGAAGATCCTGGTCGTGGATGATGAGCCGGACGTCGTGGTGCTGATGGAGCAGAGCTTCCGCAAGCAGATCCGCCGCTCCGTCTACCAGTTCCTCTTCGCGGCCAATGGCGAGGAGGCCCTGGAGGAGCTGCGGCAGCACCCGGACACCGAGGTCGTCCTCTGCGACATCAACATGCCGAAGATGGACGGGCTCACCTTCCTGTCGCGGGTGGGGGAGGTCAGCTCGTTGACGCGGGTCATCATCGTCTCCGCGTACGGGGACATGGCGAACCTGCGCACGGCGATGAACCGGGGCGCCTTCGACTTCATCACCAAGCCCATCGACTTCCCGGACCTGGAGGCGACGCTCGTCAAGACGCTCAAGCATGTGCGCGAGCTGCGGCGCACGGTGCGCTACACCGAGGAGAACGGGCTCTTGCGGATGTTCGTCCCCGGAGGCGTGCTCGAGCGGCTGCCGCCCATGCTCCAGGGCACGGAGGCCATGGAGGGCGAGTGGGTGGAGGGGACCGTGGCCTTCATCGACGTGGACGGCTTCACGCCGGTGCTGCACCGGGAGCCCCCGCCGGAGTCGCTGCGCAGGCTCAACGCGAACTTCGAGGCCATCGTCCCGGAGGTGCTGGCGCGCGGTGGCACCGTGGACAAGTTCGTGGGGGACGCGGTGATGGCGGTGTTCCGGGGGCCCCGGCACGTGGACCTCGCGATGGAGGCCTGCCTGGCCGTGCGCCGGCAGCTCGAGGTGCTCGCGGTGCGGGGCGGGGAGGCGGGGCCCCATGCGCATGGGGTCTGCATCGGCATTGATTCGGGGGACCTGGTGGCGGGCAGCATCGGGGCGAAGGCATCCGGGCGGCTCGACTACACGGTGCTGGGGGACGTGGTGAACACGGCCGCGAGGCTGGCGTCCGTCGCCAGTCGCGGCCAGGTGCTGGTCAGCGGCCGGGCGCGTGAGCGCGCGAGCGATCCGTTCGTGTATGGCGCGCAGGGCGACCAGGTGCTGCCCGGCGCGACGAATCCGCTCGCCGTGTTCGAGCTGCTGCGCGGAGACGTTCCCCGTCCCCCCGTCGCCGAGGACTCCACGCCCATCCTCCGCTCCGAACGCCGCGACGAGCCCGGACTGGCCGCGGCGCCGTCGAACTAGATACGCGCGTCATCCGCGCCGGGCGCGACGTGGCGCCCGGACCGGCCGCGTCGCCGTCGAACCCGGCATGCGAGTCCCCGTGGGGATGACTGTGTCGTGGGGGCGTGGGAGGCCGCCGGGCGTGGGCGGCCTCACCAGACGGGCGGTTCAGCTCTGCGTGACGCGCACCGTGGTCTTCATCTCGCGGCCGGTGGCCGGGTCGCGGGCGCGCATGGTGAGGATGCCCTCGACGTTGACGTCGAAGGTGATCTCCACCTGCACGCCGCCCGCGCGGGCCTGTTGGATGCCGGAGAAGGTGAACTCGCCGAGCATGTCGTTGCGCGCGACCACCTCGTGGTCACCCTGGTAGATGCGCATGGCCAGCTCGGTCTGGTTGTCCATGCTCGTCGTGGCCAGCAGCTGCTTGGCGTTGGGGATGGGGGCGTTGCGCGGGAAGACGACGTGGAACGCGCCGCCGGCCTTCTCCAGGCCGATGGCCATGGGAATCACGTCGAGCAGCTGGATGCGCAGGTTGGTGTCGTCCTGGAGCGAGTGCGCGTAGAGCGCCGCGCCGATGGCCACCGCCTCGTCCGGGTGCACGCCCTTGCTGGGCGGCTTGCCGAAGAACTTGGTCAGCCGGTCCTGGACGACGGGCATGCGCGTCTGGCCGCCCACCAGCATCACCTCGTCGATGTCCTTCGTGGACAACCCCGAGTCCACCAGCACGCGCGCCACCATCTGCAGCGTGCGGTCCACCAGGTGGTTGGTGAGCTGCTCCAGCATCTTGCGCGTGAACTTCATCTCGATGTTCAGGGGCTGGCCCTGGGACGTCATCGTGATGAAGGGGATGTTGAAGGGGACCTCGTCGCGCGCGGACAGGTCGATCTTCGTGCGCTCGGCCAGGTCCTTGATGCGCTGCATGGCCACCGGGTCCGTGGCCAGGTCGATGCCCGTCTTGGCCGCGAAGTCCTTGAGGACGTGGTGGATGATGGCGTTGTCGAAGTCGATGCCGCCCAGGAACACGTCACCGCCGGTGGACTTCACCTCGAAGACGCGGTCGCGGATCTCGATGATGGAGACGTCGAAGGTGCCGCCGCCCAGGTCGTAGATGACGACCTTCTCCTTGAGGCCCTTGCCCACGCCGTAGGCGAGCGCCGCCGCGGTGGGCTCGTTGATGATGCGCACCACGTCCAGGTCGATGAGCTTGCCCGCGTCCTTCACCGACTGGCGCTGCCGGTCGTTGAAGTAGGCCGGCACCGTCACCACCGCGCGCTTGATGGGCATCTTCAGGTAGTTGGACGCGACCTCGCGGATCTTCCCGAGGATCTTCGCGCTCACCTCCTGGAGCGTGAACTCCTTCTTGCCCACGTCGAGCGTGACGTCGTTCTTCTTGCCGGGGCGCATGTTGTACGCCACGACCTTCTTCATCGTCTCCACGACGTCGCTGCCGAACCCCCGGCCCACCAGGCGCTTGGCGCCATAGACGGTGTTTCGTGGGTTGAGCTGCCACTGGCGCTTGGCCTCGTAGCCGATGAGCTCGTTCCCCTTGTCGTCGATCGCGAAGATCGAGGGGATGGTGTACTCGCCCCCCTTGTAGGGGATGAGCTTGACGTTCCCGCTGTCCTCGACGATCGCCGCGCACGAGTTGGTCGTGCCGAGGTCGATGCCGATGATGGGCTCCTTGTGCATCGTGTGTGGACTCCGGATGGGCGCCGAAGGGAAGGAGGCGACCGTATCTCACCCCGCCCCCCTACGCGAGTATGCTGGCACCCAGTCCCCTCCCGCCACTTCGTGGACACTCGGGCCTTGGAGGGCCGAAACCCGCACCGTATCGAGCGAAAAGTCCATCCCGGGTACCTCCTGGGCGAGGGGGCGGGCGACGCCCGGGCCCTCGGGCCGGCCGGGACGCCTGGAAAGGGGCGGCGCGCCGGGGAAAGATCGGCCCAGGACACTGGGGCCTGCGGCGGCCCGGTGGCATGGCTAGATCGTCTTGACCCGGGAACAGAGGAGCGCACCGTGGACGCGAAGGGGTACCTGCAGGAGGTGGGCGCTCAGGTGAGCGCCGACTTCGTCAAGAACCGTTCGATCCTGTCCTTCGAGGAGTACCTGTCGCTCTTCTTCAACGATCCGCGCGCGCAGGCCCGGAACGCGGCCCAGTACCTGCGGGACGTGATGGACCACTTCGGCACGGAGACGGTGCCGCACCCCACGGGCACCATCCGCCGCTTCAAGGTCTTCGACGCGGAGGTCTCCGAGCGCGAGGGGCGGGTGGCCGGCCAGGAGGAGGTCCAGAACAACATCTACCGGGTGCTCGGCAACTTCGTGCGCGCCGGCCGCATCAACAAGCTCATCCTGCTGCACGGGCCCAACGGCAGCGCGAAGTCCTCGCTGGTCAACGCGCTCAAGCTGGGCATGGAGAACTATTCGCGGCTGCCGCAGGGCGCGCTGTACCGCATCGCCTGGGTGTTCCCGTCGGAGAAGCTCATCAAGGGCTCCATCGGCTTCGGCGAGCGCGCCAGCGGCGAGGGCGAGCTGACGACGTTCGCGCACCTGGACGCGGAGTCCATCGACCTGCGCATGCCGTGCGAGCTGAGGGATCACCCGCTCTTCGCCGTGCCCCCGGGGGAGCGGCGCAAGATGCTGGAGACGGCGCTGCGCAAGAAGGGGCTGGGCAACGGCGACGGCGAGACGGGGGACTTCATCCTCTCCGAGTACGTCCGCGATGGGGAGCTGTGCTCCAAGTGCCGCCGCATCTACACGGCGCTGCTCAACTCGTACAACGGCGACTGGCTGAAGGTGCTGCGCCACGTGCAGGTGGAGCGCTTCTACGTGTCGCGCCGCTACCAGGTGGCCACGGTGACGGTGGAGCCGCAGATGAGCGTGGACGCCGTCGTCCAGCAGATCACCGCGGACCGCACCCAGCTCAACGTGCCCGCCCCCCTGCACAGCACCGTGCTCTACGAACCCCACGGCCCGCTGGTGCACGCCAACCGGGGCCTCATCGAGTACTCGGACCTGCTCAAGCGGCCCCTGGAGGCGTTCAAGTACCTGCTGGGCTTCAGCGAGACCGGCGAGGTGCCGCTCGAGCCCTTCGTCCTCCAGCTCGACGAGGTGCTCATCGCGTCCTCGAACGAGAAGCACCTGGGCGCGTTCAAGGAGCTGCCGGACTTCGCGTCGTTCAAGGGGCGCATCGAGCTGGTGCGCGTGCCTTACCTGCGCCGCTACCGCACCGAGCAGCAGATCTACGACGCGCAGGTGTCCGCCACCACGGTGGGCAAGCACGTGGCGCCGCACGCCACCAGCGTGGCCGCGATGTGGGCGGTGCTCACGCGCCTGAAGAAGCCCATCCCGGACCGCTACGCCAACGACGTCAAGGACCTCATCGACCACGTCTCGCCGGTGGAGAAGCTGCACCTGTACGAGGAGGGCGCGCCGCCGGACCGGCTCAGCCTGGCCAACACCAAGGAGCTGCGCAAGCTGCGCGAGGACCTCTTCACGGAGTCGGACGCGTACCCCAACTACGAGGGGCGCGTGGGGGCGAGCGCGCGCGAAATCAAGACGGCGCTGTTCAACGCCGCGCAGAACCCCGACTACAAGTGCCTCAACGCGCTGGCCGTCCTGGAGGAGCTGGAGGCCATCTGCAAGGACAAGAGCGTCTACGAGTTCCTGCTCCAGGAGGTGCTGGACGGCTACCACGACCACGAATCCTTCGTGCGCGTGGCGGAGGCCGAATACCTGGACCGCGTGGACACCGAGGTGCGCGAGTCCATGGGGCTGGTGTCCGAGGGCCAGTACCGCGAGCTGGTGGAGCGCTACATCCAGAGCGTCAGCCACTGGGTGCGCGGCGAGAAGATGCGCAACCGCGTCACCGGGGAGATGGAGAAGCCGGACGAGCAGCGCATGCAGGAGGTGGAGGCCATCGTCATGCCGCGAGGTGAGCAGGCGGCCGACTTCCGCCGGGGCCTCATCGCCTCCATCGGCGCGCACCGGCTGGACAACCCGGACGCGGACATGGACTACCCGCGCATCTTCCCGGACATGTTCAAGCGCCTGCGCGACCACTACTTCGAGGAGCGCAAGCGGGTGCTGCGCAAGAACAAGGAGAACGTCCTCAAGTACCTCTCCGAGGACCGCAACCAGCTCACCCCGCGCGAGCAGACCCAGGTGCAGAGCACGCTCAAGACGATGGCGGAGCGCTACGGCTACTGCGAGCACTGCGCGAAGGACGCCATCCTCTTCCTCATGAAGAAGCGCTACGGCTGAGCGCTCGCCAGGGAGCGTGCAGGCGGCCGTGGCCCGCTCGGACGCCTGCTTTCATTCGGCGTGCGGGCCCGGGAAGATGGGAGCAGAAAGCGAGTTCGCAGTCTCGTGGCCGTTCCCCTTTCCGGAGAGTCGATGACCCGCTTGCTCCTGGGCGCTCCCGTCGCCCTGCTGGCCCTCGCGTCGTGCGCGGGCGCCTCCACGCCGAACGCCCAGGGCGCCGCGGCTCCTCCAGCGCCCGGGGTGGCGCGGGAGGTCGTCGTGCGCGAGGCGTCGCGTCCGTCGCGCAAGGAGCTGGTGCGCCGCATCCTCCCGCACAACGTGCGCCTGCAGATCTCCGAAGGAGACAAGGTACGGCGCACGGCGTCCGGCGTGGTGGTGGGCTCCGAGCGTGACGGCGAGGCCGTGGTGGCGTGGGTGGTGACCAACGCGCACGCGGTGGTGATGGACGACCTCGCGTCGCCGGTGTTGCGGGTGCTGGTGGACCGCAAGGCGGACTCGGTGACGCACGTGGGCGAGGTGGTGGCCTCCGGGCAGGTGCCGGACCTGGACCTGGCGCTGGTGCGCGTGCCGGGGCTCGACCTGCCCGCGGCGCAGCTCGCCGACGAGGCCGAGCTGGAGCTGGGCGAGGACGTGGTGGTGGCGGCGTCGCCGTTCGGCCGGGCGCTGTCGCTGTCCGGGGGCATGGTGTCGCAGGTGGAGTGGGACCCCCAGACGCGCCGTCCACGGACGGTGAAGACGGACGCGCCCATCGGCTATGGCGCGTCCGGCGGTGGCATCTTCAGCCTGGAGACGGGGCGGCTGCTGGCCATCGTCGAGGGCTACCGGACCGCGCAGGTGGACTTCGCGGTGCAGCAGGAGAGCTACAGCTTCGACGTGCCCATGCCCGGGGAGACCTTCGCCGCGCCGAGCACCAAGGTGCGCCAGTTCCTCCAGGCCAAGGGCTACGCGCGGCTGCTGGAGCGTAGCCTGCCGGGCGAGGGCGGCGTGGCGCACGCGGCGGGGCGCTGAAGGGCGCGCGCCATTTTTGTCGACTTGCGGGAGCGCCGCGCTACACCTCCGCCAGGAGGTTCGAGCGATGGCCGGACGTGTGTCGTGGGATCAGTACTTCATGGACATCGCGAAGCAGGTGGCGACGCGCGCCACCTGTGATCGCAAGCACGTGGGCGCCGTCATCGTGAGGGGACGGACCATCCTGTCCACGGGGTACAACGGCTCCATCCGGGGCCTGCCCCACTGCGACGACGTGGGCCACATGATGGAGAACGGCCACTGCGTGGCCACCGTCCACGCGGAGGCCAACGCCATCATCCAGGCGGCGACCAACGGCGTGGGCATCGACGGGGCGACCATCTACACCACCGCCAGTCCGTGCTGGCCGTGCTTCAAGTTGATCGCCAACGCGGGGCTGGTGCGGATCGTCTACGGCGAGTTCTACCGGGACCCCCGCATCTTCGAGATCGCCTCGCGCCTCAACCTGGAGCTGGTCGGCCTGGGCGAAGCGGCCCGTCCCCCCGCGTCGACGACCTGACGCACGCGGATCATCCACGCCTCGGAATCGTCGCCTGAACGACACTCGGGAGCCCCTTCAAGTGGGCGTTCCAACTGGGGAATTTGCCACTTCCGGCAAGAATTACCGCCCCAGGGTTGACGATGTGGACCGTGCTCCCTAACTCTTGCCGGCGGTAGGGCGGCGAGGGGCGGAGGGAGACGAAAAACCGAGGAGTTTCCGTTGGTTAGCTCAACGGCAGTGTCCAGTAGCGTCACGCGGGGCCATGATGCGTCCGATCTCGTGGTGGGGGCCGCCCGCTATGGGGCCGTCCAGGCGCTGATGGACAGCCTGCTGCACGATGTGCGCAACCCGCTCAACGCCATGGCCATCCACCTGGAGGTCCTGTCGGAGAAGCTGAAGGCGGAGACGGGACAGGTGCCGGCGTCGCAGGAGAAGAACCTGAAGGCGATGCGCGAGCAGATCCAGCGCGTGGACGGCATCCTGCGGTTGTTCTCGGACTTCATCGTGTCGCGTGGCGCGGCGGCGGGCGAGATGGACCTGTCGGAGGCGACGACGCGCGCGTTGGGGGTGATGTCCCACGAGGCGCGCAAGCGCCGCATCCAGACGCAGGTGGCGGTGGAGGCGGGGGTGCAGGTCCGGCTGGCGGACACCTCGGAGCTGGGGTTCTTCCTCGTGCAGGCGCTGCTGCGGGCCTTCCGCCGCGTGGAGTCGGGGGGCTCGGTGCGCGTGACGGTCCGGGCGGAGGGGGCGGTGGCGGTGCTGGAGGTGGAGGACTCCGGGGGCGAGGGCCCCATGGACCCGCCGGACACCGTGGCCGCGCTGGGGTTGCGCTGCGCGCAGCTGGGCGTGGACCTCCACCTTCGCGCCGGTACCTGCCGGCTCATCTTCCCTCGCGCTTGAGGGCTGTACCGAGCGCCGGGGTTCTCCTTCACAGTCTTTCCACTTCAGCGTCACGACGCAGTACCGGAGGTCTTCATCTTGGGTAGCGCACGAATCCTGGCCGTGGACGACGAACGCGACACGTGCGAGGCGCTCGCGGAGATGCTCGGCGCCTGGGGGCACAAGGTGGAAACGGCTTTCGACGGGCACGACGCCCTGCGGAAGGCGGGCGAGTTCCGCCCGGATGTCGTCCTCTCCGACCTGGCGATGCCCGAGACGGACGGCCTGTGGCTGCTCCGGAACCTCAAGGAGGAGCTGCCGGACTGTCCGGTGGTGTTCCTCACGGGGCGGGGCACCATCGACGCCGCGGTGGAGGCCATCCGCGAGGGCGCCTACGACTTCATCGTCAAGCCGCTGGACACCGCGCGGCTCAAGGTCTGCATCGACCGGGCGCTGGAGAAGAAGGAGACCCTGCGCGAGGTGCAGACGCTGCGCCGGCGGCTCAAGCAGCTGGGGTCGTCGGACCTGATCGCCCAGTCCGCGGGCATGCGCAAGGTCATCGAGCTGGTGGAGAAGGTCGCCCCGTCCAAGGCGAGCGTGTCCATCAGCGGCGAGTCCGGCACGGGCAAGGAGGTGGTGGCGCGCGCGGTCCACAACCTGTCGCTGCGCCGGGACAAGCCCTTCATCGCCATCAACTGCGCGTCCATCCCCGCCACGCTCATCGAATCGGAGATCTTCGGCCACGAGCGCGGCGCGTTCACCGGCGCGGATCAACGCCGCCCCGGCGTGTTCGAGCTGGCGCACGGCGGCACGCTGTTCCTGGACGAGTTGGGGGAGATCCCCATCGACCTGCAGGCCAAGCTGCTGCGCGTGCTGGAGGAGGGGAGGCTGCGGCGGTTGGGCGGGAAGGTGGAGATCGAGGTGGACGTGCGCGTGCTGTGCGCCACCAACCGCGACCTGAAGCAGGAGATCAAGAACGGGCGCTTCCGCGAGGACCTGTACTTCCGCCTCAACGTGTTCCAGATCCACCTGCCGCCCCTGCGCGAGCGCCGCGAGGACGTGCCCATCCTGGTCCAGCACTTCGTGGACAAGTTCCGCGGGGACTCCGCCAAGCGGGTGTCCGGGGTCCACCCGGAGGCGATGGAGGTGTTGAAGAACTACGAGTGGCCGGGAAACATCCGCGAGCTGCGCAACGCCGTGGAGCGCGCGGTGATCCTGTGCGACGGGGAGCTGATCACCCGCGAGCACCTGCCGCCGGACATGGCGGGCAAGAGCCCGGAGCGCCACACCTTCCGGCTGCCGTTCGGCCTGAGCCTGGACGCGGTGGAGCGGGAGTACATCCTGGGCAGCCTCCAGCGCAACGGGAACAACAAGGCCCGGACGGCGGAGGTGCTGGGGGTGAGCGAGAAGACGCTCTACAACAAGCTCAACCGGTACGCCGCCGAGGCCCGGACCCAGCAGGGGGGCCCACCCCGGGACAGCGGCCCGCTGGGCGGCCAGGGTGGGGAGGGGCCCCTGAGCGCCAGCAGCCTGGTCGCCCGCTGACCTGACAGGTAGGAAATCCCCTCCGGATTCCGCGCTCTTGGAGCGGCTCGGAGGGGGCTCGCCAGAGGCCCCGGCAGGAGGTGTCTGCAGGGGCCGACCAGTCGCGAAACCCCGCGTCAATTCTTGACTTTTGACCTCTGGACGGGGGATTCTGCGGTCGCCTCCCACCCACATGGAGGGCCCGGCCGGACAGGTTCACGCACCGGGCGACTCCGACGCCTCGCCACATCGGGAACGCAGGAGTGTGAATCTGGGTGCCTCCGGGGGGCATAAGGAAGGCCACAACGCAATGAGCGACGCGCGAGTTCTTCACTTCTTCGGCGGCAAGGGCGGGGTCGGCAAGACCACGCTCGCGGCGGCGTACGCGTTGCGTTTGTCGGAGGCCGCGCCCAAGGAGCGCGTGCTGCTGGTGTCGCTGGATCCGGTGCGCTCGCTGTCGGATCTGGTGAAGAAGAAGCTCTCCGCGAAGCCCTCGAAGCTGGTGCCCGGCAAGGGCGACGGCGGCGTGTGGGGCGTGGAGCTGGAGCCCGCCGCGCTGCTCAAGCCCTTCCTGGCGGACTACCTGCCGGCGCTGAAGAAGGCGGCGGCGAAGGGCACGCACTTCACGGAGGAGGAGCTGGGGAGCCTGTACCAGCAGGCGGTGCCGGGGCTGGAGGAACTCGTCGCGCTGTTCCACGTGGTGGAGCTGCTCGAGGACGAGTCGTTCGACCGGATCGTCGTCGACTGTTCGCCCACGAGCCACACGCTGCGGCTGTTCGATCTGCCGGTGGGCCTGCGCAAGTTCCTGGGGCTGGTGAAGGCGGGCGGCGACAAGCCGGCGCCCACGACGGGCAAGGGCAAGAAGGCCGAGGCCACCGCGGCGGAGCCGGGCTACCTGGAGTCGCTGGGCCAGAAGGCGGAGAAGCTGCTGGGGCTCCTGAAGGACGCCTCGCGCACCGCGTTCCACCTGGTGGCGCTGGCGGAGCCGGTGCCGGAGGCGCAGACGCGCCTGCTGTTCACCCAGCTGCGCGAGCGCGGCATCCCGGTGACGGAGATCGTCGTCAACCAGGTCGAGGAGCGGGGCGGTTGTCCCGCGTGCCAGGGGCGCCGGGGGCTCCAGGCGCCGCACGTGCGCAAGTTCCAGGCGCTGGACAAGGCGGTGCCGGTCCACCTGCTGGGTCGGCGCGAGGTCGCGCCCCGCGGGCTGGACGGGCTGGCCCTGTTCGCCGAGGCGTGGTCGGGTGGCAAGGAGACGAAGGCGCTGGAGTTCGCCGCCGCCGAGGGGCCGCCGGCCCTGGTGCGCGCGCCGTCCATGCCGCCCATCGCCGCGCCGCCGCTGCCGCCCACGCGGCTCATCTTCTTCGTGGGCCAGGGCGGCGTGGGCAAGAGCTCCTGCGCGGCCGCGGCCGCCGTGACGCTGACGGAGAAGGAGGGGCCCGTGCTCCTCATCTCCACGGATCCGGCGCACTCGCTGTCGGACGTGCTGCAGAGCCGGCTGACGGACACCGAGACGCAGGTGAAGGGCACCAAGGGCCTGTACGCGCGCGAGCTGGACATGGCGGGTTGGTTCAACGCCCTGCGCAAGCGGCTGAAGGAGAAGGCGGAGAAGGCCTTCGAGGGCGCGCCCAAGGCGGGCAACGACGTGCCGGCGGACCTGCTCTACCTGCGCAATCTGCTGGAGTGTGCGCCGCCGGGCATCGACGAGCTGGCCGCGATGAGCGTGCTCACGGACGCGCTGGTGCAGGAGCGGTTCAAGCGCATCGTGGTGGACTCGTCGCCGGTGGTGAATTCGGTCCGCGTGGTGGAGCTGGCGCAGACGGCGAAGACGTGGCTGGGCGCGCTGCACGCCGTGCTGCAGAAGCACCGCGCGAAGGGCCTGGGCGAGCTGGCGGACGACATCGCGGGGATGATCAAGCACGCCAAGCGCTTCGAGGAGGCGCTGGCGTCGCCCACCGAGGCGCGCTTCGTCGTCGTCACGCGGGGCGAGGAGCTGGCGGCCGCCCGTACCGAGCGTGTGGTGGAGTACCTGAAGGAGAAGAAGCTCCCGGTGGAGCGCGTGCTCGTCAACCGCGTGGGCCCCAAGTCCACGTGCGAGAAGTGCGAGAACCGCCGCAAGCTGGAGTTCAACGCGGCCAAGGCCATCGAGAAGAAGATCGGCCTGCCCGTCACCATGGCGCCCGCGCTGGGCCGTCACCCGGCGGGGCTGCGTGAGCTGAAGGCGTTCCGCACCGCGTGGTACGCGCTGTCCGCGCCCGCGGCGAAGATCAAGGCGACGGCGTAGTCCGGCCTCCCGCCGAGCGAGGGCCGCGGAGCCAGGCGCCGTGCGCCGGTCCGTGGCCCTTCGTCGTTTCCTGCCTCCCCGTCCTCAGGCGTCGCACTCGGCGGGCGAGTCGGTGAAGGTCCCCAGGTCGGGGAAGGTGAGGGCGCCAGCCGCGGTGAGGGTCCCCTCGCTGCGGGGCTGGCCCTCCAGGTTCAGCACCACCGTCCTGCCCCGCACCGCGTAGGTGCCCGGGACTTCCACGCGCCGGCCCCGGCCCTCGTCGTCCACGGAGAGGGTCCACGCGCGGACGCGGCCCCGGGAAAGGAAGCGCAGGCCCCGGGTGCTGCCGTGGATTCCCGTCGCCGGGCCGTACCAGGACACGGCGCGCAGCAGGGTGGGCACGTCCGTCTCCCGCTCCGGGGAGCGGCCCAGCAGCCGCTGCCAGCCCAGGGTGTCGCGGATGGGGTCCAGGTCCGCGTCCTGGCGGGCTCGCGCCAGCCTGCGGGCATCCTGCTTCACGGCCTGGGTGAGGTGTTCGACGATGACGTCCCGGTGGGCGCCGAACTCGCAGACCCGGCCCTGCTTGCGCAGCACGCCCAGGGTGGCCGCGACGTTGTAGCGGGCCAGGGCGTACTCCGGGGCGTCCCGGGCGGCCTTCTGGAACTTCTCCAGCGCCTCCGGGTAGCGGCCCGCCTGGTAGAGGCGGAAGCCCTCCGTGTTGAGGGCCCGCGCCGAGGGAGGGGGCGGGGTGGCGGTCAACGCCAGGACGAGCAGCGACAGGGCATGGAGCATGGCTCTCCCAGGTGTGGGCCGGCCGAAATTCGGTGCGGTGCGTAACCGCTTGCGCGTTGAAAGCCGCCTTACGCTGGTGCTAGTTCGGCGCCATGGCAACCGGTATTGGCTTCGCGCTCGACTTCGAGCGCCCGCTCATCGAACTGGAGAAGAAGATCGATGAGCTCAAGGCGTTGTCCACCAGCGGCTCGGTGGACTTCACCTCGGAGATTTCCAAGCTCGAGAAGAAGGCGAAGAAGCTCCAGACGGAGATCTTCAGCGACCTGTCGCGGTGGCAGGTGGTGCAGATGTCGCGCCACCCGGCCCGGCCGTACTTCCTGGACTACGTCAACCACCTGTTCACGGACTTCGTGGAGCTGTGTGGCGACCGGCGCTTCGGGGAGGACCCGTCCATCGTCGGTGGCTTCGCGCGCTTCGACGGCAAGCCGGTGATGGTGATTGGCCACCAGAAGGGGCGCAACACCAAGGA
Source organism: Myxococcus stipitatus (assembly GCF_021412625.1). The sequence goes on along the minus strand of NZ_JAKCFI010000005.1, from coordinate 461,253 downwards.
GAACATGGCGCGCAACTTCGGCATGCCGCGCCCGGAGGGCTACCGCAAGGCGTGTCGGCTCATGGAGCTGGCCGAGCGCATGGAGAAGCCCATCCTCACCTTCGTGGACACGCCGGGCGCGTACCCGGGCATGGGCGCGGAGGAGCGCGGTCAGGCGGAGGCCATCGCCGTCAACCTGGAGGTCATGAGCCGGCTGCGCGTGCCCATCATCTCCACGGTGGTGGGCGAGGGTGGCTCCGGCGGCGCGCTGGCCATTGGCGTGGGCAACCGCGTGCTGATGCTCCAGAACAGCGTCTACTCCGTCATCACCCCGGAGGGCTGCGCCTCCATCCTCTTCCGCGACGCGGGCAAGGCGGACAAGGCGGCGGACGCGATGAAGCCCACCGCGGCGGACCTGCTCCAGATGAAGATCGTCGACGAGGTCGTCCCCGAGCCGCCAGGGGGCGCGCACCGCGACCCGGCCAGGACGGCCGAGTCCCTGGGCAAGGTCCTGCGCAAGCACCTGACCCAGTTGTCGGAGCTGTCTCCGGACGGGCTGGTCAAGGACCGGTACGCGAAGTTCCGCGCGTTCGGCATGTTCTCCGGGCGCTGACGCACCCATTCCCTGGCGGACTCCTCCATGCGACCCCTGGTTCCTCCTCACGTCGAGACGCTCAAGCCGTACGTTCCGGGCAAGCCCATCGAGGAGACCGAACGCGAGTTCGGCCTGACGGGCGTCATCAAGCTCGCCTCCAATGAAAACCCGCTGGGGCCCTCTCCCCGGGCCCTGGAGGCGATGCGCCGCGCGTCCGCCAACGTGCACCTGTACCCCGACGCCACGTCGTTCCACCTGGTGCGCCGTCTGGCCGAGTCGCTGGGCGTGCAGCCGCAGGAGGTGGTGCTGGGCAGCGGCTCGAACGAGCTCATCGAGCTGCTCATCCGCACCTTCACCACGCCGGAGGACGAAATCCTCCTGTGCCGGAACTCCTTCTCCGCCTACCGCATCTCCGCGCAGGCCCATGGCCGCCCCTTCGTCGAGGTGCCCATGCGCGAGGGCTTCCAGTATGACCTGGAGGCCATGGCGCGCGCGGTGACGCCGCGCACGCGGCTGGTGTTCCTGGCCAACCCGGACAACCCCACGGGCACCGCGTTCGGCCGCGCGGAACTGGAGGCCTTCCTGGCGAAGGTCCCCCCGGAGGTGCTCGTCGCCTACGACGAGGCCTACTTCGAGTTCGTGGACTGGCCCGAGTACGTCAGCGGCGTGGAGCTGTTCCGGCGCTTCCCGAACCTGGTGGCGCTGCGCACCTTCAGCAAGATCCACGGCCTGGCCGGCATCCGCCTGGGCTACGGGGTGATGGACGCGAAGCTGGCGACGTACGTGCAGCGCACGCGCATGCCCTTCAACCTGACGGTGGTGGCGCAGGCGGCGGGCCTGGCGGCGCTCGAGGACGTCGAGCACGTCCAGCGCACGCGCGAGAACAACCGGAACGGGCTGCGGTACTTCGAGGCGGAGCTGCCCAAGCTGGGCATCCGCCTGACGCGCAGCCACGCCAACTTCGTGTTCGCGGACTTCCAGCGCTCGTCCACGGAGCTGTACGAGCTGCTGCTGCGCAAGGGCGTCATCGTGCGTCCGTTCGCGGGCGGCGGCTTCCCCACCTGCCTGCGCATCTCCGTGGGCACCCCCGCGGAGAACGAGCGCTGCGTGCGGGCGTTGAAGGAGGTGCTCGCGTGAGTCAGCGGTGCTTCATCGTCGCCATCGACGGCCCCGCGGGCGCCGGCAAGTCCACCGTGTCCAAGCTCCTGGCGCGGCGGCTCGGCTTCTCGCTGGTGGACACCGGCGCCATCTACCGGTGCGTGGCGTTGATGGCGACGCGCGAGGGCATCGCCTACGACGACGACGCGCGCCTGGGCGAGCTGCTCGGCCGCGTCCACATCCACTTCCTGGTGGTGGGCGAGGAGAACCGCGTGTTCCTCGGGGGCCAGGACGTGTCGGGGGAGATCCGCTCGCCGGAGATCTCCATGGCCGCCTCGCAGGTCTCCAGCCGTCCGGTGGTGCGCGCGGGGCTGCTCCAGCTCCAGCGCCGGCTCGCGCTGGAGTCCGCGAAGGGCTCCATCCTGGAGGGGCGCGACATCGGCACGGTGGTGTTCCCGGACGCGGACGCGAAGTTCTTCCTGGAGGCGAGCCCCGAGGTGCGCGCGCGGCGGCGCTTCGAGGAGCTGTTCCAGAAGGGCGTGGAGAGCAGCCTGGACGACGTGCTGGCGGACCAGACCAAGCGCGACAAGGACGACTCCGCGCGCGCCGTGGCCCCCCTCAAGGCCGCGGAGGACGCCATCCGCGTCGACTCCAGCAGCATGCCGCTGTCCGTCGTCGTCCACTCCATGGAGGCGGAGATCCTCCGCCGCATGGCCGCGCGCGGGTAGCGCGCCCGCGCGCCGGGGGCGTCAGAACGACACGCCGTCCGAGGCGGGGGCGGGCACCACCAGCGGGAGCCGGGGTTGCTCGCCCTTCGTGTCGTAGAAGGCGTGGTAGAGGAAGAGGTCGGCCACCACCTGCTTCACGTAGCCGCGCGTCTCGCGGAACGGGATGGATTCGACGAACAGGTCCAGGGGCAGGTCGCCGCGCTCGCGAGCCCACTTCACCGCGGCGCCCGGGCCCGCGTTGTAGGCCGCGGCGGCCAGCACCGGGTGCGAGAAGCGCTCCATGAGCTTCGCGAGGTACCAGGCGCCGTAGCGGATGTTGCGCTCGGGTGAGAAGAGGTCCGCGGGCGCGGGCGCCGGCTCCGCGAGCTTCTGGGCGATGGCCGTCGCCGTCTTGGGGATGATCTGCATCAGCCCGCGGGCGTCCGCCAGGCTCATCACCTCCGGCTTGAAGGCGCTCTCCCGCCGCATGATGGCCCACACCAGGAACGGGTCGACCTTGTGGGCGCTCGCCGCCTCCTCGACGGCGTTGGAGAAGGCCCGGGGGTAGAAGGCCGCCAGCGCGTCCGGCTCGCGGGCGCCGAAGGCCCGGCCCCACAGGTGCCGCGCCGCCACCGCGTGCGCGTGGCCGAACTCGCCCAGGCTCAACAGCGCGTGCGCGAAGGGCAGGGCCTGGTCCGCGGAGCGCAGCCGCGCGGCGTGGGCCTCCACCTCGTCCGCCGCGTCCCGGAACAGCCCCGCGCGCGTCAGCTCCACCGCCAGCTCGAGCTCCGGCGGACGCGGCAGCGCGAGGGCCCGCGGCGGACTCGGGAAGAGCGCCGGGGCCGCGCGCCCCAGCTCCTTCAGCCGCTCCGTGGCCAGCAGCGCGTAGAACGAGGCCGGGGCGACGGCGATGATGCGCTCGTACTCCGGACCCACCTCCGCCGCGCCCGCGCCGGCCAGCTCCCGGCTGCGCGTCATCCAATAGCGCGCCTGCGGCGCGAGCGAGCTGCGCGGGAACGTCGTCACCAGCGACTCCAGCGACGCGCGCGCCTGCGTGAACTCGCCCAGGCGCAGCTGCGCCAGCGCGCGGAACCACAGCCCCTCGTCGCGGCGGCGCGAGCGCGCGTACCGCTCGCCGTGCGCCGCGAAGGCCTTCGCCGCGTCCGCGAAGCGACCCGCCTGCAGGTCCAGCCAGCCCGCGAAGAACGCGCCTTCCTCCCCGGCGGACTGCGAGGCGTACTTCTGGTCGAGCGCCGCCATCAGCTCGCGCGCCTTCGCGTTGTCGTCGGACTTCAGCGCCCGGCGCGCGAGCAGGAGCGCCGCGTCCGCCGCCACCTCGGGAGGGCCCTTGCGCGCCACCTCGAGCACCTTCAGCGCGTCCTGCTCGCGGCCCACCGCGAACAGCCCCCTGGCGCGCAGCAGCGCCACCTTCGCCGCCGCGTCCTTCGGCTGCTTCGCGTCGCCGAGCGCGTCGAGCTCGTCGAGCGCGCGCTGGGGGGCGCCACCGTCCAGGAACCCCTCCGCCCGTCGCGTGCGCTCGGCGAGGCCCAGCTTCACCGCCGGCCGGCGCGTCTCGGTGAGCCACTTCAACGCCTCGTCAGCGTAGGGGTGCAGCGGAGAGCGCAGCGCCAACGCCAGCAGGTCCGCCTGCTGGCCCGCGAGGTTGCCCGTGGCGCCTCGCGCCTGGGCGCGCTGGAAGAGCAGCTCCGGGGACGGGGTGGCCTTCAGCGCCGCGTCCAGCACGCCCAGCGCCTGCTTCGCCTTGCCCGCCTTCAACAAGGCCTCGCCGAGCCGCGCGCGGGCCCGCGCCGTCAGCACCGACGGCGCGCCTGCCTCCACCACCCGCGAGAACTCGCGCGCCGCGCCCTCCGCGTCGTCGGAGTAGAAGCGCGCCTGCCCCAGGTAGAAGGCGCGATAGGGCTCCAGCAGCGCGGGCGCCGGTGTCGACGCCAGCACGTCGCGAGCCTCCGCGGCCTGTCCGTCCGACAAGGCCAGCGTGCCCGCCAGCAGGGCGAGCCTCCCCGCGTCCGGGCACCCGCGCGCCACGCAGGCCTCCAGCTCCTGCCGCGCCAGCAGGGTCGCCTCCGGCTTGTGGAGTCGCACGGCCTCCAGGGTTGTCGGGGATTGTCCGAGAGACACCCCTACCAGCCACCCCGCGACCCACCCCGTCCAGCTCATGTGTTTCTTCCTTTCACGACGCGGCTTTGCGGCTTGCCAACGGGATGCGCGAGTGTGGCATTCCCCTCGCGGGAGAGGGGGTGGTTTGACAGCCGGCCCGACAAGTCCTAAATCCGCGCGCCATCGGGCCGGTCCGAAGTGTTCGTCACCCGTCGCATTCGCTGAACGCGTTCAGGCGATTACGTGCTCTTGGGTCGAAGCAGGCGACCCGTTGCGTCACCGGGGGTGCATCACTACTTTGCGCGGCCGTTTCGCGCTACTCCGGTCCGCTGTCTTCCAGGCGGGCTTTGTCGTCCGGAAACACTGCTTGTTCCAGCGCTCGGGGGGGAAACAGCACAGAGGGAGGGCTCCATGAAGCCGTGTCCAGCCGATCTGCCGCAAACCATCAATCCCGAGGCCGGGCCCAAGCGTGCCGGCGTCGAGACGCACCGCAATCTGAACTGCCACCAGTATGACAACTGTCTGGATGAAGCCGTCCGGCGCGGTTGGCAGTCCTTCACGTGCATGAAGTGCCCGATGTACCAGCATGTGGCGCCTCCCCAGATGGGGCTGGAGGCCTACGCCACGCAGCGTCGTCCGGTCTGAGTTCGCAGCGCTCCACCGTGTGCGGGGAGGCCCCGTCGTGGAGAGGGGCACCCCACATGGGCGCCGCGTCCGTCAGTGCACGGCGGCGTAGATGACCGCCACCCAGTACTGCTTCGCGCCGAATCGCCTCGAGTCGCCCCGCACCACGCCCACGCCCACGCGGTTGTTGGTGGCGTCGGTGACGCTGCGGGACTCGGGCAGGGTCGACGGATCCGACACCACGAAGAAGTCCACCGCGGCCGTGCCCGCGTCGGGCAGCACCTGGAACACCCGCTCGTGCAGGGGAGATTCGCCCGGCTGGGCCGCGGGCTGGTCCAGCTCCAGCGCCCGTCGCGCGTGGGCCTGGGCGAGCGCCTCGAGGGCCGCGCTGCGCGCCAGGGGCGGCAGCTTCTTCGCCGTGCGCCAGCGGGCCAGTGAGTCGTAGGCGTCCTGTCGGGGGTTCTCCGGGTCCGCCGCCGCGGGCGAGGACGCGGTGAAGACCTCGGTGACGATGGCCTCGTTGCGTCCGCCCACCTGCTGGAACGTCACGCCGAGCCCCACGAACCGGAAGCCCGGGTCCAGCAGGTTGCGGCGGTGGCCGGGGCTGTGCTCGATGCCGAAGTGCGCGGCCAGCGGCCCCGCGGCCTGTCCCAGGTTCTCGCCAGCCCGCCCGTAGCGCGTGCCGGGGGGGAGCCGGCGCGTCAGCGTGGAGCCATCCGGCGCGACATGCGCGAAGAAGCCCTCCGTCGACATCCGCTGGCTGTAGGCCAGGGCCACCCGCTCCAGGACGGGGTCGGGGGTCAGCTCCGCCAGGCCGTGCGCGCGCCGCAAGGCATTGATGCGCTCGTAGAGCAGCTGGCGCGCGTCCTCGAGCGTGGTGGGTTCGATGCTGCTCTCGCGTTCGCCGCGCCGGCGGACCTCGCCAATCTGGGTGAGGAACAGCGAGGTGACCTCCGGCCCCGCGTCGCCGTGCGCCACCACCTCCACGGTGTACGTCCCGGCCCCCATGAAGTCGAGCCGCGAGCAGAAGTCCGCGCCCGCAGTGCCCCGGCGGGTGAGCGGCACGCTGACGACCTCGCCATCCGGGCGGGTGACGTAGATCTCCGGGCGACCCAGCGGCGGCGACAGGGTGCCGCAGAGCGTCTGGACGGCGCGCTCCCCCGGCATGACGCGCGGGAACGGCCTCAGCTCCGCCTTGCGGTCCGACAGCAGCAGCACCAGCGCCGCGCGCTTGTCCTGGAGGGCCACGCCCACGCCGAAGTGGGAGGCGCGCTCCGTGTTGAGGTCGGTGCGCGCCTGGAGCGACTCCAGCGCGTGCGCGTGGGCCCAGGCGCGGATGACGAGCGCCCGGGGCGCGGGGTCCGCGGCCTCCGCGTCGCTGATGGCCTCCGTGAGCGTGAACAGGTCCGGCGCTCCGGTGATGGTGCCGGCGAGGGCCTCCCGGGCCAGCCTCCGCGCCGCCGCGTCCAACGGCCCGTCCTTCGTCGGCGCCCTGCGGCCGACGCGCTCGAATTCGCGCACCACGTGCTCGGCGGCCTTGTGCTCCATGGCCTCCGACGGCGTCAGGACCACGGGCTTCGGAGGGGGCGCCGGGGGACGCGCGGGCTGCGCGGCGGGAGGCGCCCCCGCCAGGAGCGCGGCGAGCGCGAGCGCGAGGATCATCGCCCCTCCAGCCGGAAGGCCAGGGCCCTCACCGTGCCGGCCCCCAGCTGCTCGTTGAGTCGGGCGCACAGCGAGGCCGACTCGGCCTCCAGCGTCCGGGCCCACTCCTCGCCGAGCACCGCCACGACCAGCGTCCCGCCCTCCAGGGCACGTGGCGTCGCATGGCGGGCGATGTGGGGGCCCACCACGGCTTCCCAGACAGGTGCGAGGGCGTGGCCACGCCCCGATTCACCGGCCAGCCTGACGAGGACACGGGGAAGGAGGCTTTGGAGGGACTTGGGCTCGCTTCGGGCCATCGCGCGCGATGATGATTCGTGCCATCCTGAAAGCCAACCCTCCGTTGCGTGGCGGGGGGAGGCGGGTGGCCGGGCCCGACGTGTTCCGTGGAAGGGAATGTGCCTTCCGCACCGTCGCGCGTCACGCGTCGTGCCTGTAAGGTCCAGGCCGTTCCGCCCCCCGGGAGCCGCACCCCATGACCCCCTCGCTCCGACTCCTCCTGCTGACAGGCGCCGTGTGGGCCGCGATGCTGGTTGCCTGTGGGGACAGCTCCGCGGACATCCCCCTCATCCCCGGCGGCGTGTCGAACCCCGGCCCGTGCACGGTCGACCAGGACTGCCCGGACCCCTCGCTGTTCATCTGCAACACGGCCCTATCCCGCTGTGAGCCCGCCTGTCGCACCCGGGAGGACTGTGGCGCGGCGCGGCGCGGCGGGTATGCCCTGTCGATGTGCGACAACGGCGTGCTCGGCTGCCAGTGCGACATGCAGCGCTGCGTGGTGGCGGTGTGCGCCACGGACGTCGAGTGTGGCGTCGACCAGGTCTGCCGCAATGGCGCCTGCGTCCTCCCCCCGCCGTCCAACCTCGCGGCGTCGTGTCAGGTGACACCGGACGTCGTGGTGGGCACCGCGGGCGCGACGGTGAGCTTCGGGGTGTGGGTGCAGGACGCGTCGGGCCAGCCGGTGGTGCCTCGCGAAGGCGTGGAGTGGGGCGCGCTGTCGGAGGCGGTGGAGGGGAGCGGCTCCGGGACCCGCGCCGTCTTCGTGCTCGGTGAGCCGGGGGGCCTGGAGGACGCGGTGGAGGTGCGGGTGGGGACGGCGCGGTGTCGGGCGCGCGTCGCCGTGCTGCCTCGCGAGGTGGCGCCTGGCGGGTTGCGGGTGCTCGTGGTGGACGAGCTGACCGGGCGGCCCGTGAGCGGGGCGGCCGTGGCGATCTCCACCTCGGAAGGGGTGGGGCGCGGCCTGGGGCTCACCGGAGCGGATGGCACGACCTGGGTGCCGGCGGCGGGGGACGTGGGCGTGTCCGTCTTCCACCCGGACTATGGCTACCTCACGCTGGCCCGGCACTCGATGCGGGATGGGGGCCGGGACCTGCGGTTCACGTTGCGGCGCAACCCGCTCGATGCCTCCGGCGGCGTGCGCGCGGAGTTCACGGGCACGGGGATGGGGAACGCGGCGGCGCCCACGCTGCAGCTGGGGGTGACGGGGCTGTCCGTGCCTGGGCTCTTCTCCGAGCTGTCCCTGGAGTCGCTGCTGGGGGTGGAGCGCGAGGTGGAGCTGAACGTGGGGAGCGCGCAGCGCCTCTCGTTGCCGGCGGCCGCCGCGGTGTGGCTGCAGGGCACGGAGCCCCCTTCCGTGTCGTCGCCTGGCGTGGCGGGGACGTGTGATCGCTCGCTGACGGGCGTGGTGGATCCGGAGGCGTCCATCCTCGCGGGGCTGTGCGGGACGCGCGTGGCGTGGGCGCTGACCGGCAGCATGTCCCTGGCCGAGCTGCCCCTGGCGTCCCTGGCGCCCGGCGCGGATCCGCTGCTGGTGCTGGGACGGATGCTGCCCTTGTCGACGCGCTACTTCTCGTCCGTGACGCGCGACGCCGCCTTCTCGCTCGTGCCCACGCCGGGGCTCGACACGGGGGCTCCGGACGTCGCGGCCGTGGAGTACGCGCAGGGCGTGACGCATGACTTCGAGGGCGTCCGCCTCGCGTTCCCCTTCGCGGTGAAGGTCCCCGCGCTCCCGCGCTACCAGGGGACGTATCTCGACCGGGCCTATGTGTTGAGCACCGTCGCCGTGCCTGGACGGGGGCTGGTGCCGCTGGGCCTGGGCGCCGCCGCCAACGTCTCGCCCGCGGACCCGAACACGGACGCGGACTCGCCCCTGGGCCGCCCCGGGGTGGTGTCGGTGCGCATGGCCCCCGCGCACCACGGCCTCGAGGGCCAGCCCTACCGGCTCCTCGTGGGCGCGGTGTCGCGGTCGGCGCGGGACGACGCCACGGCGGGGTTCGCCTCCAGCTTCGTCGTCGCGGACCTGCCCGGGCTGGCGTTCGACCCGGCGGGAGAGCGGCCCGTGGAGCCTCCCACCGGCTTCCTCCCCATCCCCGAGGCCGTGGCCTACAACTTCCACGCCGCCCCGGTGGGCGACCTGGCGGGGCGTCAGCTGATCGCGGACGTCGAGGCCCCGGCGACGTTGCTGCGGGTGATCTTCACCAACCGGGAGGGCCGCCGCTGGACCGTGCTGGCCTCGCCCGATGACGCCCGCAAGGGCTTGCGCGTCCCGTCTCCGCCCGAGGGGTTCGCGGACCGCACCTACTTCGGCGACCACCTGGGGACGCGCGCCCTGCTGCGCGCGGAGCTCCTCCAGGTGGTGGGCCGCGACGCGCGGGACGCGCTGGGCCCCTCGCGGCTGGTCTCCGCGGAGGGCCCCGGGCTGGAGCATGTGGGTGACCTCACGCGCGCGGCCTCCGTGCTCGACGTGGGCCGGCCCGAGGTGTCCTGGCTCTACCCGGAACTGGAGGGGCAGCGGCTGAGCCGGGGGAGCGCCATCCGGGTGAAGGTCTCCGGCTTCCGCCCCGGCGCCGACGGCCGCGTGCGCGTGACGATGCTGGGTGCTACTGATTGCGCGGGGACTGTCCTGGTGGCGGACACCCCCGTGGCCTCGACCCAGGGCGAACTGGAGCTTCAGCTCCCCAAGGACTGCTCGGGGCTCGGTGTCTCGCTGGTGGCGGCGCTCGAGGACGCACAAGGCGAGCTGCTCGTTCCACCCGTCGTCGCCACCCGGGGCGTGGACATTCCTTGAAGGGGGATGACGTGGCAGGTCGGCTCTCAATGGGTGGGATTTCCCCACCTGCGCTCCCATTGAGTTGCTCGCTTTCGGGATTTGCTGGGTGGTAGCGTTCCGTCAGGGCTTGTTGGAGGCACGGTGCAGAAGGAGACGGTCGTCACGGTCATCTCGAAGATCTCCGACCGGCCGGTCAACCTCGACGCGGCGCTGGTGGTGATCTACGGGTTGGACCTGGGGCGGAAGTTCGATTTGACGCGCGAGGAGACGCTCATCGGGCGTTCGTCCCGCTGCGACATCCAGATCGATCAGGAGTCGGTGAGCCGCAACCACGCGGCCATCACCGCCACGCGCGAGGGCGTGAGGATCCGCGACGCGGGCTCCACCAACGGCACCTTCATCAACGACGAGCTGGTCGAGGGCGAGCGAGAGCTGCGCAACGGCGACCTGGTGAAGATCGGCCGCACCATCTTCAAGTACATCGCGGGCGGCAACATCGAGGCGGCCTACCACGACGAGATCTACCGGCTGACCACGATGGACGGCCTGACGCAGATCTACAACCGCCGCTACTTCGACGAGCAGTTGGATCGGGAGATCTCCCGCAGCCGCCGCTACGAGCGGACGCTGTCGCTGGTGCTGATGGACATCGACCACTTCAAGGCCGTCAACGACAAGTTCGGCCACCTCGCCGGGGACTCGGTGCTCAAGCAGCTGGCGTCCACGGTGCGCACGCGGATCCGCCGGGAGGACGTCTTCGCCCGCTATGGCGGCGAGGAGTTCGGCATCCTGCTGCCGGAGGTGTCGCTCCCCGGCGCGAAGCAGCTGGCAGAGAAGGTCCGGCGGCTGGTGGAGAAGCAGCGCTTCGAGTTCGACCGGCAGGCGATTCCGGTCACCGTCTCCCTGGGCGTGGCCGTGCTGGAGGCGCTGCACCGCGAGCCCGGCGACCTGGTGCGCGCGGCGGACGAGCGCCTCTTCGAGGCGAAGTCGACGGGGCGCAACCGCGTCATCGCCTGACGCGGCCCCGCCTCACCCCGCGAACACGGAGCGCCGCTCCTTGAGCAGGGAGTGCAGCATTCCCTGGATGGCCTCGCGCGTGCGCTCGGTGAGCCGCTGCACCTCGCCCAGGTCGTCCGCGGCCTCCGACGGGACGCCCTCCATGGAGATGGGCTCGCCGAAGCGGATGCTCCACTTCGCCGGCAGGGGGACGGGGCCCAGCGGCGTCAGGGGGACGAACGGCAGTCCCAGGAAGCTGGCCGGGAGACGGCCCAGCATGGGCGAGGTCTCCTCCGAGCCGACGATGGCCACCGGGACGATGGGCGCGCCCGTGCGCAGCGCCAGCTTGACGAAGCCGCCGCGCCCGAAGCGCTTGAGGCGGTAGCGCTCCGCGAACGGCTTGCTCAGTGCCTGATACCCCTCCGGGAAGACGACGACGGGGCGGTGCTCGTCGAGCAGTCGCAGCGCGTTCTCCGGGCAGGCCCGCACCGCGCCCAGCCGGTTGAAGAGCGTGCCGAGCACGGGCGCGTGGAAGACCTGATCCTCCACCAACCACCGCGCCTCCCTCAGGTCCGGCCGCTCACGCGTGAGCGCGAGCGACATGACCAGGCCGTCGTAGGGCAGGGCGCCCGAGTGGTTGGCCACGAGGATGGCGGCGCCCCGGGGCACCTGTTCGATGCACTGGGTCGTCACCCGCCAGTACTGGCCGTAGAGGAACTCGAGCACCGGCTCCAGCCGGCGCACCAGGGACGGGTCCTTGCCGTACTCGTCCAGGTGCGCGCCGCCGCCGGTCCCCAGCCCCGCGCGGACCGCGTCCACCAGCCCGTTCATCGCCCCCAGGGCCCGGCCGATGCCCTCGCTCGCCAGCGCCTGCCCCGCGATGTCCCGCGCCAGGGCCAGCATCCCCGTGGCCCGCTCCGCCAGGGGCCGAGGCGCCTCCGGAGCCCGCTGGGCGTGGGTCGCGTGGAGCGTCGGGTCCCCGTCCGAGTCGCTCGTGGGCGGCACGAGCGTGAGTGAGCGTCGGGCATGGGACGGCAGTTCGTCTCGCGTCGGGTCCGCCACTTCGACCTCCGCTTCCAGGTACGTCGTCTCGGTGTCCGGTGCCTCGGCCTCCGCCGCGTCGCCGCCCAGGCCCGCTTCCCCGGCGCGCGCCCCGCGCGAGAATGGCGCGCGTTCGTCGCTCGTCGTCGGGGGAGGGCCTCCACGGGTGTCGCGGTCCATCACCTCCGAGACGGCCCTCTCCGCGGCGCTCTCCGCCACGCGCGCGGCGACCGCCGCCGCCAGCTGGCGCTCGGTCTCGGGGCGCTCCGTCGTAGGGCTTTGGTCCAGGGCCGCCTCCGCGGCGGCCTCGGCCTGCTCGGTCGTCAGCTCCGTGGCGAGGATGCGCTCCACCGCGTCCTCCTGCCCGTGGCGGCGCTCCAGCGCCTCGTCCACGGCGAGGCGCGCGGTCGTCTCCGCGACCTCGGCGGCGACGGCCTCGGCCAGGGCATGGTCGACCTCGCGCTGGCGCTCCGTGCGGGGTGCCCCGTCGTTCGTCGTCACGGGGCCCCGGGCCGTCGTGGAGGCGGCGGGCTCGCGCAGGTGCTCCATGCCGCCCGGTGCTGGCTCGACGCCGTGCCCGCCCGTGGGCGCGTGGCTGGACACGCCCGCCCTGCGAGGGCTGGCGGCGGGGCGCGGAGGTTGGGAGGTGGAGGTCCGACGAGGAGACGTCCCCTCCGAAGGCTCCTTCTCCCTCCGGGGCGCCGTCGCGTGACGAGGCGTGGAGGGCGGCTTCGGGGGAAGCGGAGAGGCGGTGCCCTTCGCCGCGCGCGTCCGTGTGTCCTTCTCGGCCGCGCGGGAGGGCCCGGAGGCGCTCTTCGGCTTGCCTGCCCGAGGCGCCTGCGAGGTCTTCCCCTGTGCGTGCGCGCGGGACGTGTCGGCCCCGGAGCTCCTCGCGCGAGGCTTCGGCGCGGAGCCCTTCGCGGACGGCTGGGGCCGCTCGGCCTTCTTGTCCTCGGGCTTCGCGCGTTCGCCATCTCGCTGGGCGGCGCCGCGCTGGAAGGGATCGTTCCCGAGGACACCCTTGGCCATGACTAGCTCCTCCTGAGCGCCGCCGCGGCGTCCCTGACGTGGTGGATGGGAGTGAAGCCGAGCGCGGTTTCGGCACGCCTGCCGTCCGCCACCCAGGAGTAATGGATGTAGTCGAGAAGGGCTACCGGCAACATGTCCGCGCCCACCACATCCAGCGTGTGGAGTGCGCCACGGAACAAAGGCCCCGGGAGGGGGAGCGGGCGGGCCCCCGCCTGGCGGATGAGGCCGGAGAGCGGCAGCACGCCCCGGCCCACGATGTTGAACTCGCCGGACGCGTCCGCCCGCAGCGCCTGGTGCAGCGCCCGGCCGGCGTCCTCCTCGTGGATGCCCTGCCACAGCGGGTCGTAGCCGAGCAGCGTGGGCACCACCGCGGTGCGCGTGAGCAGGCGCGTGACGGGGTTCTCGATGGTGGGGCCCAGCACGGGCGCGAAGCGCAGCACCAGCACGCGCATGTCCGGGTGACGCTCGCGGAAGGCGCGCACCTGGCCCTCCACCTCCACCTTGTCGGTGACGAAGCGGCTGTTCGGGCAGCCCTGGAGCGGCGAGTCCTCGCGCAGCAGGGCGGGGTTGTTGCCGCGCGCCCCGTAGACCGCCGTCAGCGAGGGCACCACCAGCCGGGGCAGCTTCGCGCGGCCCGCCGCCGTCAGCACGTTCATCGTGCCGATGACCTCCAGCTCGTGCGCCAGCGAGCCGTTGCGGATGGGGCCGAAGAGGAACGCCAGGTGGTAGAGCGCGTCGACGGGCTGGTCGGTCAGCGCGTCGGTGAGCTCCGCCTCGGCGTCGTGGCGGGTGAGGTCCACCCGATGGAAGTCGACCTTGTCGCCCTCCGGCCGGGCGACGTCGAGCACGAGGATGCTCTCCACGTCGGGATCCCGCTCGAGCAGCGGGAGCAACAGCTTCCCGTACTCGCCGCTGGCTCCGGTGACCGCGACGCGCAACCGCCCCTTGCCTGGTCGTGACACGTCCATACGCAGGCACTCCTGTTAGCCCAGCCGCTCCCGAATGTCAGCCCGGTCCGGTCGCGTCTTGCTGGACAACGTCGTCCCGCTGGCGGAGGGTGGTGGATCCGCATGGCCCGCATCGCACGCCTCAGTGACGTCCTCATCAACAAGATCGCCGCCGGCGAGGTGGTGGAGCGCCCCGCGTCCGTGGTGAAGGAGCTGATGGAGAACTCGCTGGATGCCGGCGCCAGCACCGTGCGCGTGGACCTGTCGGGTGGGGGCGTGGACCGCATCATCGTGTCGGACGACGGCCACGGCATGGGCCGCCACGACGCCGCCTTGTGTCTGGAGCGTCACGCCACCAGCAAGCTGCGCGAACTGGACGACCTCTTCCACATCGACTCCATGGGCTTCCGGGGGGAGGCGGTGCCGGCCATCGCCTCCGTGTCGCGCTTCTCCATCCACACCGCGGAGGTGGGCGCGGACGTGGGCACGCGGGTGTCGCTGGAGGGCGGCCTGGACCCGGTGATCGAGGACGCGCCGCCGCGCACCGGCACCGTCATCACCGTGGAGGACCTCTTCTTCAACGTGCCCGCCCGCCGCAAGTTCCTGCGCCGCAGCGACACGGAGCTGAAGCACGCCGAGGAGGCCGTCGTCCGGCTCGCCCTGGCCAACCCGGAGGTGGGCTTCTTCGCCACCCATGATGGCAACGAGCTGTTCTCCAGCCCCGCGTGCCCGGAGGACCCGCGCGAGCGCATCGCCGCGGCGCTGGGGCCCGCGGTCCATCCGCACCTGTTCCCGGTGGAGGAGCGGCGCCTGGGGGTCAGCGTCACCGGCTACGCGGCCTCGCCCGAGTTCACCTTCCCCAACGCGCGCGGCCTCTACACCTTCGTCAACCGCCGCTTCGTGAGGGACCGGGGCCTCATCGGCACCATCCAGCGCTCCTACCAGGACTTCCTCGCGGCGGGGCGCCAGCCCGTCGTCGTGCTCAACATCGACGTGGACCCGGTGGCGGTGGACGTCAACGTCCACCCCCAGAAGCTGGAGGTCCGCTTCGCCGACGCCCGGGGCGTCTACGAGGCCATCAGCGCCGCGCTCAACCGCATGTTGCGCGCGGCCCCCTGGCTGGGCGCGGGCGTGGACCCGGCCTCGACGGGCGCCCCCCAGCCCCGCGACGCCGCCCACTACGCGCTCGCCGTCGAGCGCTTCCTCACCCGCGCGCAGGAGGCGTCCTGGGGCGCCCCGCTGCCCACCGCCATGGACGCGCCGGCGCCAGGCGCCACGTCCGGCGCGCCGCCGCTGTCCGGAGCCCCCGCGCCCATGGGGGCCATCCCCACGCCGCTGCCCTTCGCGGGCGCGCCGGGCCGGGCCCCCGCGTTCGGCGAGGCCCAGCCGCAGCTCAACGAGGCGCCCCCTCCGGGCTACTTCGGCGCCCTGCGGCCCATGGGCATGCTGGGCGGGCGCTTCCACGTCTGCGAGGGCCCGGGCGGCACGCTGGTGGTGCTCGACCCGCACGCCGCCCTCGAACGGGCCCGGCTCACGGCCTACCTGCGCGCGCTCGACGACGCGAAGGGCCCTCCGCCACCGTCGCTGTTCGGCACCACGCTGGAGCTGCCGCTCCAGGCCGCGAAGGCGCTGGTCGAGGGCCGCGAGGCGCTCTCCCGGCTGGGCTTCGACGTGGAGCCGTTCGGCGGGACGACGCTCGCGCTCAAGACGGTGCCCCCGGGACTGGAAGGCGTGGACGCCCGCGCGCTGCTGGAGGCGCTCGCCCGCGCGCTGCCGCCGAGGAGCGCCGCGCTGGACGCGGTGACGCTGGCCGAGGCCATCCGGGTCATGGCCTGCCACGCGGCGCGCAGGGCGGGGGCCGCGCCCCTCACGGACGCGCAGCTGCGCGCGCTCCTGGGCGAACTGGACCGGGCCGACTTCCACCCGCCCTGCATCCACGGCACGGTCGTGGTGCTGGAGATGCCCCTGCTCGAACTGGAGCGGCGGGCGCGCTGACCTCCGTGCCCCCGCACCTGGAATCCCGCAGTCCCTTCGCGCCCTTACGCGGCTGGAAAGTTGACGCGTGGGAGGTCGCTGGTACGGTGCCACACGCCTGTAGCACCGGGCGGACGTGACACGGACGAACGCGACGCACGCGAGGGAGTGGCACATGCGCGGTGTGATCACCCTGCGGGACGTGGTGTCCAACCTCGGCGTGGTGCTCCGCGAATTCGGCGCGCTGTGCGTGGTTCGCTGTCTCGTCGCCTCCCTGCGCGGGCGACAGACCACGTTCCTCGAAATCGCCGTGCGCCCCAGGCGTCCCTGACGTTCGCCCTCTCGCCCCCTCGGTTCGATGCCCCGTCGCCTCCTGTCGTTGCTCGCCCTGCTCATCGCCGCTCCCGCCGTCGCCCAGGATGAAGAGGAGGACGTCCCCACGTCGCTCGACGGCGTGGGACGCATCACCGTCCAGGCGGGCTGGCGCGTCACCTCCAACAACACCTTCTACGAGCGCTGGTACGGCAGGCCCGGCAACGAAGGCCTGGCTCGCGCGGCCAGGGCGGGCGGCGGCCCACTGGGGACGGCGACGTTCGCCTACGCCTTCACGGACATGGTGGAGGTGGGCATCGACCTGTTCGCCACCGGCTCCACGCTCCAGGTCACCCAGCCCGGCGCCACCCCGGCCGACGCCCCGTTCGAGCGGAGCATCAAGACGTTCGGCTACGGCGCGCTCATCGGCTTGCGCTTCCAGACCGTGCTGCCGGAGGTGGGCCCCTATGGCCTCGTGCCCTTCGCGGGCCTGTTCCTCGGGCCGGCGCTCGTCAGCTCGGAGCGGGCGGGGGAGGGCGTGCAGGACGACACCACGCGCGCCTACGCCGCGTCGCTCGGGGCGACCTGGCGCCTGTCCGCCAACTGGGGCCTCACCGCCGAGTACCGCTTCGTCTACCTGCGAGGTCCAGTCGGTCCCCAGGACGCGCGTGTTGGATCATTCAACCTGGGTGGTAACTGGATGTCCCTCGGGGTGACGTACACCTTCCCGCCGGACCCCTCGCGCTCCATGACGGGCCGGGGGCTGGGCTTCTAGGGCGTCCAGGCGAGCGGGAGAGGGGACGTTCTCTTTCGGAAATGCGAGCGATTCCCTGCGCTGTTCCGCAGCGGAAATTTGTCGCCGTAAGACCGGGAGAACTCCTTACGATGCGTGAGTCCGCCGAGATCGTTTCCGGACCCAGGAAGATGTCCATGCCAGAGCAGGCGAAGACCGAGGTTGATAAGGAACTGGCGGAGCTCCGCCGTGAGGTGGTCGAGGCGCGCAACCTCGTCATCAAGAGTGACAACCTGCTGAAGAACCTCCATGCGGAGGTGAAGGCGGTGGGCAAGCGCCACGAGGATTTCCAGAAGCGGCAATGGATCTCCTCCGCTGCCGCGTACGTGCTCTTCGCGTTCATCGCGGTGGGCGCGGCCATCATGATCACCAGCGCGCGCAGCTCCAGCGCCACCAGCGAGCGGGAGCGGCTGGAGAAGATGGTCACCGACCTGACCGCGCAATTGGAGAAGCAGCGCTCGGACGCGTCCGCGCACCAGACGGCCCAGCGCGGCGCGGCGGAGGTCTACAAGATGATGACCTCGCTGCCCGGCGACGAGCGGCTCAAGGGCATCGACGCGTTGATGAAGCTCGACACCTCCCGGCTCAGCATGCTCGAGCGGCAGGCGCTGAACGATCGCGCCGCGGTCCTGCGCCGCGAGACGGGCGACGCGGCCTACGAGCGCGGGAAGATCGCCTTCCGTCGCAACGAGATGAACCAGGTCGTCTCGGAGATGGAGCGCTTCCTCGCCATGAACCCGCCGCAGGAGCAGGCGCTGGACGCGTCGTTCTTCCTGGGCACCGCGTACAACCAGCTGCGCAAGCACGACAAGGCCGTGCCGCTGCTGGCGCGCTTCGTGGAAGGCGACCGCTCGTCCAAGACGCGTGACTACGCCATGCTGCTGCTGGCCCAGTCGTACCAGGAGGTCGGACAGCTGGAGAAGGCGCTGGAGACGGCTCGCGACGCGGCCGGCGCCTACCTCAACAGCCAGTACCAGCAGCAGTTCCGCACCCGCATCTCCATCGTGAAGCGGATGATGAGCGGCAACACGGAGGCGGGCCCCGCGCCCGCGGCCGGCGCCCCCGCCGCCCCCGCGCAGACGGCGGGGCCGACGGCCCAGTAGTCCCCACCGGTAGTCCCCACCGGCCGGGCGACGCGACCAGGTCGCCCGGTCATCCCACCTGTCGGCAGACGGGGAGTGACACGGAAGCGTTGCCTCGCGGGGGCCTCGGTCGTAAGACCTGGACCCCGTGTCCGCTCCCGACCCCCGGAAAGATCCCCGCTTCCGCCGCTACCGCGCCGCCGCGTATGGGATCTACATCGCGCTCACCGCCGTCTTCTCGCTGTGGGTCCTCTTGAGCGTGAGCCGCTCGGTGGCGGCCATGACGCCGGAGCGGCTGCCCCCGGCGCCCCAGCAGCTCACCGTCCGCGAGTGTCTGGACGGGGTGCAGGCGCTGTGGGCGGAGCTGGAGTCGGAGCGCGAGAAGCTGGTGCGCGTGTCCCCCGCGCGGGACACGGACCAGGAATGGATGCGGCTGCGCACCGCGTGGCTGGAGCGGCTGCGCGTGAAGGAGTCCCAGTGCGACCTGCGGGCCCGCGAGCGCGCTCCGCTGCGCACGGTGTTCCGCCGGCTGGAGAACGTCATGGACCTCTACACCACGCACGCGGTGCAGTACGCGGACGAGGTGGGGGGCACGGTGGACTCGTTCCACGCCGCCTTCCAGGCCGCGAGCGCCAGCCCGGCGGCCCGGTCCACGCCCTGAGTCAGCGCACCGGCAGCCGCGCGGTGTAGCGGCCCAGGGTGTCCGTCACGGACGCGGACAGCAGCACGGAGGCGGGGCGGCCCTCCACGTTCACCACGCGATAGAAGCGGACCGAGGCGTACGGCAGGCCCTGGGGCAGGTGCGGCTCGCGCAGGTTCGACAGGACCTGGCCCCGCAGCGTACGGCCGCGCTGGAGGGCGAAGGCCGCGACTTCCTGCTCGGGCTGGTCCGAGGGCTGCACGGTGACGAAGCGGCTGACGCGCGGCAGGTTCTCCGTGGGCACGACGTCCACCCGGTACTGCGCCGGGTCCAGGCGCAGCACGTACCCGCCAGCGGAGTCGGTGACCGTCTCGGTGAGCTGGGTCGCGGGCAGCGGGCGGCCCGGCACGGCGGCCACGGGCTCCGCGACCAGGCGCACACCCGCGGCGGGCGTCGTGTCGTCGGGTTGTCGCAACTGGCCCCGCACCAGGCGCCGCGTCGTGCACACCACGTCCGGCAGCTCCGTGTCGGTCGCGTGCACCACGGCCGAATCCAGCGTCAGGCCCGCGGCCGCGCCCGCCGGCGGCATCACCACCAGGGTGAGGGGCGCGTCGGCCGCGCTGGGGAGCGAGTCGAGCTCGAAGCGACCGTCTGGTCCCGTCACCACCACCGCGCTCTGGAAGGTGCCCCCGCCCCCCACGCGTCCCGCGAGCGACACCGTCGCCTGGGAGACGGGAGAGCCGTCCGCGTCGACGGCGCGCCCGGAGACGCGCACCGGCGCGCCGAAGTTCCCCATCTCCAGGGGCGTGCTCGGCGGCGCGTGTGGATCCACCGTGAAGGTCTTCGTCGGCACGAGCGAGCCCTCGTCGGTGGCCGACACCCGCAGCAGCACGGTGGCGACCGTCGCGGCCTCCGGCGACAGCTGGAGCGAAAAGTCCCCCGTGGCGGGCGCCACCGGCACGCGCTGGGACAGCGGGCGCAGCTCCGCGTCGAGCGCCTGCACGGAGAGGTTGGCGTCCACGCGCGTGGTGCCCTGGCGGACGACGCGGCCGGACACCGGGACGAGCGAGGCCGGCGCGGGCAGCACCCACGCCAGGGACAGCTTCTGCCCCGGCCCCACCACGCCCGTCTTCGGCGTGGGCGGCACGTCCCGGTCCCCGGGGATGAGCATGACCTCGTACCGGCCGGCGGCCACCGGCATCTTCCACTCGCCGTTGTCGGGCGTCACCAGCGCCTCGTGGTAGCGCGCGACGCCCGGGATGAGCGCGCTGGTGCCGACGGCGCGCACGAACATCGTCTCCGAATAGGGGCGGGTGGCCACGCCGCCGTCGGGCGTCACGCCGCCGGTGGCGCGCTCCGTCAGCCCCCGCACCGTCGCCTCGCCGAACAGCTCCAGGTTCTGCTCCGCGCGGAGCCGGTCCACGGGGAAGTCCTGCGCGTACTCACCGAGGCCGGGGTTGGGCGTCACCTCCACGACGATGTCCGTGCCCGGGTCGCCGCAGCCGTCGATGAAGCACACCTCGTTGGCGCCGCAGTCGGCGTCGGTGCGGCACACCAGCAGGCTCTCCTCGGGCTCGTTGTCCAGCAGCGCGCAGCCCGGGCCTCCAAGCAGCGCCACCACCGCGAGCACGCGCGCGGCGGAGCGGGGCGTCATCGACAGTCTCCGGAGACGGTGTTCACCACCCAGGAGTAGCTCACGACGAAGCCCGGGTCGATGATGGAGCCCCCGTCCGGCAGGTTCACCACCTGCGACTCCGGCTGGCGGTCGGTCAGCTCCGCGTCGCTCACCAGCGCCTCCACCAGGTGCTGACCCGGGGTGCTCAGCTCCGCGTTGGCGGAGGACAGGTTGATGCGCAAGGTCCCCCGGTCGGGGCGCTGCGCCTCGCCGTTGTTGGTGAGGGCGATCTCCCGGTACGGCCCGCGCGGATCCTGCGGGTTGTAGTCGATGTACCAGTGCACCTTGATGCGGTCGTCGACGTCCGGGTCCTCCACGGCCACCTCGAAGGTGAGCTCGCAGCGGCCCAGGCCGAAGTCCCGGATGATGCGCTCCTGGGGCAGCACCAGCGTCTCGATGATGCGCGGCGGCCGGTTCATGAAGCGCGGCACGTCGTCCAGCAGCGTGTCGTCCTGGGGCAGCAGGCAGCCGGCGACCAGGCCCAGGCCCACGGCGAGCGCGCACGTCGGCCACGCACGGCCGGTGCGCCATCGCTTCTCGTCTGGCCGCTTCGTCGCGTTCATCACCCGGTGTCGTCCACGAGTCGCCTCAGAGCAGCTCGTCGCCCTCCTCGGGAGGAAGGGGGCGCCCGGACTTCTCCGCTTCGAGCTTCTCCAGGTGGCGGAAGATGGTGCGGGGGTCCACTCCCAGGTCCTTGGCCGTCTTGGTCCGGTTGCCGCTGTTCCGGGCGAGCACTTCGTTGATGTAACGCTTCTGGAATTCTTCCTTGGCCTGGAGCAGCGGCATGATGGGCTCCAGGTTCTCCGGCTTGAGGTCCAGGTCGTCCGGGCCGAGCAGGGGCTTGTCCGCCAGCACCACGGCCTTCTTGATGCGGTTCTCCAGCTCGCGGATGTTGCCCGGCCAGCCGTACTTCTTCATCGACACGGCGGCCGAGGGCGTGAAGCCCTTGGCCTTGGAGTTGAACTCGCGCGAGTACTTCTGGAGGAAGAAGCGGCCCAGCACCACCACGTCCTCGCCGCGCTCGCGCAGCGGGGGCAGCTTCAGGGTGACGACGTTGAGGCGGTAGTAGAGGTCCTCGCGGAAGGTGTTCCGCTTCACCTCCTCCTCCAGCACCTTGTTGGTCGCCGCCACCACGCGGATGTCCACCGGCTCTCCCCGGTTGTCGCCGACCTTGTAGACGACCTTCTCCTGGAGCGCGCGCAGGAGCTTCACCTGGAGCTGCAGCGGCATCTCTCCGATCTCGTCGAGGAAGAGCGTCCCGCCGATGGCCGCCTGGAACTTGCCGCCCTTGGTGGCGATGGCGCCGGTGAACGCGCCCTTGACGTGCCCGAACAGCTCGCTCTCCAGCAGGTTCTCCGGAATCGCGCCGCAGTTGATGGTGATGAACGGGCCGCGCTGCCGGGGCGAGCGGCGGTGGATCTCCCGGGCGATGAGCTCCTTGCCGGTGCCCGTCTCACCGGTGATGAGCACGGAGATGTCCGTGGGGGCGATCTTGTCGATGCGCTTGTAGACGTCCCGCATGCCCTGACAGGCGCCCACGATGTCGCCGTAGCGCTGGTCCTCCAGCTTGCGGCGCAGCTCCGTGTTGTCGAGCTTGAGGTCGTTGACCAGCATCGCGTTCTGCAGGACGAGCGACGCCTGCGCCGCGAAGATGGTGAGCATGTCCGCGCTCTTGGGTTCGAACCGGTTCACCAGCCGGTCATTGCCCACGTAGAGGACGCCGAACAGGTCGCCCTTGTGCATCAGCGGCACGCACATGACGGAGTGCACGCGCAGGTTGACCACGGACTCGCTGGCCTTGAACTCGGGGGCGTCCACCGCGTCCGCGACGATGAGCGGCTTCTGGTCCTTCACCACCTTGGCGATGATGGAGTCGGACAGCTTCTCCACCGCGTCCTCGATGTTCTCCCGCGCCACGTTGCGCGCCACCTTCACGCGCGGGTCCCCGCTCTCCATCAGGATGAGGAAGCCCTTGTCCGCGCGCGTCACCTCGATGGCCTCGTCCATCAGGCCCTCGAGGATGCGGTCCACGTCGTAGAGGCCCAGCAGCCGCTCGCTGAAGGCGGTGAGCCGGCGCAGCATGGCCAGCTCGCGGCCCGGCACGCCCGGCAGCTCCGTGGTGTGCGAATCCGGCTCCTCGATGGTGGCGGGCGCGAGGACGTCGCGGCGCGGCGAGGACGAGGAGACGGGGGCGCGTGGGGCGTCCTCGCGGGCGAAGGCCAGCTCCGTGCCGCCCACCCGGATGATGTCGCCGGTGGCCAGGGCGTGCGAGTCGCGCTTCTTGCCGTTGACCTGGAAGGTGGCTCCCAGGCTGCCGACCTCGTAGCGACTGCCGTCGTAGGTGACGTGCAGGGCGCTGTCGGGCACCGCCGGGTCCTCGAGCGGGACGTCGTTGTCCGGGCTCCGGCCGATGCTGGTGATGCGCTTGTGCAAGGAGACCGTGCGGACCTTGCCATCGGCACTGCGGACGGTGAGGCTGGCCATAGGGCTTCACGTACCTGGGGAAGGAGGCTCAGAAGGAGAGGGTGAGACCGGCGCCGAGGCCGCCGGCCGTGGGATAGAGCCCCACGCTCGCGGCGGGACGGGGAGCCCGGGCGCGCGCGGGGGCGGAGACGGAGGTGCTGGACTTCGACGTGCCGGAGGACTGCGTCTCGCGCGTCTCCACCGTGGTGCGCACGACCTGGTCCTCGTGGTGGTAGAGCGCGTCCACCACGCCCAGCGCGTAGATGGTGTAGAAGCCCGCGGCCGACGCCAGCTTGAGCAGCTGCCAGGTGTCGCGCTGCCGCTCCCGGCTGGTGGGGATGTAGCGGATGGTGATGGACGCGCGCCCGTCCTCGTCGAGCACGTTGTCCAGCACGATGGGGCGCTCCTCGAAGAGCGACTCGTAGGCGAAGTAGGAGATGATGCTCGTCACCGCGAGCGCGCCCTCCGTCGCGGCGAAGACGATGCCCAGGCTGTTGCGGCCCTGCTGGAACTGGCCCGCGCCGAAGGGGACGAAGTTGACCAGGAAGTTGCGCTTCTCCACGGTGCGCACGACGACCTGACCGGCCAGCTCCTCGGCGCGGCGGCGCTGGACCTCGGCCTCCACGCGCTCGCGCTCGCGGCGCTCGGCCTCTGTCTTCTCCCGCTCCTGGCGCAGCCGGCGCTCCTGGCGGAGGAACTCCAGTTCGGTGCTCATCTCCTCCTTGATGCCCTCCATGAAGGCCACTGCCGGCGGCGGGACGACGAAGGGGTCCAGGCTGAAGTCGGGGTCCAGCCGCAGCAGGGCGCGCAGGTGGCGCTGGGCCTCCTCGGTGCGCCCCAGGTTGAAGGCGGACAGGCCGGCCAGCTTGTGCAGCTCCACCAGGTCGTCCTCGACGAGCCCCCCGCGGTCGATGCGGGCCCCGGCGCGCTCGAGCACCTCCGCGTACTTGCCGTACTCGAAGCTGGCGCGCAGCGCGGCGACCTCCGGATCCCCGGCGTCTCCCTGGGCGAGGGAGGTCACCGGAGCCCACAGCGCCAGGCAGAGGAGGATGAGCGAGAGACCTCGGTTCATTCGGGACGCAGGCTCCCTCGGATCAGCATGGGCTCTCCAGGCCTCAGGTGGACCTGCCTGCGCTCCGTCTTGTAGCCCGGGTGGGAGATCTCCACCGTGGCGGAGTTCTGGAAGCCCGCCGGGCCGCGGGGGGCGCGGACCTCGAAGGGCTGCTGGAGGCTCTCCCTCGCCGTGCGGACCTGGTCGCCCACGCGCACGGTGGCCTCCGCCGGCTCGTAGTCGATGG
Source organism: Myxococcus stipitatus (assembly GCF_021412625.1). The sequence goes on along the minus strand of NZ_JAKCFI010000005.1, from coordinate 437,174 downwards.
TCAGCGCCGAGGACTTGGGCTGGGCGCGCAGGTGGAAGACGTTCTCCGCGTCCGCGCGCACGTCGATGGTGTCCACCACGTCCTCGCAGTAGTCGCAGGAGATGGTGACCGTGTGGCGGCCCGGGAGGATCTCCACGTCGTGCTTCTGGAGCGCCTGGGCGCTGGGCGCGCCGTCGTCCACGCGGATGAGCCCGAAGGGGCGCACGAGGATGGACACGGACACCGGCTTGGGGCCTCCCTTGCGCGCGCCATCGCCAGTCCCCTTGGTCTCCTCCGCGGCGGTCCCTCCCACGGGCTTCGCCGCGGCCTTCGCGACGCCTCCGGACGCGGAGGACTGCGCCTCCGTCGGGGCGGCGAGTCCCCCGGGGGGCGGGCGCGTCGTCACGGCGCCCGGGGGCGGCGTGCGGGAGGCGCCCGATGCTCCGGTGCCCCGTGAGGGCGACGGGGTCGCGGTCTGGTTGCCCGCGGGGACGAGCGCCCGCGAGTCGGGGCCACCCTCGACCAGCTCGGGGGGCAGGGGGCGGGGAGGGGGCGTCTCGACGGGGGGCCTCGCGGCGTCGCTCGCCGTGGCGGGGCCGGGCGGGGTGGCGGCGCCGGGGTCCGCGTTGGCCGGGGACTGGTACACCTTCCAGCCGGAGACGCCGAGCGCGATGGCCGTGGCGAGCCCGAGCCCCAGCCGGATGCCGCGCCGCCGCCAGGTCTTCACGCGCTGGGCGCGCTGGATGTTCTTGAGCAGGCCGAGCGCGCGCGCGTTCTGCGCGTCCAGCGCGAGCACCTGGTTGAGGCACCCGAGCGCGCGGGGCGTGCGCTTCTCCGCGAGCAGGCGCTCGCCGCGCTCCAGCAGCGCCGCGACGATGCGCTGGCGGGCCAGCTTCTTGTACGAGGGCGGGTCGGCGAAGAAGGACACCAGCTCCTCGCCCACGCGGGAGAAGCCCAGGCCCGCCAGGTAGTCCGCGAGCGCGTCGCGCAGCTTGCCCGCGTCCGGGTAGCGCTGGCGGGGATCCCGCTGGAGGCAGCGCGCGCAGATGTCCGCCAGCTCGTCCGACAGCGAGTGGACGCGGCGGCGCGGGTCCTCGTAGTCGCCGTCGAGGATGCGCTTGAGCGTGGCGGTGGTGTTGGGCGCGGAGAAGGGCAGCCGCCCCGTCATCGCCGCGTAGAACATGATGCCCACGCTGAAGACGTCCGCCTCCGGGCCGGCCTCCAGGCCCTCGATGATTTCGGGCGACATGTGCGCGGGCGAGCCCACCAGGGTGCCCGTCACCGTCATCCGCTCCTCGATGTCGAGCAGCCGGGCGATGCCGAAGTCCATGAGCTTGAGGACGCCGTCCTCGCGTACCATGACGTTCTCCGGCTTCAGGTCGCGGTGGATGACGCCGGCCTCGTGGGCGTGGGCGAGCGCGGCGGCCAGCTCATGGATGATCATCGCCGCCAGCTCCGGCGGCTCCATGGGCCCCTCGTCGAGGAACGCCTTGAGCGTCTGGCCGCGGATGTACTCGGTGACGATGAACGCGTCCTGCGCGTCCGCCGCGGAGAAGTCGAAGACCTCCAGGATGTTGGGGTGGTGCAGCTTGGCCACCGCGCGCGCCTCGCGCGCGAGCCGGCGGCGCGACTCGTCCTTGCCGGCCAGGTGCGGGTGCAGCACCTTCACCGCGACCTCGCGGTCCAGGGCGGTGTCGAGCCCCTTGTACACGACGCTCATCCCCCCCGAGCCCAGCTGCTCGAGGATGCGGTAGCGACCGATATGGCGGCCGACGAGCGTCATGGTGTGCGGCGGATGCCTCCCCCTCCCTCAGTCCCCGAAGCTGATTCCCATGCTCTTGGCGAAGCGGACCAGGTCCCCGTTGGGATCCACCCGGCGCTCCTTGCGCGACTCACTCAGCGGCACCGCGACGACGTCCCCGGCCCGCAGGGCCACCATGTGGTCCCATTGTCCATCCCGCACCAGGTCCAGCGCCTTGCAGCCGTAGCGCGTGGCGAGCACGCGGTCCGCGGCGCTCGGGCTGCCGCCGCGCTGCAGGTGGCCCAGCACCGTCACGCGGATCTCCGCGTCCACGTGCCGCGCGAGCAGGTCCGCGCACACCTTCCCGGAGCCGCCCAGCCGCACCACGCCGCGCCCCGGCACGTCCTCGGCCCGGTCGAGCACGGCGAGCGTGCCGCCCACCGGGAAGGCGCCCTCGGAGATGGCGATGATGGAGAAGCTGCGGCGGCGGGTGGCGCGGCGGCGCAGCTTCTCCACGATGGATTCGACCCGGTAGGGAATCTCCGGGAGGAGGATGACGTCCGCGCCGCCCGCGATGCCGCTCTCCAGCGTCAGGAAGCCCGCGTGCCGGCCCATGATCTCCACCAGCATCACCCGGTCGTGCGCCTCCGCGGTGGAGTGCAGCCGGTCCAGCGCCTCGGTGACGATGAGCCGCGCGGTGTCGAACCCGAACGTCTGGTCCGTCCCGCTCAGGTCGTTGTCGATGGTCTTCGGGCAGCCGACCACCTTGAGGCCCTTCTCGCTCAGCCGGTGGGCGATGGACAGCGTCCCGTCGCCGCCCACCGCGACCAGCCCGTCCAGCTTCAGCTCCTCGAAGCGGCGCAGCACCGTGTCGGAGACGTCGCGCTCGACCCAGTGGTCGCCCTCGCGGAACGCGTAGGCGAAGGGGTTGGCCTTGTTCGACGTGCCGAGGATGGTGCCGCCCTTGGGCAGGATGCCCCGCGTGTCCTCCTCGGTCAGCGGACGCGCGAGCCCCGGCTCCACCAGGCCCATGTAGCCATGTTCGATGCCCACGAACTCATGGCCGAACTCGTGCGTGCCCCGCTTCACGAGGCCGCGGATGAGCGCGTTGAGTCCGGGGCAGTCTCCGCCGCCGGTGAGAACTCCGAGTCTCAGTGCACGGGCCATAAGGTCGGACGCGGGTGTCAGAGGGAAGGTGCTTCACCATGACAGCCGAGTCGGGGCGGATTGTAGGAGCCCCACGCGCCAGGGTGCAACGCGCGAATCACGTGACGGGTCGGTTTGCCGAGTGGAAACGGGCCCTTCCATCAGTCCCGCTTGAGGCGGCGCCGAGCGGCCACCCGATCCAACAGGGCCTGCAGCCGGGGCTGGGCCGCCTTGGGGAGCGCCTTGTCTGTGGGGGACTGTAGGGGCATCTCCCGGGCGAGCTGGAACAGCTCGAGCAGGCGCTCCTTGAACAGCTCGTTGTCCGGCCGCTCCTGGAGCGCGCGGCGGTAGGCGGCGGCGGCGCCCGCGTAGTCACCGAGCGCGAACAGTCGCTCGCCCTCCTGGGCGGGGGAGGAGGGGCCGAGCGGGAGGGTGGGCTCCTCGGGTGGACGCGCGGCCTCGAGGACCTGCAGTTCCATGGGCTGGAGCGAGTCGCGCAGGTGGCCGAGCTTGCCGGCGAGCGCGGCGTCGCCCGGGAACTCGCGGCTGAGCGCCTCGTAGAGGTCGAGCGCCTCGGCGAGCTCACCGCGGCGCAGGGCTCGGTCGGCGCGTGCTTCCATCTCCTCCCGGGCAGCAGGGGTCATCTCGGAAGCGAGGTTACCCGCGCGCAAAAGGGATGTCACAACGAAGGCGCGGGGGGCTGTCGGGATTCCCTTCAAACCGTGGATTCATCCGTGGGGTGTGGCCAGCGCGCGCGTCGCGGCGGGCCTATGCTCGGGGCGTGCTGCTCTCCTGGGTGTCGGCGGGATTGTTGTCGTTGTCGTCGGGCGCGCTCGGGACGGAGCTGCGCCGGGACGGCTACGCGCTGCGTCCGCCCGAGGGGTTCCACATGGTGCGGTGGGAGCCCTATGCCGGTTCGCAGGCGGGGGCGGTGTCGCTGGACCCGGGCGCGCCGCGGATGTTGTCGGCGGCGCTGGCGGACGGCGAGGGGCCGGACGCGGCGATGCTGGTGGTGTCGGTGGTGGAGCAGGGATTCGCGGCGAGTCCCTCGGAGCGGGAGGACTTCGCGTCGGCGGTGATGCAGCACTTCCGGCGCGAGCTGGGCGTGACGGTGTCGCCCGAGCGCGTGGAGCGGCTGGGCGGCGTGGCGCCGCGCGTGGAGGTATTGGGCACGCTGCGGGAGGCGGGGCAGGTGCGCACGGTGCTGGTGGCGGGGATGGCCTCCGAGCATCGACACGCCGTGGTGCTGGTGAGCGCGCCGGCGGTCCGCTGGGAGGCGCTGGCGCCGGTGGTGCGCGCCTCGCTGGAGACGTTCCGCATGGAGCCGACGAACGCGCCGGGCGCGGTGCCTCGGCGCGCGCTGGGGGCGCTGGCGGGGGCGTTGGCGGGAGCGCTCGTGGCGTCCTACGCGGCGTGGCGCAAGCGGGGACAGGCACGGGCCGCGGAGCGATGAGCGCGCGCGGGATTCTCGCACGGAAGGCTTGCCGAGATACTCCCAGGCAGGCGTGGGCCGCTGAGCGCTGGCCGGGCGCGGGCGTTGGTTCCCGCTGACACCCCGGGGGGGCTCCGGGTTCCCTCGCCAGACCGGGTGGACGACTCTCGCGGCGCCTCGGGCGGCGCGCGCCCTGGCGGGTGTTCCAGCCCCCGCCAGCGGGACAGGTGGTGGCCTGGTCGGATGCGAGACGGGACCCACCCGCGCGGCGCGCTGGGATAGCGTGGGTGGCATCCATGTTCGCTCTTCTCCTCGCCGCCGCGCTCGCGCAGGCGCCGGTCGTCCCGGTCGAGCCGGGCCCGCCGTCTCCGGCCCGTCCGCCCGAGGCCGCCCCGCCCGCCGCCCCGCCCGCCGTGCTGCCCCCCGCCACCCACGAGTTGTTCCAGCGCATCCAGGACCGTGTCGCGCAGGTGCGCATCATCGAGCGGCGCTCCGGCACCCGCTCGTCCATCGGGTCGGCGTTCTTCGTCTCCGCCGAGGGGCACGCCATCACCAACTATCACGTCGTCTCCGACGTGGTGCTGCACCCGGAGGACTACACGGCGGAGCTGGTCCTGCGCCGTGGCGGGGACCCGGTGCCCGCGCGGCTGGTGGACGTGGATGTGGTGCACGACCTGGCCGTCATCCGCATCGAGGCGCCGGTGGCGCACTTCTTCGCCCTGGAGGATCGCGAGCCCCCGCAGGGCACGCGCCTGTACGCCATGGGCAACCCCCACGACCTGGGGACGACCATCGTCGAGGGCACGTTCAACGGCCTCATCCAGGACTCGCTCTACGAGCGCATCCACTTCAGCGGCGCCATCAACCCCGGCATGAGTGGCGGCCCCACGTTGACGGGCGAGGGCCGCGTGGTGGGCGTCAACGTGGCCACCATGGGCAACCAGCTCGGCTTCCTGGTGCCGATGAAGCACGCGCGGGCGCTGCTGGCGCGGGCGGTCGCGGCCCAGGACGTCGAGCCGACGGCGCTGCTGGAGCGGGTGCGCCAGCAGCTCATCGACAACCAGCAACTGCTCACCGAGCGCCTGTTGGAGGCGTCGCTGCCGAAGCAGCCGCTGGGCAGCTACCAGGTGCCGGGGCGCTGGACGCCGTTCCTCAAGTGCTGGGGTGACACGCCGCACGACCCGGAGGTGCCGTACACGGTGACGAACTACCAGTGCTCGTCGGAGGAGGACATCTACCTGTCCTCGCACCACCGCAGCGGCGTGGTGGCCTACCTGCACCAGCACGCCACCAGCCAGAAGCTGGGGGCGCTGCGCTTCTCCGCCCTCTACAGCGCGCTGTTCTCGCAGGACCCCGACACGGTGGAGGCCTCGCGCGAGGACGTGACGAACTTCCGCTGCGAGACGCGCTTCGTGGACGTGGGCGGGCTGCCGGTGCGCGCCGCGCTGTGCCTGCGGGCGTACCGTCGCTTCCCGGGCCTCTACGACCTGGTGCTGCGCGCGGCCACGCTCAACGCGAGCACCAGCGGCGTGGACACCAGCCTGACGCTGGGGGGCTTCACGGCGGAGAACGCGCGGCGGCTGGCGCGGCGCTACCTGGAGGGGTTGTCGTGGACGAAGTGATCTTCCTGGAAGTGCTGGAGGGGGACGCCGTCGACGCACGCCACCGGCTGGAGCGCTTCCCCGTGTCGGTGGGGCGGGCGTACACCAACGACGTCATCCTGGACGACCCGAAGGTGTCCGCGGAGCACCTGCGCATCGAGCGGCGCGAGGACGGCGTGCTGGTGGTGCGCGACGTGGGCAGCCAGAACGGCACGTGGCGCGTGGACCCCTGGGCCCGGCTGGCGGAGATGGAGCTGGGGCCGGACGCGCGGGTGGCGGTGGGCGACACGGTGTTGCGCTTCCGCTCGCGCGACCACGCCGTCGCGGACACCGTCATCGCCGAGGCGCCGGCCGCGCCCCGGGAGCGGCTCTTCGAGCGGGCCCGGGCCTTCCCGGTGGCGATGCTTTCGCTGCTCGGCCTGAGCCTGCTGGAGTCGCACCTGGGCAACTACGGCCGCACGGACTGGGGCAGCCTGACGGTGGCCGTGGTGATGCCGCTGGTGCTGACGCTGCTGTGGGCGGGGGGCTGGTCGGTGGCGAGTCGCATCGCGCGGCGCCAGTTCCACTACCGCACGCACGCGACCATCGCGGCCCTGGTGTTGCTGGGGGCCGTCGCGCTGCCGCCGCTCATCACGTTGCTCGGCTTCAGCCTGGCGGTGGGCTCGGGGCTGGGGTGGCTGCAGCACCTGTGCTTCCTGGTGCTGATGGGCTGGGGGCTGTTCTGGCACCTGCGATACGTGACGCGCTGGGAGTCCGGCCGGCTGGTGCGGGTGCTCGTCGTGGTGACGCTGGTGTTCGGGGCGCTGTCCCGCGCGGACGACCTGCTGGGCAACGAGTCGTTCAGCACGTCCCTGGACTTCCCACGCACGTTGTTGCCGCCTTCGCTCCGGCTGGTCCGGGCGCAGTCCGTGGAGTCCTTCTTCGAGGGGACGGACGGGCTGCGGGAGTCGGTGGACGCGCTCGCGAAGGAGGAGTAGCGCATCCGACGCCACGGGAGGGACGGGGGGTGTCAGACCGGGAGGGTAGGAACCTCCAGGGAGGGGCCCGGTGTGTCCACCGGGTCCGGTGCTTCCCTTCTTCCCGGAGGTCGGCGTGCGGGTCTGCGTGGAGCCGGAGTTGGTGTCATTCCAGGAGGTGGCGCGCGGTCTGCTCGCGCGGCAGGCGCCGCCGGAGTGGGTGTGTTTCGAGGAGGCCTCGCCGCGGCGGAGCGGGAGGCGGAGGGACGGTGGGGCCGGTTGGCTGGCCGCGCCCGTCGTTCCCAGGGACTTCCTGGCGCTGGCGGAGAAGGTCCTCTGCCACACGGCCCCGGAGCGCTGGGACCTGTTGTACCGGGTGCTGTGGCGCCTGACGCATGGGGAGCGGGGCCTGTTGTCGCGTGACGCGGACCTGGAGGTCCGGCGGTTGCGCGGGCTGGAGCGAGACGTGCGCCGGGAGATGCGGGAGGTGGTGACCCGGGTCCGCTTCCGCCGGGTCGTGGCGCACGGGCTGGAGACGTATGTCGCGTGGCACGAACCGGAGCACCGCGTCGTCCGGCTCGTCGCGCGGTTCCTGGTGCGGCGCTTCTCCACGCTGCGCTGGAGCCTGCTGACGCCGGCGGCGAGCGCGCACTGGGACCTGGACCGGCTCACCTTCGGCCCCGGGGCCGCGCCAGACGCCGTGCCCGGCGGCGCGCGGGCGCCCGCGCGGAGGGAGCCGCTGAGCGAATGCGGCCGGTGTCCCCTGCATGGAGGAGCGACGCGGGGCGTGCGCGGCGAGGGGCCCCCGGGGGCGGCGGTGATGCTGGTGGGGGACGCGCCCGGAGTGGACGACGACCGTCTGGGGCGCCCATTCATCGGGCAGGAGGGCCGGTTGCTGGAGGAGGTGTTGTCACGCGCGGGGTTGCGGCGCGCGGAGCTGTACCTGACGTACGTGGTGAAGCACTTCGTGGGCGCGGAGCCCCGCGCGGCGGAAGTGGCGGCGTGCCGGCCGTGGTGGGAGGAAGAGGTCGCGGCGGTGCGTCCGAGGATCATCATCACCCTGGGAGACGCGGCGACGCGGGCGCTCCAGGGAAACGGGTTCCATTCACGCCTGAACCGGGGACAGGTCCTGCCGTCTCCATGGGCGGAGGCGACGCTGGCCACGTTGCATCCCCTGGAGGTCCTTTCGCGCACGGAGCCTCGGGAGCGCGCGGAGCTGCGCATCCACCTGGAGGCGGACGTCCGCGCGGCCGTGGCGTGGGTGAAGCGAACACGGGTGGGACGCGCGTCGTGAAGGGGCGTTCACGCGGTGGGGCCACGGCCGGCCAGGGCGCGCGGGCCCCGTGGAGCGTGGACAGGGACGCCCGCGCGCCGGGCCCGGGGCGCCTTGGGCCCCGAGGAAACGCCCGTGGCCGGGTTTCATATCGGAGGCCCGGCGAGATGGTTGCCCGGGGAGGGCGGGATGGCTGGGGCGTGACGGGGCTGTTACCCTGGCCCTTCGATTCATCTCGCTCGGGAGTGAATGCATGGGGCGTTGCGTGTTGGCGTCGTTGCTCCTCTTCGCGTCGGCCTGTGCCCATGGGCCGGCGCAGGGGTCGGAGTCACGGGTCGTCGTCTCCTCGGCGGAGCTGGCGCGGCAGACGGGCTTGAAGCCGTGGGCCATCTCGCTGCCCTTCGGCGCGAACGAGGATGGAACCGATCTGGTGCTGAAGTTCCTCGACCGCGCGGAGACCTCGGGCGCTCGCTTCGTCACCCAGCTCCAGGTCGTCTTCGTCACCCAGGAGGAGGGCCAGTCGCTGGAGTGCCGCACGCGGCTGAGCCCGGATGGCCTCCCTCCCGAGGAGAAGGAGGCGCGGGTGCGCATGGTGTCCGTGACGGGCAAGCCGCTCGCCCTGCTCGAGCGCGTCGCCCAGCCCTACGCGGCCATGATGGTGACCTGCCAGGAGGTGTTGATGCCGGGGACGACGGTCACGGCCACCACGACCTCCAAGGGGGGCAGATATGACGGCATGGGGCCCTCGAGCGACCCCTCCTTCTCGTCGGGTGGGCTCCGGACGGCGACACGGTGCGGCTCGACCCCCGTGACGCGCTACCGCTACCAATACGGCTTCGAGGCGGCGGCGGGGTACACGCCGCTGAACCCCCAGCGCCTCCTGGCGGCCCGCCCGGGGCTGGTGTTGGTTCAGTCGGATGCCGAGTGCATCCCCCGGCCGCCGCATGCGCCCCGGAACAATCGCATCGAAGCCCTCGCCTTCGGAGGCGTGGGCCCGGATGCGGCCTTGTTCGTCCCGGCGCCCGACGAGGTCGCCGCGTCGACGCTCGAGCTGTGAAGCGCCGCGTCGGGGGCCGCTGGGAGGGGGCGGCCCCCGACGCCCTCACATGCCGCGCAGGGCGTGCGGCTGGTAGGGCGCCTCCAGCTGCTGGAGCTCCTCGGGCTGGAGCTTGAGGTCCACCGCGCGGACGGCGTCCTCCAGGTGCTCCATCTTCGTGGCGCCGATGATGGGCGCCGTCACCACGGGGCGCGACAACAACCACGCCAGGGCCACCTGGGCGGGCGGCACGCCGCGGTTGTCCGCCACGCGGCGCGTGGCCTCCACCACGTCCCAGTCCCCCGGCTGGTCGTAGAGCACCGACGAGTACGCGTCCGTCTTCGCGCGCGTCGTCGCGGTGCGGTCGCCCAGGGACTTGCGAGAGCCGGCGAGCAGGCCGCGCGCCAGCGGGGACCAGGGGATGACGCCGATGCCCTCCGCCTCGCACAAGGGCAACATCTCCCGCTCCTCCTCGCGATAGACGAGGTTGTAGTGGTCCTGCATGGACACGAAGCGCGACCAGCCGTGCCGGTCCGCCACGCCCAGCGCCCGGGCGAACTCCCAGGCATAGGTCGACGAAGCGCCCAGGTAGCGCACCTTGCCCTGGCGCACGAGGTGGTCGAGCGCGGACAGCGTCTCCTCCAGGGGCGTCTGCGGATCCAGCCGGTGGATCTGGTACAGGTCGATGGCGTCCACGCCCAGCCGCTTGAGGCTCGCCTCGCACGCCTGGACGATGTGCTTGCGCGACAGGCCCCGCATGTTCGGCCCGTCCCCCATGGGGAAGTACACCTTGGTGGCCAGCACCACCTCTTCCATGCGCGCGTAGCGCCGCAGGGCGCGGCCGGTGACCTCCTCGCTGACGCCCAGTGAATACATGTCCGCGGTGTCGAAGAAGTTGATGCCCAGCTCCACGGCGCGGCGGAAGAAGGGTTGCACGGCCTCCTCGTCCAGGACCCAGGGGCGCCAGGCCGGCGTTCCATAGCTCATGCAGCCCAGGGCGAGCCGGGACACGCGAAGGCCCGTGCGGCCCAGTTGGGTGTACTTCATCGGCGAGCTCCTCTCCTCATGCGGTTGGGAGAGGATCCACGCATGCCCCCGGCGTTCGTCCAGTCATTCCTTCGGGACTGTGAAGGACTCCACCAGTCCCTGCGTCACGGCGGCGGCGAAGGACTCCAGGGTGCGCGCCTCGCGCCACCGGGCGGACTCCTCGACGTCGAGCGCGTGGTGGGTCTCGATGATGACGGAGGGGATGGTGGGCTTGCGCAGCACGAAGATCTGCCGGTGCGAGGGCTCTCGCGACACGAACACCCCCGCCTGCTCCGTGTCCGCGGCGTACAGGCCCGTGTAGTCCACCCCGTCGTAGTGCGGGAAGCCCGCGCGGGACATGCCGCGCGCCAGCGCCCGCGCGAGCAGCGCCCGGGAGGACTGGAGCGTGGGGGAGGCGCTGGTCGACCACAGGACACTGAAGCCCGGGGTCGTGTCCTGGCGGAAGCACTCCTGGCCCGGCGAGGGGGACCATGGGTGCGCGGCGCCTCGGGAGTCCGAGTGCAGGCTCACCAGCACGTCCGCGCCCCAGGCCTCGGCCTCCGCGAGGCGGGCGGCATAGGGGACGCGCGCGCCCTGCTTGCGGCTGATGCGCACCGCGAAGTGACCGGTGGCCTCCAGCCGCCGGGCCAGGTCCTCCGCCGCGCGCAGGGTGAAGAGCTCCTCGTCCTCGCACGTGGCGGAGCGGGTGCCCGTGTTGCCCTCCGCCCCATGGCCCGCGTCCAGGTAGACGCGGCGCGTGCGGAAGCCAGGGGGAAAGCGCACCTCCGGCACCAGCAGGGGGGCGCCTGGCGCGGGCCAGCGCGGTGGCTCCGCTGCGGAGGCGAGGCCGTCTCCTCGCGGGGGCACCCCGTCGCGCTCGTTCGCCGTGTCGGGCGCGGGGGACATGGCGGCCCCGGGGACTGGTGACGGCGCGGTCGTCGCGGCGTCGCCGGGCGCGGCGGTCTCCACGGAGGGAGGGGTGGGGGACCTGCCCACGCAGGCGAGGCCGGCGAGCAGGACGAGCCCTGCGCCCCGGAGTCCGGCGGTCTTCGTCATGGTCGGGATGTGATGCTCGGTGTCGCGGAAATGTTCCCTCAGTGTGACGGGAAAAGCGGGCGGGCGGAAGCCAGGGGCGGGAGGTCGCCTGCCCGAGGGCCCGGGGACACCGTCGTGCTTGCGTTTCCCGTGGGCATCGCGAAGAAGCGAGGGCCATGTCCGCGGAGCCCTCGCAGCCAGTCCCAGCCGCCCCTTCCTTCGCCACGGAGGGTGAGCTGCGAGCCTTTCTCCGCGAGCAGGGGCTGGAGCATCTGGCGAGGCTCAGCCTCACCGTCCTGACGCCGCGCGTGGAGCCCGCGTCGCTGCCCCAGGCCCGGCCGGTGACGGCGCGCCGCAGGCTGGTGGAGCTCTTGAGCGTGGAGGGATTGGAGCGGTGGAGCCAGGAGTCCCTCCCTTCTCCCCGGATGAAGGAGCTCCTGCCCCGGCTCGCGTGGCGCTTCGTCGACGAGGAGCGCCGGGGCGCGGAGCAGGCCCGGGCATCGCTCCACGAGCGGCTCGCCCCGCCCGAGGAGGCCCGCGCCCACCGCGTCCACGCGCTGCTGCGCGCCCTGCGTGACCGGGTGCCGGCCTCCGTGGCGCCCCGGCCTCCCGGGACCCTGGCCCGCGAGGCGCTCCAACTGGACCTGGAGCTGCCAGGCTTCCGCTTCCGGGAGACGCGCTGCTCGGAGCTGCCCTACGGCGCGCAGATGGGCTTCATCCTCCCCGAGGCGACCCTGACCTTCACCCCCGACCTCGTGCGGGGAGACTGCACCTGTGGCGCGGCGCCCTGCGTCCACCTGCTGGCGGCCATCGACACGGCGCTGCTGTGGCTGCGCCAGCCGTGGACGGAGGCGCTCGGCGAGACGCTGGAGGAGCTGCTGCGTCCCGCGTGGGAGCGGACGCTCCGGGCGCTGGAGCGGGCGTTGGAGGAGGGCCCTGGCGCCGGAGCGGGCGTGGAGCTGTCCTGGCGCGTGGACGTCATCGAGGGCTACGGCGTGGAGGTCTTCCCGTACGTCCACCGGCGCAACAAGAAGGGGCAGCTCTCCCAGGGCGCGCGGGTGAGCCGCCGCAAGCTGCTCCAGGAGCACGGCGCGCACCTGTCCTCGCAGGACGCGCGGCTCGCGTCGCTGCTGCCGGACGGTGACGCGCCCGCGTCGCGCGCGCTGCTGCTCGAACTGGTCGACCACCCGCGCCTGACCCAGGAGGGGACGCCGGACCTGCGGGTGCACGTCGAGCGGGCGCGGGTGGGCATCGTCGCGGTGGAGCGGGGCGGGGCCGTCGTCGTCGCGGTGGGCGTGGACGGGACGACGCTGCCGGCGTCGATGCTGGAGCGCGTGCGCAAGGCGAAGCCGGAGGAGGCGCACTTCCTCTGGGACGAGGGGGCGCGGCAGCTCACCGTGCTGGACGTGGGGCCGGAGGTCCGCGCGCTCGCCACGGTGCTCCAGCGCCACGGTAACATCTTCCCGCCGGAGAGCCATGGCGCGCTGCTGGAGCGGCTGTCCAAGCTGGCGCACCGGCTGCCGGTGGCGATGCCCCGCGGCATCATGGGCGAGCAGGTGCCGTCGCTCCAGCTGCCGGTGCTGCGAATCGAGCTCGAGCCCGGGGGCGCCGTCCGCGTGGACGTGCGCGTGCGCGCCCTCCCGGACAGCGAGGCCTTCATCCCCGGCGAGGGCGCGCGGGACGTCTGCGTGCGCCGGGGCACCGACGCCGTGCACGCCGTGCGCGACTTCGCGCGGGAGCAGGCGGTGACGCAGGCGCTCCTGGAGCACCTGCCGCTGGAGACGGCGGAGGTCGTGGAGAACCGTCCTTGGGCCTGGCTCTTCCGGAGCGTGCAGGGCGCGCTGGCGCTGCTGTCGGCGTGTCGCGCGCTGGAGCCCCGGCCGGAGGTGGAGTGGCTGGGCGAGGTGTTGCAGCTGTCGGGCTCCCGGGGCCCCGGCGCGCTGCGCGTCGTCGTGGAGCGCAAGCGGGACTGGTTCGGGGTGCTCGGAGGGCTGTCGGTGCAGGGCGAGCGCGTGGCGCTGGCGCAGCTGCTCGACGCGGCCCGCCGCAAGGAGCGCTTCGTCCAGGTGAAGGGCCACACCTACGTCGAAATCGAGGAGGCGCTGCGCCACCACCTGGAGCGGCTCGCCGACTACGCGTACACGTCGCGCCACGGCCTGGAGATTGGCCCGGCGGCGGCGGACGCGATGGCCGCGCTGGGCGGCGCGGGCGCGGACATCGAGGCGGACAAGACCTGGCGGGCGCTGGTGGAGCGCATCTTCGTCGCGAAGGAGCTCGACCCGAAGGTGCCCGCGGGCCTGAAGACACCGCTGCGCGACTACCAGGCGGAGGGCTTCCGCTGGCTGACGCGGCTGGCGTCCTGGGGAGCGGGTGGGGTGCTCGCGGACGACATGGGCCTGGGCAAGACGGTGCAGGCGCTCGCCGTGCTGTTGGACCGCGGCCGGCTGGGCCCCGCGCTGGTGCTGGCGCCCACGTCCGTGGCCTTCAACTGGGTGGACGAGGCGAAGCGCTTCGCGCCCTCGCTGCGGATGAAGCTGTTCTCCGAAGTGGAGGACCGGGGCGAGACGCTGGCGCGGCTCGGTCCCCGCGACGTGCTGGTCATCAGCTACGGCCTGCTGACGCGGGACATCGGCCGGCTGTCCCAGCTGCGCTTCGCCACCATCGTCTTCGACGAGGCCCAGGCGCTGAAGAACGCCCTGACGCACCGGTTCCGCGCGGCGAAGGCGCTCCAGGGCGACTTCCGGTTCGCCCTCTCCGGCACGCCGCTGGAGAACCACCTGGGCGAGCTGTGGAGCCTCTTCACGCTCGTCTTCCCCGGGCTGCTCGGCAGCTACGAGGCGTTCCGCACCCGCTTCGCGCTGCCCATCGAGCGCAGGGTGGACCCCACGGCCGCGCCCGCCCTGGCGCGCGTGCTGCAACCCTTCCTGCTGCGCCGCACCAAGTCCCAGGTGGAGGCCCAGCTGCCGCCGCGCACGGACGTGCGCGTGCCCGTCGTCCTGTCCTCGGAGGAGTGGACGCTCTACGAGGACGCGCGGCTCGCCGCGCTCGCCTCGCTGGAGTCGCGCGCCGTGGCCCACAAGGAGCGCGAGCAGGAGCGGCGCATCGAAATCCTCTCGGCCCTCACCCGGCTGCGCCTGCTCGCCTCGCATCCGCGCCTGTTCGACGCGCGCTCGAAGGTGGAGTCCTCCAAGCTCGAGCGCTTCATGGAGCTGGTCGAGGAGCTGCGCGCGGAGGGCCAGCGCGCGCTCGTCTTCAGCCAGTTCACCTCGCACCTGGGGCTGGTGCGCGAGCTGCTCGACGCGCGCGGCATCACCTACCAGTACCTGGATGGACAGACGCCCCCTGGCGCCCGCGCCGAACAGGTGCGCGTCTTCCAGGAGGGCACCGCGCCGCTGTTCCTCATCTCCCTCAAGGCCGGAGGCTTCGGGCTCAACCTCACGGCGGCCACCAGCGTCATCCTGTTGGACCCCTGGTGGAACCCCGCCGTGGAGGACCAGGCCGCGGACCGCGCGCACCGCATCGGCCAGCAGCGCCCCGTCACCGTCTACCGGCTGGTGTCCCGGGGCACCATCGAGGAGCAGATGCTCGCCCTGCACGAGGACAAGCGCGCCCTCGTGGCGGACGTCCTCGAGGGGAAGGACCAGGCCGGCCGCCTCTCCAACCAGGAGCTGTTGGGCCTGTTGTCCCAGCGGCTCGCCCGGCCGGACGAACTGGACGAGGAGCCCTCCCGCACGCGGCACTGACGCCGCGAACGGGCGCGCGGCCCACGAAAGACGACGGGCAGGTCCCCCGGATGAGGAACCTGCCCGTGTCACGGCTTCAGGCCGTCAGTCCCACGCCTCGCTTCAGGCGCGGACCTCCGGAGAGGTGTCCGAACCCGGAGGCAGCGGCGCCTCCTTGCCCGGCTCGCCGCCCGGGGTGCCCGTCGACGACTTGAACGGCGGGGTCTCCAGCGCGGCCTTCAGGACCTCGTCCATCTGGGTCACGAAGATGAACTCCAGCTCGTTCTTCGCCTGGTCCGGCACGTCGACCAGGTCCTTGCGGCACCGCTCGGGCAGGATGACCCGCTTGATGCCCGCCCGGTGCGCGGCCAGCACCTTCTCCTTGATGCCACCCACCGGCAGGACCAGGCCACGCAGCGTGGCCTCGCCCGTCATCGCCGTGTCGTGCCGCACCCGGATGCCCGTCAGCAGGCTGGTGAGCGCGGTGAGGATGGTGACACCCGCGGAAGGCCCGTCCTTGGGGATGGAGCCCGCCGGGAAGTGCAGGTGCAGGTCCGTCTTCTCGAGGAAGTTCGGGCTGATGCCGAGCAGCTCCGCCTTGCTGCGCAGGTAGCTCAGCGCCGCCGTGGCGCTCTCCTTCATCACGTCGCCGAGCTGGCCGGTGAGCGTCATGCCGCCCTTGCCCGCCATCTTCGTCGCCTCGATGAAGAGCAGGTCGCCACCCGCCGCCGTCCAGGCCAGGCCCGTGGCCACACCCGGAACCTCCGTGCGCTCCGCGACCTCCGAGTAGAACGTCTCGGGCCCGAGGATCTCCTTCACGCGCTCGGCGTTGATGGACTGCTTCTCCGTCTTCCCGCCGGCCACCTCCACGGCCACCGCGCGGCAGATGTCCGCGATGCGCCGCTCGAGGTTACGCACACCGGCCTCACGCGTGTACGACGTGGTCAGCGTCAGGAGCGCGTCGTCCGTGATCTCGATGTGGTCCCCGTTGAGCCCGTGCTCCTTGAGCTGCTTGGGCACCAGGTGGATGCGGGCGATGCTCTGCTTCTCCTCGAACGTGTAGCCGGACAGCTCGATGATCTCCATGCGGTCCCGGAGCGGTCCGGGGATGGGGTCGAGCTGGTTCGCCGTGGCGACGAACATCACCTTCGACAGGTCGAACGGCACGTCGAGGTAGTGGTCGCTGAACGTGTTGTTCTGCTCCGGATCCAGCACCTCGAGGAGCGCCGCGCTCGGGTCGCCACGGAAGTCGGCGCCGAGCTTGTCGATCTCGTCGAGCATCATCACCGGGTTCTTGGTCCCGGCCTTCTTCATGCTCTGGATGAAGCGGCCCGGCAGCGCGCCGACGTAGGTGCGCCGGTGGCCGCGGATCTCCGCCTCGTCACGCACGCCGCCCAGCGACAGGCGCACGAACTTGCGGCCGGTGGCCTTGGCCACGCTCTGACCCAGCGACGTCTTGCCCACGCCCGGGGGACCGACGAGGCACAGGATGGGCCCGCGCATGTCGTTCTTCAGCTTGCGCACCGCCAGGTACTCCAGGATGCGCTTCTTCACCTTCTTGATGCCGAAGTGGTCCTTGTCGAGCTGCTGCCGCGCGTTCTCGATGTCGAGGTTGTCCTCGGACACCTTCGACCACGGCAGGTCGGCGATCCAATCCAGGTACGTCCGCGCGACGGTGTACTCGCTGGACGCCGCCGGAATCGTCTTCAGGCGGTTGAGCTCCTTGTTGGCGACCTTCTCCACCTCCGGCGGCAGGGCGGCCTTCTTCAGGCGCTCCTGCAGCTCGTCGAGCTCCTCCTCCTCCTCGCCCATCTCCCCGAGCTCTTCCTTGATCGCCTTGAGCTGCTGGCGCAGGTAGTACTCGCGCTGGGTCTTCGACATCTCGCCCTTCACGGCGGAGTCGATCTTGTTGGAGAGCTTGAGGATCTCCCGCTTGCGGTTGAGCAGCTCGAGCACGAGCTTCATCCGCGCCTTGAGGTCGACCGTCTCCAGGACGGCCTGCTTCTCCTCGATGGGCACGTCCACGTTGGCGGCGATCAGATCCGCCAGGTGGCCCGGGTGGGTGATGCTCTCCACCAGCTCGGTGGCGGCGGCCGGCAGCTCGGGCATCAGCTCGATGACCTCGCGCGCCAGCTTCTTGAGATTGATGCCCAGGGCCTCGACCTCGACGTTCTCCGCGGAGGTCTTGTCCTCCACGGCGTCGACGCGGGCCTTGAGGTAGGGGGCCTCCTGCACCAGCTCCATGACGCGGAAGCGGGCGAGCCCCTGCACCACGAGCGAGTAGTTGTCCTCGCCCATCTTCAGGAGCTTCACGATACGGGCGACGGTGCCCATGGTGTAGAGGTCGGAGGCGCCTGGATCCTCTTCCTCGGCGCGGCGCTGCGTGACGACACCGATGACCTGGTCGTCCCGTACCGCGTCCTTGATCAGGGCGATGGTCTTCTGACGGCCGACGGCCAGCGGGAGAACGCCGCCGGGAAAGAAGACGCTGTTCCGCAGGGGCAGGATCGGCAGCACCTGGGGAATGTCTTCCTTGTTGATGAGCCCCGGAGGGGCCATCGCGGTGGGCATGGCGCTCGCGGCGGTGCCCTTCTTCTTCTCATCGGACATGAGGTTCGGCCTCTTCCTTCTTCCTTCAAATCCGGCCGGGGGTACGACCGTGCCGGTGAACATCTGTCGTTTTCCTGCGGCAGATGAACCAACGTAACAACCAAAACGCCCGTGGCAAACGGCGTGTGCGATTTTCCACTCCGAAGTCGGATGCCGGACGGCACCACTTGTCTCGCATCCTGGGCGGGGGTGGGGCATGCTTGCCCCCCCAGCCCTGCCGCGGGGCGCCGCCGGGGCGCTCCGTCCTCCGGAGGCCGCCATGTCGTCCCGAACCTGTGCCCCCTTGCTCCTGTTGCCGGCCCTCTGGGTGGCGGCCTGCAAGTCGCCCGTCGACGAGGCGGGATCCACCCTTCCGGGGAAGTGTCAGAGTGAGTCCCCGGTGGTGGCTCCCCAGAAGACGGACATCCTCTTCGTCATCGACAACTCCGGCTCCATGGCGGAGGAGCAGGCGGGCATCGCCCGGGAGCTGCCCGCCTTCATCGAGGCCCTGCGCGAGGGGGGCGGCGTGGCGCACGACTTCCGCGTGGGGGTCATCACCACGTCCGTCTACCGGCGCGTCCTGGTCGCCGGCCAGGAATACTACCGCGACTATCCGGATCAGGCCGGGCGGCTCCAGCCGGTGCCGGACGCGGACGGCAAGCCCACCGGGGACCGCTTCATCGAGAGCACGGACGAGCACCTGCTGGAGCGCTTCCAGAAGCTGGTGCAGCAGGGCACGACGGGCAGCGGCCAGGAGTCCCCCTTCGAGGCCGCGCGCCTGGCGGTGACGGCGCCGTTGATCGACACCCCCGTCGCGGAAGGGGGCAACGGCGGCTTCTTCCGGGACGGTGCCCGGCTGCTGGTCGTGGTGGTGACGGACGAGGAGGACTGCAGCTCCACGGAGCGGCCGCCCCCCGTCATCGTCACGGACGACACCTCCGTGGACAAGTGCAGCGAGGAGGCCGACAAGCTGTCGACGGTGGACTTCTACTTCGAGACCTTCCAGTCCCTGCGCGACTCGCGCGGCGCCCGGCGGGAGGTGCTGTGGGCCACGGTGGGCCCGGTGGCGCTGAGCGACAAGCGGGCGGAGCTCGTCCAGGACGTCACGCCCCAGGGCACCTTCGTGCGCAACGTGGATTGCCCCACGTCCTACGGCCCCGGCTACCGGCACCGGGCCATGTCGGAGCGGTTCGACTCGTCCTTCGTCAACCTGGACTCCATCTGCCGGGAGAACTACCGCGACACGCTGCTGGGCATCGCCGCGCTGGCCGCGGTGTCGCAGAGCATCGACGTCGTGAACCTGCCGGATCCGCGGCTGGCCCGGGTGGAGCTGACGCGCGCGGGGGGGCAGGTGGAGACGTGCTCGGTGGCGGCGGGGGACCTCATCTACGAACCCTCCGGGGAGGATCGCCCGGCGCGCATCTACTTCCTCGAAAGCTGCCTGCGTCGCGTGGACGACGAGAAGGTGGAAGTGAAGGTGCTCTGCGCCGGCTGAGCGCGCCCCCCGTGGATCCGAGCCACCGCGTCGCCTCCGCGAATCCACCGCCCTGCGTCCTGTGAAGGTGGATGTCAGACCCGCCACCATACTGAACCGCTGTCCAGGCGGTCGTCCGGTAGGCCGGCGGGGCCCGGCGAGGAGGCGAGATGAGCGCGGCGGAGCAGCGAGTGGGGGCGGCGGGCTCGGTGGTGGAGCAGCTTCGGGAGCGGATCCGCCAGCTGCAGGCGGAGCCCCGGCGCTACCTGTCGGTCCTGCGCACCGGGCTGGAGGCGGTGGACGCGCTGTTGCCGGCGGGAGGCTTCCCGCTGGGGCAGGTGGTGGAGCTGTGCGGCGAGGCGGCCTCGGGGCGCACCAGCCTGGCGCTGGGCGCGGTGGCGGCGGCCCACCGGGAGGAGCGGCTGTGCGCGTGGGTGGATGGCCCGCGTGAGCTCTACGCGCCCTCGGCGGCGGGGCAGGGCGTGGACCTGGAGCGGCTGCTCATCGTCCGGCCCCGGGCGCCGGAGCAATCCGTGTGGGCGGCGGTGCAGCTCGCCCGGAGCGGGGCCTTCGCCTGCGTGGTGCTGGACCTGACGCGGGGCGTGGGTGCGACGGGGCGGCCGCCCCGGGTGGGCATCGCGGAGGCGCGCAAGCTGGCGGACGCGGCGGAGCGCGGCGGGGGACTGCTGCTCCTGCTGACCTCGGCGGAGGCGCCCGCGGACGGGGTGACACGGCTGCGCACGGAGTCGGAGGATGGCGAGGGGTGGTCGGTGGAGGTGGTGCGCAGCCGGCGGGGCGGAGCGGGCTCGCGCGCGGTGGTGCCCTGGCGCACCCTGTACCCGGAGCTGGGGCTGGAGGATGGAGGGCGGGTGCTGGACGTGGGGCCGGTGGCGGAGGACGCCACGCCGGACTTCCTGCGCGAGGGGGCGTGGGTGGCGCGCAACGGGTATGGCCTCCAGGGGCAGCGGCCGGGGAGGGCGAAGGCCCTGTCCTCGCCGGGGGCGGGGCCGGACCTGGCCGCGGCGCACTGAGGGCGCCATGCGCAGGGCCTATCTGCACTTCACGCGCTTCCCGGTGCAGCGCCGGGTCCTCGAGTCGCCGGAGCTGGCGGGGCGGCCCTTCGCGCTGATGGAGGAGTCGCGCGGCCAGCGGCGGGTGGTGGTGGCGTCCACCACCGCGCTGAAGGCGGGCGTCCGTCCGGGGATGACGGTGACGGCGGCGACGGCGCTGGTGCCGGAGCTGCGCCACTTCCCCTACCGCCCCGACGAGGAGGCCCGGGCGTTGACGGCGCTGGGCGAGGCGCTGCTGTGCCTGGGGCCGGGCTTCCAGCTCTCCGCGCCGGACGGGCTGTGGCTGGACGCGGGGGCGGCGCACCTGTCCGGCGGCGAGCCGGGCCTGTGCGCGCGGGCGCTGGAGGTGTGCGCGGGGCTGGGGTACCGGGCGCATGGGGTGGTGGCGTCGGAGGCCTTCACGTCCCGGGTGCTGGCGCGATACGGCGCGCGGCGGATGGAGGTGGTGGCGGACGGCGAGTCGGCCCGGGCGCTGGCGCCGCTTCCGCTGGCCGCGCTGGAGGACGGCGTGGGGGCGGGCTTCGCCGCGTTGGGGCTCACCACGCTGGGCGAGGTGGCGGCGCTGCCCGCGGGGGCGGTGGTGGCGCGAGGTGGGGCCCGGGGCGCGCGCGCCCACGCGCTGTGCCGGGGCGAGGACGACACGCCCTTCGTGCCGGCGGTGCTGGAGGAGGTGCTGGAGGAGCGGCTGACGCTGGAGTGGCCGGCGGAGTCCTTCGAGCCGCTGGGCTTCGCGCTGAAGACGCTGTTGGACCGGCTGGGGGCCCGGCTCGCGGGGCGGAGGCGGGCGGCGGTGCGCATCACCTTCACGCTCCGGCTGGACCCCACGGGCCTGCAGCAGGTGACGCTGTCACTGGCCCGGCCCACGGCGGCGGCGAAGCTGCTGCTGGACCTGGCGCGGCACCGGCTGGAGTCGCTGCGGCTGGAGAACCCGGTGGCGGAGGTGTCCGCGCGCGTGGACGCGGACTCGGAGGACCGGGGGCTCCAGCTCTCGCTCGGGGACTCGCCGGAGGGGGACGCCGCGCTGGAGGTGGTGCTGTCCCGGCTGGCGACGACGCTGGGCGAGGACTCGCTCTTCGCCGCGGGGCTGGAGCCGGTGCACCGGCCGGAGGGCGCCCACGTCACGCGGGGCTTCCATCCCCCGGCGTCGCGTCAGGCGCTGCTCGGGGAGTCGGGACGGGCGCGGGCCGCCTCGGTGGGCGGCGGGGCCCGGGAGCGGCCCTCCCGGCTGCTCGCGGAGCCGGCGTGGCTGGACGCGGAGGTGGCGCAGACGGGCCGCCTGGTGGCGGCGCGCGTGGCGGGCAGGCGTCACCGCGTGACGGCGGTCTCCGGGCCGGAGCGCCTGGGCGGCGAGTGGTGGTCCGAGGAGCCCTACCAACGGGACTACTACCGCGTGCACTTCGAGGGACTCGGCCCCGCCTGGGTGTACCGGGACGCGAGGGACGGCCGCTTCTATCTCCAGGGGCTGTTCGACTGAGTGGGTTTGCCAGCCCCCGTCGCCGCTGGTTATGGATGGACCCATGCGCGCCTCGGTCGTCCTCCTGTTGTCGTTCCTGTTCACCGCCTGTGCCACCCCGCCGGTCCGGCCCGAGGGGGCCCTGCGCAAGGTGGTGGTGGTGGCCAGCTCGCGCGTGGACGCGCTGCCCACGGCCACGTATCGCGAGGACATGCTGGGCGAGGGCAACCCTCGCACGGTGATTGTCGGTCAGACGCAGGCGGCGCTGAGTGACCGGGGCTTCGACGTGGTGGGCACGCGCATCTCCCAGGCGCCGTCGCCGTCCATCCAGGAGGTGGTCTCCTTCATCGAGGAGAACCAGGCCGAGGCGGCGGTGGTCATCATGCTGTCCTGGGTGGACGTGTCCGCGCTCCAGGCGCTGGGACGGGCCGAGGTGGTGATGGACACGGCCATCATCGCGCCGAACGGCGCGCTCCAGTGGCGCAACGAGACGCGCTCCGTGTCCACGCTGGGGTTGTATCAATCCCAGACGGACTTCCGCTCCTACCTGCGCAAGGCCATCATCGAGGCGGTGAACG
This sequence comes from Myxococcus stipitatus, assembly GCF_021412625.1. Next base: position 415,063 of record NZ_JAKCFI010000005.1, on the reverse strand, counting down.
CGGTCCCCTGAGGCACGGCGCGCGGGCGCGGCTTCAGGGCCCGCCCTGGGGGCTCGCCAGGCGCAGGTGCTCGTGGACCGTCTCCGCGCGCAGGTAGAGGAACTGCGCGTCGCCGAAGGCGAGGGTGTCTCCGTCGTTGAGCGTCACCTGGGCGCGGAAGCCCAGCGGCGCGCCGTTGATCCACGTGCCGTTCATCGACTGCGCGTCGCGCACGGAGAAGGCGCCCTTGTCCTGGCTCCAGCGCAGGGTGGCGTGGTGCTGGGAGACGGACGGGTCGGGCACCACGAGGTCGCAGTCGGCGCGGCCCACGGTGAGCTCCTCGCCGTCCGCCTTGGGGTTGAGGAAGTGGACCTCGAGGTTGTCGAAGTCGCGGAGCATGGCGAGCAGCCGCTCCGTCATCCGGGTGCGGTGCGCCATGCCCACCGTGCGGGCGCCGGTCATCTGCTGGGCGACGTTGCGGAAGACGGGGTCCACCGGTTGCTGGATGAGGGCGACGGGGCCGGACGCGGCCCGGAAGGCATCCAGGGACGCCGAGGCGAAGGGGCGGAGCTGATTCACGGACACCATGGACGCCAACCCTACGACCAAGCCGGGTGGACGGGAAGCGCCGCGTCGGGAGGGCCACCTGCCCGGTGGACGGAGGCATGTGTCGCAATCGTGGCGCTCGGCGGGTGGGCGTGAAAGCGTGGCGCGGACATGCGTGTACTCGTCACGGGAGCGGCGGGCTTCATCGGCCACCACGTCAGCGCGCGGCTGCTGGCGCGCGGAGACTCCGTCATCGGGGTGGATGCGCTGGCGCCGTCCGGGGACGTCCCCCTCATGCGCGCGCGGCTGGAGCGACTCGGGCGACTGCCTGGCGCGGAGGGCTTCTCGTTCCATCCCGTCGACGTCACGGACGGAGAGGCGCTGGCGGAGGTGTTCCGTCGGGAGCGCCCCGAGCGGCTCGTCCACCTGGCGGCGCGCGTGGGCGTCCGGAGCGCGGGCGCGGCGGCCCGGGCCTATCTGGACACGAACGTGACGGGGAGCCTCGAGGTGTTGGAGCAGGCGCGCGTGGCGGGCCTGTCCCATGTCGTCCATGCGTCCTCCAGCTCCGTGTACGGCGAGGGGACGCCGCCGCCCTTCTCGGAGTCCGCCTCCGCCGACCATCCCCTCAACGTCTACTCCGCCACCAAGCGCGCGACGGAGCTGCTCGCGCACACCTACAGTCACCTGTATGGGATTCCCACGAGCGGGTTGCGCTTCTTCACGGTGTACGGCCCCTGGGGGCGGCCCGACATGGCGCCACTGCGCTTCCTGCGAGCGATTCGCGCCGGGCGCGCCATCGACCTGCATGGCGAGGGGCGGATGCGGCGTGACTTCACGCACGTGGACGACGTGGCGGAGGCGGTGCTCCGGGTCCTGGATCGTCCCCCCGCGGGGCCGACGCCCTATCGATTGCTCAACGTGGGACGGGGTGAACCGGTGTCGCTGCTCGACTTCGTGCGCGTGCTGGAGCGCCACCTGGGGATGCGAGCGGTGATCCACGACGTGCCCGCTCAGCCCGGGGAGATGGACGCGACGTGGGCGGATGTCTCCGCGCTGGAGCGTGAGACGGGGTTCCGGCCTCGCATCTGCGTGGAGGAGGGGCTCGCGGACCTGGTGGCGTGGGAGCTGCGTCATGGCGCGGCGCTGGCGCCGGCGACGTGAGGGGCTCGGGCGGTGGCGTGGACCGTCCCGGGATGGCGCGAGCGCCCTTCTCCGCGCCTCGCGTGTCCGGCTCGGGGCGCGCGGATGCCCCTCGCCGTGGAGGCGATGGGGCCCGACCTCCTGGGCCGTGTGCGATGATGCCGCCCGGGCCGGGACGAGGAATCATCACGATGAATCACATGGGGTGTCCGCGAGCCTTCGCGTGGCTCGCCATCGCGGGGCTCGGGTGGGTGGGGGCCGCGTGCTCCGAGCCGGAGCCGTGTGTCCGCGAGTCACAGGCGGGCTACGCGGCGCGCGCTCCCTTCGACGCGCGGGCCCGCGTGCGGCGCGTGGACTGCGGCTTCACCAGCTCCGTGGTCGGCCTCGCGGTCGCGCCGGATGGGGCCGCGTGGCTGCGCCGCATCGAGTACGAGGACCACGGGGAGGATTCCTTCTACCGTCCGCCGGACAAGCTCCTCCAGCACGTGGGCGCTGACGGCGCGCTGCTGAACGAGCTGCGCGTCCCGGACTATGTCTCCCACCACGTGGTCCACCCCAGCGGCGAGCTGACCATCCTCGGCTGGGACAAGTCGTTCCAGGCGGGGCGGCTCGTCCAGCTCCGGCGACTGGCTGCGGATGGCTCCCTCCTCTCCGAACGGGAGTGGACGTACGACGTTCCCGTGGAGCAGCGCTGGGACTACACGGTGTCCGCCGAGGGCGTGCTGCGGCGGGTGGAGGTCGCCGAGCCCCAGCGCTACATGAGCGTCCTCCAGGCGCGAGCGGTGGGGGAGGAGACGGCCATCCTCGTCGCGGCGGATGGCATCCGGGTGGGCATGCTCGACCGCTCGCTCCAGCCGCGGTGGATGAGCCTGGTGACACCCACGGTGGCCATCACCGGCCAGCCCACGCGGGAGCAGATGCTCGCGCTGGGAGCGCCCTTCGGGGGTTCGGGGCTCGACGTGGACCCGGCGGGGGGCGTTCATGTCGCGATGCCCTTCATGGACGTCCAGCGGCGCGCCCGCGCGGACGCCTTCCCCTCGGTGCCGGGAGGACCCGAGGGGCGCTCCATCCTGCTCGCCAGCTTCTCGCCCACGGGCGAGCTCGTGGCCTCCCGGGCGATTCCCGCCCAGACGCCTCGCGAGGTCACCGGGCTGGCGGTGGAGGACGGCGTCTTCGCGGTGGGCGCGAGCGAGCGCGCGCCGGCCGACGGCTTCTCCGAGGCGCACCCCGACCTGTACTTCGCGGCGGGGCGGCTGGACGGCGCGGCGGACGCGGTCGTCGTCCGGAGGTTGGACATCGACCGGGACGACGTGCCCACGGCCTTCATCGGGTGTGGCGTGGGGCGCTTCTGCTTCGCGGGCCAGACGGCCTTCGAACCGAGCCCCACGGGCCCGGCCTGGACGGAGAGCCAGGGCTTCGTGCTCGCGGTGGATGGCCAGGGCGAGCGCCAGGCGTTGTTGCTCCTCCAGGGCCCCCGCGACACGGAGGTGACGCAGGCGTCGGAGGGCCCGGGAGGCCGCGTGGTGTTCGCCCTCGAGACCGACGAGCCGGCGGACGCGGCGCGCGTGGCGGACCTGCTCAAGCGCAACGAGTCGTGGGTGGGCGTCTTCGACGGCACGCCCCCCTGACACCCGCGCGGCTACCCGGACGTCACCGTCACCTGCCCGTGCTCCACGCGCCAGGACTCGGTGGTGCAGGACCTGGCGAACGCGGCGTCGTGGGACACGAGGAGGAGGGCCCCCGGGTACTCGCGCAGGGCGGCCTCCAGCCGCTCGATGGAGGGCAGGTCCAGGTGGTTGGTGGGCTCGTCGAGCACCAGGGCCCACGCGTGCTGCCCCAGCCCCCGGGCGATGAGCAGCTTGCGCGTCTCACCCGGCGAGGGCTGTTCGGAGCCGAGCAGCCGCTCCGGATCCACGCCGAGCGCGGCCACCAGGGACAGCACCCGGCCCTTCTCCTCCGGTGGCAGCGCGCGCACGGCGTCGAGCGTGGCGCGGGCCTCCTCGGTGCCCACGTCCTGGGGCAGGTACAGCACGCGCTCCAGGGGGACGCGGGCGTTCTCCAGGAGCGCGCGCACGAGGGTGCTCTTGCCCGCGCCGTTGGGCCCCTCGATGCGCACGCGCGCCTCGCGGCCGACGGACAGGTGGATGGGCCCGAGCAGCGGGACGTCCCCGGCGCGCAGCTCCGGCGCGTCCAGCGTGAAGAGCCACGGGTTGGGGGAGCGCTCGAAGCCGACGAAGACGGAGCGCCCCAGCGTCTTGTCCTGGGAGATGTCGCCCACCGCGTCGGTGGCGCGCTCCAGCTCCCGGCGCAGCACGCCCACGCGTCGCCCCGCGCGCGCCTCCGCCCAGCTGGCCAGCGTCGCGGCGCCGAGCGTGCGCGCGTCGCTGTCGTGCTTGTCCTTCATGCGCTTGCGCGTGCTGCGATTCGCGTCGGCGGCCTGCTGCTGCCGCCGGGCCTCGCCGAGCGCCTGGGCCACGCGCCGCTGCTCCGCGCGGGCCTGCTGGTGGACCTGCAGCTCCACCTCCCGCTCGGCCTCCCACTGCTCGCGCGCGGCGGAGTAGGCGCCGGGCCACAGGTGGGCGCTCCCGCCGTGGACGCGCAGGGTGGACGTGGTGAGCGACTCCAGCAGCGGCCGGTCGTGCGAGACGACGACGCCCACGCCGCGGAAGCGTCGCAGCGCGTTGACGAGCCACGTGCGGGCCTCCGCGTCCAGGTGGTTGGTGGGCTCGTCGAGCAGCAGGACATGGGGCTCGACGGAGAGCGCCGCGCCCACCTGCCAGCGCTTGCGCTCCCCCGGAGAGAGCGTGGGCCAGCGCTCCAGCGCGGTGACGTCCAGGCCCAGCTGCCCATGCAGCCTGCGCGCGACCGCGTCCCAGGACTCGGCGAACGCGGTGATTTCGGGCGTCAGCGCCTCCACCACCTGGGGACACAGCTGGAGCGAAGGGGAGGGCGGCTCGAACTGGAGATGGCCCTCGGTGGGGTGCAGCTCGCCGGCCAGCAGGCGCAGCAGCGTGGACTTGCCAGCGCCATTGGCGCCGACGAGGCCCGTCCAACCGGACGGCAGGTGGAAGTCGACTTCGGAGAGGACGGGGACGGCGTCGGAATAGGCGAACGACACGCCATGGGCGCGGATGGAGGACGACATGAGGAGACTCCTGAATCCAGAGCGCGAGCCCGCCCGACAGGGCGACTCAGCGCGGGGACAGACCAACGGGCCTGGGACTCAGTTGCTCTTCCTCAAGGGACTGCCGACCTCGCGTAGGGAGGGGTTGTCAGGCCCTCCGGTGGACGGATGTACCGCGGAGCCAATCTATGGCGCGGGACGCGGCGGATTGCAACCCCGGCTCGTCCGACGGCCTGCTCCGCCGCGGGTTGCTCCCGGGGCGGGGCGGCGGCCACGGGTGGGGGCGGGCCTCGTGGCGACCCGCCCACCTCGCGCTACTCGTCGTTGTCAGAGGGCGGCCGGGGCGCGGCGCGGCGCGGCGGGACGGCGGGGGCGCCGGCGAGGGTGGCGGGCTCCGCGAGCGTGTTGCCCCGCGTGAGGGCCTGGGCGCTCAGGGACGCCCCGGAGGGCGGCCGGGCGGCCGGGGGCGCGCGCCGGGGTGCGTCGTCCCGGGGCGTGAAGAGCTCCTTGATGGTGGCGACGGCGCCCAGCGTGGCGGTGGCCTCATAGGGGACGAACATCTTGTTGTCGCCCTTGCCCAGCTCCTGGAGCGCGTCCATGTAGCGCAGGGCGAGCACCTCGGGGGTGGCGCCACCGGTGTTGATGGCCTCGAAGGTGAGGCGGGTGGCCTCGGCCTTGCCCTCGGCCTCGAGCATGGTGGCGCGCTTGCGGCCCTCGGCGCGGGCGATCTCCGCGTCGCGCTCCGCCTCGGCGCGCAGGATGCGGGAGATCTTCTCGCCCTCGGCCTGGAGGATGGCGGCGGCCTTGTCGCCCTCGGCCTTGGTCACCTCGGCGCGGCGCTCGCGCTCGGCGGTCATCTGCTTGGCCATGGCGGACTTGATGGCCTGGGGCGGCTCGATTTCGCGCAGCTCCACGCGCGTCACCTTCACGCCCCACTTCTCCGTGGCGTCATCCAGCACCATGCGCAGCTTGGTGTTGACCGTCTCGCGGCTGGTCAGCGTCTGGTCCAGCGTCAGGCCGCCCATGATGTTGCGCAGGTTGGTCATCGTGAGCTGCTCGATGGCCAGCGCCAGGTTCTCCACCTGGTACAGCGCCTTCGCCGGGTCGACGATCTGGTAGTAGATGACCGAGCCGACCTCCATGTTGACGTTGTCGTGGGTGATGACCTGCACCGTCTCGAAGCCCATGACCTGCTCGCGCAGGTCCACCATGGGGCTGCGCATGTAGCGGTTGCCCGTGCGCATCTCGATGGGGCGCGGGGTGTCCATGAAGGGGATGAGCAGGTTGAGGCCACTGGTGGCCACCTTGTGGAACTTGCCCAGCCGCTCGACGACCATCACCTTCGCCTGGGGCACGATGCGGATGCCCGTGACGAGGAAGTAGACGACCAAGGCCGCCAGCAGGAACAGCACGATGGTAGCGAAGACGTTCATCCGACCCTCTCCTTCTCCGACCCCGTCTGGGGAACGGACCGTGTCGCCGCGGGGCGGCGCACCCAAAGCTTGAGACCGTCCACCTGCTCGACGGTGACGCGCTCACCCTCGGAGATGTGGCCGGACAGCGAGCGCGCCGTCCACAGCTCCCCGTTGATGCGCACCGTGCCGCCGTGGGGCTCGCCCACCTCCTCCGTCACCACCGCCTCCTGGCCGAGCATCGCCTCGACCCCTGTCTTCAGGTGGGCCGAGTCCCGCGTGAAGAACTTCTTGAACAGGGTGCGGGAGATGGCGAACAGCAGGAGGGAGACGAGGGTGAAGAGCAGCAACTGGACGTTGATGCCCAGCCCCAGCGCCGCGGCGAGCGAGGACGCGAGCGCCCCCACCGCGAACCACAGCGTCACGAAGCCGGAGAGCTTGATCTCCAGCATGCCGCAGACGATGGCCGCGACGAGCCAGAGCTGCCATGCGGTGGGGGTCAGATCCATACCGTCCTGTTTGGCAGCCACCTCGCCATCCTGTCAAACCGGAGGTGCGGGTGGCCTGCCCGACCTCTCCTTAAGCGGGGGCTACTTCTGGCGAAAGAGCTCGCGCGTCTCGAAGATGGGCTGGTGGCCGCCGACGAGGCGGGTGAAGAGCAGCCGGTGGGGGACGCCCTGCTCGTCGCAGTCCATGGCCTCGAGCAGGAACTTGTCCCGGAACGTGGCGACGAAGCCCGTGGGCTGGGCCCGGGAGGTCTTCTCGATGATGGGCTGGGGCGCCCTGCCGCCCTGGGGCGCCGAGGGGCGGCGGCTCACGGCGAACTGCACCTTGGCGGCCTCGCCGGAGAGGTCCAGCACGTAGTCGCTGTCGTCGCGGTGCCCGGGCCCCGGCGTGCCCGTGGCGAGGTTGTCGAACTGCACGTTGGTGTCGACCCGATAGTTCCACTTCGCATCCCGGTGGAAGCGCAGCGTCAGCGTGTAGTTGTTGCGCAGCAGGGCGTCGTTGGCCATGCGGGTCATCGGGTCCTTGAGCTGCTCCTCCGTGAGCGGCGTCTTCCATTCCTTGAAGACCCGTCCCTTGTACGTCCCCAGGTAGAGGTCCCGGCTTCCTCCGCACCTCACCGCCTTCGTCTCCGACGAGTGCCCGCCGCCCAGCACCTGGGGCGGCGCGAGCAGCCCGGAGATGAAGACGACGACGAGGGTGGACAGGGAACGCTTGAGCGCTTGGGGGAACATGGGACCTCCTCGCGGATGGGCAGGGCGTCGCCCTCCGGGGTGGGAGGGCGGACACCGTGCTTCGCGGCGCGCCCCGCGACAGGCGGGAGCGGCTGGGGACGGTACGCACCGGCGGGCGTCCCGACAGGCGCGCGACCACGACGAGCGTCGCTGCGCGAACAGCCAGGCGCTCCCGGGGAAGACGCTGTCCTCGCCCGAACGGGAGGCTCGAACCCATGGACGGCGAAGTCTGGCGTTGCCTCGGAATGGACAGTCCCGTGACAGGCGAATTCTCCGCGCGGGGTGCGTCCAATCCGTCTCAGCTATTCAAAGTCTGTGATTGAGGAGATGGCTCGAGGACCCCACGGGTCCTCGAGGGGACGTGATACGTCGGGCGGGGCTGGGCGTGTATCAACCCGGCGCGTCCGGTGGTCGCCGGACGAAGATCCGACCTAGCGCCTGAACGGCTGCTCAGTGTCTTGATCGGTGTGTGGACTACGCCGAACTCGTCTGTCGCTCCAACTTCTCGTTCCTTCGCGGCGCCTCGCATCCGGAGGAGCTGGTGGCCACGGCCGCGAGGCTGGGGCTCGGGGCCCTGGCGCTGACGGACAGGGACGGCCTGTACGGGGTGGTGAAGGCCCACCTGGCGGCGAAGGAGCACGGGGTGAGGTTGCTGCTGGGGGCCGAGCTGACGCTGGAGGACGGGCCCCCGGTGGTGGTCTACGCGGCGGACGCGCGGGGCTACTCGAGCCTGTGCGCGTTGGTGTCTCGCAGCCGGATGACGCACCCGAAGGGGGAGGCGGGGTTGCCGTGGCGGGCGCTGGCGGAGCGCTCGGAGGGGCTGCTGGCGGTGTTGCCGGAGCCCGCGCCGGTGGAGCGGGTGGCGCCGCTGGTGGAGGCGTTCCCGGAGCGCTTCCACGTCGGCGTGTGCCGGACGTTGTCGGCGGGGGACGCGGCGCGGGAGGCCCGGGCGGACGCGTTGGCGCGGGAGCTGGGCGTGCCGTTGGTGGCGCACAACGACGTGCACACGCACCATCGCCGCAGGCAGCCGCTCCAGGACGTCCTGACGGCGGTGCGGCACGGGGTGACGGTGGACAAGGCGGGGACGCTGCTGTGGCCCAACGGCGAGCGGACGCTGAAGTCCCCGGCGGAGATGGCGCGGCTGTTCGAGGACCGGCCGGAGGTGCTGGCGCGCACGGTGGAGCTGGCCTCCCGCTGTCGGGCCTCGCTGGACGACCTGCGCTACCGCTTCCCGGAGGAGGACCTGCCGGGGGGGATGACGGCGGACGCGTATCTGCGGGCGCTGACGTACGAGGGCCTCCAGGTCCGCTACCCGGCGGGTGTGCCGCCGGAGGTGGCGAGGCAGATCGAACACGAGCTGCGGCTCATCGCGGCGCTGGACTTCGCGGGTTACTTCCTGGCGCTGTGGGACGTCGTGGGCTTCGCGCGGCGGCGGGGCATCCTCTGTCAGGGACGGGGGAGCGCGGCGAACTCGGCGGTCTGCTACGCGCTCCAGATCACCGCCATCGACCCGGTGCGGATGGGGCTGCTCTTCGAGCGCTTCCTGAGCATGGCGCGCAAGGAGCCGCCCGACATCGACGTGGACTTCGAGCACGAGCGGCGCGAGGAGGTGCTCCAGTACGTCTACGAGAAGCACGGCCGGCACCGCGCCGGCATGGTGTGCGAGGTCATCTGCTTTCGGGGGCGGCTGGCGCTGCGGGAGGCGGGGAAGGCGCTCGGGCTGTCGCTGGACCAGGTGGACCGGCTGTCCAAGGTCTCGGCGGCCCACGGCTTCGAGGTGACGCCGGAGGTCCTGTTGGAGGCGGGGCTGTCCGCCTTCGACCGCCGGGTGCGGCGCACGCTCTCCGTGGCGGCGGAGCTGGAGGGCTTTCCCAGACACCTGTCCATCCACGTCGGTGGCTTCGTGATGACGCGTGAGCCATTGACGGAGCTGGTGCCGGTGGAGAACGCGGCGATGCCCGGGCGCACGGTCATCCAGTGGGAGAAGGATGACATCAACGCGATTGGCCTGCTCAAGGTGGACCTGTTGTCCCTGGGCATGCTCACGGCGCTGTCGAAGTGCTTCGCGTTGATTCGCGAGCACCACGGACGCGAGCTGTCGCTGGCGACGATTCCGGCGGAGGACTCCAAGGTCTACGACATGCTGTGCGAGGCGGACACGGTGGGCGTGTTCCAGATCGAGAGCCGCGCGCAGATGAACATGCTGCCGCGGCTGCGCCCGAGGACCTTCTACGACCTGGTGGTGGAGATCGCCCTCATCCGCCCCGGGCCGATCGTCGGGAAGATGGTGCACCCGTTCCTGCGGCGCAGGAATGGCGTGGAGCCGGTGGTGTACCCGAGCGAGGCGGTGAAGGAGATCCTGGGCAAGACGCTGGGCGTGCCGCTGTTCCAGGAGCAGGCGATGAAGCTGGCGATGGTGGCGGCGGGGTTCTCCGCGGAGGAGGCGGACGGGCTGCGCCGGGTGCTGAGCCACAAGCGGGCGGAGACGATGCTGCTGCGGTACCGGGGCCGCTTCGTGGAGGGCTGCCTGTCACGCGGGTACGAGCGGGCGCAGGCGGAGGAGTGGTTCGACAACTTCCGGGGCTTCGCGCACTACGGCTTCCCGGAGAGTCACTCGGCCAGCTTCGCGCTGATCTCGTACGCGTCGAGCTGGCTGAAGTGCCACTACCCGGCGGCCTTCACCACGGCGCTGCTCAACTCCCAGCCGATGGGCTTCTACGCGCCGCACACGCTGGTGGCGGACGTGCAGCGGCACGGCGTGGAGGTGCGGCCGGTGGACGTGCAGCGCTCGCGGTGGGACTGCACGCTGGAGGAGGGCGGCAAGGCGGTGCGCCTGGGGCTGCGGTTGGTGAAGGGCCTGGGCGAGTCCGCGGGGCGCCGGGTGGAGGCGGCGCGAGGGGAGGGGTACACGAGCGTGGGGGACCTGGCCCGGCGCGCGCGGATCCCCCGGCACGAGCTGACGCGACTGGCGCTCGCGGGGACGCTGGGCTCGCTGTGTGGCTCGAGGCGCAAGGCCCTGTGGGAGCTCCAGGCGCTCGGGCCGCTGGACTCGGACGACCTGTTCTTCGGGATGTCGATGGACGGCACGCAGGTGGAGTTGCCGCCCATGGACGTGATGGAGCGGGTGAGCGCGGACTACGACACGGTGGGGCTGTCGTTGGAGAAGCACCCGCTGGAGCTGCTGCGGCCCCGGCTGCGGAAGCTGGGCGCGGTGACGGCGGAGGGCCTGAGGAAGGTCCCCTCGGGGAGGAGGGTCGCCGTGGGCGGGATGATGATCTGCAGCCAGCGGCCACCGACGGCGCGGGGCATGTGCTTCATCTCGCTGGAGGACGAGACGGGCATCGCCAACCTCGTCGTGCCGCCGGACGTGTACGAGCGATGCCGGAAGCAGATCCACGGCGCCCTGCTCGTCGTCGGATATGGCGTCCTGGAGCGCTCGGGGAAGGTGACGAACGTGAAGACGAAGGTCATCGAGAGCCTCTGGGACACAGTCGTTCCCTGAGGGGCCCGTGTCTCGGGACACGGCGGCCAGGTTTCGAGCAGGCGCGCCGGCTCTACTTGCTCACCGCGATGGACTTGCGGAACATCGCCAGGCTGTAGACGAAGAAGCCCACGCCCACCGCGCTCACCATCAGGAACTGGCGCCAGACCGCGCCCAGCCCCCCACCACGGTAGATGATGACCTGCGAGAAGCTGACGAAGTGCCGGGCGGGCAGCAGGTACGTGATGGCTTGAAGCCACTTCGGCTGGCTCTCCACGGGTGTGCTTCCGCCCGAAAGCAGCATCAACACGAGGACCACGAGGATGATGAGCAGGGCGAACTGCGCCATCGAGCGTGAGATGGTCCCCAGGAAGATGCCGAGCGCCGTGGCGAAGAAGAGGTAGAGCACGACGCCGGCGAACCACAGCAACACCGAGCCGGCGAACGGCACCTTCAGCACCAGGTGGACGACCAGGAGGAGCGAAGCCGCGGTCGCCACCAGGATGACCAGGCTATTGGCCCAGACCTTCGCCATCGCGATCTCGAACGAGGTCAGAGGCATCACGAGCAGGTGCTCGAGCGTGCCGTGCTCGCGTTCGCGGATGACCGCGGCGCCCGTGAGGACCACCGTCAGCAGGGTGATTTGATTGATGATGGCCACCACGCTCTTGAACCAGGACGACACCCCGTTGGGGTTGAAGAGCTTGCGGACGACCAGATTGACGGGCTTCGGTCCCGTCTCCTCCGTGCGCTTGAGAAAGGAGGCGATGCGGTCGTTGAGGATGTTCTTGATGTAGCCGGCGCCGATGCCCGCCTGCTGCATGGCGGTCGCGTCGATGTTCACCTGGATGTCCGGGTTGCGGCCCGCTCGGAGGTCGTGCTCGAAGCGGGGGGGAATCACGACGACGAACATGAACCGGCCCCGGTCCATGTCCGGCTGGATGTCGTCCGGGGAGATGAGCTCCGGCGACTTGAAGCGCGGTGGATAGAAGGCGTTCAGCAACTCCTTGGACAACGCGGACTCGTCCTCGTCGACGAACGCAATCGAGGCGTTGTTCACTTCGCTCGAGGTCCCCGTGGCCTGGACGTAGATGGCCAGGGTGAACGCATAGACGACGAACACGACCATCACCGCGTCGCTGAGGAGGCTGCGAAGCTCCTTGAGTCCCAACCACAGGATGTTCAGCAGCGAGTTCACCGCTACTTCTCCTGCTTTCTCAGGCCGATGACGCTGATGGCCAGGAGGAGCGGGAAGCACACGGCCAGGAAGGCCACGTCCGGCAGGAGGAGGCCCGCCCCCAGTCCCTTGGTGAAGGCGCCCAGGCTGGCGTGCATGTAATAGGTCGCGGGCCAGATGGAACCGACGATCTTGGCTCCGCCCTGCAGGGTGGAGACGGGTTGCAACAAGCCGGAGAACTGAATGGTCGGCACGATGGTCAGGATGGCCGTGACGAACACGGCCGCGACCTGGCTGCCGGTGAAGGTGGACGTCACCATTCCAATGCCTGTCGTCGCCGCGACGTAGAACACCGTGCAGACGATCAACATCAGGAAGCTGCCCTTGATGGGGACGCCAAATACAATCAGCGCCAGGGCGGTCAGGATGAAGAAGTTGGCCATGCCAATGGCGATGTAGGGCAGTTGCTTCCCCAGCAGGTACTCCAGCCTCCCCGTGGGCGTGACGTAGAAGTTGATGATCGACCCCAGCTCCTTCTCCCGCACGATGCTGACCGTCATGAGGATCGCGGGGATGAGCAGCAGCAATAGCGCCGGGACGCTCGGCACGATGGAGTAGATGCTCTCGAAGGTGGGGTTGTAGAGGTAGCGCTCCTCGATGTTGGCCGTGTATTCCTGTGCGCGGGCGGAATGGAAGCCGCTCGCCGGGTCCCGGAGCATCCGCGCGTGGACCCCCTGGACATATTGCTCGACGGTGTCTCCGCGGAAGGTCATGGCGCCGTCCACCTGCGCCAGCACCTCGGGGCCGGAGCCCCGGCGAAGATTCAGACCGAAGAGGGGCGGAATCTCCAGCACCACCGACACATCGTCTGATTGGAGCCGGCGCAACGCGTCGTTCGCGGACGGGGCTGGCGGAGTCTGGGCGAAATAGGGCTTCGCCGCGCTGAACTGTTCCAGGTACGCGCGGCTCTCGGGCGACTGGTCGAGGTCCAGCGCGGAGTAGCGGATGTTCTCCACGTCGGTCGTGATGCCGAAGCCGAAGACGAGCATCAACAACGCCGAACCAATGAAGGCGAACGCCAGCCGGACCTTGTCGCGGAGGATCTGACTGGTCTCGTTGGATGCATACGCGAGCATCCGGCCCATCCGCAGGCGAAGTCCGGCCCGGTCTTCTCGTGCCGGGGCCTCGGGCTCGGGGGCGGGGGCCTCGGGCTCGGGGGCCGTGTCCTTCTTCTCCTTGCCCTCCGCGCGGGCCTTCTCCTCGATGGCCTCCTCCATGTAGGCGATGAAGGCGGTCTCCAGGCTGTCCGCCTGCTTCGAATCGATGAGCTTCTGGGGGCTGTCCGCGGCCAGCACCCTTCCCGCGTTCATGAGTGAGATGCGGTCGCAGCGCATCCCCTCGTTCATGAAGTGCGTCGTCACGAAGATGGTGACGCCCTGCTTCCTCGACAGGTCGATCAACAGCTCCCAGAAGCTGTCACGGGCGACCGGGTCGACGCCCGACGTGGGCTCGTCCAGGATGAGGATCTGCGGCCCGTGAAGCACGGCGACGGCCAGGGAGAGCCGCTGGCGCAGGCCCATGGGCAGACCTCCGGCCAGCGTCTCCAGGTGCGCGCCCAGTCCGAACCGATCGACCAGTTCGTCGATGCGTGTCTTCGCCTTGTCTGGCGGCAGATGGTAGAGCCGGGCATGCAGGACCAGGTTCTGATGGACGCTCAGCTCGCCGTAGAGCGAGAACGCCTGCGTCATGTAGCCCAGGTTCTTGCGGACCTCCATGCTGCCGGCGTCCACGGAGCTGCCGAAGAGCTTCGCCGTGCCTTCCGAGGGGGGCAGCAAGCCGGTCAGCATCTTCATGGTCGTGGACTTGCCGCAGCCATTGGAGCCCAGGAAGCCGAAGATTTCACCGCGCTCGATGGAGAGGGTGACGTGGTCGACGGCGACGAAGGTCCCGAAGCGGCGGGTCAGCCCGTGGGCCTCGATGGCCAGCTCCGCGTTGCCCGGCACACGGGGCGGAATGGTGAGCTCCTTGTGGCCCTTGCGCTTCTCCTCGGGCAGCAGCGCGATGAAGCACTTCTCCAGGTCCGTGGTCCCCGAACGTTGCATCAGCTCCGCGGGCGTCCCCGTCGCCAGCACGCGCCCCGCGTCCATGGCCACGATCCAATCCCACTGCTGGGCCTCGTCCATGTAGGCCGTGGAGATGATGACGCTCATGCCCGGACGCCCGGCGCGAATCTCGTCGATGAGGGTCCAGAACTGCCGCCGGGAGAGCGGGTCGACGCCGGTGGTGGGCTCGTCGAGGATGAGCAGGTCCGGGTCGTGCACCAGCGCCCCGCAGAGCCCGACCTTCTGTTTCATGCCGCCGGAGAGCTTGCCTGCGGGGCGCTCCGCGAACTTGCCCAGCCCCGTGGCCTGGAGCAGCTGCGGGACGCGCACCTTGCGCTCCTCCGGGGAGAGCCCGAAGAGCCGGGCCATGAAGTCGACGTTGTCGTAGACGCTGAGCTCCAGGTAGAGGTTCTTTCCCAGCCCCTGCGGCATGTATGCGATTCGCGGCCCCACCTCGCGTCGGTGCCGGGCTTGAGCGATGTCCCCATCCAGGACCGTGATCCGTCCCTGCTGCAGCTTCTTGGCGCCGGCCACCAGGGCCATCAGCGTCGACTTGCCGACGCCGTCGGGGCCCACGATGCCCACGCGGATGCCGCTGGGGACGTCGAGCGAGAGTCCATCGAGCGCGACGGCCTTCCCGTAGCGGTGGGTCACGCCCTGGACGGAGACGACGTACCCGCGGGGGCCACCAGCCGGTGATTCTGGAGACGTGGGTGAGACCATGGCCGAGCCCTCCCGGGTCTCCGAGCTAGTGGGCGCCGGATTCGGCCGTGATGACGTTGCGCAGCTGGGGGGGCCAGGTGGCGGAAGGGTCCACCTTGACGTAGCCGACGCCGCGAATGCCCGTCTTGATGCGCTCGACGTAGCGGCTGGCCAGCTCCCGGGGGACCTGGAGCTTCACGCGGAACACGAGCTTCTCCCGCTCGCTCTTCGTCTCCACCTGTTTGGGCGTGAACTGGGCCTCCGGGGACACGAAGGAGACGTAGCCGGGGATGGAGCGGTCGGGCTCGAAGTCGACGGTGAGGCGCGCCTCGGACCCGAGCTTCACGCGGGCGGCCTCGCTGGCGGGCAGGAAGATCTCCATGAAGACGTCCTCCAGGTTCACGAGCGTCAACGCCGGTCCGCCGGGAGAGAGCACCTCACCGGGCTCGGCGAGGCGGTAGAGGACCCGGCCCGTCACCGGAGACTTGAGCGTCGCGTCGGCGATGCGCGTCTGAATCGTCGCCGCGTTGGCGCGCGCGACCTCGATCTCCTCCTTGGAGGTCTTCAGCGTGGCCTCCGCTTCCGACAGGGCGGCCCGGGTGGTCTCCAGCTGGCTCGCCCGGACGTCCAGGTCCCGCTGCGAGCCGGCGCCTTGCGCCACCAATCGCCGGGCGCGCGCGACCTCGATGGTGGCGAGTTCGATCTCGCTCCGCTGTTTGACGATGCCCGCCTCGGCCACCGCCACCTTCTCCTGCGTGGCCGCGAGGCTCGCGTTGGCCTCCGCCAGGCTGGACTCCAGGGTGGAGGTGTCCAGGCGCACCAGCACCTGACCGGGTTTGACGAGGTCGCCTTCGTTGACGAGGATCTCCTTCACCCGAAGAGGTTCCTTGGCGGCGACGTCCGCCAGCTTCGCCTCGAGGCGGCCGTTGCCGGAGAAGATTCCCTCCGGCAGCTCGGATTGCTTCCCCTTCCAGTAGCGGAAGCCGATGAACGCAGCGATCGCGAGGGCGATCAACCCAATGACCCACTTGAGTTTCCCTTTCGGGTGCTTGGGCATGGTGGACTCTCTATGGCTTCTCGGATGGCGGAAGCGCCTTCTGTTCCGGCGCGCGCGGCTTGGACAACATGTCGCCCCAGTGGGTCCGCTTCTTCATCTCGTCCTGCATCGGCCCCGGAACGATGGGCTGGCCCTGGCGGATCTCCCAGCCTCCGCCCAGCGCCTTGTAGAGGGCGACCAGGTTCGTGGCGATGGATGAGCTCGTCTGGGCCAGGTTGTTCTGCTGTTCCAGGAGCGAGCGCTGCGCATCCAGCACGCGCTGGTAGTCCACGGCGCCTTCGCGGTACTGCACCACCGAGAGCTCCACCGACCGCTGCGCGGACTTCACGGCGGACTGTTGGAACTCCAGGGTCTTCTGGGCGTGGATGAACCCCGTCAAGGCGTCCGCGACCTCCTGCGCCGCCTTGAGCACCGTGTTGCGGTAGTTGACGAGCAATTGCTGGAACCGCGCGTCCTCGACGCGCACGCCGTTCTTCAGGCGGCCGTAGTTCAGGAAGGGGAAGACGATTCGAGGGCCCACGGAATAGGCAAGGCTGTCCAGGGAGAAGAGATTGCCGGAGGCCGAGCCGGCCGTGCTGGCCTGCAGCCCGATGGTCCCGAAGATGGAGAAGCTCGGATAGAGGTCCGCCTCGGCGATGCCCACCCGGGCGCACTGCGCGGCGGCATACAGCTCCGCGCTGCGAACGTCCGGGCGCCGCCGCAGGATTTCGGCCGGCATGCCGACGGCCACCGTCGCGGGCGCCAACGGAATCCGCTTGGGGCCGGAGAGCAACGCCTCCACCTCGCCCGTGGGCCGGCCGAGGAGGGTGCTCAGGGCGTTGTGAGCCTGCTCCAGCCCTGCTTCCAGTTGGGGGATGGTGGCCCGGGTGCTCTCCAGCAGGGTCTGCGCCTGCATCATGTCGAGCTCCGAGGTCACGCCGTTGTTGAAGCGCGATTCGGCGATCCGGTATCCCTCCTCCTGGACCCGGACGTTCTGCTGGGCTTGCTCGATGAGCACCTCTAACGTGCGGACCGTGACGTAGGTTCGCGCGACCTCGGCGGTGAGCGAGACGACGGAGGATTGGTAGTCCGCGACCGACGCGAGCAGGCCCGCGGTTCCCGACTCCACGCCCCGCCGGTACTTGCCCCAGAAATCCACCTCCCACAGCGCATCGAAGCCCACCTGGTACTCCAGGTAGTGGCGGTCGATTTCTCCGAGGTTGGGCAGGTCGATCAGGTTGGAGGCGGCGGCGTTCTCACTGCGTCCCACCGCGGCCCCGCTGCCGGTCACGACCTGGACCTGAGGAAACTGTCGGCCGGTGAGGATGCCCAACTGGGCGCGCGCCTCGACGATCCTCAACCCGGCGATCTGCAGCGGCAGGTTCTGCTGGTAGGCGAGCTCGACGAGGCGGTCGAGCGAGGGGTCGTCAAAGGACTTCCACCACTGCGTGTTGACCGCGTCCTGCGTCGAGAGTCGCGGGTCGCCCTGGGTGCGCCATTCCTTCGCGACCGCGGCTTCGGGCTTCGTGAAGCGGGGGCCGACCGTGCACGCGGAGAGCAAGGAGAGGGCGCCGACCAGCGGCCATGCGCCGGTGACGCGTGCGAACCCCGGCCTCGTCCCCCGCCTGGTGCTGACCGTCCCCCTCATTCGCGACACCTCGATGATGGGCGAGGATTCGCATGCGCTGGGGCACCCGGAAGGGGGGCGTCGTCCGAATGCCCCCAGGGGCAGGCTCCAATGTTCGTTGCGTCATGGGCGCTACGAACTCGAGGGCGACAGAGCCGCCGACCGCCACACCTGGGTGCCGTCGCCTGTGTGGTTCCGCAGGCTGGCGGAATCCCTCCCCGCGCGCACGCATTGCGCGTGCGTTGGGGCCGCACAATCCTTCGGCCATGGCACAGGACACACAGGCGGAGCCGCTGAAGCGCAAGGCGTATGAAAGAGAGCTTCGCAGGCTCCAATCCCAGCTCTGTCAGCTCCAGGATTGGGTCAAGCAGGAGCGGATGCGGGTCATCGTGGTGTTCGAGGGCCGGGACGCCGCGGGGAAGGGCGGAACGATTCGCGCCATCACCGAACGGGTGAGTCCCCGCGTGTTTCGCGTGGTGGCCCTCCCGGCGCCCTCGAGCCGAGAGAAGACACAGATGTACCTGCAGCGGTACGTGCCGCATTTCCCCGCGGCCGGCGAAATCGTGATCTTCGACCGCAGCTGGTACAACCGGGCCGGCGTCGAACTGGTGATGGGCTTCTGTACTCCCGAGGAACACGATCGCTTCCTCGTGGGCTGTCCCGTCTTCGAGAGATACATCGTCGAGAACGGAATCCTCCTGCTGAAGATCTGGCTGGAGGTCGGCAAGGAGGAGCAGGCGCGGCGGTTCGCGGCGCGGATCGACGACCCCCTCCGGCAGTGGAAGTTGAGCCCCATGGACATCAAGTCCTGGAAGCGCTGGTACGACTACTCCCATGCGCGGGACCAGATGCTGGCCGCGACGGACACGCCCTATGCGCCCTGGCACATCCTGCGGTCCGACAACAAGAAGAAGGCGCGGCTCAACTGCATCCGCTTCCTGCTGGAGAAGATTCCGCACAAGCGGGTGAAGCACGCCAAGGTGAAGCTGCCCCCTCGCTCCAATCATGGGGCGTATGACGACACCGCTTCGCTCCAGGGGAGGAACTTCATCCCCGAAAGGTACTGAGCGTCCACGTCGCCACTGGCGACGACGTCGATGCATTGCGCGCGGCGTCCGAGGTCGGGCGCGGTCGTCCGTCGGGATTCCATCCTTCCACCTGCTCCGCTGTGTCGCGAACGACAAGGGGCGTGCCGCCGTCGAGGGATAATCGACAATCCCTCGCTCATCTCATCCTCCCGTCCCGGCACCTCCTGTACTCGGAGGGGCCTGACTTCAAGCGGTGGGTGCGATGGGCCTCTTCCCCCCAGGGACCGACGACGTCTTGCGTGGCGGATTGGCCCTGTTGGCCGGGTTGCCCCTGTTGGGGCTGGTCGTCTTGATGCTGCTGGCCCGCAGCCCGCTGGGGACCGCCTCGTTCGAGCCGGTGGAGCAACCCGTCCAGTTCGATCATCGCCACCACAGTGGAGATGAAGGCATTGGCTGCCGCTATTGCCACGAGGGCGCGTGGGAGGGGCCCTACGCGGGCGTGCCTCCCACCAGTCGCTGCATGGGCTGTCACGCCCAGGTCTGGAACGAGAGCCCGCGGCTGGCGCCGGTGCGAGAGAGCTACTTCCAGGACCGGCCCATCCCCTGGAACCGCGTCCACCGCCTCCCGCACTTCGTCTTCTTCAATCACGCCATCCACGTGCACAAGGGCGTGGGCTGCGTGAGCTGCCATGGCCGCGTGGACCAGATGGCGCTGGTGGAGAAGGTGGCGCCGCTCACCATGGGGTGGTGTCTGGAGTGTCACCGGGACCCGACGCCCCACCTCCGCCCTCCGGAGCATGTCGCGGACATGACGTGGCGACCTCCCGCCGACGCCATCGAGACGGGCCGACAGGTGCGGAAGGCCCTCCACGTCCAGCCCCGAACGGAGTGCAACACATGCCACCGCTGAAGGAGCGCCATCCGCTGCCGGTGGTGGGGAACGCCTCGCCACCCGCGTGGCGGAGCCTGGAGTCGCGTCGACGGCAGGAGGCGTCGGAGCCCGAGGCGGAGTTTCCTCCGGGCGCCGCGCAGCCCCCCGAGGGCCTGTCGCGGCGGGCCCTGCTGGAGCTGGCCGCCTTCGGCGCGGCGGCGAGCACCGCGGGGTGCTTCCGACAACCTCCCGAGAAGGTGATGCCGTACTCGCGGCAGCCGCCCGAGGTGACGCCGGGCGTGCCGCTCCACTACGCGACGGGCCTGACGTTGGACGGCCACGTGCGGGGACTCGTCGTGCGCAGCCACGAGGGGCGGCCCACCAAGGTGGAGGGCAACGCCGCGCACCCCGAGAGCCTGGGAGCGGCGGGCCTCCGGGAGCAGGCGTCGCTGCTGGGGCTCTATGACCCTCACCGCGCGAAGGTCGTGCGGCACCGCGGCCAGCCGGTCAGCCGCGACGACCTCTTCGCGCGGCTGCGCCAGCTCGCGTCCCGGCGGGACGAGGGCCGGGGGCTGCGGCTGCTGGTGGAGCCCACGGCCTCGCCCCTGTGGGCCCACACCTGGAGGCGCGTCCTGGAGCGCTTCCCGCACGCCAGGGTCGTGCCCTTCAGCACCACCGACACCGGCGCGTCCCTCGAGGGCGCGCGGCTCGCCTACGGTCGACCGCTGGCGACGCTCCCCCGGTTCGACACCGCCCGCGCCGTGCTCTCGCTGGACGACGACTTCCTCTCCACGCTGCCGGGCAGCCTCCGCGCGGCGCGGGAGTTCAGCGCCTCGCGTGAGCCCTCGGACATGAGCCGGCTGTGGGTGGTGGAGAGCCACCTGTCCGTCACCGGCGCCTTCAGCGACCACCGGCTCCGGGAGCGGCCCACCCGACTCCCCCAGCTGGCGCGCCACCTTGGCGCGGAGGTGGGGCGGCTGCTGGGGCGCGAGGACCTGGCCGGGTTGGCCGAGGGCGCCATGGTCATCGGCGAGTCCGAGCGACGCTGGGTCGCGGCGGCCGCGGCGGACCTGGTGGCGCGAAGGTCCCAGGCGTTGGTGGTAGTGGGGGCGCGACAGCCCGCGGCGGTGCACGCGCTCGCGCACCTCCTCAACGAGGCGCTCGGCGGACGCGTGTCACGGGTGGCGCAGACGCTGACGCCCTCGCCGGACCCCGGGGCGCTCCCGGCGCTCGTGGAGGAGCTGCTCGCGGGCGGGGTGGACACCCTGCTCGTCACCG
The DNA here is from genome assembly GCF_021412625.1 of Myxococcus stipitatus. The sequence continues at coordinate 394,322 of NZ_JAKCFI010000005.1, read as the reverse complement.
CGTGGAACCCCGTCTACCGGGCGCCCGCGGACGTGCCGCTCGCACAGGCGCTGGGCCGGGTGGAGGACAGCGTGTACTGCACGCTCCACGAGGACGAGACGTCCGCCGCCTGCGTCTGGAGCGTCCCCTCCACGCACCCCTATGAACATTGGGAGGACGGGCGCGCCATCGACGGCACCGCGACCATCCTCCAGCCGCTCATCGCGCCATGGCTCGAAGCGGTGGTGGCGCCGCTGGAGCTCGCGGCGGCCTTCTCCGGAGAGCTGGCGGACGCGCCCTATCAGCGGCTCCGCGCGCTGTGGCGCGAACAGGGCGGAGAAGGACGGGAGTGGGAGGGCTGGCTCGCGGAGGGCGTGATTCCCGGGACGCGCCTGCCGGAGGTGGACGCCCGGGTGGACGCGGCCGCGGTGCTGGCGGCCGTGCGCGCGTTGCCTCCCGCGTCGGACACGGGCCTCGAGCTCCAGTTCGTCACCGACGCCAGGGTCCATGACGGGCGCTTCGGCGCGAACCCCTGGCTGCAGGAGATGCCGGACCCCATCACCAAGATGACGTGGGACAACGCCGCGCTCGTGAGCCCGGCCACGGCCTCTCGCCTGGGCCTGGAGCGTGGCGCCCGCGTCCGACTGGAGGCGCGGGGCAGGGCGGTGGAGGCGCCCGTGCTGGTGCTGCCCGGACAGGCGGATGACACCGTCACGTTGCCGCTGGGCTATGGGCGCACGCGCGGCGGGCCCGTGGCGGAGGGCGTGGGCTTCGATGCCTACGCGCTGCGCTTCCAGGACGCGCCCTGGGTCCTGCCGGGCGCGAGCCTCACCCGGTTGGAGGGACACCACGACTTCGCCCTCACACAGGAGCACTGGCGCATGGAGGAGCGGCCCCTGGCCCTCCAGACCCCGCGCGGCGTCTTCGCGGCCCACGCCCGAACCCTCCTGGAGGGGCTCCAGGAGCGCAAGGAGCACCTGTATCCGCCCAACCCGGGCCAGGCGACGCCGTCGCATCGCTGGGCGATGGCCATCGACCTGAACCGCTGCACCGGCTGCGGCGCGTGCGTGGTGGCGTGTCAGGCGGAGAACAGCATCCCCTCGGTGGGGAAGGAGCAGGTGCGCAGGGGGCGGGAGATGCACTGGCTGCGCATCGACCGGTACTTCCTGGGCGGGGAGGACGACCCCGGCGTCATCACCCAGCCGTTGATGTGCGTGCATTGCGAGTACGCACCCTGCGAGTACGTCTGCCCCGTGGCGGCCACCGTCCACTCGGACGAGGGGCTCAACCAGATGGTCTACAACCGCTGCATCGGCACGCGGTACTGCTCCAACAACTGTCCCTACAAGGTCCGCCGCTTCAACTACCTGGACTACACGGGGCACGACCCGCTGGCGCGCATGCGGCGCAACCCCGACGTGTCGGTGCGCTCGCGCGGAGTGATGGAGAAGTGCACCTACTGCGTCCAGCGCATCGAGTCGGCGCGCATCCGGGCGCGCGTGGAGCTGCGCGACATCCGCCCCGGTGAGGTGGTCACCGCGTGCGCGCAGACGTGCCCCACGCGCGCCATCACCTTCGGAGACCTGGACGCCCCTGATTCGGAGGTGGCGCGGCTGCATGACGACGCGCGGCACTACGCGCTGCTCAACAACCTGGGGACGCGACCGCGCACGGTCCACCTGCTGAGGCTGAAGAACCCCTCGGAGGCGCTCTCATGAGCGACGTGGCTCCCAGGGCGCCGGTGACCGAGGACCCGCTGGTCGAGTCCACGCTCCTGGAGGGGCGCTATTCCAACGCCCAGCTCGGGGAGTCGTTGCTGCGGCCCGTGCTGGGGGCGCCGGGGTGGGGCTGGTGGGCGCTGGTGGGGTTGTGCTCGGCGCTCGTCGTGCTGCTGGTCGTGGCCATTGGCGTGACGCTGTTCGTGGGCGTGGGGTCGTGGGGCAACAACATCCCCGTCGCCTGGGCCTTCGGCATCATCAACTTCGTGTGGTGGATCGGCATCGGCCACGCGGGCACGCTCATCTCCGCCATCCTGCTGCTCTTCGGAGAGAAGTGGCGCTCCTCCGTCAACCGGATGGCGGAGGCGATGACGTTGTTCGCCGTGGCCTGCGCCGGCCTCTTCCCGCTGCTGCACCTGGGACGCCCGTGGAAGTTCTACTACCTGGTGCCGTATCCCAGCGCGCTGCGCATGTGGCCGCAGTTCCGCTCGCCGCTCACCTGGGACATCGTCGCCATCCTCACCTACCTCACCGTCTCCGTGTTGTTCTGGTACATGGGCCTGCTGCCGGACCTGGCCACCGCGCGCGACACCGCGAAGGAGACGTGGAAGCGCCGTGCCTGGGGGCTGTTGTCGCTGGGGTGGCGCGGCAGCGCCCGGCACTGGCGCAACTGGCGCACGGGCTACCTGCTGCTGGCCGGGTTGGCCACGCCGCTGGTGGTGTCCGTCCACACCATCGTCTCGTTCGACTTCGCGGTGGCCCAGCTGCCGGGGTGGCACACCACCATCTTCCCGCCGTACTTCGTGGCCGGGGCCATCTTCTCCGGCCTGGCCATGGTGATGACGCTGCTCTTGCCCGCGCGTCGCGTGCTGCGCCTCCAGCACGTCATCACGGACGCCCACCTGGACGTGCTCGCGCGGCTGCTGCTCGTGTCGGGCCTGTTCGTGGCCTACGGCTACATCCAGGAGCACTTCTTCGGCTGGTACAGCGGAGACCCGTACGAGATGCACGCGATGAGCATCCTGCGCACCGGCCCCTACGCGCCCGCGTTCTGGACGGTGTTCACCTGCAACGTGCTGGTGCCGCAGCTGTTCTGGTCCCGCCGGCTGCGCACATCCCCGGCCGTGCTGTGGGTCGCCGCGCTGATCGTCAACGTGGGCATGTGGCTGGAGCGCTTCGTCATCGTCGTGTCGCCGCTCAGCGAGGACTTCCTGCCGAGCAGCTGGCGCCACTACGCGCCCACCTGGGTGGACCTGTCGCTGCTGTCGGGGACCGTGGGGCTGTTCGGCCTGGGGTTCCTGCTGTTCCTCAAGCTGCTGCCGCCGGTGCCCATCAGCGAGGTGAAGCAGCTCCAGGACGAACTGGAGGCGTCCGAGCGCTTCGCCCGCGACGTGGTGGCGAAGGCGCGAGCACCCGGAGGTGGGGCGTGAGTCGCTGGGTCCTGGGCGAGTTCCGCACGTCGGAGCAGCTGCTGGAGGCGGCGCGCGCGCTGCGCGCGCGAGGCTTCACCCGGATGGACGCGCTGACGCCCATCCCGGTGGAGGGCGTGGACGAGGTGCTGTCGCTGCCTCCCTCGGGCCTGCCGCTGCTGGGGCTCGTCGCCGGGGTCGGGGGCGCGGGGGGCGCGTACCTCGTGCAGTGGTTCACCCAGGCGGTGGACTGGCCTCTCGACGTGGGCGGGAGACCGCTGCACTCGGGGCCGGCCTTCATCCCCATCGTCTTCGAGTCCGCGGTGCTCGCGGCCGCGGGCGCGCTCTTCCTCGGCGTGCTCGTGGCCTGTGGGCTGCCCCGGCTGACACACCCGTTCTTCGACGTGGAGGCCTTCCGCAGCGCCAGCATCGATGGCTTCTGGCTGGCGGTGCCGGTGGACGACGACGCCGGGCGCGACGCGGTGGATTCGGCCCTGCGAGGGCTGGGCGCCTCCCAGGTGTCCCTGGCGGAGGAGGAGCGGCCATGAGCGCCCGGAGCCTGTGGCTGGTCGCGCTGGTCGTGACCGCGTGCGACGACCTCGATCCGATGCAGGTGCAGGCGCGTGACGACGCCTACTCGGAGGACGAGAACTTCGCGGACGCGCGCGCCATGCGGCCCACGGTGCCGGGCACGGTGCCTCGGGAGTGGTACCTGCGCCAGGCGGCCTACGTGCCGCTGGAGATACCGGACGGCGGCCTGGTCGACCCCGCCCACTTCCCGCTGCGGCTCACCCGCGAGGTGTTGCAGCGAGGCCGCGACCAGTTCGAGACCTGGTGCTCACCGTGCCACGGCCTGCTCGCGGACGGCCGGAGCATCGTCGCCAGGAACATGCGGCTGCGCGCGCCCCCCGCCTTGTATGGGCCCGGACACGAGCTCCACCCGCCCGAGGGCGCCGAGTCCGGACGCCCGGACGCGGGGACCGGTGTCGTGCGCCCGGCGCCATCGGGGTGGGCGGCCTTGCCGCATCCGCCCGGCTTCTACTATCAGGTCATCACGGACGGGTATGGACTCATGCCCTCCTACGCGGCGCAGCTCCCTCCGGAGGAGCGCTGGATGGTGGTGGCCTGGCTGCGAGTGCTGGCCCACAGCCAGCTCGCGCCGCTCTCCGCCGCGCCGCCGGAGGTCCGCACCCGGCTCCTGCGGTCCTCCGGTCCGAGAGGAATGCCATGAGCTTGGATGTCGTCCCTCGTCATGACGGCGGCTGGCGGACCCTGGTGGGCGCGGGGGGACTCGGCGCGCTCTTCCTCCTCGCCACGCTCGCGGGAGGCCGGGCGTCGCCGCGAGAGGCGGCGTATGGCTACCTCTTCGCGTTCTCCTGGTGGCTGTCGCTCGGCCTGGGCGCGCTCATCATCCTCGCGTCCTTCCATGCCTCCCGGGCCCGCTGGCCCACGGTGTTGCGCAGGCCCTTGGAGCTCATGGCCGCGTGCGGCCCGCTGTTCGCCTGCTTCTTCGTGCCCGTGGCGCTCGCCATGCCGTGGCTGTTTCCGTGGGTGAGCCCGCCGTCGGACCTCGGCGCGCATGGACTGCACCTGCTCGCGCACAAGCGCCCGTATCTCAACGTGCCCTTCTTCCTCGTCCGCGCCGTCCTCTACTTCCTCGTCTGGAGCGTGGTGGGGGGCTTGCTGTGGCGCTGGTCCGTGCGACAGGACGCGGAGGCGGGCATCAGCCCGGAGGGCATCCGCCTCACCCAGCACCAGCGCAGGCTGGCGGCGGGCACGTTGCCGCTGGTGGTGCTGTGCCTGTCCTTCGCCTCCCTGGACTGGATGATGTCCTTGGAGCCGCTGTGGCTGTCCACCGTGTACGCGCTCTACGTGGGGTGTGGCGCGGTGGTGGCGGCGCTGTCCACGGTGGCGCTGCTGGCGGCGGGCGGGCGCGGGCCCGGTGGGTTCGGCGCGCTCATGGGGCCCCGCCACTTCCGTCGGCTGGGGACGCTGCTGCTGGCCTTCGTGTGCCTGTGGGCCTACTGCGCCTTCTCGCAGTTCATGCTCATCTGGATTGCCTCGTTGCCGGAGGAGGTGACGTGGTACCGCGCCCGGTTGGACGGGGGCTGGCGCGCGTTGGCGGTGCTGCTCGCGGTGGGGCACTTCGGCGTGCCCTTCTTCCTGCTGCTCTCGCGGCGCATCAAGGAACACCCGCGCTCGCTGGCCGCGGTGTCCGCGTGGCTGCTCCTCATGCGCGTGGTGGACCACTACTGGCTGGTGCTGCCCGCGCTCCACCCGGGGCGGGCCTCCTTCCACTGGACGAGCGTCACCGCGTGGCTCGGGCTGGGAGGGCTCAGCGTGGCGGCCGTCCTGTGGCTCGCGCGCGGGGGCTACACCGTGCCCGTGAGGGACCCCTTCCTGCTCCACTCGCTGCGGGTGCCCGAACAATGAGTCGCGAGTTCACGCCACCCCCGTCCGATCCGGGGAAGCTCCCCAGCGGACGCATCGGGCTGGTGGCGGGAGGCTGGTTGGTCATCGTCGCCGCCGCGGTGGTCGCCACCCACGTCTGGCAGGCGTGGAACCGCCCCACCGAGGAGGCGGGAGCCCCGCCGGGGATGGGACGCGCGGAGCAGTCCGTCGTCGACCAGCGCCCCTTCGCGTTGGAGGACTCGGCGGCACGGCTGAGGGCCGCGCAGCACGCGCGACTGGAGGACTATGGCTGGGTGGACCGGGACGCGGGCGTCATCCACGTCCCCGTGGAGCGGGCCATGGACGCGGTCCTGGCGGAAGAAGGCGCGCGGCCATGAACGACGTGCTCCGGTCCATCCTCTTCCTCCCGGAGGAGGGCTCCACGCTGGCCTCGCGCGTGGACGGCATCCACTTCTTCATCATCCTCACCACCATGGTGGTGGGGGCGGGCATCGGCCTCACGGGCTTCGTCTTCCTGCTGCGCTACCGGCGCCGCTACGCGCACGCGCTCACCGAGGCGTTCACCGCGCCCATGTGGCTGGAGGTCCTCTTCGTCACCGTGCCGCTGTCCTTCTTCCTGCTGTGGGGGGCGTTGGGTTACCGCGACTACGTCTGGTCGCGCGCGGCGCCGCCGGACGCGCTGGATGTCTATGTCACGGGCAAGCAGTGGATGTGGAAGTTCGCCTACCCGGAGGGCCCGGGCGCGGTGGACGTGCTGCACGTGCCGGCGGGCCGCCCGGTGCGGCTGCTCCTCACCTCGCGCGACGTCATCCACTCGTTCTACGTGCCCGCCTTCCGGCTGAAGATGGATGCCATCCCCGGGCGCTACACGGAGACCTGGTTCGAGGCCATCCGCCCCGGGCGCTACCCGGTGCTGTGCGCGGAGTTCTGCGGCCTCAACCATTCCCTGATGCGCGCCGAGGTGGTGGTCCTGTCGCCGGCCGAGTTCGAGGCCTGGCGCGCCGAGCAGGGGGGAGACCAGGTGGCCTCCGGCGCGGGGCTCACCGAGCCGCTGGTCGCGCGGGGGCGGCTCGTGGCCACGCGTGAGGGGTGCTTCCAGTGCCACACCGTGGACGGCACCCCGCACATCGGCCCCACCTGGCGGGGGCTGTACCTGCGCGAGGAGCCGCTGGACTCGGGGGGCACCATCCGCGCGGACGTGGCCTACCTCACCGAGTCGATGATGGAGCCCCAGGCGAAGGTGGTCGCGGGCTACGCGCCGGTGATGCCGTCGTTCCAGGGACGGCTGAGCGCGGCGGACGTGGCCTCGCTCGTCGAATTCATCCAATCGCTGCGACCGGAGCGCCCCGTGCCTCCCGCCGCGCGGGAGCCCCGGTATGAGCTTCGAGGCCGCTGAGCCGGCGATGCCGCGTGAGCACTACCTCAACGCCCAGCGGGGCGCGTGGTCGTGGCTCACCACCCACGACCACAAGCGCATCGGCGTGATGTTCCTGGGGGCGCTGCTGTGCACCTTCCTCCTGGGCGGCGTGTTCGCGCTGGCGCTGCGGCTGGAACTGCTCACCCCGGGCGAGACGGTGATGGGGCGGCTGGCCTACAACCGGTCCTTCACGCTCCATGGCGTCATCATGGTGTGGCTCTTCCTCATCCCCTCCATCCCCACCAGCTTCGGCAACTTCCTGCTGCCGCTGATGATTGGCGCCAGGGACGTGGCCTTCCCCCGGCTCAACCTGGCCAGCTTCTACCTGTTCCTGCTGGGCGCGGTGATGACGGTGTGGGCCATCCTCCAGGGTGGGGTGGACACGGGCTGGACCTTCTACACGCCCTACAGCACCGCCACCGGCACGGACGTGCTGCCCGTGTTGATGGGCGTGTTCGTCGTCGGCTTCTCCACCATCCTGTCCGGGCTGAACTTCATCACCACCGTCCACACCATGAGGGCGCCCGGCATGGGGTGGATGCGGATGCCCATCTTCGTGTGGACCCTGTACGGCACCTCCATCATCCAGGTGCTGGCGACGCCGGTGCTGGGCATGGTGCTGCTGTTGGTGGCGCTGGAGCGGGTGGCGGGCGTGGGGCTCTTCGACCCGGCGAGGGGAGGGGACCCCCTGCTGTACCAACACCTGTTCTGGTTCTACAGCCACCCGGCCGTCTACATCATGATCCTCCCCGGCATGGGCGTCATCAGCGAGTCGGTGAGCGCCTTCTGCCGGAAGAACCCCAGCAGCTACCGCGTGCTGGTGTGGAGCACCGTGGGCATCGCCTTCGTCGGCTTCCTCACGTGGGGCCACCACATGTTCGTGTCCGGCCAGTCCGTGCTGGGCTCGGGGACCTTCAGCATCCTGTCCATGCTGGTGGCCATCTTCACGGCGCTCAAGATCTTCACGTGGACCAGCACGATGTACCGGGGGAGCATCTGGATGAGCGCGCCGTTCACGTACGTGCTCGGCTTCATCTTCCTGCTCTTCTTCGGCGGGATGAGCGGGGTGGCGGTGGCCGTGACGTCCGCGGACCTGCACTGGCATGACACGTACTTCGTGGTGGCGCACTTCCACTTCATCATGGTGGGGGCTTCGCTGATGGCGTTCCTCGCGGCGCTGCACTACTGGTTCCCGAAGATGTTCGGGCGGTGCTACCCGGAGGGGCTCGGCGTGGGGACGGCCGTGCTCATCATCTTCGGCTTCATCGCCACCTTCCTGCCGCAGTTCCTGTTGGGCAACATGGGCATGCCGCGTCGCTACGCGGACTATCCGGAGCACTTCCAGTCGCTGCACGTGGCGTCCACGGCGGGCGCGTCGCTGCTGGGGTTCGGCTTCCTCATCATCGCCGCCTACCTGGGCTGGTCCCTGCGCCATGGCCGGGTCGCGGGGCGCAACCCCTGGGGCAGCCGCGGCTACGAATGGCACAGCGACTCGCCTCCGCCGGAGTCCAACTTCCACGCCCCGCCAGACTTCCCCTACCGACCGCACGACTACTCACGGCCGGACACCCAGCCGGAGGTGGGGCATGCGGCCTGAAGCGTCCGTCCGGCCCGTGGTTCCCCAGGCGCGGCACTTCGGCGACGAGGCCTCGCGCCAGGACGCCGCGCACGTGGGCATGTGGGTGTTCCTCGCGTCGGAGGTGATGCTGTTCACGGCCCTCTTCACGGCCTACGCGCTCTATCGCTACGCGTACCCGGACGCTTTCCACCAGGGCCGCGCGTACATGGACGTGGGGTTGGGCACCCTCAACACCTACGTGCTGGTGACGAGCAGCATCCTGGTGGCGCTGGCCATCACCTCGGTGCGGGCGGGCCGGGACATGCGCGCGGGGATGTTCCTGCTCGGCGCGTGGGTGCTGGGGGTCGGCTTCCTGTGCATCAAGGGCATGGAGTACGCGCACCATGCCCATGACGGCGCGTTGCCGGGGGCCTGGTATGACTTCGACGACTTCGCCGTGCCGGGGGCGAGCCTCTTCTTCACCCTCTACTGGGTGATGACCGGCATCCATGCCATCCACGTGCTGGTGGGGCTGGGCGTGTTGTCCACCCTGGTGGTGCGCGCGTTGTCGGGGCGCTTCAGCGCCGCCTACCACACCCCCCTGGAGCTGGGCGGCATGTACTGGCACCTGGTGGACATCGTCTGGTTGTTCCTCTGGCCGCTGCTGTACCTGGCGTGAGGGGAGGCGCGCATGGCGGGCTCTCTGAAGATGCTCGGGGTGGGACTGGGGCTGCTCGTGCTCACCACGCTGTCGTTCACCCTGTCGAGGTTGCACACGGGCACGCTGGGGTTGGTGGTGGCGCTCGTCATCGCCGCGACGAAGGTGGGGCTCATCGCCTTCTTCTTCATGCACTTGTCGGAGCGGCACGGGGGGCCCCGCCTGGTGTTCGCGACGGCGTTCACCTTCGTCGTCATCCTCGTGGGCCTGGTGCTCGTCGAGGCGGGAGACCGCGCGGCGCCGACGATGCCCCCCGGACCCTTCCAGCCGCTGCTCCTGCCGGGGCGCGCCACCGTGCCGAAGCGGGCGCCACCGAGAGAGGCTCCCAGCGGGTGGCTCCCCTGAGATGGACGTCAGCGCCTGGGGCCGCGGGAGCCGCGACGGCGCGAGCGCGCCACCAGGGTCGACAGCCGCCTCATGGGGACGACCAGCGCGAGCGCCGCGCCGAACGCCAGGTGCAGCAGCAGGAACGCGCCCTGGGGGGCCTGCCTCGCCAGGGGCGGAGAGGCGAAGGGCACCACCAGGGAGGGCATGATCGCCTGGAGCCCCAGCGCCACCATCAGCCCGAGGAAGAGGGCGGCCACCGCCGTGCCTCCGCGCGGGAGGAGCAGGGCGAAGGTGGTGGCCAGCCCGCCCGCCGTGGCGACGTGCACGAGCAAGCCGAGCACCACCGCCCCTCCACCGTCGGGCGTGGAGCGGAGGAAGAGTCCCGCCGCCAGCCGCGCCGCATACCAGACATCTCCTCGCGAGAGGGCGCCCAGCGGCATCGCCAGGGCCATCATGACCAACGCCCCGCACAGGCCGGCGATGGCCCCTGGCAGGACCACGTCTCGGGGGAGGCTCCTGGATAGGGGATTCTCGGCCGCGTGGATTCGAGCCATGTCCGCCTCACGCAAGGGCACGCCCGCCGAGGCCCGACGCCTCGGAGGCTCTCCATCGATGACGGCGCGCCTCGAGTGGCGCGGGTCGTGGGCCCTCGTCGGGAGGAAGGGCATGGGGCGCGTTGGATGCAAGGTCCCTCGAGGACGGGGAGGCTGACGGGCACGCGTGAACCGTCCGCCGCGCCGCTGGCGTGGCCCCGGGCCATGCAGGGAGGACGCCGCGACGTGCTGCCGGCGGGTCGGGGCATGCCCACCCTATGCGGGGCCCGATGCCTCCTCGCACGGCGTCGAGCATCGAGGAGGCATCATGCGTGAAGGGAGCAGGCTCGGCTCGGAGGCCGTGCCCATCACGGAGGTCCGGGCTTCGGCCTACGAGATTCCCACGGACGCGCCGGAGGCGGACGGCACCTTCGCCTGGAGCTCCACCACGCTCGTCGTCGTGGAGCTGTCGGCGGGTGGGGTGCGCGGGCTCGGCTACACCTATTCGGCCGCGTGCGCGGTGGACCTCGTCCAGCGCGTGCTCTCGCGAGAGCTCCAGGGGCAGGATGCCCTCGACATCCCCGCGCGAGGGGCCGCGCTGCTGCGTCGCATGCGCAACCTGGGGACAGGAGGGCTGGGGGCCATGGCCCTGTCCGCGGTGGACGCGGCCCTGTGGGACGTGAAGGCGCGGCTGCTGGGGCTGCCCCTGGCGCGGCTGCTGGGGGCGGTGCGCGAGCGTGTCCCCCTCTATGGCAGCGGAGGCTTCACGTCCTATCCGCTGGCGCGGCTCGAGGCGCAGCTGGCGGGCTGGGTGGAGCAGGGCTTCACGCGGGTGAAGATGAAGGTCGGCACCCACCCCGAGGACGATTGGATGCGCGTGCGTGCCGCGCGTCGGGCCATCGGACCCGAGGCCTCGCTCTTCGTCGACGCCAATGGCGCCTATACCCGCCCCCAGGCCCTCGCGCTGGCGGAGCGCTTCGCGGAGCACGACGTCCGCTGGCTGGAGGAGCCCGTCTCCAGCGATGACCTGGAGGGGCTGCGTCACCTCCGGGACCGCGTGCCCGCGGGGATGGCGGTGGCCGCCGGGGAGTATGGCGACCGCGACCTGTACTTCCGGCGGATGCTGGAGGCCGGCGCGGTGGACGTGTTGCAAGCGGACGCCACGCGCTGCCTGGGCATCAGCGGCTTCCTCCAGGCCCATGTCCTGTGCGACGCGTACGACGTGCCCCTGTCGGGGCACTGCGCGCCGGCCCTCCACGCGCACGTGGCCTGCGCGGCGCGGCGACTGGTCCATCTGGAGTACTTCCACGACCACGCGCGGTTGGAGGCGATGCTGTTCGACGGCGTTCCTCGCGTGGAGCAGGGGAGTCTGGTGCTGGACCTGTCGCGTCCGGGGCTCGGGCTGGAGCTCAAGCGCGCGGACGCCCGGCGCTACGCGGTGGCCATGGGGAGCTGAACGCCAGCGCCACGCCCACCGCGGCGAGCCCGGCGAGCCAGCCCCGGTGGAGGTTGGCCCAGGTCTGGAAGCTGTGGCGTCTGGCGCGCGAGTCGAAGCGCCCATGGGCGCCCGGGTCGCCGGGGACGGGGGAGAAGAGGTTGTCCGCCCGCTGTCTCCGTGGCGCCCGGGTCATCTGTCTCGCGTAGCCGACCCGCGCCAGGTAGCGGTCCAGGAGCCAGGGCGCCAGCCGGTTGCCGAGGATGGTCTCCACGGTGGGCATTCCCACGCGGATGGAGCGGCGGCGGTGGCGCGCGGCCCACACCACGGCGCGCGCGGCGACCTCGGGTTGGAAGATGGGGGGGACGGGCTGCGCCTGCCGGGGCATCCTGCTGCGGGACCAGTCGAACTGGGGCGTGTTCATGCCGGGCAGGTCCACGACGGTGAGGTGCACCCGGCTCTTGTCGTGGAGCAGCTCGCTGCGGAGAGACTCGGTGAAGCCGACGATGGCGTGCTTCGCGGAGCAGTAGGCCGCCTGGAGGGGAATGCCGCGGAACGCGAGCGCGCTGCCCACCTGCACCACCGTGCCCCGGTCGCGAGGCCGCATCCTCCGCAGCGCCGCCTGGGTGCCATGCACGTAGCCCAGGAACGTCACCTCCATGACGCGACGGAACTCGTCCGGCTGTGTCTCCATCACCGGGGCGAAGACGGTGACCATCGCGCAATTGACCCAGACGTCGAGGGCGCCCCACCTCCGCTCGGTCGCCTCCGCCGCCGCCTCCACCGCCTGGCTGTCCGACACGTCGCAGGGGAGCACGAGCGCTTCCCCTCCCAGCGCCTCGACCTCGCGCGCCGCCTCGCGCAGGCGCTCCGCGTCTCGCGCGACCAGGCCCACCCGGGCCCCCCTCCGCGCGAACTCCCGGACGACGGCGCGGCCCACCCCGGCCGACGCGCCCGTCACCACCACCACGTGTCCCTGGCTCATGTCTCGAGATCTCCCGCGCCTCCGTGGCGAGCACGTCGCGCCCGCGTCATGACCTCGGGCTTCCCCCGGACGTGCATGCCGATGAGCCCGGTGACAAGCCCCCCACCCCCGCCTCCGCTGGCGAGCGGGCGGGAGGCTGGCGCCTCGTCGACGTCCGGAGGGCCCCGCCGATGCGCATCCTTCGAGGACGGGAGGCCGACCGTTGCGACCAGCGCGCATCCAGGACCATGCCGTCATCGGAGATGGACACAGCGCGGCGCTCGTGTCCCGCGACGGAGGCGTGGTCTGGCTGTGCTGGCCCCGGTTCGACAGCCCCTCCCTCTTCGCGGCCATCCTGGACGCCGAAGCGGGAGGCGGGTTCTGGCTGTCGCCCGAGGCGCCCGCGCGGGTGTCGCGGGAGTACCTGCCGGACACGAACGTGCTGCGCACGCGCTTCGAGACGGACGACGGCGTGCTCGTGGTGACGGACCTGATGCCCATCCACGATACGCGCGGCGGAGAGACGCAGCCCGAACGCGAGCTGCTGCGCTGTGTCCACTGCGAGCGCGGCGAGGTGACGCTGCTGGCGCGCTACGCCCCCCGGCCCGATTTCGGCCGCGCGCGGCCCTCCCTGCGGGACGGAGGACGGCTGGGCTGGCGCCTCGAGCACGCGGGGTGGCTCTACACGCTGCTCACCGATGTGCCCCTGACGCCGGCTTCCGAGGGTGAGCTCCGGGGGCGCGCGCGCCTGCGGAGTGGCGCGCGCGCGCACTTCTCCCTCACCATGACGGACGTCGGGCCGGCGGTGCTGCCGCCCCTGGGGCGCCGGGCGTGGGAGCGGGTGGACCACACCGCGATGACCTGGCGGCGCTGGGCGGCGCGCTGCCGCTACGACGGCCCCTACCGCGAGGCGGTGGTGCGCAGCGCGCTGGCGCTCAAGTTGTTGACCTTCGGTCCCTCGGGCGCGGTGGTGGCCGCGGCCACCACGTCCCTGCCGGAGGTGCCCGGCGGCGCGTCCAACTGGGACTATCGCTTCTGCTGGGTGCGCGACGCGTCCTTCACCGCGCGGGCCTTCCTGGGCCTGGGCTACGAGGCCGAGGCGGAGTCCTTCGTGACGTGGCTGCTGCGCGCCACCTGGTTGACCCAGCCGCGAATGAGCGTCCTCTACGATGTCTATGGCCGCAACCGGCCTGACGAAGAGGAGGTCCCGGGGCTGCGTGGCTACGCCGGCTCCCGCCCGGTGCGCGTGGGCAACGCCGCGGCCACGCAGCAACAGCTGGATTCGTATGGCGAGGTCATCGACGCGGTGGCGCAGCTCATCCGGCACGGGGGCGCGCTGGCCCGCGACGAGCTGCGGATGCTGCTGCGGCTGGGCGAATACATCATGAAGATGTGGGACGCGCCCGACGAAGGCATCTGGGAGCCGCGCGGGGGGCGCTGGCCGCATACCTTCTCCCGGTTGTCGTGCTGGATGGCGTTGGATCGACTGCTGGAGCTGCACGGCCGAGGCGCCTTCCGCGGCCTGCGGGTCCCGGCGGAGCACCTGCGAGGGGTGCGCGAGCAGTTGTGGGAGGAGCTGCGCACGCGCGCCTGGAACCGCCAGCTGCGCAGCTACGTCCGCATCCTCGACGGGGACGACGTGGACGCCGACCTCCTGCTCATGGCCTGGTATGGCTTCGAGGACGCCTGCTCGGAACGGATGCGGTGCACGGACCAGCGCATCGTGACGCGGCTGGGCGCTCGCGGCGGGCTGTTGTTCCGCAACGAGGACGACCTCCGCGCGGGGGAGGGCGCCTTCGGCATCTGCGGCTTCTGGCGCGTGGTGCTGCTGGCGAGGCAGGAGGGCGCCGGCCGGGACGCGGCGGAGCGGCTCTTCGTCCAGCAACTCGCCCATGCGAACGACCTGGGGCTCCTCGCGGAGGAGGTCGCGCCCGAGACGGGGGATGCCCTGGGCAACTTCCCCCAGGCCCTCTCGCACGTGGGCCTCATCTCCGCCGCGTTGGAGCTGGAGGCGACGCGTCCATGGCAGGGGGCGCTCGGGGGCCCCGGCGAGGAGGCCCGGCCATGAGCGGGGGGCTGCGCTGGGTCGTCTGGGGCTTCGTCAGCACGGTGGTGCTCACCGCGCTGTTGTCGGGGAGCCAGCGGATGCGGCTGACGCGGCTCGACCTGCCCTTCCTGCTGGGCACGCTCGTCACCCCGGACCGGGACCGCGCGAAGCTCTATGGGCTGGGGCTGCACCTGGTCGCGGGCATGGTCTTCTCCGGGCTGTATGTCGCGGTGTTCATCGCGTGGGGGCGCGCCTCCTGGTGGCTGGGGGGGCTGCTGGGGATGCTGCACGCGGGCTTCGTCCTGATGCTCCTGTTGCCCTCCCTGCCGGCGGTGCACCCGAGGATGGCCACCGAGTCCCAGGACCCCACCGATGTCCGTACGTTGGAGCCGCCCGGCTTCCTGGCCCTGCACTACGGGACGCGCACGCCGCTGGTGGCGCTGGCGGCGCATGTCGCCTTCGGGGCGATGCTGGGGGCCCTCTACGGTGCCTGAGTCCACGCGGGGCGCGTCATCGTCGACGCCCGCGCAGCCACATGCCGCCGAGCAGCGCCCCCACGAGCATGCCCGCCACGCGCGCCCCCCATCGCGGTGGGGGCCGCCCCAGCCCGCTCGTCACCCAGCCTCGCTCCGGGTCGTCGCCCTGGGGGCCCTGGGGGCCGTGGGTCTGCGCCATCCGGACCACCTGCGCGACGTGCAGCGCGCGCCGCCGCGTGTTCTGGGCGATCATCTCCCGGCAGCTGAAGCCGTCGGCGATGATGAGGGTGTCCCGGGGCGTCTGGCGGACCTTCGGCAGGAGCACGCGCTCGCCCACCCGCTGGGAGACCTCGAACTTGTCGCCCGCCTCGAAGCCGAAGGAGCCCGCCATGCCACAGCCCCCCGTCTCCGGGTGCTCGTGGTCCAGGCCCAGCTTGTCGAGCAGGCCCTTCTCGGCGCGCATCTTGAACAGGGACTTGTGGTGGCAGTGCCCGTGCACGACGGCCCGCCGCTCCAGCCTCGGAGGCCGCCACTGCCCGGCGTGGTGCTGGAGGAACTCGCTGAAGAGGAACGTCTGGCGACGCAGCTGTCGCGCCAGCCCCCAGTCGGGGAAGAGGTTGCGGAGCTCGTCTCGGAACACGGAGACGCAGCTCGGCTCCAGGCCCACCAGCGGAACGCCGGCCTCTATCTCCGGGCGGAGCCGCTCCACCGTGCGCGCGAGCATCCACTTCGCGGTGGGCAGCATCCCGAAGTCGTAGAGCGGACGGCCGCAGCACAGGAAGCCGCCGGGCACCGTCACCTCGAACCCCACGTCCTCCAGCACCTCCAGCGCGCTGGCCGCCGTCTCCGGGAAGAAGTGGTTGTTGAAGGTGTCCGGCCACAGCAGCACCCGCCGCGCGCCCGCGTTGCGCGGCTCGGGACGCGTCCGGCGGGCCCAGCGCTGGAAGGTCTCCGGCGCGAACCGGGGCAGCTGGCGCCGTGGGGTCATCCCTCCCAGTGCCTGGAGCAGCGCGCGGCTCGGCGCGTGCTGGGTGAGGAGGTTCACCAGGCCCGGCGCCAGCATCGCCGCGCGAGCCCAGAACATGATGAGGCCCATGGCGTAGGCGGGCCTGGGGCGCAGGTGCCCCTGGTGGTAGTGGGCGAGGAACTCCGCCTTGTACGTGGCCAGGTCCACGTTCACCGGGCAGTCGCCCTTGCAGCCCTTGCACGCCAGGCACAGGTCCAGCGACTGCTTCACGTTCTCGTCGCGCCAGCCGTCGCGGACGACCTGGCCCTGGAGCATCTCGAAGAGCAGGTGCGCGCGGCCTCGCGTGGTGTGCCGCTCCTCGTGGGTCACCTGGTAGCTGGGGCACATGGTGCCGCCGTCCAACCGCCGGCACTTGCCCACGCCCACGCAGCGCTCGGTGGCCCGGTGCAGCAAGCCCTCGTCGTCCGGATAATGGAAGTGCGTGGTGGGCCTCCACGTGCGCTGGCGGTAGTCGCGGCCCAGGCGCAGCTGATGGTCGATGGGGTGGGCGTCCACCACCTTGCCCGGGTTCATCTTCCCCTGGGGGTCCCAGATGCGCTTGAACTCCCGGAAGGCGTTCACCAGCTCCGGCCCGAACATGCGTGGCAGGAACTCTGCGCGCGCTTGGCCATCCCCATGCTCGCCCGACATCGAGCCGCCATGGGCCAGGCACAGGTCCACCGCGTCGCTGACGAAGGACCGGTAGTTGCGGATCCCCGCGGAGGAGGTGAGGTCGAAGTCGATGCGCGAGTGGACACACCCCTGGCCGAAGTGGCCATACAGCGAGGCGTCATAGCCATGCTTGTCATAGAGCCGACGCAGGCCGCGCAGGTAGTCGCCCAGCTGTTCGGGCGGAACGGCGGAGTCCTCCCAGCCCGGCCAGTTGTCCGGGCGCCCCGGCACGCGCGCCGTCGCCCCGAGCCCCGACTCGCGGATCTTCCACGCGTGCTCCACGTGCTCGGGGTCCGAGTACAGGCGCATGTCCAGGGCCGCGCCCCGTCCGCTCCGTGCCTGGTCCATCACCTCGCGCGCCCGGTCGATGGCCTCCTGGGGCGTGTCCCCGCCCAGCTCGAGCATCAGGTAGGCCTGTCCTCCCGGGAGGATCGAGAGGAACTCGGCGTGCGAGCTGCGGGGGAGGACGGACGCGTGCTCGTCCGCCTGGCCCTTCAAGACGACGTTGTGGATGAGCTCGTCGTCCATCCCCTCCAGCGCGAGCGGGTGGAAGCGGTCGGCGAGGACATGGGCCTGGTCGCCAGCGGCGTAGATGTCCGGGTAGCCGAGCATGACCACCACGCGGTGGGGCGGGCTGTCGATCAGCCGCAGCTTCGCGGTGAGGAGGGTGACGCAGGTGCCCTCCGTGCCGACCAGGGCCTTCGCCACGTCGAAGCCCTGCTCCGGGAGCAGGGCGTCCAGGTTGTACCCGGAGATGCGCCGGGGGATTCGGGGATAGCGGCGGCGGATCTCGTCCGCGTAGCGATCCCTCAGGTCCTTGAGTCGGCGGTAGAGCTCGCCCACCCGTCCTTCCGCGCGGAGGCAGGCCTGGAGCTGCGCGTCGGACGTGGGCCCCACGCGCAGGCGCAGCCCGTCGTACGTGAGCACGTCCAGCTCCAGCACGTTGTGCGACACGGGGCCCGCCATCTGCGCGTGGGAGCCACAGGAGTTGTTGCCTAGCATGCCTCCGAGCGTGCAGTGGTCGTGCGTGGCCGGGTCCGGTCCGAAGGTGAGGTGGTAGCGCTCGGCCTGATTCCGGAGGACGTCCAGCACGGTGCCCGGGAGGACGCGGGCGGACTTCGTCGCGGGCGTCAGCTCCAGCACGCCGCCCAGGTACTTCGTCCAGTCGATGACCACGGCCACGTTGCAGCACTGGCCCGCGAGGCTGGTGCCGCCGCCCCGGGACAGGAGCGGGGCGCCGTACTCCCGGCAGACACGCACCGTCTGGATGACGTCGTCCAGGCTCCGGGGGATGACGACGCCGATGGGGACCTGCCGGTAGTTGGACGCATCCGTGGCGTACAGGGCGCGGCTCCCGTCGTCGAAGCGGACCTCGCCCTCGAGGGCGTGGCGCAGGTCCTGCTCCAGGCCGCGCGAGTCCACCAGGACGTCGCCACCCTGGCCGCCGGGGATCGGCTGGGGCACGGGGCGCTCGCGGGACAGCCGCGACCAGGTGCGTTGAATCGCCTGCGTGGTCCGCATGTCGAGCCTCCTTGGGGGTTGGGGGTCAGGGGCGCCCGTGGGCGGACCCGGGGTTGAAGCTGCGCACCGGCGCCTCCGGCGCGGGCATGAGACAGCCTTGGGGCATGCCCACCTGCTCCGGTGGAGATGCCGGGGTGGAGGACTCGGCTGCCCGCCTGGGGCTGGCGGGGCTCCTCGCGCCGTACGCACGTGCCCAGCATTGGACGGAGCACGTCACATCGTCATCGACGACGAGGAGCTTCGCATGGGCGCCACGGTCTCCGACTACCTGCTCTATCGCCTGGGGCAGTGGGGCATCCGCCGCATCTACGGGTACCCGGGGGATGGCATCAACGGCATCGTCGGCGCGCTGGGGCGCACCTCCGAGTTCGAGTTCATCCAGGTCCGTCACGAGGAGATGGCCGCCTTCGCCGCGTGCGCGCACGCGAAGTTCACCGGCGAGGTCGGCGTGTGCCTGGCCACCTCGGGTCCGGGCGCCATCCACCTGCTCAACGGCCTCTACGACGCGAAGCTCGACCACCAACCGGTGGTGGCCATCGTCGGGCAGCAGGCGCGCGCCGCGCTCGGCGGCCACTACCAGCAGGAGGTGGACCTGCCCGTGCTCTTCAAGGACGTGGCGAGCGAATACATCACCCAGGTGACGAAGCCCTCGGCGGTGCGGCACGCCATCGACCGCGCGGTGCGTATCGCCCGCGCCGAGCGCACGGTGACCTGCGTCATCATCCCCAACGACGTGCAGGAGCTGGAGTACCAGCGCCCCGCGCACAAGCACGGCACCATCCACTCCGGCGTGGGTTACAGCGAGCCGCGCGTGCTGCCCCAGGAGAGGGACCTGCGTCGCGCGGCGGAGGTGCTCAACGCCGGGCACCGGGTGGCCATGCTCATTGGCGCGGGGGCGCGTGGCGCCGCGGACGAGGTCGTGGAGGTCGCGGAGCTGCTGGGCGCCGGCGTGGCCAAGGCCCTGCTGGGCAAGGCGGTGCTGCCGGATGCGCTGCCCTTCGTCACCGGCTCCATCGGGCTGCTCGGGACGAAGCCGTCGTGGGATTTGATGATGGAGTGCGACACGCTGTTGATGGTGGGCACCAGCTTCCCCTACGCGGAGTTCCTGCCTCCGGAGGGACAGGCGCGGGGCGTCCAGGTGGACCTGGACGCCCGCATGCTCGCCATCCGCTACCCCATGGAGGTGGGCCTGGTGGGGGACAGCCAGGAGACGCTGCGCGCCTTGATTCCCCTGCTGCGACGCAAGGGGGACCGCGGCTGGCGCGAGCGGGTGGAGCGGGGCGTCCGGCAGTGGTGGAAGATGAGCGAGGCCCAGGCGATGAACTCGGCGGACCCCATCAACCCTCAACGCGTCTTCTGGGAGTTGTCGCCGAAGCTGCCCGACGGCGTCATCCTCACGGCGGACTCCGGCTCCGGGACCAACTGGTTCGCGCGCGACATCAGGGTCCGCAAGGGGATGATGGCCTCGCTCTCCGGCAACCTCGCCACCATGGGCTGCGGCATGCCGTACGCCATCGGCGCGAAGTTCGCCTTCCCCGAACGGCCCGTGCTGGCCATGGTGGGGGATGGCGCCATGCAGATGAACGGCAACGCGGAGCTCATCACCGTGGCGAAGTACTGGAAGGACTGGAAGGATCCACGCTTCGTGGTCCTCGTCCTCAACAACCGGGACCTCAACCAGGTGACGTGGGAGCAGCGGGTGCTGGCGGGGGACCCGAAGAACCCCGCCACGCAGACGCTGCCCGACTTCCCCTACGCGCGCTACGCGGAGTCCCTGGGGCTGGAGGGCGTCCGCGTGGATCGCCCGGAGCAGCTGGCCCGCGCCTGGGACCGGGCGCTCTCCGCGGACCGGCCCGTGGTCTTCGAGGCCTATGTCGACCCGGACGTGCCACCGCTCCCCCCGCACATCAGCCTCGAGCAGGCCCGCCACTTCGCCGAGTCGCTCGCCAGCGGCGACGAGAACATGCCCGGTGTCATCAAGCAGTCCTTCAAGGCGATGGTGGACAAGTTGGTCCCCCACAAGGAGTAGCCGGGGGATGTGTGTCGAAGGCGCGGGTGTCGTTCCTCGACGCGCCGCGCCTTCCTCGCTTGATACAAGCCGTGTCACGAGCACCCGAAGTCCGGGCCGCTCCTCGCGCCTTCCACGGCCGGCGTGGGCAGGCAGCTTGTCTTTCGCGCTCAGGGCCCTGGCGCGCGCCAGGTGCGCCGGGGCCGCTCCGCCTCGCGCCGGCTCAGTCCTCCGCTGTTTGATACACGAAGTCCGTTGCACGCCCGCGCATCCGCACTTCCCGCGTGGGTCGGATGTCTGTGATTGGCGGGTCGAATACACCCCGGTCGAGGTCTGAAACACCCCTCAATGGCTTGTCAAATCCGAGCCCGTCGGGGTTGACGCGGAGTCGCGCGACACATTTGAAACTTTTATCATCAAGCGATAAGGTGGTGTCCGCTTCGTGACATTTCCCACGCGGGGTGGCCCGGGCGGAGGGTATTCCGCGGGCTGGCGCGTGGTGTCCATGGGCTCCTCTCCTGCCGTTCGATCCGTACCTCGATGACCACTGACAAGACGCGTTGTTTCGTGGATGCCCTGGGGTCGGGGCATCGCCTCTGGAAGACGTATGTCCTCCGGGAGGAGGCGCTGCCGTGAGCGGCGGCGCGAGTGGACCCCCGCCGGGCCTCGGGGCCGAGTGGCAACGGGTGCTGGCCATCTTCGCCGACGAGGCGGAGGAGCTGCTCTCCTCGATGGAGGAGACGCTCATCGCCCTGGAGGCGCGGCCGGACGAGGAACGCCTGCGGGCGCTCTTCCGGCTGGCTCACAACCTCAAGGGCAGCGCGAGCTCGCTGGGCTTCCAGGCGCTGACGGACTACGTCCACGGCGCCGAGGACCTGATCCAGGCCCTGCTCGACCAGCGCCTCGCCGTGGGAGAGCCGTGGGTTTCACTCCTGCTGGGCGCGGTGGACCACCTGCGGGAGCTGACGCGCGCGGCGGTGGCGGGCATGGACCAGCTCGGGCCCGCGCATCAGGCCCAGCTCGCGCGCCTGAGGGAAGGGGGTGCCACGGGCGGGCCGGGCCTTCCGGTCGCCGGGGTCCTCCCCGTCGAGGACGTCCCCCTCCCCATGGAGGCGCGCGCGGCGGCGCGGGGCCGCTCCCTGCGGATGGACGTCGAGCGGCTGGACCGCATCGTCACGCTCACCGCGGAGCTGTCCATCGCTCGGGGGCGGATGACGCAGTTCCTGATGGAGGCGGAGTCCTCCGGCGCGAGCTGGGACGAGGCCCTCACGCAGCAGCGGGAGATGGACACGCTCTTCCACGAGCTCCAGGAAGAGGTCATGCGGGTGCGCATGGTGCCCGTGGGGCCGCTGTTCCGGCAGCACCTGCGCACGGTGCGAGACCTGGCCAGGGATCAGGGCAAGCTGGCGCTGCTGGAGCTGGAGGGCGAGGACGTCACCCTGGACACGGCCGTGCTGGAGGCCCTGCGCGACCCGCTGCTCCACCTGCTGCGCAACGCCCTGGACCACGGCATCGAGACGCCGGCGGAGCGGCGCGCGGCGGGCAAGGATGAATGTGGCCGACTGCGCCTGCGGGCAGTCCATGATGCAGGGAGCGTCATCGTGGAGCTGTCCGATGACGGCCGGGGCATGCAGCGTGAGCGAATCAAGGAACGCGCCCGGGAGCTGGGCCTGGTCTCCGCCTCGGAGCGACTGCGCGACGAGGAGGTGGATCGGCTCGTCTTCGAGCCCGGCTTCTCCACCGCGAGGACGGTGACGGAGCTGTCGGGGCGCGGCGTGGGGATGGACGTGGTGCGCCGGGACGTCGAGGCCATGCGAGGCACGGTGGGCGTGCGGAGTCAGGACGGGCAGGGCACCACGATGACGCTGCGCCTGCCCCTCACGCTCGCCGTCATCCAGGGCTTCGCCATGGGCGTGGGCGACCAGGTGTACGTGGCCCCCATCGAGCTGGTGCAGGAGTGCCTGGAGCTCCCCGCGTCGCAGCGCACGGCCGACGAGGCCGGCATGTTGTCGCTGCGGGGACAGCCGGTTCCCTTCCTGCGTCTGCGCACCGTCTTCGGGTTGGGAGGGACGGCGCCGGCCCGGGAGAACGTCGTCATCCTCCGCCATCCGGACGGCATCGTCGGGCTCGCGGTGGACCACCTCCAGGGGGACGGCCAGCGCGTCATCCGACCCCTGGGGCGGCTGTTCCAGGACGCCCCTGGCATCTCCGGCTCCACCATCCTCGGGGATGGCCGCGTGGGCCTCATCCTTGACACCCCCGCGCTGGTGCGCCGGGCCATCCGTCGGGCAGCCGAGCGCTCCGACTTCCCCCTGACCGAGGCGACGCGCGCGCCAGACGCCGCCGTCCGTCCTCCGCCCATTCGCGACACGGAGCAGTGAGCATGTTCGACAACCTGGGTATCACCCGCAAGCTGTTGCTGGCCTTCACCGTCATGGTGGCCATCCTCGCCGCCGTCGTACTGGCGACGTACTCGACGCTGGACCGCACATCGGCGGCGGACCTGGCCAACCGGAAGAGCATCGACGTGCTCATGGCCGTGCGGACCCTGGAGGGGGACCTGGCCGACCTGGAGACGGGGCAGCGCGGCTTCCTCATCACCGGTGACGAACGCTTCCTGGAGCCCTACACGGCCGCGCGGGTCAGCTTCGCGCAGAACCTCAACCACATCCGGGAGCTGACCACCGACAACCCGCGACAGCAGGAGCGCATCCAGGAGGCCCGCGACCTGCTCCAGCAATGGCTGGGACAGCACCTCGAGCCCACCATCACCCAGCGGCGAGAGGTCAACGCGGGCCGCGGAGACCTCAACGCGCTCTTCGAGGTGGTGAAGGGGGCGCGGGGCAAGGAGATGGCCGACCGGATGCGCGCCAACTTCAACGATATCACCAACGAGGAGAGCGCCACCCAGGCCAAACGCACGGAGGAACTCAACAGGCTGGTGGGGGTCCTGTACGACACGCTCATCTTCGGCGGCGCCCTGGGCGTGGTGCTCGCGGGCCTGCTGTCCTTCATCCTCACGCGCAGCATCGTGCGTCCGCTGATGGAGGCCGTGCAGGTCACCGACCAGGTCACCAACGGTGACCTCACGGCGAACATCACCGTGCGTGGCAAGGACGAGACGGGGCAGATGATGACGGGCATGCGGGAGATGATCCACCGCCTGTCGGGGGTCATCAGCGAGGTGCGCGGCGCGGCCAGCTCGCTGTCCTCCGCGTCCACCCAGGTGGCCGCCGCCTCCCAGGGCCTGTCCCAGGGCACCAGCACGCAGGCCGCGTCGGTGGAGGAGACCACCGCGAGCCTGGAGCAGCTCAACGTCACCATCGGCCAGAACGCGGAGAACAGCCGGCAGATGGAGCAGATGGCCCTCAAGGGCGCGCGCGACGCGGAGGAGAGCGGCCGGGCGGTGAAGGAGACCGTGGAGGCGATGAACGCCATCGCGGAGCGCATCTCCATCGTCGAGGAGATTGCCTACCAGACGAACCTGCTCGCGCTGAACGCCGCGGTGGAGGCCGCGCGCGCCGGCGAGCATGGCCGGGGCTTCTCGGTGGTGGCCACGGAGGTCCGCAAGCTGGCCGAGCGCAGCCAGAAGTCCGCGAAGGAGATTGGCGCGCTGGCCACCTCCAGCGTCCGCGTCGCGGAGCGCAGCGGTCAGCTGCTCACGGACCTGGTGCCCGCCATCCGCCGCACCGCGGAGCTGGTGCAGCAGGTGACGTCGGTGTCGAAGGAGCAGGCCATCGGCGTGTCGCAGATGAACCGCGCGATGGTGCAGGTGGACCAGGTCACCCAGCGCAACGCGTCCGCGGCGGAGGAGCTGTCCTCCACGGCGGAGGAGATGGCGACGCAGGCCGAGTCGCTGCTCCAGATGATGACCTTCTTCCGCCTCGCGGATGGCACGGGCTTCGTGGGTCGGGGCATGTCGCCGCCGAAGGCGCCGTCCTCGCGGCTGTCCTCGTCGCCGGCGAAGGGGCTTTTCGCCGCGGCGCAGGGCCATCTGCCCGCCTCCCCGGCGCCGGACTCGAACCAGGACTTCCAGCGGTTCTAGGCGGCGAGCCATGAGCGACTCCATCGAGAAGGCCACGCGGTCGAACTACCTGAGCTTCATGCTCGCGGGCGAGGAGTACGGCGTCGGCATCCTCCGGGTGCGGGAGATCATCGAGCACCGCCCCATCACCCGGGTGCCGGGCATGCCCGCGGCCGTGCAGGGCGTCATCAACCTGCGTGGCAGCGTGGTGCCCGTGGTGGACCTGGCCGTGAAGTTCGGCCTGCCGCCGCGGCCCATCACCCGGTGGACCTGCTTCGTCATCGTCGAGGTGAGCCTCGACGGGAAGCAGACCGCCATGGGCCTGCTGACGGACTCGGTGAGCGAGGTGCTGGAGCTGGGGCCGGACGACATCGAGTCTCCGCCGGCCTTCGGCACGCGCGTGCGGCTGGACTTCCTGCTCGGCATGGGGCGGCACGAGTCCAAGTTCATCATGCTGCTGGACCTGGATCGGCTGCTGTCCGTGTCGGAGCTGCTCAGCCTGGTGGCGGCCACCACTCCGGACGCGACCGAGCCCGTGTCCGCCGCCGAGCCGGTCCCCGCGCCGGCGCCCGCCGCCGAAGCGACCCCGGACGAGGCGTCCGGGAACGGCTGATGTGATGACGGACGCCACGCGCCCGCCCGCTTCGACACCCATCGGGCTCCCGGTGCTGACGGCCCGGGAGCTCGTCCTGTTCCAGACGCTGGTGGAGCGCGAGGCGGGAATCCACCTGTCCGCCGCCAAGGACGCGCTGGTCGCCAACCGCCTCTCGCGCCGGCTGCGGGAGCTGGGGCTGGCGTCGTTCGGCGCATACTACGCCTACGTCACGGAGCGAGGGCACGAGGCGGAGAAGGTGCGGATGCTGGACAGCCTCTGCACGCACGAGACGTCCTTCTTCCGCGAGCCCCAGCACTTCGAACTGCTGCGGGAGCGCGTCTTCCCTGAATGGCGGGCGCAGGCGAACGCGGGGCGCAGGGCCCGGAACGTCCGTGTCTGGAGCGCGGCGTGCTCCACCGGGGAGGAGCCCTATTCGATCGCCATGTGCCTGCTCGACGCCTTCCCGCGCGGCTCGGGGTGGGGCCTGGAGGTCCTGGCGACGGACCTGTCCACCTGGGCCACGGAGCGCACCCAGCAGGGACTCTGGAGCCTCGACCGGGCGTCCACGATTCCCCAGCCGCTGCTCCGCGAGTTCATGCTCAAGGGCGTGCGGAGCCAGGAAGGCATGATGAAGGCGGGGCCGGACCTGCGGTCGCTGCTGCGCGTCTCGCGCGTCAACCTGAACGCGCCCGGCGAGTGGCCCGCGGGCCCGTTCGACCTCATCTTCTGCCGCAACGTGCTCATCTACTTCGGCGAGGAGGCGCGCAACCGGGTGATTCACGGGATGGTCCGGCGGCTCGCTCCCTCTGGGTACCTCTTCCTGGGGCACGCGGAGAGCCTGATTGGCGTCGACGTGGACGTGCGGTCCGTGAGCGCGAACGTGTACACGCCCCGGACCGGGACGCCTTCCTGGTAATGAGCGGGGCCCGTCCGGGCCGCGCCGCGGACGGGCCCGTGCTCACGCGTCAGGGGTGGCCGAAGGAGGCCACCTGGGAGGGGTCCCCGGGATTGCAGCCCAGGCTGCCAGGGATCTGCGTGTACGTGCCGGTGAGGACGTAGTCCGGCCTGTTGGGGCGTCGGATGCGGACGGTGTAGCTCAACGGATTCGTCGGGCTGGGCGGCGGGTCGAAGCCGAAGGCGGTCAGGCAGACACGGTAGGAGCCCACGGGCGGGAATCTGCTCCCTGCCCAGAAGACGTTCTCGGGCCCGGTGCCGGTCTGGTCGTCCACGTCCATCTCGCCGTATTCGGTGTCCGCATCGGGGCCTCGATTCGCGTAGTGGATGAGGCGATCCCCCGGCGTCCTGACATACAGGTCCGCGTCTCCCGGCCGACTCCACGTCGCGGTGATCTGCAGCCACCCGGTGCCCACGCAAACGCCCGCCTCACACGCCGCGCCCTGCCCGCAGGCATTCCCACACGCGCCACAGTGGGTGTTGGAGCTGCTCGGGTCGACGCAGGCCACGCCACAGAGGATGTTCGGCGGAGCGCAGGCTGGCGGCGCCTGGCACTCGAAGCCTCCAGGCGTGTTGACGCAGAGCGACCCCGGCACACAGGTGTGCGTGCCATTCGCGCACTCGTCGATGTCCGTGCACACGCTCGGGGCGGAGCCCTGACAGGTGTAGCCCGGCTCCTCCTGGCAGACGCTGTTGCAGCCGTCACCGGATTGCTGATTGCCGTCGTCACAGACCTCCTCGCCACCCACGACTCCGTCACCACAGAAGTCGGAGTCCGCGGCCGACATCGCGCTGACACCGCTGATGTCGGGTGAGGTCGCGCGCCTCTGCGTGCCCTCGTCCGGAGCCGAACCGCCGCAGGCTCCCATCAGGGCGAACCCCAACATCGCTCCCAGCACCACCACGGGTCTTCCGTCTCGATGCTTCGTCACATCGCACCCCTTTCATGCCCCGGGACTGGAGGCGGTCATGGTGCCCGCACCGACGAGGGCGCCCGTCTCCGGCCGGGGGCATGAGCCTGTCATCTCGACGACAGTCTCCGCACCTCGGAGGCGGGTGGTGGTGTGCGTCCTGGTGCTGAAGGGACGGATATCCGCGCCGTCGTCAGGGCATGCGGGGGCTCATGGCGCCGCGAGCGAACATCCGCGCGATCCATGAATCCCGCGCGGCGATGCAGGCCCGGGCCAGCTCTGACTGCGGGGCGATGTCATAGAAGCCATGGAAGGCTCCGCCCCAGACGTGCAGCTCGCACTCGCCGCCCGCCGCCAGGATTGCGCGCGCATAGGCGACGGCCTCGTCTCGGAACGTCTCCGCTCCGCCGACGTCGATGAAGGTGGGGGGCAGGCGGCTCAAGTCCGAGGCGCGCGCGGGCGCGGAATAGGGAGACACGTCGGGACGGCCGCGGCGCTCTCCGAGCACGGCTTCCCAGGCGGTCAGGTTGCTGGTCCGGTCCCAGACGCCGACGCCGTCGTATCGATGCGCGGAGGCCGTCTCGTTCCGGTCGTCCAGCATCGGGCATTGCAGGAGCTGGCCCAGCAGTCGTGGGCCTTGCCGGTCCCGAGCCAGGAGCGTGGTTCCCGCCGCGAGCCCGCCACCGCCGCTGCCGCCGAAGATGACGAGCTGGTTCGGATCGAACCGGAGCATGTCCGCGTGCGCCGCCATCCAGGTCAGGCCGGCGTAGCAGTCCTCCACCAGGGTGGGCGCGGGATGCTCGGGCGCCAGGCGGTACTCGACGCTCACGCAGACCGCGTCATGGCGGAGCGCCCAGTCCACCAGCGGCTTCGCTCCGGCGAAGCGGGTTCCCATCACCATGCCGCCACCGTGGATGTGGTAGACGGCGGGCCCGGGAGTCGCGTGGTCCTTCCGGGCAATGACCGAGACGACGATGTCGGCCCCCTGGTAGCCGGGAATGCTGTAGTCGACGCAGCTGACCTGCGCGTCTCCAATCAACGTCTCCCGCGTCACGTGGCTCAGCCGGCGGAAGTGCTCGAGCTGCTCCAGCGTCATCTTCAAGGGGACGTACCCCTCCAGCGGAGGGAGCAGGGGCGCCAGTTGGGGGTCGAAGTCCGGGGAGATGTTCGGGTGAGTCATGCGGGGTTCATACCGGATGGGGCCACCCGCCGCGCCTTCTTCACTTCCGCCATGTCGGACACCGTACCTGCCTCTTCGTTGGTGTCCACTGAAGCGGATCAAGCCCACCCCGCCCAAGACTCCCGAGGGCAACGCGATCAGCGCTGGAGAGGGCTGAGGTCGAGCGTCGAGAGGCTCCCTGCTCGGCTGGCGCGAGGGGCGCTGCTCGACGTGTTCCGGGCGATCCACTTCCAGAAGACGTGTCAGGCCAGCGTGAGCAGCGCGCCACAGACCATGAGGCCAACGCCGAGGACGAGCTTCCACGACATGGACTCTCCAAGGAGTCCCCAGGCGAGGACGAGCGTGAGCGCGAGGCTGAGCTTGTCGATGGGCGCCACCCGTGACGCGGGCGCGAGCTGGAGCGCTCGGAAGTACGCGAGCCAGGACAGGCCCGTGGCGATTCCCGAGAGCGCGAGGAAGAGCAGGGTGCGGCGGCTGAGCGTGGGGAGCGCCGCCCCTTCTCCCCGGCTCAAGGCGATGGCCCACGCGAAGACGAGCACGACCCCGGTGCGCAGGGCCGTGGCGAGCGTCGAGGGGACCCCCTCCACGCCCACCTTCGCGAGAATGGCGGTCAATGCGGCGAAACCCGCGGAGGCCAATGCGTAGACCCACCACGCCATGATTGTGACTCCTGGAGGAGTCTTCACTCTGGGCCCGCTACCCTGACGTTGCAAGCGCAGGGCATCCCGACGCTCCGTGGCACACGCCCCGAGCGGGAGGCATCAGCCGCCCCCACCCAGGTTTCAGCTCAGCACTCGTAGCAATCCGCCGTGTAGAACGGCGTGACGTCCTCGGTGGCGTAGCACTCGGGGTTCGCGCAGGAACAGTGCAGCGTCAGCACCGGCGTCGAGTACGTCTCGTCCTCGTAATACGTGTACGTGCAGGCCTCGCGACCGGCGGGGAGGGCGTCCGCCTGGGGCGAGTACATCAGGTTGCCCGCGAACATCAGCCCCGGGACGCCCAGCGCGACCAGCCCCATCAGCAGCTTCTTCATGACCGACTCCTTCCGTGCAGCGGGTGAGGAGCGCAGTCTGGCGGCCTGTCCCGGGAATTCCCAGGGGCGCGGGAATCCAGCTCCCTCCCCGCCGAAGTCAAGATGCGGGGAGGGAATCTTTTGTCACTGTGTTGCGGTTGACTCCGAGTTGCTCCGCGAGGAGGTGCGGGTCAGCCGAGCAGCCGGGACTCGTCCAGGTCGAGCGAGTCGCGGATGAGGTCCACGCCGTTCTGGGCGAAGCGGCGGGCGGCGGCCTTGGTGCGGGGGCCGTGGCCGTGGTCGAGGCACCACTGCGCGTGGTCGCTCAGCAGGGCCAGCTCCATGGTGCGGCCCAGGGTGAGGGAGAAGCGGCGCGCGCCGGCCTCCATCGCCGCGGGGTTGGCCATGGCGCCGGACACCCAGGCTCGCGCGTGCTCGAGCGCGTGGTGCGCCGTCTCCACGCACGGACGCAGGCCCGCGTCCTTCACGTTGGCAAGTCGTCCCTCCACCTCGTGGAAGAAGGCCTCGAGCGTGCCCTCCTTGGCCAGCGCGCGCAGCGAGTCCAGCGACAGCACGTTCGTCGTGCCCTCCCAGATGGACAGCACCTGCGAGTCCGCCTGGAGGCGGGGCACGCCGGTGTCCTCCACGTAGCCGGCGCCGCCGAACGCCTCGGAGACCTCCGACGTGACGTGCACCACCTGACGGCCCGTGGTCAGCTTCGCCAGCGGCGTGACGAGCCGCTGCAGGAGCAGGTCGCGCTCGGTGGCCGTCTTCGCCTCCAGCTTGCCCAGCAGCTCCACGCCGCGGAAGGCCAGCATGAAGCCCGCCTGGAACTCCGCCTCCAGGCCCGCCAGCGTGTCCACGTGCAGCGGCTTGTCCGACAACGGGGCGCCGAACTGCACGCGGCGCTTCGCGTAGTCGCGCGCCAGCGCCATGGCCCGGCGCATGCTCCACGTCGCGCCCAGCGCGTTCCACGTGCGCGTCACGTTGAGCATCCACGCCATGTTCTTGATGCCGTCCGTCAGGCCCGCCACCGGCGTCGCCAGCGTGCCGTCCAGCGTCAGCTCCGCGGTGGGCACCTTGCGCGTGCCCAGCTTGTCCTTCAGCCGGTTGATCTGGATGCCGTTGAGGCGGCCGTCCGCGTCGCGCGTCTCGACGTAGAAGATGGCCAGGCCCTTGCCGCCGGGGCCGTTGCCCTCGGGGCGGGCGAGCGTGAGCGCCATCTGCGCCGTCGTCGCGGAGGTGAACCACTTGGTGCCGTAAAGCCGCCAGCCCTCCGGGGACTGCCGCGCCACCGTCTGCGTCAGGCCCACGTCCGAGCCGCCCGTGCGCTCGGTCATCCACTGGCCGGAGGTCCAGGCCGTCTTCGGGTCCCTGGAGGTGAGGCGGGGCAGGGCGCGGTCGATCAACGCCTGGTTCCCCAGCGACAGCAGCGAGCGGGCCGCGCCGTCCGTCATCGCCATGGGACAGGAGTACACGTCCAGCGAGGCCTGGATGAGGTAGTTCAGCACGAACATGTGCACGCGGCTCAAGTCGCCGCTCTTCTGCTCGTATGCCGTCGCGATGAGCCCACGCTTCGCCGCCAGCGCCTCCGCCTCCTTCCACAGGGGGGAGACCTCGATGTGGTCGATGCGGTGGCCCCACGCATCCCACTGCGTCAGGACGGGCTCGTTCAGCCGGTCGCGGAGCTGGAAGGGATAGAAGTAGTTCCCGCTCAGCTCGCCCAGGTCACGGAGGTCCTCCGTGATGGAGCGCCGGAAGTCCTCCGGCAGCGTCCTCGCCAGATAGCTCTGTAGCAGCGCGTCGTCGTCGTACTGATTCCCCAGCCTCGGCGGTTCCTGAAAGAAGCTCATGGCGCGAAGTTAGCACCCGTCCCGCCGGGTGGGCACTGCCGCGTGAGGGGCCGGGGCCACCCGGAAACCGGGCGCCGTCCACGAGGCTGCAAAGCCCGCGCCCCGTCGGACGCGCGAGGGCGCGGCGGGGCGCGGGCCTGTCGCTACGGCGACACGTCGAAGCGGTAGTTGGCGCCGTACAGCGAATCCCAGCGCCGGCAATAGCCCCGGTCCCAGTTCTCGAACCACAGCGCCACGGAGCGGGCCCCCACGGGCGCGGTGAGCGTGACGGGGACCTGGAAGCGCGAGTAGCCGGAGACCTGCGTGACGCTCAGGTCGCCCGTCACGCCGTTGTCGAAGCGGTAGTGGACCCAGACCTCCCACGTGGGCGCGCCGTTGTAGAGCAGCCGGCACTCCGGCAGCCGGTCGATGTCGTAGTCCACCACGAACGGCTGGCCCGCCTTCACGGTGCCCACCGTGTACTCCAGCCAGCCCTCCTGGAACACGAGCGCGGGGACACCCGCGCTGCCCGCCGGCTGGACGGTGAAGCGGAAGTTGGAGCCGTAGTTGGAGTCATACGCCTCGCAGCCCTCGCTCGAGACGCGGAACCACACCTCGAGCAGGCCCGGCGCGGACAGGGGGATGACCGGGGGCAGGCCCGTCACGGGCTGGCCCGCGACATCGAAGCTCGCCTCCGCGCCGCCGTTGAGGCGGTAGTGGCCGGTGAGGCTCCAGCCCGGGCCGCCATCCGGGAGGGTGACGCGGCACTGGGACAGGCGCGAGCTGGCGTAGGACACGCGGACCTGACCGCCAGCGGTCAGTGTCTCCGACTGGTGGACGGTGTAGGCCGCGCCGAAGGAGAGGCTCGGCTCCGTCTGCGCCGCCGCGGTGGCGCAGACCAGGAGCAGGGGAAGGGCCAACAGGGACATGGGTCGATTCAAGGGTGTGGCTCCAGGGTGGGGAAGACAGGCCCGGGGGGCGCCGCGGAGGGACGCTCCCCGAGGACACCTCCGCGTGACGGAGGGTGTGTCCATCATCGCTCAGCCCAGGCGCCACGCCGCCTCGTTGACGGCGGGTGATTTGCGGTAGGCTCCGGGGCTCCACCTTGGAGTGAGCACCGAATGACCCTGTTCAGGCGGCCGTCCCCCACGACGGCGGGTGATCCGAACGACGAGTCGAGCCGAAGCGTCACCCCCACGGAGACGCCGGTCGCTCCGGACGTGCCCAGCCCGGTGCTCAGCTCTCCTCCACGCCCCCGCCCGGGGGCCAACTCGGCCCTGCCCGAGCGTCGCCCCGCCCCGGGAGGCCCGCCCCCCCGCCCCCCGTCGGCGGAGGACGACGGCCCCGAGTTCCCCACCGAGCGTCGTCCCGTCGCTCCCTCCGGGACGCCCGAGCGCCGTCCCCCTCCCGGGCCCTCGCCCTCGGTCATCGTCAGCAGTCAGGAGCCCCCGCGCCGTCCCGCCGCCCCCGCGGCGCCCCCGGCCGCCGCAGGAGGCCCGGAGCGCCGCCCGCCCTCCGCCGCGCCCGGGGCGGCGTTCAATGGCCCGGAGCGCCGCACCATCCCGCCCCCCGCCTACAGCGGCACGGAGCGCCGGGGCGCGGTCACCGGTTCACGCCGCGCGCTCGATCCGAGCATGGAGCAGCGCTTCTGGCCCGCCCAGCCGCGCGCCCTGGAGGACACCGGCCTCACCGCGACCTTCGTGGAGGAGCTGGTCCTCAAGGCCCTCTTCTTCGCCGGTGAGATGCGCGGCATGGACCTGGCGTCCCGCCTCCAGCTGCCCACCTCCGTCGTCGACGACATCATCGAAGGGCTGCGTCGCCAGAAGTACGTCGACATCCGCGGCGGCGGCGCGTCCGGCGTGGGCAAGTCCACGATGATCTACCAGCTCACGCCGTTCGTGACGGACGTGCTGCGGCAGATCCTCGACCGCAACCGCTACAACGGCCCGGCGCCCATCCCCTTCCAGGAGTACGTCGCCGCGGTGAAGAAGCAGACCGTGCGCGGCAACCGCATCACCCGCGCGCGGATGCAGGACAAGTTCGGCGACCTCATCATCCGCGACTACATCTACGACGGCATCGGCCCCGCGATGAACTCCGGCCGCGCCATCTTCTTCTACGGTCCTCCGGGCAACGGCAAGACGGCCATCTGCCAGGGCATGGTGAACTGCTTCGAGGGGGACGTCTTCATCCCCCACGCCATCCTCATCGACGACTTCGTGGTGCGCGTCTTCGACTCCAACCTGCACAAGCCGGTGGAGGACGACAACGGCCCCTCGTACGACCGGCGCTGGGTGCGGTGCCGCCGCCCGCTCGTCGTCGTCGGTGGCGAGCTGACGCTGGAGATGCTCGACCTCGTCTACTCGCCGGAGGTGAAGTACTACGAGGCGCCGTTCCAGATGAAGGCGAGCAACGGCATGCTCCTCATCGACGACTTCGGCCGGCAGAAGGTCTCTCCCCGAGATTTGCTCAACCGGTGGATCGTCCCGCTGGAGAGCGACATCGACATGCTCACCCTGCACACTGGCAAGAAGCTGCAGGTGCCCTTCGACGTGTTCGCCGCCTTCTCCACCAACCTCGACCCGAGCGCGCTCGTGGACGACGCCTTCCTGCGCCGGGTCCGCTACAAGCTGGAGGTGCGCCGCCCGGACGAGGAGCAGTTCCACCAGATCTTCGAGGTGATGTGTCGCAAGCGCGGCGTGGCCTACAACGCCAACGCCGTCGACTACCTCATCGACGCGCACTACCGGCCCACCAACCGGCCCTTCGCCGCGTGTCAGCCGCGCGACCTGCTCGACCAGGTCATCGACATGTCCCATTACCTGGGCCAGGAGCCCCGGTTGGACCCGGCCCTGCTCGACGCGGCCGTGCGCAGCTACTTCGTGCGCTTCGACAAGGCCGTCGAGGCCACCGCCGCCTCGGCCTCCTGAAGCCCTCAGGGCGCCGGGGCGAAGGGCCCCCACGGGGAGGGCTCCAGCCACCGGCGCACCTGCTCCACGGGGACGTTGGACAGCACGTCCACGATGGACATGCCCTGCACGAAGCGCCCCTCGCGCCCCTGCGCGTAGTCCGGGTGGCGGAAGCGCTGCCACAGCACGCGCACGTCCGCGTCGCGGAACAGCCCCACCTGGAGATACAGCGACGAACCCAGGCCCGAGTAGTACGTGTGCGCGCCCAGCTGTCGACAGTACTCGACCAGCCGCGCGGACTTGTCCTCGCCCCGACGCTCCAGCGTGGAGGCCAGCACGATGTCCGGTTTCAAGCCGAGCGGTTCGTGGAACAGCGCCATGCTCGCCAGCAGCACGCGCAGCAGCGAGCCCGGCCCCGACTCGCGCGCGGCCATGTCGTAGAAGGGCTCCAGCCGTGGCAGCACCT
This sequence comes from Myxococcus stipitatus, assembly GCF_021412625.1. The sequence goes on along the minus strand of NZ_JAKCFI010000005.1, from coordinate 360,239 downwards.
GGGTGGCGAAATGGGGCCGGCGCCCGTACAGCGTCACCAGCGCGTGCAGGTGTCGACGCGCCCAGGGCTGGCGCGTGTCCACCGCCAGTTCGGAGATGAGCTGGTCCCGGTGTGGGTCCTCCAGCGGAATGGACAGCCATTGGAAGCCGGGCTCGGTGGGGGGCGGTGTGGGCACGTTCGCCGGCAGGCTGACACGCGTGCGCCGCTGCCAGCCCCGTCGCAGCCATTGCACGTTGTCCAGCACGACGAAGGTCCCCGCGCGCGCCACCTGTTCGTAGAAATCGACCCAGGGCAGGTAGTGGGGCTGCTCGGCGACGACGACTCCCGGGACACCCGACAAGGACACGACGAAAGGGCTCGCTCTCTACCGCGCGAGGCTTCTCTGGGGTCGAGAGGCGCGGGGGTGGACGTGGCCCCTCACTCGGGGCCGGCGCGGTGGAACCGCGCGGTTGATAGATTGTAACATCCCGAGGACGGCCTGGGTCCTTCTCCCGTGGATGAGGATGGATGAAGTATCTGTGCATCAGCGCTGAGCTTCGTCATCCAGTGGCCGAGGAGCTCCGCCGCCAGGGGCAGGAGGTCCGCGTGGTCTTTGGCGTCCCGGAGGCGGACACGGCGTTGGTGCACGAACACGTGGACGTGCTCGTCGTGGAGGCCGCGTCGCTGGTGGGGGACGCGCGCTGGCTGGACGCGCTGCGCGGGCGCGCGCGCCCCGAGGAGCTGCTGGTGCTCGGGTTGGCGGACGCGGCGACGGACGCCGCGCTGGCGCCGCTGCTGGCCGCGGGCGTGGACGAGTTCCTGGTGGCGCCGTTCCGCGCGGAGGAGGTGCGCGCGCGGCGGGCGCTGCTGGAGCGCAGGTCCGTGGCGCGGCGGCAGCTCCAGCGCTCGGAGGCCTCCGCCCGGGGAGAGATGTCCCGGCTGGCGGAGATCATCCAGGTCCAGTCGGAGGTGGCGCTCGCGGGCTTCGACCTGGCGACGGTGATGGACCTGTTGTGCGAGCGCTCCCGGCGGCTGTGCGGCGCGGATGGCGCGGCGGTGGCGCTGATGCGCGACGGGTACGTCGAATACGAGGTGGCCACCGGCTCGCTCGCCGAACACAGGGGCTTCCGCCTCCCGCTGACGGGGACGCTCACCGGGGACAGCCTGCTGCGCGGCGAGGTCATGCGCACGGACGACGCCGAGGACGACGTGCGCGTCGACGTGGACGCCACGCGGCGGGTGGGCGTGCGCTCCATGGTGTGCGTGCCGCTGTGGCGCGAGGCGCGGCCGGTGGGCGCGCTCAACGTGACGTCGCGCCAGCCCCACGCGTTCGACGACCGGGACGTGCGCACGCTGGAGCTGATGGCGGGGCTGTTGGGCGCGGCCATGGGCAACGCGGCGGAGGTCGACGCGCGCCACGCGGTGATGGCCGAGCGCACCGCGGCGCTCGCGGCCCTCCAGGAGTCGCAGGAGCTGTTCGCGTCCTTCATGAACCATGGCCCCGCCGTGGCGTACATGAAGGACGAGCAGGGGCGGCGCGTCTGGGTGAACGAACCCTATCGTCACTTCTTCGGGCTGAAGGACGACGTGGACGTCAGCCTGCTTTCGGACGTGGCGCTGATGCCGGCCGCGTCCGCGGAGCACGTGCGCCGCGAGGACCAGGCGGTGCTCGACTCCGGGGTGGCCAGCGCCTCCGAGGGGATGATTCCCTCGCCGGACGGGACGGAGCGCCACTGGCTCACGTATCGCTTCATCCTGAAGGAGCGCACGGGCCGGCGGCTGCTGGGCGGCGTGTCGCTGGACATCACCGACCGCAAGGCGATGCAGGCGCAGCTCGTGGTGTCGGACCGGCTGGCGGCGGTGGGCACCCTGGCGGCGGGGGTGGCGCATGAAATCAACAACCCGCTGGCCTTCGTGCTCTCCAACCTGTCCTTCCTGGCGGTGGAGCTGAAGAACGTGGCGCGCGAGCTGCCGGAGGGGCGGACGTCGGAGATGGAGGAGGTGCTGCGCGAGGCCGTGGACGGCGCGCACCGCGTGCGGCAGATCGTCCGCGACCTGCGCACGTTCTCGCGAGGCGACGAGGACGTCGCCACCGCCGTCAACCTCCAGGCGGTGCTGGAGTCGGCCATCACCATGGCGCGGGGCGAGCTGAAGATGCGCGCGCAGGTCGTCCGGGACTACCGCGACGTGCCCCCGGTGGAGGGCAGCGAGGGCCGCTTCGGCCAGGTGTTCCTCAACCTGCTCATCAACGCCGCGCACGCGATTCCCGAGGGGCGTCCCGAGCACAACGAGGTGCGCGTCACGCTCCGCCCGGCCGGGGAGCGCGTCGTCGTGGAGGTGCGGGACACCGGCGTGGGCATGACGCCGGAGGTGCGCGCGCGCATCTTCGACCCGTTCTTCACCACGAAGCCGGTGGGCGTGGGGACCGGCCTGGGGCTGTCCATCTGCCACGGCATCGTCACCGGCTTCGGCGGGGAGATTTCGGTGGAGAGCGAGCCGGGCCGTGGCAGCACCTTCCGGGTGTCGCTGCCGCTGGGCCAGGGCGCGCGGGAGCTGCCGCCCCCCCGGCGCATGCCCCTGGTGGGGTGAGCCGCGCTGGCGCTACCGCCGGAAGACGGCGGGGAAGACGCGCGGGGCCTTCTTCTTGCGGACGCAGTGGATGTCCGCGCTCATGTAGCAGGCGGAGAAGGCCCGGCGGCGCTGCCCGGGGCGTCCCCGGCCGGAGCGGTGCCACACGTGGTTGTGGACGAGGATGACCTCGCCGGCGGCGGCGGGGAGGGGCAGGGCGCGGCGTTCGGCGTCCCCCGCCTCCACGGCGTCCGGGGGGATGACGCCTCCCAGCTCCGTCACCAGGCCGCCCCAGTGGCTGCCGGGGATGACCTCCAGGCAGCCGCCGCCCACGGGCGCGTCGTCCAGCGCGGTCCACAGCTGGAGCTCCGGCTCTCGCGTGAGGCCCCAGAGCCGGCCGCCATCCTGGTGCCAGGGCAGGTTGCTGCCACCCGCCTGCCCCTTGTGGAACAAGATGGCGCGGTAGAGCACGACATCGCCCGGGATGCGCGCGCGCACGACGCGCTCGAACAGCGGGTTCTCCATCCACGCGAGGAAGCGCGGGTCCTTCTCCAGCTTCTCCAGCTTGCGGTAGTCGAGCGACGGGCCCTGCCAGCCCAGGCCCAGCGGCGCGTCCTCGTAGCGGCCGGTGGTGGCGTCCGGCTGGAAGAACATGCCCGGGTAGGCCACCCGGCCGAGCATGAGGTCATCCGCACGCTCGCGCAGCGCCTCCAGGCCCGCGTCGCTCAGGACCCGTCCCAGCCGGGCGTAGCCGTGCTCGGCGTAATGCGCGAGCGCGCCGGCGATGTCGACCTGGAGGGCATCCTCGTGAAGCATGGCCCCTCATACCCCGGCCCGCGCGGCCCATGGGAGCGGGATGTCACACCGCCGTGGAGCGGACCGATTGTCCGAACGTCCACCTTGCGCGTGCGTCGGGTGCGCCTCATGGTGAGGGGCGCATGCCCTATCGTCGCACCACGCGCTTCGTCGTCGCCCCGGATGGAACCCGGGTGGCCTGGCATACGCACACCGGCGACCTCCGGGAGGAGAGCGCGGAGGGCGTGCTGCGGCCCCGGCCCACGGTGTTGCTGACCAACGGCATCGGCACGTCGGAGAACTTCTGGCGCCACATCGTCGCCAGCCTCGAGCAGGACCACCGCGTGGTCCATTGGAACTACCGGGGCCATGGCGGGAGCGAGACGTCCCGGAGCGGGCACTACGGCATCCCCGTGCACGTGGACGACCTGGAGCGCGTCACCGAGGAGGTGATGGCGCGCGGCGACGGGCGGCCCCCACACCACATCGCCTTCTCCATGGGCGTGCGGGTGCTGCTGGAGCTGTACCGCCGCCGGCCGGACCTGGTGCCCGCGATGACGCTCATCGCGGGGACACCCGGGGCGCCGGGGTCCGGGGCGGGGGCCCCCCTGTCGGGGCGGGCCCTGCTGTCCACCGTGCGCAACGTGTTCCGCGCCGTCACCCCCGCGCTCCCCGTCGCCGCGCCCGTGGCGCGAGCGGTGATGGCCAGCCGCTTCGCCTATCCCATGGCTCGCGCGGTGGGCGCGCTCCGGGCCCGCGCGCCCCGGCCGGACATCGACGAGTTCCTCTACGCGCTGCGGACGATGAGCCCCCAGGCGTACTGGTACACCCTCCGGGGACTGGCCGAGGGGCACGCCTGGGACGTGCTGCCGCGGCTCGACGTGCCCATCCTCATCATCGCCGCGCGCGACGACATCCTGGTCCCCCTGCGGGAGATGGTCCGCATGCGCGACGCGCTGCCCCAGGCCCGGTGGCTCCAGGTGGATGACGCCGGTCATGCCGGCCTGTTGGAGGCCGGCACGGAGATCGCCGACGCGGTGCGCGCCTTCCTGACGGAGCATGGCTTCGAAGGGGTGGGCGAGGGTGCGCGGATGGCGCGTCCCTCCTCCCCGTCCTGACGCCGGGACTGTCACCGGATTGACGCTGACAACGTCTCGGAGGGCATGGAAAGCTCGGCCCGCAGGGGGGCCGTGCACATGAGGCTATTGCTCGTCGAGGACGAGGAGAAGATGGTGAGTCTGCTCCAACGCGGGCTCATGGAGGAGGGCCACGACGTCGAGGTCTGCGTGACGGGGAACGCGGCGCTCGAGCGGGGCCTCGATGACGGCTATGACGTCATCGTCCTGGACTGGGCGCTGCCAGGCATGGACGGTGTCACGCTCCTCAAGCATTGGAGGCACGGCGGGGTCCGCACGCCGGTGTTGATGCTCACCGCGCGCGGCACCACGCCGGAGAAGGTGGCGGGCCTGCGCGCCGGCGCGGACGACTACCTGGTGAAGCCCTTCGACTTCGAGGAGCTGCTGGCGCGCCTGGAGGCGCTGGCCCGGCGCGGTGACGGGGAGGATGGCCCGGTGCGCCTGGGGGCGTTGGTGCTCGACCCGCGCCGCCGCGTGCTGCGCAGGGGCGGCCGCGAGGAATCGCTCACGTCGCGCGAGTTCGCGCTCTTCTCCGCGCTGGCGCGTCACCCGGGCGAGGCGCAGGTGCGCTCGCGGCTGCTCACCCAGGCGTGGGGGCCGGACTTCGACGGCAACGGCAACGTGTTGGACGTGTACGTGGGCTATCTGCGCACCAAGCTGGAGCGGTTGGAGGTGACGGATGTCGCCATCCGCTCCGTGCGCGGCGTGGGGTACAAGCTGGCGGTGAGCGGGGACGCGCCACCGTGACGCTGGCGCGGCGGCTGTGGCTGCTGGGCGCGCTCGTACCGGCCCTGGCCGCGTTCGTGGCCCTGGCCCTGGCCGGACAGCTCTTCCGCTACGACCTGGAGCGCTCGTTGGATCGCGCGCTGCTCGCGCAGGCGGCGGTGGAGAGCGTGAGCCTCTTCGACGGGCCGGGGCAGAAGGTCCACCTGCACATGGCGGTGTCCCCGCTGGTGGAGCAGGTTCGCCCCTTCGCGCCGCATGGCTACCTGCATGGCCCGGATGGCGCGCTCGTGATGCGCTACCCGCCCGGGCCCGTCGAGGGAGATCCGCTGGCCGACGCGCGGCACGTCCCGGGTGTGCCGGGGGGAGCGCCCGTGCTGATGACCCACCATCTGCCGGATGGGAGCCGCTGGCGCGAGGTGCTGGTGAACGTGCGCTCACCGCATGGCGAGCGCTTCCTGTTGCGCCTGGCCGCGTCGCTGGGACAGGTGGATGCCTCGGTGGGGACCTACCACCGCATGGCGTTCGCGCTGGCGGCGGTGCTGGGGGCCGCGCTGCTGGTGCTGCAGACCCAACAGGCGCGGCGGCTCGCGCGGCGGTTGGGGGCCATCACCCGCCACCTGGGACAGCTTCGGGAGGGGGACTTCTCCCGCGCGCCCGTCGAGGACGCGGAGCCGGACGAGATTGGCCAGCTGCGCGCGGTGCTGGCGGAGGCGACCGAGCGGCTCCGGGGCGCGCGCGCCGCGCAGGAGCGGCTCATCGCGGGCGCTGCGCACGAGCTGCGCACGCCGCTGACGTTGATGCGCACGAGCATGGACCTGGCCCTGCGGAGGGATAGGAGCCCGGACGCGCTACGCGCCAGCTTGCTGGAGGCCCGCGCGGAGGTCGACCGGTTGGCGGTGCTCGCGGGCAACATGCTGGACCTCGCCGTGGCGGGGAGGGGCGCGTGGGACCGCCGGCGCGGCGACCTGTCGACCCTGGTCACCCAGTCGGTGGAGGGCGCGCGCGCCGAGGCCGAGCGACGAGGGCAGCTCATCCGCCTGGAGACCTCCGGCGCCGCGGTGGCGCACTTCGACGCCGGGGCCTTGCGCCAGGCCGTGGACAACCTGCTGTCCAACGCCCTCAAGTTCTCGCCCGAAGGGGGCGAGGTCGTCGTGCGCCTGTCACGTGCCGGGGGACGCCATCAGCTGCGCGTCGTGGATTCGGGCCCGGGCATCCCGCTCGCCGAGCGCGAGGCCGTGTTCGAGCCCTTCCACCGGGTGCTGGGGACCCGGCACACGCCGGGGACGGGGCTGGGGCTGGCCATCGTCCGGGAGGTGGCCGAGCAGCATGGCGGCCGGGCCTATATCGCGCCAGGCCGTGAGGAGGCTGGCGCGGAGGTCGTCCTCGAGGTGCCGGCCTCCGCGCCCCCGGAGCGCTCAGGGTGAGAGGGGAATCCATTCCGACGCGGCGGAGAGCCGTCCGCTCCCGGGCTCCAACTCGGCCAGCTGTCCCCCCTGCACCCCGACCCGGCGATTGACGCCGAAGGTGACGGGGGGAGAGACCCCTGTCTCGAAGTCGCGCAGGGACTCGAGCTGCTGGACGAGCGCGGCGCGGGTGACCTCCGCGCCCGTCCGGGTCAGGGCCTCGACGAGCACGCGCGCCGCGGCGTAGGCGCCCAGCTGGAAGCCCCTGTGGCTGGCCTTCAGCTGGTGGCGCTCCATGAACGCGGCGAAGGCCGTCAGGTCGGGGGCCCGCTCTCCCAGCCCCGCGGGGTAGATGAACCGGACGCGCTCGGACGAGGGGCCCACCACCTCGGGGATGGCGAGACTCGCGGGCGCGAGCACGGGCACCGCCAGCGACTTCGCCTCCAGGGCCCGCAGCAACGTGGCCAGCCCCTCCGGGGGCCCCGCGTACAGCACGGCCGGGGGCAGGGCGGTGGCCGCGTGACGGAGGAAGCTCTCCAGGTCCCAGGGCGTGCCTGTCATCGACGTGTCGGGTCGCTCGCGCGCGGGCGAGGCGCGCGTCGACGCGGCCCGCGTCAGCGTCGTGGGCGCCTTCCCCTCCCGTGAAGCCGGAGCCTCCAGGGTGAGGCGCAGCTCCCTGGGCGACGCCAGCTCTCGCCTCGCGGCCTCGTCGCGCACGGCGCCGAGCCAGGCGCCTCCCGCCGCGTCGCCCACGTGGGCCACCACGAGCGCGTGGCGCCGCAGTTCGACCTCTCGCGTGCGGGACAGCCACTGCACGGCCAGCCGTGCCAGTGCCGGCTCGTCCGGGTAGAGGAAGAACACGGGGCTGTCCTCCGCGCCCGTCCCACCGCGCAAGGCGAGGGGGAGCACCAGCGGCGTGCCCTCGCGGCCCAACGCGGCGTCGGAGGGCAGGGGCCCCTGGCGGAGGCTGGCGGCGAGCGCGAGCACGCCGCGCTCCAACAGCCGCGTGGTGGCATCCCCCCCTCCCGTGGTCGACGGGCTCGGGTGGGCGAGGAGCTCCGCGTCGTCCTCGACGACCAGCTCCAGCTCGCGTCGGAAGAGGCCGCCGCTCGCGTTGACGTCCTCGAAGACGGCGCGCACGACGGCGGCGACGTCCTGGCCCAGGGGACCGAGTCGACCGGTGAGGGGCAGGGCCGCGCCGATGGTGAGCGTGGTGGAGGAGACGCCGGGGTCCGGGTGTTCCCCGAGCTGCTCCAGGTACGCGAGCAGCTCCTCCTGCTCGACCCGCGTGAGCGAATAGCGGGGCATGGTGACGCCCAGCGGGCGACCGCTGGCGGACACGCCCTCCGTCACCGCGCGCAGCAGCGTGGTGCGTGTGTATGCGGGACGGGAGCGGTCCTCCAGCTCTCCCACCGCGCGGACCCGGGCGTGGCCGAGCGCGCCCGGGGTGATGTCCGGGACCTCCACGCCTCCCTCCTGGCTGCCCCGTCCGGAGGGCCCGTGGCAGCGCGAGCACGCCGCCACCTCGCCGCTCAGCTCGACGCGCTCGGGGGCGAGGTGGCTCATCAGCGGGGTGTCGCGCGCGCTGATGCCGCGCTGGAAGAGGCTCCGCCCCTTGCGCGCGGCCGCCGGGTCCACGGGCGCGGGGGCGGGTTCGGCGCGCTTGCAGGCGCCGAGGGTCAGCAGCAGCGCCAGCAGCCAGCCCAGGCCCCACGCGGTCCTCCAGGTCGCGACACGCACGGGGCTACCTCGGGTCATTCAGGTGCTCGACGGCGTAGACGATGTTCTCCACCTGGGCCATCGCGGGGGACTTCACCCACATGCCCGTCGTGGAGTCGCCGATGAGGAGCGTGGTGTTGTGGGCGTTGGGGTCGTCGACGTAGCCGCCCAGCTTCTTCAGCACGAGGGTGATGTTCTCGCGCGCGCCGGTGAGGAAGTACCAGCCGGGCTTGACGCCCATCTTCTTGGTGAAGGTGCCCAGGCTCCTGGGCGTGTCGTTGGCGGGGTCGACGGAGAGGGTGATCATGGTGATGTCCTTGCCCACGCGACCGCCGAGCTGCTCCTGCACCCGCGCGAGGTGTCGGGTGATGGGGGAGCACGCGCCCTTGCAGGCCGTGAAGGCGAAGTTGATGAGCACCTTCCGTCCCCGCACGAGGTCCTCGTAGAAGCGGTGCGTCTTGCCGTGCTGGTCCACCAGCTCCGTGTTGGTGAAGTACTTCGCGGCGGCGGCGTCCTGGTTGCCCGCGTCGCCGTCGACGCTCCCCAGCTCGGAGGGCCCCTTCGAGCGGGCCTGGACCTCGCGCAGGGCGGCGAGGATGGTGGAGGGGCTGCCCAGTCCGTCCACGCGCTGCCAGGTGTTGGCCACCGCGTTGCCCACCAGCACCGTGGGCCGGTGCGCCTCCTTGTCGGGAACGTATCCGCCGAGCGCCACGAGCGCCTCCTTCACCTTCGCGGGCTCTCCGGTGAGGAAGGACCAGCCCGGCCCGGGCTTGAAGGGCTCCGCGAACTTCGCCATCCGCTCGGGAGTGTCATTGGCCACGTCCAGGGTGATGGAGATGAAGCGCACGCCGCTCTTCTCGCCCAGGTCCTTCTGCACGCGCGCCATCGTCGCCGTCATCGGCGAGCAGATGGTCTTGCACCGGGTGAAGATGAAGTTGATGGCCACCGTGTGGCCACGGACCAGGTCGGTCCACAGCCGCACCGCGCGGCCCGTCTGGTCCACCAGCTCCACGTCCGGCACCTCCACCTCCAGGGATGGCGCGGGAGCGGGGCGGGGCGTGGGGACGACGGCGGCCGCGTCCTCCGCGCGCGAGCGTGGGGCCACGGTGGCCGCGACCAGCGTCAGGAGGAACAGCAGGTGGCGAAGCGCGTGCGCGCGTGAGCGACTCATCGACGGACCTCGGGAGCGGAGACGGCGGTCGGGGCGGCGGCATCCGCCACGCCCAGGGTGAAGTGGGGGAGGCGACCCAGGTCGATGTTGCGACTCTCCACGCCGACGACGAACTTGTACTGACCGGCCGAGGGGGGCGTGAAGTCCACCTCGAACAGCCCCTCGCCGAGCGCGCGCGGCTCCGTGCGCGACTGCCAGGTGCCGGGCGTCTTGAACAGGAGGACGCGGACCTCCTGGGGTTGCACGGGCGGGGCCTCGAAGCCCGGGGTGACCTCGAGCTTGAAGCGCAGCGGCGTGGAGGCGCCCGCGGTCAGGATGACCTTGGGGTCGAAGGCCGGGGTCAGGGTCAGCGGGCGCTTCTTGCCGAGCGACGCGTCCTCGGGGACGCCCCCCACCTTCCACTCCGCGCAGACGATGGCTCGCGGGTTGTCGAGGAGGAACTGGACGTCGTAGACGCCGTTCTCGCGGACCGTCGTCGCGGCGGTGTAGACGCCCGGCTCCACCTCGCGCAGGGAGCGATCCAACACCAGCACGGCCCGGGGCTCGCGGCCGTAGTTCAGGTGGGTGCCTCGCGGCGCCATCATGCCCTCCTGGTAGAGGTAGAGCGCGCGATCGGCCGCGCCCGCGACGATGACGCCGGTGCCCTCCGGCAGCGCGGCGATGGGGTCCGAGCGTCCGGGGATGCGGCCCTCGGCTGGCGGCCGCTGGCCCATGGTGATCTGCACCACGGACGGCTTCCCCGCGCCTTCCAACGTCTTCAGCTCCACCAGGGAGACGTGGCCGCTGGTGGTGTTGCGCACGTAGGCGAAGGCGTCCGTGAAGACGACGGTGTCCGGCGCGGCGAAGCCGGTGAGCGTGTGGGCCACCTGTCCGCGCGCGGCGTCCAGGATGTCCACGGTGCCGGCCTGGGGATGGAGCAGGAAGGCCCAGCGCCCCGTGCGGTCGAAGCGCAGCGCGCCCAGGCCCTCCTTCACGGCGACGCGCTGGGTGATGGCCCGGCGCGAGGGGTCCACCACCAGCACTTCGTTCGTCCGGGGCTGCGCCACGAACACGGCGCGGGCCACCGGGCTCCACGCGATGTCACCCACGCCCGTGCCCACGTCGACCTTGCCCAGCACCTCGCGCGAACCCACGTCCACGGCGGTGAGCACCTCGGCGTCCGTGCTGGTGAGCCACGCGGTGCGCCCCTCGTCGGAGAAGGCCAGCTCGTGGCGGCCCGCGCCCACCTCGAGGGTGCCCACCTCCTCGTGGCTCGCCGTGTCGATGACGCTGACGGTGCCATCCCCGTCATTGCTCACCCACGCGGTGCGCCCGTCCGGCGCGACGGCGATGCGGCCGGGCTTCTGCCCCACCCGGATGGTGCGCGTGGCGAGGAAGCGCTCCAGGTCCACCACGGACACGGAGTTGCCGGAGGACACGGTGACATAGAGGGCCGAGCGGTCCTTCAAGAGCGCCCAGTCCTCCGCCGCGCCGCCCACGGACACGAGGCTGTGCAGCTTGGTGCGGTCGAAGGCGATCTGCGGGTTGATGACGGAGATCGACTGGTCGTGGTTGAGCGTGAGGAACCAGTAGCTGTTGAGGTCGACCTCCGCCCGAGCGGACAGCAGCCCGCCCAGGTAGGTCTTCACGCGAGTCTTGCAGGCCGCGTCGTCCATGGCGGCCTCGCCTGGAGCGCGCAGGGACATCCAGCCCAGCGTGCGGCGCCCCTGGAGCGGCGCGCCCGTCTTGGCGTCCGTGAGCACGAAGCGCGCGGTGCCTTGAAGCGGCGCGCCGCGCGTGGCCTCGCGCTGGCGGGGGTTGAGCGACAGGTCGAAGGAGACGGAGACCCCCTCGCGCTCGACGCGGACGGGCGAGGCGGTGATGGGGGCGGGAGGCGGAGGGGCCTCGGGTCGCGCCCGAGGGCTCGGCCGCCAGGCGACGGTGGCGAGGACTCCCGCGGAAATGACTCCGAGGACGGCGAGGAGGAGACGCTGGCGCATGGTGCTTCCGAGGATGCGAGGGAGGAACGGGGCGACGCGCGGACTCCGGCGCGTCGCCCCGGCACTGCCATATGCGTTCCGCGTGGACGTGCTACTCGACGCGCAACACGCCCCACAGGCCGCCGCCGCTCCACAGGAAGCTGGCCTGGTCGCGGTAGAGGTAGTCACCCGGGATGCCCGCGATGCCTCCGGCGCCGTACTCCGGAATCATCGTGTACGACTGCATCACGGATGCGCCGCCCTGCGTGGAGATGATGGGCGACCGCGGGTTCGGCCCCATCACGCGCGACTGGCCGCCGTCGAGCCACGGGTTGCGGCGCCACTCCGCGCCGTGCAGGGAGATGGCGTGCTGCCGCGAGTGGCCGGACGGATGGCCGAACCGCCAGCGCAGCTTGTCGTTCGCCTTCGCCCGGAACAGCGGCGTGGCCGGATCGCCGTGGACGGAGGAGCTGAGCACGTCCTCCATGAGCAGGTCGTTCATCTCCTCGGGCGAGGTCTGCGGGCGCTGGCCGAGCCGGGCCCACAGCGGCTCGGTCCGGTAGTTGATGCCCTTCTGGCCCGTGTCCTGCGAGTCGTCGATGCCCGCCGTGTTGCGCAGCGCCCGGTTGCTGTCGAGGCCGTCGGTGTCCCAGTACTCGGGGCGGTCGCTGTGCAGTCCCAGGTCGTCCTGGAACAGCGCCACGAACTCGCGGAACGTCTCCAGCTTTCCGTCCGGCCTCGTGTACTGCACGTAGGCCTGGGCCTCGGTGCTCGAGTCCGTCGTCCACCACGCGTCCGCGGGCTCGATGACGAGCGCGCCGATGGCGCCGTGCATGCCGTGGTTCACCACGTCCGCCATGTTGCGCAGGTTGACGATGCCGAACTCCATGGGCGTCCTGCGGCCCCAGGGGAACGGCGTGCCGAACGGCGAGCTCTTGAACTCACCGGCGAACCACCGGTACGTGCGCGCCGCGCCCGGAGCCACCGTCTGCACGGCGTTGAGGCCCACGTTGGCGCCGTCATCCGAGTTCACGTCGTACGAGACAAGCTGCGGATGCAGCGACACGTGGTTCGACATCTTCACCTGGTTGACGTTGAAGTTCGGGGTGATGGCCGCGTGGTGCGCCCAGGTGGGCGTCTTGGGCAGCGTGGTGGAGGGCAGCCGGTTGGTCAGGGTGACCTGGATGCACTCGCCCGCGCGTGCCCGGAGGATGAGCGGCTCTGGCCTGCGCGTCCCGGACTTCAGCGCCGACAGGTGCGAGTCGAGCGCGAAGATGATGGCGTCCGGGTCGTAGATCTCGTGGACGTCGTTGTAGACGAGCCGCTGGCCGGGCAACCAGTTCTTCGCGTCGATGGCGGAGACCCGGTACACCCGCACCGGAGAGCCCCTGGGGCACGAGTCCGTCTTGATGGGCTTGATGCCGAACCAGTTGAGGGCCTCGTAGCGGAGCACCAGCGCCTCGTCGACCTTGATCATCGCCTCGCGGTCCGCCATGAGGTGCTCGACGGTGCGGATCTTCACCTTCTGGCCCGCGTCGTCCACCTCGTAGGAGTCCTCCACCGACTCCGTCTCCTTCGCGGCGTCCATCTCCTCCAGGCCCGCCTCCTCGGGCAGGTCGATCAGCTCCAGCGGCGGATAGGCCTGCACCTCGCCCGGCTCCGCGGCGCCCTTGCGCGTGACGACCTGGAGCTTGGGGTTCTCGTCCGCGGCGAGCAGCGCCACGTCCGACAGCGTGCGCACGCCCCGCTGCCGGTTCTTGTACGTGCGGAGGATGCCCCACATGCCGTTCCACAGGTCACCCGTGGACGCGCTCATGTACATGTAGTCCGCCGTCTCGTACGGCCCGATGATCTGCGGCAGGCCGCCGGTCAGGTTGAACTCGAAGTGTTCGGAGATGCCGATGGCCTGGGCGTTGTAGAAGCCGCTGTCCGGGTCGTACATCTCCTTGAGCCACTTGTTGCCATGCAGGGTGAACGAGTGCTGCTCCTCCTGCGCGCCCTGGACGAGGCGGACGCGGATGTTGTCGCCCTGGTAGCCATAGAGCAGCGGCGTGTACGGGTCGCCGTGGATGTCGGAGCGGAAGACGTTGGCCATGTCCCCGCGGGCCCCGATGCGCTGCGACCGGTTCCCGCACCGCAGCCTCGAGGAGATGCGATGGGGGATGGGCTCGTTGTGGTAGTTGATGGTCATCCCGCCCGGGTCCGCGGCGCTGATGGCCTCCGGCATGGGCACGTCCTCGAAGCCGATGGCCTCCGGCAGCTTCACCTCCTTGTAGTTGGGCGGGTTCACCGGCTGGCCGCACTCGTCGTAGAGCGGCACGTAGTCCGCGAAGGCGAGCGAGAACTCGCGGAAGCTGTTGGCCGGGTTCGCGGTGATGATGTCCGCCTTCCAGCTCGTCGGGCCGCCGTCCGAGAGGCGCGAGCCGAAGTACACGCCGCTGCTCATGTCCTTCCACCGGGAGCCCTTGGGCTCGACGATGAGCGCGCCGTAGAAGCCGTGCTGCTGGTGCGACGACGGGCCGAAGTGGTCGTGGGTGAACACCGTCTCCAGCGTGTGCGAGTTGCCGGAAGGCAGGAGGGGATCCGCCCACCAGCGCTGCACGGTCGTCTGCGCGGTGCCCGGCGCGCGGGGAATTCGGGGGTGCACGGTCGGGGCGGTGAGGTACACGCGCGGGCCCGTCTCGCCCACGTTGCCATCCGCGGCGAAGGCGCCACCCGCCGCGTTGGCCAGGTGGATGCGGTGGGCGACCGTGTCGGAGGACAGCGTGCCGTCCTCGTAGTTCCAGCCGTTGCCGGCGCCGTCGGACGCCGTCACGTCGAACTTCACCAGGTGGATGTGCTGCCCGATGACGTCCGTGGGCGTGTAGATCTGGAAGTCATCCGGCTCCAGGTGGGCGGGGATGATGTTGGTGGCGTAGAAGTTGATGCACTCGCCGGACTCGGCGCGGAAGAAGAAGGGCTCCGGGGGGCGCTTGCCGTCCTGCGTGTTGGCCAGGTCCTCGTTGAGCACCATCAACCGCGCCTGCGGGTCGTGCCAGCCGGCGCGGTTCACGCGCTGCATGGCGATCTGCACGTAGGTGGCGCGGTAGTTGCGTTTCGTCGTGCGCTCCGGGCACGGGTCCGCGAAGGGCGCGCCGGCCACGGGCTTGCGGCCGTTGACGAGGAACCTCCCCGTGCCGCCCAGGGCGGTGTAGCCCGGGTAGTACTTCGCCGTCTCTGCGTAGGTGGGGTCGTTGTGGAGCGGCAGGACGGTGGGCGCGGTGGCGCCGGCGGCGCTGGGGAACTCTCCCGCGTGGAAGGCCATGGCGGCCTTCTCCGTGGGCGTGCCGTCGTGCGGCAGCAGCTTGATGTTGAGCGCCGTGGGGTCCACGTCGAACCGGCCGGAGTTGCCGTAGGCCACGGGCCCCACCGCGTTGGTCACGATGTGGCGCGGCAGGCCGCCGTCGTATTCCAGGTCGAGCGGAGGCTGGGGCGTGCGGCGTCCGGCCATGCCCGGGATGTAGAAGGGGAAGCCGGGGAACGCTGGCCGCGTCATGGGGCCCGAGGGCGTGCTCACGGTGGTGGCCGCGTACGTGGGCATGGGCGGCATGGCCCGGTTGGGGATGGGGATGACGGCGGGGTTGGGCGTGCCGCCGGAGATCTCCGCGTCCGGCAGGCGGCGGTCCTTGGTTCCGGCCTCGAAGACGTCGTGCACGCGCCACAGCGCCCACATGCCCTGGGCGAAGTGCGGGTACAGGTGGCAATGGTGGATGGAGTCGCCCGCGGTGAAGTTGCGGTTGCCGGAGCCGCCGTAGTTGATGTCGTAGGTGAAGGCCGAGCCGGGGCTGACCGTCTGCGAGTCGAGGTAGTTGGAGTTCTCGACGCTCGGGGAGTACTTCCACTGGTGGGCGTGGAGGTGGAAGACGTGGGTCTCCGCGGGGCCCGCGTGGATGTTGCGGATGCGCACCGGGTCGCCCAGGTAGCTGTGGTGGACGTTGGTCGGATCGTCCGGGTAGAGGGCCGCCACGGCCTTGCCGCTGGCGTCCTTCTCCACGTTCATCGCGGGGTCGCCGTTGGCCCACGACTCGAGGAAGAACTCCTCGTACTCGCAGGTGACGCAGTCCTTGGTGGGGCCGATCTTGGCGCGGTTGGCGATCAGCTCCGCGCCCAGGCCCGCCACGCCGTAGTTGACGCCGAAGCCGTCACGCACGCTGTGCAGGGTGGGATTCCACTCGAGCTCGTCGAAGGCCTGAACGGCCTTGATCTCGTCGTGGTAGATGGCGGTGAGCTCGCGGAAGTGGCCCTGGTCGATGGACGTGCTGGTGCCCACCACCGTGCTCTTGTAGCCGGTGATGATGGCCTCCAGGTCGCCGTGGCGGATCTGGTTGCTCCCATCGAGGATGGCCAGGTAGGGCCGGCCCGAGGCGTCCTTCTTGGAATAGTCGATGATGGGCGTGCCATCCGGGTTGTTGCCGGTGGTGACGGCCTTGAGCACGGCCTCGCTCACCTTGGAGCGGTACCAGGTGCTGCCCGCGGGCTCGACGTTGACCGCGCCGAACAGGCCCTGCGCGGTGGAGCCGCCGTCGCCCTCGCCGCCGAACGACGCGCCCATGCTGTAGAAGAAGAACACGCCCTCGTGGTCCGCGTACCAGAGGTAGTCGATGCTCCCGCCGGAGGGGACCAGGCTGCTGGGGTTCTGGCCCACGTTGGCGCCGTCGGAGCGGATGTCGCGCAGGTACTGGAGGCCCTGGATGTGGAGGGAGGCGTGGCGCGTGGCGGGGGAGTTGTCGCGGTGGTCCTCGGCGGCCTTCTCGTCCTGCCCCAGCTCGAACCACTGGCCCCCCACCGCGTCACCCTTGACGAGCGACAACACGCGGTCATACGTGGGCGTCATCACCCAGAGCGGCAGCAGCTTGCGCAGGATGCTGATGGTGGGCGAGCCGCCGGCCTTGCTCGGGCCGGGCTGCGACTGATCCGCGCTGGGGATGGCGGAGCGGGTGGGCGCCAGCCAGTTGGTGAACTTGACGGAGAGGCAGTCCCCCACGTTGGCGCGCAGCGTGAGCGGGCGAGGGCGCTTGTTCGTCTTGAGGCGCACGTTGCCGGGCCCCGGGCCCTTGCTCGCGTCGATGGCCTCCACGTCCTCCATCAGGGCGTAGACCATGCCTGACGGGTTGAACGACCCCAGGCGGTTGTATGTGTAGACCTGATCCAACGCGACCACCTCGGCGGTGATCGTCCGCGCGCACGACGGCGCGGCGTTCGCTTCGGGCGCGGATTTCACCTCCTTGTCCTGCGCCGCCGCCAGCGGTTGGCGGTCCGACGAGGAGGATGTTCCGCTCGCGCCCTCGCGCTGACAGGCGAGGTGAGAGGCCAGCGCCACCGCGGCCATGACCCGCCCCCAGCTGGGGAGGGAGTGGCTCACGGCGGATGGCCATGGGCCATCCCCGGGATGTCGATTCTCGGCTGAAGACACACGTCCCCCTGCATCACCCAGTTTTCGGGTTAAAACATGATTAATCTGCGCTCGTTGTGACGGCGCGTTTCTAAGAGACTTCTCATGAAACACAGACATGCTGACCGTGTCTCATGTGTCTCACTATCGGCGTGTCTGGAGGGAAGTAAACACTCCGCGTAACCACGCGGAGTCCCGACGCTTCCGTCGAGCGATGCGGGGTTGTCTGAGAGGTTTCAAAGAATCCCGTCAGACAGGTGTACCGGGCTGTCTATGTAAGCGCTGTGCTCAAAGGATTTTCCATGGGGTGGAAAACACCCATGACGTTGCGTTTTGCTACGGTGACGCTGGAATGTTGTGGATTGCTAGAAGGCCGACACCTGTGGGATGCCAGGAGAGCGTACGTCCGTCCCCCCTGGAGTTCCCACGCTCATGACCTGGTCCTTCCGCCAACTGTTGGCGCCGCTCGCGGCCCTTCTCCTGGTCGTCGCCGCCTGTGGCGACGATGATCCTCCCGCGTCGGTGTGTGGCAATGGATTCGTCGAACGCGGCGAAAGCTGTGACGACGGCAACACCACCGACGGCGATGGCTGTAGCAGCACCTGCCAGACGACGCCGAAGCCCGATGGTGGGCGTCCCGACGGCGGCGACGGGGACGGCGGCTCGAACGAGCCTGATTCCGGCACGGGCGAGCCTGATTCCGGCACGGGCGAGCCGGACTCTGGCACGGGCGAGCCGGACTCTGGCACGGGCGAGCCTGATTCCGGCTCGGGCGAGCCGGACTCTGGCACGGTGGAGCCCGATTCCGGCACCGTGGAGCCGGACTCCGGCACCGTGGAGCCGGATGGTGGCTCCGAGGTTCCCGATTCGGGGACGGGTACTCCGGACTCCGGTACGGGCGAGCCCGATTCCGGGACGACGCCTGACTCCGGCACGGGCACGCCGGACTCCGGTATGGGCGAGCCTGACTCCGGGACGACGCCTGACTCCGGCACGGGCACGCCGGACTCCGGTACGGGCACGCCCGACTCCGGCACGACGCCGGACTCCGGTACGGGCACGCCCGACTCCGGCACGGGTGAGCCGGATGGTGGCTCCGAGGTCCCTGATTCGGGGACGGGCACGCCGGACTCCGGCACGACGCCCGATGCGGGCTCCGGAGGGACGGATGTGATGTGCCCCGCGGCGAACCTCCCTCCTCCTCCCACGGGGACATGCACGGTGGAGTCGGGCAGCGCCGCCCGCCTCTTCACGGGTGTCATCCTGGCGCCGGACAAGGTCTACCGCGGCGGTCAGATGCTGGTGGACGACACGGGCATCATCCAGTGCGTGGGTTGCGACTGCTCGCAGGCGGCGGGCGCGGCGACGGCGACGCGCGTCACCTGTCCTCGGGGCGTCGTGTCTCCGGGCCTCATCAACTCGCACGACCACATCACCTTCCAGCAGGAGCCGTATGTGGCGCCCGCCACGAAGGCGGACGAGCGCTACGAGCACCGCCACGACTGGCGGGAGGGCAACAACGGCCACACGAAGATCACCGCCGCCGGCGGCGCGAACACGACCGCCATCAACTGGGCGGAGCTGCGCCAGCTCATCGCGGGCACGACCTCCATCGCCGGCTCGGGTGGCGCCAAGGGCCTGCTGCGCAACCTGGATGCTCCGAACACGTCGGCCACCGGCAGCAACCAGGAGGGCCTGGGGGCCGGCACTGGCGCGAACTACGAGACGTTCCCGCTCAATGACAGTGGAGGCCTGGAGGTCGTGAGCGGCTGCAGTGCCTACTCGAGGATCGACACGCCCGATGTGATTCCGGCCGCGTCCGCGTACCTGCCGCACATCTCCGAGGGCATCGAGGCCTCTGCGCGCAACGAGTTCCTGTGTCTGTCCGGCCAGCAGGCGGGTGGCGAGGACATCCTCGGCTCGCGCACGGCGATCATCCACGGCATCGGCCTGAAGGCCACGGACATCGCGCTGATGGCGTCCAAGGGCTCCAGCCTGGTCTGGTCGCCGCGCTCCAACGTCGCGTTGTATGGCGACACGGCCTCCGTCCCGCTCTACAAGTCGCTGGGCGTCAACATCTCGCTGGGCACCGACTGGCTGCGCTCCGGCTCGATGAACATCCTGCGCGAGCTCAAGTGCGCGGACGACCTGGACACGTTCTACTTCAACAACTCGCTGAGCGACGCGGAGACGTGGGCCCTGGTGACGGCCAACGCGGCGCAGGCGTTCCAGGCGACGCGCATCGGCGCGCTGGTGCCGGGCAAGCTGGCGGACGTTGCCATCTTCCGCTTCGACGGCCCGCTGACCTCGCCCCACCGCGCGGTCATCACCGCGCAGCCCGCGGACGTGGTGCTCACCATGCGTGGCGGCAAGGCGCTCTTCGGCGAGTCGAGCGTCATCTCCGCGCTGAACACGACGGGCTGTGACTCGCTCGAGGTCTGCGGCGAGCAGCGCTCCGTCTGCCTCCAGTCCGAGCTGGGCGTGAGCCTGGCGACGCTGCGCTCGAGCAACTCCAGCGCCTACCCGCTGTTCTCGTGCGGCACGCCGTCCAACGAGCCGGTGTGCGAGCCGCAGCGCACGTCCACCAACCCGAGCTTCCCGGCCTCCGTGTCGGGGTCGACGGTCTACACCGGCGACGTGACCGGGCTGGACGTGGACGGCGATGGCATCCCCGACTCCGTCGACAACTGCCCGTCGGTCTTCAACCCGGTGCGTCCGCTCGACCAGGGCCAGCAGCTCGACACGGATGGTGACGGCGTGGGCGACGCCTGTGACGTGTGCCCGCTGCTCGCCAACTCCACCCAGTGCGTGCGCCACAACCCCAACGACACCGACGACGACGGCGTGATCAACGCGCTGGACAACTGCCCCGCCGTGGCCAACCCGGACCAGGCGGATTCGGACGGCGACGGCCGCGGTGACGCGTGCGACCTCTGCCCGGCCCCCAACACCGGCGACGCGCCGTGCCCGCTGTCGATCTACGACGTGAAGCAGCCGGGGCCGGGCGGTGGCTCGCCGTGGGTGGGTCTGAACGTCTCGCTGAACAACGTCACCGTCACGGGCGTGGGCGGCACCGGCTTCTTCGTGCAGGTGAACCCGCTGGACCAGGGCTATCGCGGCCCTGACTACTCGGGCGTCTTCGTCTTCACGCGCGTGGCGCCTCCGAGCGAGGTGGTGCCGGGCACCCGCGTGAACGTCACCGCGCTGGTGTCGAACTACTTTGGGCAGCTGCAGCTGGCCAACCCGGTCATCACGATCGCCAGCCAGGGCAGCACGGTGCCTCCGCCGCAGCAGGTGACGCCGGCCGAGGTGGCCACCGGTGGCGGCCGCGCGACGCCGCTGGAGGGCGTGCTGGTGCGCGTGACGCAGGTGCAGGTCACGAGCATCGCGCCGCCTCCGGGTGGGGGCGACAGGGCGCCCACCGGCGAGTTCGAGGTCAACGGCGTGCTGCGCATCAACGACTACCTGACCACCTTCCCGCTGCCGGCGTTGGGGGACCGGTTCACCGCCATCACCGGCGTGCTCGAGCTGCGCAACGACCACTCGAAGATCGAGCCGCGCTCCGCGGAGGACTTCGTCGTGGCGGGGCCGGAGGCGGTGCTCGCGGGGCTGGGGCCCACGGGGCTCTATGTGCGCTCGGGCTTCACCGGCCCGACCTTCCCCGAGCGGCTCACGGTGACGCTCAGCGGCCCGGCGCCCCAGGACACGGTCGTGACGGTGTCGTCGTCCTCCCCGGCCGTCTCCGTGCCGGGTGGCCAGGTCGTCATCCCCGCGGGCGAGCGGGCCGCCTCCGTGATCGTGAGCGCGGACCAGTCGAGGGATCCGGGCGTGAGCAAGGCGCTGCTGACGGCCACCCTGGGTGACGCCACCCGCGAGGCGACGGTGCTGGTGCTGGCCGTCGACGCGCCCACGTCGCTGGCCATGCTGTCGCCCGAGTCCGCGGCCGTCCGCGGCGGGGGCACGCACACCTTCACGCTGACCATGGACGTGCCTCCGGCGACGGACACCCCGGTGGAGCTGACCGTGGTGCCCGCCAACCTGGGCACGGTGGCGACGCCGGTGGTGGTGGCGGCCGACGCGCTGACGGCCAAGTTCGACTTCACCGCGGCGAACGTCAGCGGCGAGGGCGAGCTGGTCGCCACGCTGAATGGTCAGACGGTGGTGGCGAAGCTGCGCGTGGAGGCGCTCACCGGCGCCAACCACGTCGTCATCAGCGAGTTCGCGCCGCAGGGCCCGGGCGGAGCCGACGACGAGTTCGTGGAGCTGTTCAACCCCACCTCGTCCCCGGTGAACCTGGCGGGCTGGCAGCTGCAGTACAAGAGCTCGACGGGCCCGGCGTACCGGTCCTACACGCTGCCGGCCGGCGCGACCATCCAGCCTCGGGGCTACTACCTGGTGGCCAGCTCGAAGTACCAGGCTGCCGGCGTCGCCGCGGACGCGACGTGGCCCACCACCGCGTTCGCGCTGTCTGCCTCGGCGACGGGGGGGGGCCACCTGCGCATCGGGCCTCCGGGCCTGAGCGAGAACCCGGGCGACCCGAGCACCGTGGACCGGGTCGGCTACGGGTCGGCGGATGATGCCGAGGGCGCCTCTGTCACGCCCCTGCCGGTGGCCGCGGGCTCCTTCGAGCGCAAGGCCAACGCGTCCTCCACCTCCGCCACCATGCAGGGCGGGGTGGACGCGCTGCGCGGCAACGGGCACGACTCGGACGACAACGCGTCGGACTTCATCCTCCGCACGCAGCGCGGCCCGCAGAACACGACGAGCGCCACCGAGTAGCCTCCCGGAGCGCAAGTGGGCCCCTACCGGCCGTGGATAGACCGGTAGGGGCTGGAAAACCCGGCCCGGGCGGGCCATAAGCGTTCCCGTGAAGGTCGTCTCGTGGAACGTCAATGGGTTGCGCTCGGTGCACGGCAAGGGCTTCCTGCCGTGGCTGGCGAGCGCGCGGGCACAGGTCGTCGCCGTCCAGGAGGTCCGGGCGCGCGAGGAGCAGCTCCCCGACGAGGTGCGGGCTCCGTCTCGCTGGAAGACGCATTTCTCGTCCGCCGAGCGCCCTGGTTATAGCGGGGTGGGGCTGTTCTCCCGCGAGGCGCCGGACGCGGTGGAGACGCGGCTGGGCGTGAAGGAGATGGACGCCGAGGGCCGGCTGCAGCTGGCGCGCTTCGGCAAGCTCACGGTGGCCAACGTCTACTTCCCCAACGGCAACGGGAAGGACCGGGACCTGAGCCGCATCCCCTTCAAGCTGGCCTTCTACCGGCGCCTGTTCGACACGTTGGAGAAGCCCCTGCGCGACGGCCAGCGCGTGCTGGTGGTGGGGGACTTCAACACGGCGCACCAGGACATCGACCTGGCGCGGCCCCGCGAGAACCGCGAGACGAGCGGTTTCCGTCCGGAGGAGCGCGAGGAACTGGACCGCTGGCTGCGCGCGGGCTGGGTGGACACCTTCCGGCATTTCCAGAAGGGCGGCGGCCACTACTCGTGGTGGAGCCAGCGCTTCGGCGTGCGCGAGAAGAACATCGGCTGGCGTATCGACTACGTGCTCGCCTCCCCGGGCGCGATGGCCTACGTGAAGCGCGCGGCCATCCACCCGGAGGTGACGGGCTCCGACCACTGTCCGGTGAGCGTGGACCTGGACAACTCGGTCGTCTGAAGGACCTCACGAGGACTCATGAACGCACTGCTCTCCATCTGGACGTGGATCGAGATTGGCCTGGTGGCCCTCACCGGCTTCTTCGTGCAGCTCACGCTGGCCATCTTCACGCTGCCGTTCGACCGCAACCGCAAGGTGGTCGGCCGCTGCTTCCGGCTCGTGGGCGTGACGGCCGCGAAGCTGACGCCGTACTGGCGCTTCGGCGTGCACGGGGCGGTGCCTCGCGTCGTCGCGCCCAACACCGTCGTGGTGAGCAACCACGAGTCCAACGCGGACCCGTTCCTCGTCTCGCACCTGCCGTGGGAGATGAAGTGGCTGGGCAAGGCCAGCCTCTTCAAGGTCCCCGTGGTCGGGTGGATGATGTCGATCGCCGGGGACATCCCGGTGCACCGCGGCGACAAGGAGTCCGCCACGGGCGCCATGGCGCGGTGCAAGCAGTGGCTGGCCAAGGGGATGCCGGTGATGATCTTCCCGGAGGGCACCCGCTCCAAGACGGACGAGCTGCTGCCCTTCAAGGACGGCGCGTTCCGGCTCGCCATCGAGACCCAGGCGGACGTGCTGCCCCTGGCCGTGAGCGGCACGCGCAAGGCGCTCCCGAAGCACTCGTGGCGCTTCGCCACCTCGCGCGGGCTGGTGACGGTGGGCACACCCATCTCCACCAAGGGCATGACGCTCGACGACGTGGAGAAGCTCAAGACGCTGGCGCGCGAGCAGATCCTCTCGCTGCGCGCGTCGCTCCTGCCGTTCACCCGGGGCGACGAGCCCGCCCAGGGCGCCCCCAGCGCCGTGTAGACACGGGGGCGTGACGCGGGGTTCAGGCGTCGTGGTCGTCGTCGTCGAGGATGTGGCAGCCCGTCTCTTCCTCGAGGGCCTCCGTGATGATGGAGCGCACCAGGTCCTTGCCGCCGATCTCGAAGGAGAAGCTGATCTTCTCGCCTCCGATGTCGCCGTCCCTGGCCACGCTCAGCTTGCCGCCGAGCGCCACCGCGTCGCCCTCCACCCTGGCGCCCTCCTGGACGCGGACCTCTCCGCCCAGCGAGACGACATCGCCGTTCACGCGGGCCCCGGCCTCGACGACGACGCGGCCCCGGACGGCGACCGCGTCCTCCACCACCGCGCCCTTGCGGATGATGACGTTCCCCTCCACCGCGACCACGTCCTTCACCTTCTCACCGGCCTCCACCACCAGGTCGGTGCCCTGGACGACGCGGCTGCCGTCCTTGGTGTTCGCCGCGCACACCACCTTGGGGTGGGTGTTCTTCTTCGCCGCGGAGTCCTCGGCGAAGGCGGGGAGGGAGAGGGTGGTCACGAGGGCCAACGCGGGAATCATGGACGGGCGCATGGACGGGCTCCTGGCTCGAGCGGGACACCCCTTCCTACGCCCAGGGCCCACACCCATTGCATGGGTGCCTCTCACCCGAGTGGGGAGGGGCGGGGCGCGTGCCTTGCAGTAGCGTGAGGCTGGAATTCCCTTCCCCGAGGTATGTCCTGTCCGGCATGCAGACGCCCCACGACGATTCCCACGACCTGACCATCTGGGCCTATGCCTTCGGCTACTTCGCGGCCTACGCGCCCTACAGCGCGTTGACGAAGGCGCTGTCGAGCGGGGCGCTGCCGGACATGGAGCATGGCCTCGTCGGCTTCGCGCTGCTGCCGGTGAGCGCGGCGACGTCGATGGTGGGCATGTTCGTCTTCCTGTCGCTCAAGCGGTGGTGGCGCTACGCGGACCACCGTCGGGTGCTGGGCCTGCGGGTGCCCGTACCGGGGCCCTGGACGTTCCTGTCGGGGTTGTGCTCGGCGGCCATCATCGGGACGACGACGCTGGCGTACACGCTGGAGGGCGTCTCCATCGTCTTCATGATGTTGCTGATGCGCGGCGGCGTGCTGGTGCTGGCGCCGGTGGTGGACGTGCTCAGCCGTCGCCGGGTGCGCTGGCCGTCGTGGGTGGCGCTCGCGCTGAGCCTGGGGGCGGTGGTGGTGGCGTCGGGCACGGACGCTCGCGCCACGCTCACGCTGGTGGCCGCGCTGGACGTGGGCATCTACCTGGTGAGCTACTTCATCCGCCTGCGGGCGATGAGCCGGCTGGCGAAGTCCGAGGACAAGGCGCTCTCCATCCGCTACTTCGTGGAGGAGCAGATGGTGGCCACGCCGGCGCTCGTCATCGTCCTCGCGCTGGTGGCGCTGTGGGGCGGCGCGGGGCCGGCGGCGGACATCCGCGAGGGCTTCGTCGGAGCCTTCTCCCGGGGCACGCTGTCGCAGGAGGTGCTGGTGGGGCTGTTGTCCCAGGGCACCGGAATCTTCGGCGGGCTCATCCTGCTGGACTCGCGGGAGAACGCCTTCTCCGTGCCGGTGAACCGCGCCTCCAGCGTGCTCGCGGGCGTGGTGGCCACGCTGGGGCTGTCGTGGTGGCTGGGCATGCGGGGCGTGGGCGGGCGGGAGCTGGCCGGCGCGGCGCTCGTCATGGTGGCCATGTGCGTGCTCGCGGTGCCCACGGTGCTGGCGGCGCGCCGACGCGAGGCCGCCGCCCGCGCCGCCCTGGGCCGGTAGTCGCGCCCCGTCCGGCTACTTCTTCTCCGCGGCGACGTGCAGCGTCAGCACCGGGCAGGAGGAGCGCGAGACGAGCTTCTGCGCCACGCTGCCCAGCAGGAGCCGGGGGAGCCCGCGCCGCCCGTGGGTGCCCATGACGACGAGGTCGAAGCCCTCCTTCTCCGCCAGCTCGAGGATGGTGGACGCGGCCTCGCCCACCAGCACGCGCTGCTTCACGGGCACCGGAGGCACCTCCAGGCCCTGCAGCAGGGTGGTCATCTCCTTGCGCGCGGTGTCCACCGCCACCTGCTCCAGGGACAGGGAGTTCCAGCCCGGCGCGGCGACCAGCAGGTCGGGCGCCACGTACTGCGGAGGCTCCCAGACGTGGATGACGTCCACGGTCGCCCCGAAGGAGCGGGCGAGCTGGAGGGCGTAGTCGAGGACGGCGCGGGAGCCTTCGGTCAGATCGACGGGGACGAGAATGCGGGAGGGCGCGGCCATCGGTCACCTCGGTGCGGTCGGTAGGATGCTCCTGCTACGGGAATGGGGCTGACGGGCACGTAGTGGAAGTTGCGTGCCAGCGCCCGCCCGGCGGGGCGAGGAGGGGACGTGCAGGCTTTGCGGGAGGGCAGGCGCGGGGCGCAGGGGATGCGCAGGATGGGCACCTTACCGGAGCCGAGGAGCCTCTCCCCATGCGCCCTCCCATCGACCAAGGCACAGTCCTCATCACCGGCGCGTCCGACGGAGTCGGCCGCGAGGTCGCGCGACAGCTGGCGCGACGGGTACGAACCCTGGTGCTCGTGGACCGCTCCACGGAGCGGTTGAAGCCGTTGCGCGACGAACTGCTCACGCGCTTCCCCACGCTCGGGGTCGTCCTCAAGCCCTGCGACGTGTGCGACCCGAGGGAGGTGGACGCGCTGCTGGCGTCGCTGGAGGCGCACTTCGTGAAAGTGGACGTGCTGGTGAACGCCGCGGCCGAGGGGGCGCGGGGTCTCTACGTCGGCGAGGGCTGGTCGCGGCTGGAGGGCGTGTTGCGCTCGAACGTCTGGGTGCCGGCCTTGCTGACCCACCGCCTGCTGGCCTCCATGCTGGAGCGGGGCCGGGGCGGGGTGCTGACCATCGGCTCGGGCGCCGCGCGGCTGTTCCTCCCGGGGGAGTCCCTGTTCGCCGCGACCCAGCGCTTCCTGGACGGCTTCATGGAGTCACTGCGGCTGGAGGTGGAGGGGCGGGGCGTCGTCATCACCCGCGTGGCGCCGGGGCCCCTGCTGGAGCCGGGGGCGCGGGAGGCGGAGGACGGGGTGACACCGTTCTTCCAGATAACCGTGGCCCGGTGCGTGGCGGAGGCCCTGGCGGGCTTCGAGCGCGGCGCCGCGCTCGTGTATCCCGGCTGGGGTCATCGCCAGGTGATGCGGCTGCTGCCGCTGCTGCCGCGCGCGCTGAAGCGGGCCCTGGGGCGGTTGGCGCTCCGGGGGACGACGCGGGAGCTGCTGGCGACGACGCGCGGATTGTCGGCGGGGCTCGCCCGGCCCGCGCTGGCGGGCGAGCCCACGTCGGGGTGAGGCGCCGCAGACTAGAGGCCGATCTCCGCCAGGCGCGCCTTGACGCGCGTGGCCTTCACGCCGGTGTTGGCGGTGCCGCGGCCCTGCGCGTTGCCGCCCAGGCCGATGTGGTGCAGGCCCACCACCTGGTGCGTGGAGGCGGACAGCACGGGCGAGCCGGACGAGCCGCCCAGCGTGTCCGCGTCATAGGAGAGGTCCGTCGTGGAGTAGTTCGCGTTCTTGACGACGCCCGGCGAGGACTTCTTCGTCGGCGAGCAGCCGCTCGTCGTGTAGTAGTCGCAGTTCTGGTGGACGACGTAGATGCTCGCGTTGGTGGCGGCGTTGGTGCTGGACACCGTCAGCCAGCCATACACGTTGCCGGGGAGCTGGCCGTTGGTGGCGGAGCAGCGCACCGCCGTCATGTCGTCCGTCGACCACGTCTTGATGAACGTGTCGCAGTTGTACCAGACGCGCGAGCCCGAGGCGACGCCGTCCTCGTAGTTGAACGAAGCGCGCGCGCCCACCGCCTGCGACGCGCTGCCGATGCAGTGGTTGTTGGTGATGAGGACGTCCGGGGAGACGAGCCACGCGGTGCAGCGGCTGCCCACCGCGGGGATGGACAGGTAGCCCACCGCCAGCGAGCGCGTGCGCTGGGTGCCCGACAGCGTCGTCGCGCTCACCCAGTTCACCGAGCCCACGATGACGTTGGACTCCTGGGACGCCATCGGCTCGTTGGCCTCCACGTCCGGCACGTCCGGCGGCTGCTCCATACCGCAGGCGGTCAGCGTACCCACCGCACCCACCAGGCACAGCGCACGGATGCTCTTCGCGTTCATCGGGGGACTCCTCCTCGCGCGGGATTGCGCGCCGTGGCCCCCAGGCACTTCGCGTGCCACGCTCCGCGCCCGTGCGTCTCCACTCGACGCCGGGCTCACGCCGCGCGCGAGGTGGTGCGCCCGCGCTCCGGCAACCGCGTGACGGATGTAAAGGCCCTTCACGTGGGCCCGGACAAAACTCCCACCCGCCCTGGATTTGCGTGAAATTACGAGAAGTGTCGTTTTTGTGGGCAGCGGCGGGCGCCACTGTCCTCCCGCAGGACAGCGGCGGAAAAGTACAGGGGCCGCGTTCCCTCCCGCGTGTGGCGGGAAGGCGCGGCCCCTGGGGCGCGGCCCGGGCGTGGGGCTCAGCCGATGATCATGTCCTCGCGCTCGATGCTGCCCTCGGAGAAGCGGCGCAGGCTGAAGCGCGTGAACAGCTCGTCGGACTCGCCGGTGGCCATCCACTTCGCCATCCGCTCGGCGACGGCGGGGGCCATCATGAAGCCGTGGCCCACGAAGCCGGACATCTGCAGCAGGTTGTCCAGGCCGGGGGTGCGTCCGAGGATGGGGTTGTTGTCCGGCGTGACGTCGTAGCAGCCGGCCCACTGGCGCAGCACCTTCACGTGTCCCACGTGGGGGAGCTGCTCCATGAGGGCCTGGGCGAAGCGCGACACGAAGCGCAGCGTGCTGCCCATGTTCAGGCCCGCGGGCTCCTTCGGGTCGCCCATGCCGCCGACGATCTCCCCGCGCATGGACTGGCTGAAGTACAGGCCGGAGTCGAGCACGGACACCAGCGGCCCCAGGAAGGGCTTGAGGGGTTCGGTGCTGAGGATTTCATGGCGGTGTGGCTCGTTGGGCAGCTGCACGCCGGCCAGCCTCGCCACCTCCGGGCTCCACGCGCCGGAGGCGAGCACCACCGTGTCGCAGGCGATGTCGCCCCGGTCCGTCCTCACCTTGCGGACCTGTCCGCCGCTCAGGTCGAAGCCCTTGACCTCCGTGTACGTCTCCACGCGCACGCCCAGCTTGCGGGCGCCCTGCGCGTAGCCCCACAGGAAGGGCCAGGGGAAGATGACGCCGTCCTCCGGGTTGAAGGACGCCGCCACGCAGTTCTTCATCGTCAGGCCGGGCACGATGTCGCGCGCGGCGTCCGGGGTGATGAGCCGCGTGGGCACCCCGAAGCGGTTGTGCAGCGTGACGTTGCGCTCCAGCTTCTTGGCCACCGCCGCCGTGCGGGCCATGAAGAGGTAGCCGCCCTGGCGCAGCCAGACGTTGATGCCCAGCTCGCGCGCGAAGCCCTTCATCAGGTCGATGGAGCGCTTGGCCAGCTCCACCAGCGCCGGGGTGCCCCACTGCATGCGCACGCCGCCGCCGTTGCGTCCGGACGCGCCCGCGCACAGGTAGCCGCGCTCGAGCACCACGACATCCGTCTCACCCGCGCGGGCCAGGTTGTACGCCAGCGCGAGCCCCATGATGCCGCCGCCGATGATGACCACCTTCGCCTTCGCGGGCAGGGGCTCGGTGGGGCGCAGCGCGGGCGTGTAGTCCTCGACCGCCTCGGGCACGCCGCCCACGGGGGGCACGGACTCGTCCACCGGCGCGGACGCCAGCAGTCGCAGCTCGGTGGGGTAGAGCGGCGGGCGCGGCGTGAAGGGCACCACCGCCGCGGGCTTCAGCGCCTTCTCCTTCTCCAGCAGCGCGGCCACCGCCGACAGGCAGCTCTTGCCCTGGCAGATGCCGGTGCCGAAGCCGGTGTAGCGCTTCACCGACTCGACGTCGCAATACCCGCGCGACACCGCGTGCCGCACGTCGTCCGTGGTGACGTCCTCGCAGGAGCAGATCAACGACTTGCTCATGACAGCCCTCCCACCAGCGCCTGCGCCGCGCGGCGACCCGCTTCGGCCGCCTGCTTCGCCGTGCCTCCGCCCGTGACATCCCCGGCCACGAACACGTCCGCCGCCTTCGTGCGTCCGTCCGCGTCCGCCACCACCCGGAACAGGCCGCGCGCCTCGTCGAAGCCCACCTCCGCGCCGCCCTGCCGCGCCAGCTCGAAGCTGGGGCTGACGGGGACGGACACCAGCACCGCGTCGCAGTCCACCTTGCGCCGCTCTCCGGACGCCGTGGCGAAGCTGAAGGCCGTCACATGGTGCAGCCCGTGGGCCTTGGGTTCGGAGCCCTGGGTCGTCAGCGCGTGCGCCCCGGAGGGCGGCGCGGCGCGGAGGTCCACCACCGCGGAGACCTTCACGCCCCGGTCCTCCATCAGCGCGGCCAGCGCGTACAGCTCCGGGCCCCAGCCCACCAGCGCGGCCACCTGGGGCGCGACGTCATGGCGCCGCAGGAGCAGGCTGGCCGCGCGGCCCGCGTAGACGCCAGGCAGGTCGTTGTTCTCGAAGGGGATCGTCGGCGGGTGTCCGCCCGGCGCCAGCAGGAAGCGCTCCGCGTAGACCTTGAGCAGGCGCGGGCCGTCCGGCTCCCACGCGCCCACCGCGAGGTAGCGGCCGTGCTCGTCGTCGTACAGGCCCAGCACGGTGGCGCGCAGGTGGATGCTGTCCGGCGCGAGCGTCGCCACGTCCTCCACCGCCGGGGCGCCGGACTCCGGGGCCCCGTTCGCCAGCCGGCCTCCCACGTGGTCGGCGCGCTCGAAGAGCAGGAAGGGGACGCCGCGGTCGGTCAGCACGCGCGCGGCCGCCAGGCCCGCGCCGCCGCCGCCCACCACGGCCACGCGCGTGCGAAGCGTGCGGGACGGAGGCGGGGCGGGCGCGGGCTCCTTCGGCAGCAGCCCGAGGCCGGCGAGCTGGCGGGCCACCTTCGCCATCACCTTCTCCACAACCGGCACGCCCGCGAACATCTCGTGGTGGTCCAGCCCGTGGGGGAAGAACCAGTCGATGGTCTCGAACACATCCACCTTCGCGGAGGGAAATGCGTTCTGCCGCTCCAGCTTCATTCCTTCGCGCGCGGGCGTGCGGCACGTGTAGACGTTGGGCAGGCCGTCGACGCGCATGAGGCAGTGTGAGCACGCCTCCGCGAAGCAGTAGGGGCCACGGGGCCGGTGGTACTTCACGGAGCGGGCAAGCATGGACTCGCCCGCGGCGATGAGGGAGCACGCCACCGGCTCTCCCTCGACGGCGGGGATGCTCTCGCCCTCGAGGTTCACGGTGATGGCCCTGCCGCGCGAGGGTGCGTCTTTGAGGCGTCGCATGGGTGCGCGCAAAATGGCGTACCCGGCCCGGGTGGTCAAAGCCTGTCGAGCCATGACGCACCCCACCCATGGAGCCCATCCGACAGTCGCGGTGATGGCGCGTGGGAACTTCTCTAAGACGACTTCGGGGACCCTCACGCGCCGTGTCGGCCTCGTGACGGTCCCCGAGAGCTACCAGGTCCGGGAGGGGCTGATTGCCTGCTCCTCCCATCATGACGCGCCGGGCAAGAGCCGGCGGCGGTGCGTCAGAGCGGCTGCTCGGACGCGGTGGAGATGGGCTCCGGCATCCCGGAGCCCCGTCCCCGGTAGCCCAGGGCAATCCGGATGACCGCGCCCAGGGCCACCATGGTGGCGAAGATGGTGAGGAGGACGCCGAGCACCGGGATGGAGAGCGCCACGAGCATCACCACCAGGCCGAGCGCCAGCACCACCGCCTGTGTCTTGCGCCCACGCATCACCGGCAGCCGCGTGCCCACCTCGCTCGCCATCGCCGCGAAGCCCATCGCAGCGGCCACCGGCGCCGCCATCCACAAGGCCAGCGCGACCGGGACTCCGATGATGGTGATGCACAGCACCACCGTGAGCGGCACCATCGCGATGATGCCCAGCAGGCCCGTCAGTCCGCTCTGCACCGGCCGCGTGCGGATCTCATCCCCCAGCTGCTTCATCCGCTTGGGGAAGAACATCTGCCCCAGGAACCCCAGCCCGAACAGCACCGCGAAGGTGAGGATGAAGCTGGCCAGGTCGTTCTGGTTGTCGTCGTCGTCGCGCTCGGGGTGGTGCCCCGGGGGGCCGGCTTCCTTGATGCCCTTGGTGATCTCCCGGGTGACGATACGCCCGATGTTGGCGCCGCCGAAGGTGTTGATGCTGCCCTCCACGTCCGAGCCGTCCTCGCGCTCCACCGTGCCGCCGAAGGAGGACACGTCGCCCTCCACCTGGGCCCCGGGCTTGAGGATGACGTTGCCGCCGAAGGCGTGCGCGTCCCCCTCCACCACGCCGCGGATCTCCAGGTTGCCGCCGAAGGCCACCGCGTCGTCCTCGACGTGCCCGTTGACGGTCAGGTTGCCGCCGTACACGACCGCGCTGTGGACCGACTGGCCCGCCTTCACCTCGAGCGACTGGCCACGGGCGACGACGTTGCGCCCCCCGGAGCGGTTCGAGCGCTTGAGTTCGTCGCGCGTGCGCCGGAACTGCGCGCGGATCTGCTCGCGCATCTCCCGCATCTCCTCCTCGGCGTCCTCCGTCGCCTCGGCGTCCGCGTGCGCCTCCGGAGGCGCCGGGGGCTCGGGCGGCTGGGGCTCGGCCACCGGCGCGGGGGCCGGGGTGGCGGCGGGCGCCACCGGCGCCACGGGAGCGATGACCGGCATCCGCGCGCGGCCCTGCTCGACGGCCTCCTTCTCCTCCGGCGTCATCCGGCGCAGGGTGATGATGGCGCCGTCCTGCTCCAGGCGCAGCGAGTAGGCGCGCGCCACCGTGTTGAGGGCCTGGGCGGCGGTGACGCCCCGCAGGTGGACCTCCGCCGGCACGTCCAGGTCCCCGGTGGCGACGAGGTTGAGGCCGCCCTTCTCCGCGATGGTCTTCAACACGTCGCGCAGGCTGCCGCGGGTGGACACGTCGATGGTGCTCGCGGCGGGAGCGCTGGCCGCGGCCTGGGGGGCGGCGGCGGGCTCGGCGGCGAGCGAGAGGGGGGCGCCGAGCAGCAGAGCGGGGACGAGGATTCGAGGGGAAATCTTCATGGGACGCTCAGGCCTGGGAGGGGGTGGGGGCGCTGGCTGCGAGTCGCTTGAGCCCCGCGAGGGAGGTGACGAGGAGGAAGGCGAGGATGGCCGCCACGGCCAGCCCCTCGGTGGACCACAGCGCGCGGGCGCCGCTGAGCACGCCCTCCGCGAACAGCCGTCCCTCCACGACGAAGGACGCCGCGTTCGTGCCCAGGCGGCCGAGCGCCTGGTCGTTCAACAGCAGGTAGCCCAGGCCGCCCACGAGCGAGGTCAGGAGGATGGCGAGCCCGGACCACACCTCGCGCCGCTGCGGCACGGGCTCGACCGCCACCCGCGCCATCACGCTGGCGACCAGGGAGGGGGGGGGGAGCGGATCCGCCAGCCGGTACAGGTCCTGCTCCAGCAGCCGGTGCTCCTCGAGGACCGCCGCGCACGCCTCGCACTCGGCGGCGTGGTCCAGGGCGGGGCCCTCGCCTTCCTCGAGCTGCGCGAAGAGGACCTCCAGGTCGGGACACGGGTGCGCGCTCATCGGGGTGCCTCCTCGGTGGTCATCTTCTTGCGCAGCTTCTCTCGGGCCCGGAAGAGCCGGGCCATGATGGTGCCAGGGGCGCACCCGAGGATCTGCGCGATCTCCTTCGTCGTGCGCTTCTGGACGTAGTAGAGCGCGAGGACTTCACGGTCGTCGACGGAGAGCGTGGCCATGGCCTCCTCGAGGGACTGCCGCTCCTCGCGGGCGATGGCGCCTTCCTCCTGCGACGCCTCGCCGCTGGGGAGCACCTCCTTCATGGGCTCCAGCTCCTCCGTGCGCACCTTCGTGCGCCGGCGCAGCAGGTCCAGGCAGAGGTTGCGGGTGATGGCGAGCACCCACAGGTCGAACGGCCGCGAGTCGTCGTACCGGTGGAGGTTCTGGTACGCGCGCAGCAGGGCCTCCTGGGAGATCTCCGCCGCCTCGGCTTCGCTCTGCAGCAGCCTCAGGGCCAGGCCGTACACCTGGCGCTGGACGCTGCGCACCAGGGACTCGAAGGCGGACGGATCTCCCCGGCGGGCCGCCTGCACGTCGGCCTTCCAGGGGAGCGGGACCGCGTCGTCAGCCATCAGCATCCCAATGGCGTGGGCGAGCGTCCCGGGAGCGTCGTCGAGGGCAAGAGCGTTCACATTCCGGTCTACGGTGTGTGCCCCGGCCCATTGCGTCCAGGTATTTCATCCGCGCGGCAATCCTATTTCTTCCGTGATTTCGGCCGCTTGGCGGCGGCCTCCGTCCGGGCGACCTCGCGGGCGGCCTTGCGCTGGCGCTGTTTTTCACGGAATCCGAGCGGCGCGGCGGGCTCGGGCTTCTGGGTCTCCGCCTGCTGGGCGAGCGCCTTGCCCCGGGTGGGGGTGTCCTTGGCCGGGGCCTGACGGGGCGCGGGGGCGCGGCGGCCGCCCTCGCGGGCGGGGGGGGCGCGGCGGGCGTCCTCGCGGGCGGGAGGGCCCCGGCGGCTGGAGGGCAGCCCGGCGGCCTGCTCGGCCTCGACGAGCCTGGGGCGCTGCGAGGCGCGGATCTCCTCCGGGGTGTCCTCCGCGTATTCGAAGTGGAACAGCCGCTTGACGACCAGGGTGGCGTAGGCGCCGGGGGGCAGGGTGAAGGCGACGTTGACCTTGATGTGGTCCCGGTTGAGCTCGTCGTTCTGGGTGCGGCCCACCACGAGCTTGTGGGGGAAGGACAGGACGGGGCGCTCCTCGTGCTTGAAGAACAGCAGGCGCCCGGCCTCCGGGATGCGCAGGTCGTCCAGCTTCAGCTTCTCGCGGCCCAGCACCCACTGCACCGCCTCCTCGACCTTGGGGTCGGAGAAGGTGCTGTCGGGGCCGAGCAGCGGGAAGGTGGCGTCGCGCAGGGTGCGCAGCACGTCCGGGCTGGCGTCGCGGTGGAACAGCAGCGTGCCGGCCTGGTAGCGCATGGGGAACAGGTGCTCGCGCGGCAGGAGCAGCTGGAGGTAGCGCCGCACGCCCTCGTTCCAGAGGTAGCTCTGGTAGGTGAACAGCAGCATCGCGCGGTAGTCCGCGTCGATCTGCAGGAAGGCCCGGACGAAGTCCTTGGGCTCGTCGCGCAGCGACTTGAGGACGCGGTGGTACTTCTTGGTGCCCTCGAAGGGGACGCGCGCGTCCCAGCGGCCCCAGTGCTCGCGCCAGAAGGCCTTCACCTTGGCGTCCTCGGAGCGGTCCAGCTCCGACGGCTTGGCCAGGTAGTTGTGGAGGGCGGCCTCGAAGTCGCCCCGGATGAGGTCCTTGGCGATGAAGCCCTGGCCGTGCTTCAGCGAGCCGAAGCGCTGGCTGTCGAAGTAGTTGACGACGCCCAGGCGGTTGACCTCGGCGGCGGCCACGTTGAGGGGGCCCAGGGACTCCGGGCTTAGGGCGCGGACGGTGACGGAGAAGCGGTTGGAGGTGATGTTGGCCGAGGACAGGGCCTTGTCGGTGCGCCCCAGGTACTTCAGGCGCAGGTCGGGCTCCTGCATGTCCACGTCGGCGCCGTCCACGGCGATGATCTGCTCGGTCCGGCCCTGCTTGTCCTTCAGCCCGCAGTAGCTGATGGAGCCCGGCTTGAGGCCGAACGCGTCGCGCAGGCGCGCCACGGCGTCGAAGGTGGACAGCTTCTGCTTGTCCATCAGGTAGACCCGGAAGCGCCCGCTGGGAACCTCGTCGAACCGGTAGGATTCCTTGACGCTGAAGTCTTCGGGCTTCTGTTTGATTCGCACGCGCCCCCCTTACCAGTGAGTGCCCCGGGATAGAAGCGGGGCGCATGGGGCCCATGCGCCGGGGGCCCGGCCGGGGGGAACCGGCGCCTCCCCCCGTGCCTCCCAGGGGCTGGACCCTGACCGGCCGTGCAGGGTACCCCCGGGGGGGCCGGCCCGGGGGTGGGCGCCAGACGTTCCCCGCTGTCGAGCGGCTCTGGTAGTGTCCGGGCCGGTGAGGATTCGCGCGTGAGCCAGGCACCCGCCCCAATCAATCCAAAGTCCGGCCAGCTTCGCGGACCCCGGCTGACGGGACGCTTCGCCGACGGCAGCCTCGGGGAGTTCCCTTTGGGGCCGCTGACGTCGCTCGGCCGCCATCCGTCCAACACGCTGCGCCTGGTCGACCGCGAGGTCTCCAAGGAGCATGCGACCATCGAACGCGTGGGCAAGGACTTCGTCCTCAAGGACCTGGGGTCCTCCAACGGCACGTTCGTCAACGGCAAGCGCGTGAAGGAGCTGCGCCTGCGGGACGGGGATGAGATCGCCCTGGGCTCCTCGCGCCTCATCTTCCACAGCGGCGAGCCGCCGGTGAACCACGAGGCGCCCACCGCGCCTGGCGTGACGGTGGTGGCGCAGTCGGTGTCCATGCCCGCCTTCCTGGCGCAGATGGACCAGGTGCCGCAGAACTTCCGTCCGGTGGACCAGGTGGCGGACGTGGAGGCGCTGCGCCGCGACTACGAGAAGCTGCGCATCGCCCACGAGTTCCACCGGCAGGTGAGCCTGCAGGGCAGCCAGACGGGGCTGTTCGATCAGATCCTCAAGGTCGCCTTCCAGCTGCTGGCGGCGGACCACGGCGTCATCCTCAAGGTGTCCGGGGACGGCGAGTTCATCCCCGCCGCGGTGCACCACCGCACGGGCAAGGCCGTCAACGTGATGCTCTCCGACACCGTGCTCAAGCGGGTGGTGGAGACGGGCAAGGCGGTGCTGACGGCGGACGCCATCATCGACGAGCGCTTCTCCGGGGCGCAGAGCATCGTCGCCCAGGGCATCCGGTCCGCCATGGCGGTGCCGCTGATGGTGAAGACGAAGATCCAGGCGGTGCTGTTCCTGGACAGCCGGCAGCAGATCAACGCCTTCTCGGAGAAGGACCTGAACATCCTCTCCGGCATCGCCTCGCAGGCGAGCATCGCGCTGGAGAACGTGGTGCTGGGCGAGCAGATCCGCGCGGAGGCGGTGACGCGCGCGGAGCTCAGCCGCTTCCTGTCGAAGGCGGTGGCGGACGCGGTGATCTCCGGCGAGACGGAGGACCTGCGCCAGAGCCGGCTGGCCGAGGTGAGCTGCCTGTTCGCGGACATCCGCGGCTTCACCACCATCTCCGAGAACGAGTCGCCGCAGGAGGTGGTGGCGATGCTCAACACCTTCTTCACGTCGATGGCGGACGTGGTGTTCCGCTACGAGGGGAACCTGGACAAGTTCATCGGCGACTGCGTCATGGCGGTGTGGGGCCCGCCGCTGTCGCACCCGGACGACTCGGCGCGGGCGATGCGGGCGGCGCTGGAGATGCAGGACGCGGTGGAGGCCATCAACCGGCAGCGCGTCGCGGTGGGCAAGGCGCCCATCGAGGTCGGCATCGGCATCAACACCGGTCAGGCCGTCGTCGGGTACATGGGCAGCGCGGAGCGGCACGAGTTCACCGCCATCGGCGACACCGTGAACACCGCGTCGCGCCTGTGTGGCATGGCGAAGAGCGGCGAGGTGCTGGCGTCCGAGTCGACCGTCCGCAAGGCGGGCGCCGGGTTCGACGTGGAGGCGCTGCCAGCGCTGCAGGTGAAGGGCAAGGAGAAGGCCGTGCCCACCTACCGCATCCACGGCGTGGAACACACGACCGCCGCCTCCCCGCGCCGCGCATGACCACGACGCAGGCGTGTCCCAACTGCGGGGTCCAGCACGACATCCGCGTCTACGTCAGCGGGCAGCGCGTGACGTGCAAGTGCGGCATCCGCTTCGAGGTGCGGCGGTTGGACGTCCAGGGCACGCGTTCGGGGCTGTCGGGCATCTCGCGGGGCGGGTCGGAGCACACGCGGGACACGGTGGTGCCGGGGGCGGACTTGCCGAGGCCGCCGTCCGGGGTGGAGGTGCTGCTCCCGGGCGTCGCGGTGGATGGGGGCGTGGGGGGTGGGGGAAGTGTCGTGGGGTCGACAGCGGGGGGCGTGGCTGACGTCGCTCCGCGAGCGGGTGATGGAATGTTCCCGGGCGGGGCCGGACCGGGGCAGGACAGTGGAGTTTGCGTGGGTACGGGTCGCACGGGTTCGAACGGTGTGGCGCTTCCGGGCGTGGCCTTCGAGGCGGCGTCGGGGGGCGCGCCGGTGGAGGGCGAGGGCGGCGTGCCGTCCTCGAGTGGGGTGGCGCTGCCTTCGTCCGAGCCGGATTCCGAGGCGGCCGTGGGCCGGACGGTGGTGCGCACGGGCGCGCCCACGGGGCGTGGGGACGCGGGGTCCGACCTGGACGTGCACGCGGCGAACACGGTCCTCGGGACCGCCGGGACGGTGATGCTGCCGGGGTTCGAGCTGCGGGAGCTGCTCGGGCGCGGCGGCATGGGCGAGGTCTGGCTGGCGCGGCAGGTGTCGCTGGGGCGGACGGTGGCGGTGAAGCTGCTGCCGCCCCGGTTGGCGAAGGACCCGGAGTTCGTCGCCCGCTTCGAGAAGGAGGCCACGGTCCTGGCCGCCCTCAATCACCCGCACATCGTGCAGATCATCGACCGGGGCGTGGTGGGGGAGCACTACTACTTCGTGATGGAGTTCGTGGAGGGCCGCTCGCTGCGCGAGGCCATGGCCTCCAGCTCGCTCACGCCGCAGCAGGCGCTGAAGTGGCTGCTCCAGGCGGCGCGCGCCATCGAGTGCGCGCACGACAAGGACATCATCCACCGCGACCTCAAGCCGGAGAACATCCTGCTGGATGGGCGCGGCCACGTGAAGGTCGCGGACTTCGGGCTGGCGGGCATGCGCCAGTCCGACACGGCGCACCACCTCACCGCCACGGCGGTGGCCATGGGGACGTTGAACTACATGGCCCCGGAGCAGCGGCGCGACGCGAAGAGCGTGGACGGGCGCGCGGACCTCTTCTCGCTGGGCGTGGTGCTCTACGAGGTCCTCACCGGAGAGTTGCCGCTGGGGCGCTTCAAGCTGCCGTCGCGCAAGGTGCCGGGGCTGGACCCGCGCGTGGACACGGTGGTGGAGCGGCTGCTGGAGACGGACCCGGAGGCGCGCTACGCGAACGCTCGCGAGCTGTGCGACGCGCTCGAGGCGATGATCTCCAGCTCGTCGGGCCCCGCGTTGCCGTCGGCGGGGGCGACCGAGCGGCGTCCCACCACGGCGCGTGGCAACAGCCAGTTGACGCGCAAGCTGCGGCTGGGGTGGCGGCGGGTGCGTGGCGGGTTGTCCCTGGTGGGCGGCCTCGCGGTGCTGGGGCTCGGGGTGCGCTGGCTGGTGGGGCCGGTCAGCCTCCACGTGGGCCAGGGTGACAACCGTGGACAGGTGGCGGCGCCGCAGGGGCCCACGAAGCCGTGGCCGCCGAACACGTACCACGAGGTCTTCGCCTCGGCGGACCTGGTTCCCGCGGAGAAGCCGGGTGGCTCGTCCCGCTTCGAGGTGTCGTTCAACACGAATGGCTCCGAGGAGATCAACCTCCACAGCGGCGAGTGGAAGCTGGTGGATGGACAGCTCCAGGCGCGTCAGGGGGGCAAGGAGACCCAGGGGCGCAGGCTGGTGCCCCGCGCGTACGTGGCGCACCGGTACTTCGCGGCCGACGACTTCGACGCGCAGGTGCTGATGGACGTGAAGGCGCTCGGGAAGGACTACGCCGAGGAGCCCGACGCCCAGCACTACGGTGAGCTGTCGTTCCGCATCCGGGACCTCCAGGTCTCCGCCTTCGCGATTCCGGACGTGGGCATGCGGCTGGCGTGGCGCTACTTCTCCGACGATGGTCAGGAAGTCGTGGGCAACAGCGCGCAGGACACGGACGGCCTCGTCGAGGACGAGATGCCGCTGCCCGCCGAAGGCCCCTACACGGTGCGGCTGAAGATGAGCCGGGCGAAGGGTGGGGTGCTGGTGGAGGGATACCTCGGGCGCCACCGCTTCGCGCGCAAGCTGTTGCCGGGGCTGGAGAACCGCGTCGGCAAGGTGGCGCTCGGCTGTCGCAACCTCGCGTGCACGTTCGACGACCTGAAGGTCAAGGGGCGCCTGGAGGAGCGGCCTCCGCGCAAGGTGGCCGCGGGCCAGGAGCAGTGACGGGGCGCGCGCTTCGTCGTCGGCGGAGGGCGTTTCCCGCCCCGGCGTGTCGCCCTGGTCGGGTTGTTCGACGCGCAGCCTGAGGTGGCGCGCCGCGCCGCAGCCGGGCACCATCGCCTCCCACGCGAACCCTCGTGTTCCAGACACTCCGGCCACAGGGAGTCCGGAGGGGTCCGGGTGGCGCCTGGGGGCTGTTCGCTGAAGGACTGCGCCTGGCACCGGCCGACCTTGCGCGTGTCCGCGGCGCACCCCAAGTTGTCGCCCGCGGCCGGGGTGCAGGGTTCGGGCGTGGCGGTGTCTGCCGGGGGTTGGGATGGACAACTGGCGCATGGTGTTGGCGCCCCTCTATGCGGCGTTCCTCGCGGCGCTCGTCGTGGTGGCGCTCTCCTATGGGCGGCGTGGCGCGGCGGTGCGGGTCCCGCGTGTTCCGCTCTTCTGGTTCGCGTTGCTGGCCCTGGGCGGCCTGCTCGTGGTCGCGCGCATCGGTGATGGGCGGGTGTGGGCCTCGTCCGCCATCCTGGAGCGCTGCCTGGGCGCCGCCCTGCTGGTGGTGGCCGCGCTGGCGGCGGTTCGCGGCACGCGGGTGCGTTCCGGCGCGGAGTTGCTGCGGGCTTCCTCGCCACGGAGGCTGGACGACGCCGTGGCGGAGCTGCGGTCGGGCCAGGTCCCGGGCTGGGGTGTCTACCAGGGGACGCTGGACGCGGAGAACGCGCTCGTCTCTCCGGGCGGCATGAGCTGCGCGTTCTACGAAGCCGAGGTCCGGGAGGTCGCCGCGGATGGCAGGAAGGGGCCCCTGTTGTCGCGTGAACGGGCCTTCCCTCCCGCGCTCGCGCTGCGGGGGCTGCACAGCCGGGCGATGGTGCGATTCTCGCCGGCATCCCTGATGGCCTCCGTGCGGCCCCGGCGTTGTCGCGAGCTGCCCCCGCTGGCGCGGGTCGCCCTGGGCGAGGGGGTTCCCGCGGTGGAGGCCGCTCGCGGCGCGTCTTCCTCGGAGGAGCCTCGCGCCTTGTCGTGGGAGTGCGTCGGAGCGGCGGGAGACGCGTGCTTCGTGGTGGGGGAGTTGAAGCGCGGCGCAGCCGAGGGCTCCTTCGTCCTCGGGGGGCGGGGCAATGG
Source organism: Myxococcus stipitatus (assembly GCF_021412625.1). Next base: position 319,800 of record NZ_JAKCFI010000005.1, on the reverse strand, counting down.
CCCCGCGCTCCTGGTGCTCGGAGCGGAGGCGGAGGCCACGCGCGGCACGCTGGCGCGTTGGGCCTGGCGCCACTTCGCGGTGGCCGCCGCGCTGTCGAGCCTCGCCGCGTCCATGTTGTCGCGCTCGATGTGAGCGGGGCTGCGGCGACGGACCGCGACGCCGTCCGTGCCCTCACGGCGACGGGGCAGTGCCCGTGCGGACGTGCGCCGCGCCTCTATCCGTGAGGAGGGCGGACGCGCGCCACGCGTCCGTCGCCTGTCATTGCCCGCGCGAGCGTGCGTCGTGCCTCTATCCGTGAGGACGGCGGACGCGCAGGGCCTCGCGTCCGTCGCCTGTTCGGCTGGGCGCTACGGCGACTTCGGTCCCGCGGCCGTCGAGAACACGAGCTGCTCCTGGCTGTCCGCGATCCGCACGGTGAAGGTGCGCTCGATGCCGCCGAGCCCGCGCGGTGTCCCTCGCGCGACCTCCGCCAGCAAGGCGCCCGCCGCGCGCAGGTGGAAGCCGGTGTTCCACAGACCCTCCAGGTCGCTGAACACCGTGCGCAGCTCCTCCCCGCTGCGGCTCTCCTCGATGGAGCGGTTGAACCGCACCATGCCATCCACGAAGCGGCGGCACTTGCCCAGCGTGTTGCGGTTCTTGTCGGTGATCTCGGCGAAGCTGAAGTTGCCGCCGCCCGGCTGCCACGTCTTCTCCTTCAGCAGCAGGTCGGACGCGAGCTGCTTCACCGTGGGGTCCTTGGTGATGACCCAGGCGGCGATCTCCGCGGCGCGAGTGGGCGACAGGTCCCCGGACAGGATGCTGCCCTTGTTCAGCACCTCCGTGAGGTACAGCTCCCAGATGGGCGCATAGACGAGCTTGCGGAACTCCGCCGACGTCCGGGCCGTCTGGGGGCTCCACGGCATGGCGCGCGCCAGGGCGCGCGAGAACAGCTTCACGTCGAACGTCTGGAGCCAGGGCACGACGTCGCGAATCATGTCGTCGGCCACCTTGAGCTCCAGCTGGGTCGCCACGTCCGTCCTGCCGATGTAGGCCTCGAGCGTGCTCGTCACGGTGAGCGCGTCGTTGGCGTCGAGCACGCCCCAGACGACGGCGTCATCCACCGCCTGCTGGAGCTCCTCGCGCGTGAGCTTCTTCTTCTGTCCCCACAGCAGCAGGTGCAGGCCGAAGCGGAAGTCGGACGCCGCGGGCGCGGCGGAGAACGACTCCATGTCCGCCTGGAAGTCCACCACCCAGCGGTTGCGGTGCCCCATCCACGCGTCCTCGTACGCGCGCTGCCCCAGGAAGGACTGTCGCCGCGCGCCCTCCGTGTTCTCCTGGGAGACCCACGTCTGGCGCAGCGTGTTGCGCGACTTGAGCACCTCGAAGGACCCCAGGCTGAGCGAGAAGCCCACCGTGTTCTGGAGGGTGAAGGACGCCGTGTTGAGGTAGTTCCTCAACGTGAAGGTGCCCGCGTTCGCCGGGTCGCGCAGGTGGGCGATCAGGTCCACCAGGCTGCCGCGCAGCAGCGAGCCGTGGAAGCGCAGCGCCGTGGCCTCGTCCAGCTCCACCTCCAACAGCGACGAGGACTCGGAGATGCGCAGGTACTCGTGCTGGAAGGCGGCGGAGACCTTCGACTTCACGACCTTCTCCAGCGAGCCCTCCACCTTCTTCTTGAAGTCCTCCCACTCCTGCTTCAGGTGGTCGAGCCGCGCCAGCTGCGGATCCAACCCCAGCCGCTCCAGCACGGCGCGCAGCAGCGCCTCCTCCTCGGGCGACAACACCTTGCGGATGGCCTTGTCGATCCACTCCTCGACCTTCGCCTCGGCCTGGCCCGCGAGCGCGGTGAGCACCTCGTGCAGCCGCTGCTTCACCGCCTCGGGCTCGGCGAAGGAGACGTGGATGCCCAGCCCCGCGCCCGCGGCGGCCTCGTGGGACTTCGCCTTGCGCACCGTCAGCTGGATGCGTCCCGGGCTCGGGCGCGAGAAGATCAGCTGGTAGTCGTCGGTGAGCGACACCCGCGCGCGCACCAGCGCCGCGATCGACGACTTGAGCTGGATGAGCTCGCTGTTGCGGACATACGCCAGGTCCGCCAGGTTCGTGGTGAACATGTCGGACCAGCCCAGCTCCAGCCCCGTCTCGAGCACGCCCCGGACCTGCCACGCCATGGCGTCGCCGGTGCCCAGCTTGGTCAGGTCGGTGGAGAGCGCCAGCAGGCGCGGCTGGGCCAGGTCCTCGCGAGCCGCCTCGCGCATGTTGCGTCCCAGCGGGTGGGCCCGGTAGTCGCTGAGCGTGGCGGACAGCTCGCTCCTGCCATGGGCGGACACGAAGGACAGCGAGCCCCCACCCGCCGCCTTGATGCGCGCCGTGGCCTGATAGCGCATCCAGCCCGTGTCGCCCCCCAGCAGCAGCTGCGGGCGCGGCGCGGTGGAGCCCAGCGGGGCCCCGGCCGGCGCGGGCTCGCCCACCACGCCGTTCTCGTCCACGTCGCCGGGAGAGTTGAAGTTGCGGACGGTGGCCTCCGCCGTGGCCTCGAACGACAGCGTGAAGTCCGCCAGGCTCAGCTTGGGCGGGAGGATGTTCTCCCGCGTGAAGCTCTCCTGCGCGACGGTGACCCGGATGTCCTGGTCCTGGAGCTTCACGTCTGGAATCTTCGCCGCCAGCTCATCCGGCAACTTCACCAGCGCTTCGATGACCTTCATGTGGGGTCCCCCTGCACCTGCATGGATGGCCCCAGCATGCTCCAGGTTGTCCCAGGAGGCACGCCCTGTCGGCTTCGAGAGGCTATCCGGACCTGGCGGGGCGAGCCGGGAAACAGGGGGCGAGGTCAGACCTCGTCGCCGAGCCCGTACTCCTTGAGCTTGCGCGCCAGGGTGTTGCGCCCGATTTCGAGGACCTTGGCGGCGGCGGTGCGGTTGCCCTTCACCGCGTCCAGGACGTGAAGGATATGGCGACGTTCCACCTCCGCCAGGGGGAGCAGGCCCGGCTCGGCGGGACTCGCGCGTGCGGGGGAGACGGAGGTGGGGGGCGTCGTCGCTCCCGGGGCCGGGAGGGGCCGGTCCACGGTGGGGAGAGGCAGGTGCTCCTCGAGAATCTCTCCCTCGCAGAGCACGACGGCGCTCTCGATGCAGTTCTCCAGCTCGCGCACGTTGCCGGGCCAACGGTAGTGCTTGAGCCGCTCCAGGGCGGTGGGGTGGAGGCGGGGTGGGGGCAACCTGTGGCGTCGGGCCGCGGTGGCGATGAAGTGGCGCGTCAGTCGCTCGATGTCCTCGGCGCCGCGCTCGCGCAGCGGAGGCAGCACCACCTCCACGACCTTGATGCGGTAGTAGAGGTCCTCGCGGAACCGGCCCTCGGCCACCATGCGGGCCAGGTCCCGGTGCGTGGCGGCGACGATGCGCACGTCGACCTTCACCGCCTGCGTGCCTCCCACGCGGTCGAACTCCCGGTCCTGGAGGACGCGCAGCAGCTTGCCCTGCACGGGCAGGGGCAGCTCGCCAATCTCGTCGATGAACACCGTGCCGCCGTCGGCCGCCTCGAACTTGCCGGGCACGCGGTGGTCCGCGCCGGTGAAGGCGCCTCGCTCGTGGCCGAACAGCTCGTTCTCGATGAGCGTCGCCGGCAGCGCCGCGCAGTCCACCTTGACGAAGGGCTTGTCCCGGCGCGGCCCGTTGACGTGCACGGCGCGGGCGAACAGCTCCTTGCCGCTGCCGCTCTCCCCGCGCAGCAGCACCGTGGCGTCCGTGGGCGCGGCCTTGCGCACCAGCCGGTAGATGGCCTGGAGCTGGGGGGACTCGCCGATGATGCGGTTGAAGAAGTAGCCGACGGGGGCCTGGGGCTGGTCCTTGGCGCGCTGCAGCTCCTGGTAGAGGCTGGTGCTCTGCAGCGCGGTGCTCACCTGCGAGGCGATGGCCTCCAGCCGCGCGCCTTCGTCCTCGGAGAAGTGCTCGCCGCCGCGCCGGTTGAGCACCTGGAGCACGCCGTAGAGCGCGCCGTCCGCGTCGCGCAGCGGCACCGCCAGCAGGCTGTTGGTGCGGTAGCCCGTCATCCGGTCGATGTCCGCGTAGAAGCGGTGCTCACCCCGCGGGTCGGGCATGTTGATGGGGCGGCCCTGCTCGGCCACAGTGCCCGCCACGCCCTGGCCCAGCTTCACGCGGATCTGCGACACCTCCGGCAGGTGGGCGGCGCGGCTGAACAGCTCCCGCCGCGCCGGGTCCAACAGCCACAGCGTGCCCCGGTCCGCCTGCATCGTGGCCGCGATGCGGTCCATCAACGTCTGGAGGAAGGCGTCCAGGTCGACCTCGCGCCCGACGAGTCCGCCGAAGGGCAACAAGACCTGGGTGACGTCCGTGGGGGAGGGCATGGTGGGCAGCGGCGGGAGCACGAACGCCGTGCTCCCACCATAACATTCGACAGCCATGGGGCCGCCCCCTCACGCGCTGGCCGCGCGGCCCAGCACCAGGCGCTGTCCCTCGCGCGCCGGCTCGACCACCGGGAACACGGCGCGGGCCTGCTCCGCCATGTCCTCGAGGACCTCGTCCGTGTGCGCCGGGTCGTGGTGGAACAGGCACAGCCGCCGCGCGCCCACCGTCTTCGCCACGCCCGCCGCGTCCATCATCGTCGAGTGGCCCCAGCCCTTCTTGGAGATGCCCCGCACGCCCTCGTACTCCTCCGGCGTGTACTGCGCGTCGAGGCACAGCACGTCCGCGCCCTCGAACAGGCGCGCGACCTCCGGAGACAGGTCCTTCATGCACACCTCCACGTCGGTGGCGTAGATGAACGAGTGCCCCTCCGCCTCCACGCGATACGCCAGGCAGCCTTGCGGGTGCGGCACGTCGATGGGCGTCACCTTGAAGGGCCCCACCTCCACGGGGCGCGCGTGCAGCGCGGAGCGGAAGTCCATGCGCGAGCGCATGATGGACAGCGGCACCGGGAAGTGCGGCGGCTGCATCTGCGCGGCCAGCTCCGCCTGGAGCGCCTGCGCCCCGTTGGCCCCGGGGCCGTACAGCGTCAGCTCCGACGTCGGCAGGTACGCGGGCGTGAAGAAGGGGAAGCCCTGCACGTGGTCCCAGTGCAGGTGCGAGAAGAACATCGAGACCTGGTGCGGCGGGCCCTCGCGCATCATGGCCTCCCCCAGCGCGCGGATGCCCGTGCCCGCGTCGAGGATGAGCCGGTGGCCCTGGCTCGTCACCTCCACGCACGCGGTGTTGCCACCGATGCGCGAGCCAGACACCGCGATGCTTCCGCGAACGCCGTAAAACCGGATATCCATGATGAGTCTCCTTGAAAGGGAGAGGCATCCTGGGGACGCCTCGTGTCTCCGTGCTCGAGCACGGGAAGTGCCAACTCCAACCCTTCGGAATTATTGAGGAGAGGTCTGACGTACTCCGGGACTGCACCAGAATGGAGCGCCCCTGGATGGGGCGCCCTGGCCAGAACGGGGCATCTCGACTTGCTGGATTTGCTGCTCCTGGTGCGGCTCGTGGCGGGGCGGCCATGGGGCCTGGCGGGCCTCACCGAGGCGCGGTCGCCCGCGTGGGAGATCCGGTATAGGACGGGGTCATGGCGCTGATTGCGTTCTGCACCATCAAGGGCGGCGTGGGGAAGACGACGTTGTGCGCGCACGTCGCGGCGGCGCTGGCGGATGCCGGCAAGCGGGTGCTGCTGTTGGACCTGGACCCGCAGGCGCATGCGTCGCTGGTGCTGGGGTTGGAGACGCGGGACGGCCCCTGCGTGGCGGACGCGCTGGGGCCAAGGCCGCGTCATCGGCTGGACGAGGTGGTGGTGGCCTCTCCGAAGCGGCCGAGCCTCTTCATCGCTCCAGCCTCGCCGCGCATGGCGGCGATGGAGCGGGAGCTGTTCCAGTGGGGGCACCGGCTCCAGGCCATCCCCCGCGCGCTGAAGACGCTGAGCTGGACGCCGGACGTCATCATCGCGGACACGCCGCCGAGCATCGGCGCGTACACGGAGGCGGTGCTGGGCTTCTCGGACCTCGTCGTCGCGCCGGTGCCCACGGGCGCGTTCGCGCTCCAGGGGTTGGGGGAGATCGAGGCCGCGTGGCGGGACATCCGCGAGCAGCAGGGCGGCGAGCTGGTGGCGGTGGTGAACCTGTGGGATCGCCGCACCACGGCCACCAACGTGGCCATGGAGGAGGCGCTGAAGGACTCCACGGTGCCGGTGCTGCGCGCGCGAATCCCGCGCTCGGAATCCATCAACCAGGCGGGCCTGGGCTACGAGGTCGTCTTCGACACGAGCCCCACGGCGCCCGGCGTCGAGGAGTTGCGCGCCCTGGCCCAGGAGCTGGCGAAGCGCGTGGGCCTGCGCTGAGGCCGCCGCGGGTGCCCGTCGGGAGGGACGGGCACCCGGACTCAAGGCGCGTCAGAGGTGGTAGTGCCCCGCGGCCTCGGGCTGGTAGGGCACGGCGACGATGCGCAGCTGCTTGGTGCGGCCACCGGGCAGCGGCCAGGCGATGGTCTGGCCCACGGACAGCCCGATGAGGGCGCTGCCGATGGGGGCGAGCACGGAGATGCGGCCTTCGTCGCTGCGCGCGTCCTTCGGGTAGACGAGCGTCACCTCGCGCTGCTCGCCCGTCTGGGTGTCCTCGAAGCGGACCGTGCTGTTCATCGTCACGACGGTGGGCGGAACTGTCTCCGAGGCGACGACCTCCGCCCGGGACAGCTCCGCGTCCAGCATCTCCGCGAGCTCGGCCATCCGGCCCCCTCCATGGTGGTCGATGACCTGGCGCAGACGCTCCAGGTCGGTTTCCGTCACGATGAGGGACTGCTCGCTGGTCATGGCAAAGGTCTCCCCTGCAAATGGAACGAGAATAAGCGCAACCCCATTCCAACGGTTGGCGCGCGGCCTTATTCCCGAAGATTTCCGACAGACGGGGCGGGTCAGGGGAGCAGGGGTGGGAGGATGACGACCCACCACTCGATGCCCTGCGCGCCGTCGTCCGCGAGGAAGAAGACCTTCGGACCCACGCGCGAGAAGGCGTAGGGGAGCGAGCCGAGCCGTCCTGGGGCCAGCTCCTGTCGCAGCGCGGTGCCCGCGACCACGCCCGTGGTCTCCCACAGCTCCGCGCCCGTCGTTCCGTTGTCCGCGTGGAAGAGGAGGGAGTGGCCCACCCCGGTCAGCCACCGGGGTTCGGAGGAGGCGGGGCCCGGGCGCAGGTCCTTCACCAGCTCGGCCGCGCCCGTGGAGGTGCTCGCGCGCCACAGCTCGACGCCGCGGCGTCCGTCGTCCGCCGCGAAGAGGACGCTGCCCCACAGGGCACTGAGCCAGAGGGGATAGGAGCCCTGCGGACCCGGGAAGATGTCGAGGACGAGCTTCGTCCCGGCGGGCGTGCCGTCCGTGAGCCAGGGCTCGCGGCCCTGGGTGGGCGTCGACGCGACGAAGACGGCCTTGCCGGAGGCCACGGTGTAGCTGTCCGGCGCGGAGCCCTCCGGGCCGGGCCACAGGTCGCGCAGGAGCACGGTGCCCGCGGGCGTGCCATCGCTGAGCCACGGCTCCTGTCCGTGGACGCCGTCGTCGGCCGTGAAGAGGACGCGGGAGCCGAGCTCGGTCAGCGCGGAGGGATGCGCGCCGGCGATGCCGGGGCGGATGTCCTTGACGAGGAAGGTGCCGGCGGCAGTGCCGTCGCTGACCGCCAGCTCGTAGCCAGTCGCGGGGGAGCGGGCGATGAAGAAGACGCGGTTGCCCACGGCCGTCAGTTGTCGCGGGGCGCTGCCCTCCGCGCCGGGCACCAGGTCCTTGACGAGGAAGGTGCCGGTGGCCGTCCCATCGGTGCGCCACAGCTCCTCGCCGTGCGTGCTGTCCCGGCCATTGAAGTAGGCGACGCCTCCGACGACGACGGGGGCGCCGGCGCCCTTCCCGTCCCCGGCGCCACCGTGGATGTCCTTGACCAGGACCGTCCCGGCGGGGGTGCCGTCGGTGCGCCACGGCTCACGGCCGGAGCGGCCGTCGTTGGCGAAGAAGAGCACGCGCCCGCCGAGCGTGAGGAAGTCGGAGGGGGATGACGCCGCGGGCCCCGGACGGAGGTCCAGCAGCAGGCGGGTGCCCAGGGAGGTGCCGTCGCTCACCCAGGGCTCCAGTCCGACGCTGCCGTTGTCCGCGTCGAACACGAGGCGCCCTCCCAGCGGCGCCCAGGCCGTCGTCCCCGCGCCGAGGGGGCCCGGGCGCAGGTCCTGGACGAGCTGGGCACCCTCCCCCGCGAAGGGGCCGTCGTCGTTCGCGGCGGTGACCCAGGGGGGGCGTCGGGTGAAGACACGGAAGGCATAGCCCTCGTCCCAGGCCCAGAGCTCCGCGCCGAGCGCGCGCTCGTTCGCGGTGAAGAAGATGCGCCGGCCGCTGGCGGTGAACTCGCGGGCACAGGACGAGTCGGCGCCCTCGGCGATGTCCGCGAGCCGCGAGGTGCCCCGGCCGGTTCCATTGCTGCTCCAGGGCTCGTGTCCCTTGTCGGGCTCGTGCGCGGAGAAATAGAGCCGCCCCCGGTGGGCCCGGAGGAACGCGAGCGCAGACCCGTCCGGTCCTGGTTGGAGGTCCTTGACGAGCTGCGTGCCGGCCTCCGTCCCGTCGCTGCGCCACAGCTCGTCGCCGGACTCCGGGGTCCAGGCGGAGAAGTAGATGCGTCCATCCAGGGCGGTGAGCTCCCGGGGGTTGGCGCTGTCGGGGCCCGGCGCGATGTCCCGGACGAGGAAGGTCCCCGCGCGGGTGCCATCGCTTCGCCAGAGTTCGTCGCCATGCTCGGGGGAGCCGGTCACGAAGAAGAGCAGGTCGTCCGCGGCGGCGGCGCGCAGGGGGCCTCCGAGGACGGGGCGTCCCAGCTCCGCGAGCATCACGGTGCCCGCCTCGGTGCCGTCGCTGGTCCAGAGCGAGAAGGGGGCGGGAGGGGTGTCCTGGGTGGCGTCCTCCTGGACGTATTCCATGAAGAAGTGGAGCCGGCCGTTCACGGCGGTGAGGGCGCGGGGGGAGAGGTCGACGTGGGGAGGCATCTCGAAGGAGCGAAGGAGCCGCGTCCCCTCGAGGGTTCCGTCGCTGCGCCACAGGGCGTGGTCGACGAAGAAGTAGAGCCGCTCTCCGACGAGGGTGATGTCCAGCGGCGTCGCATGCTCGGCTCCCGGGACGATGTCCCTCACGAGGGACGTCCCCTCTGGCGTCCCGTTCGTCCTCCAGAGCTCCTCGCCCGTGACGCCGTCGTCGGCGACGAAGTAGACGAACTCGCCCATGCGGACCAGGTCGCGAGGGTGCGAGCCGACGGAGCCCTCGCGCAAATCCCTCAGCAGGCGCGTCCCCGAGGCCTTCCCGTTGCTGATCCACAGCTCCTCGCCATGGAGGCCGTCGTCGGCGACGAAGATGAGTGTGCCGCCCAGGGGGAGCAGCGAATGGAGGCTCGAGCCCAGGGGGCCGGGGCGGACGTCCTTGACCAGGAAGGTGCCCGCCTCGGTGCCGTCGCTCCTGAACAGCTCGGTGCCGCGCACGCGGTCCGTGGCGGCGAAGAACAGGATGCCGCCCACGTCCGTGAGCTCGCGTGGCCCCGCACCCAGCCTGCCCCCGACGATGTCGTCGACGGGGTAGGGGGCGTCGAGCAGGTCATCGCCGCTCCGGAGTCCTCCCGCACGGGAGCGCGACGGCGCATCCGGGTCGCCTCCACACGAGAGCAGCGCGACGACGAGGAGCACGAGCCACTGCGGGCGCGAAGCGTGCGGGACCATGGGCGGACGCCGTTCTGCGCCAGCAGGCGCGCAAGTGGGCGCCAAAGGTGGCCTGGGGGTGGAGCCTGCAAACCCTCCCGAACGGATGATGCGAACACCGAATGGATGACAGCGCGGAGGACCTCGAGGCGCGGACGTAGCCTCGTCCTCCTCGAACCGTGCCTCGCGAAGACGCGCACGGTCCGAGGACGTCCGGGAGGCGCGAGGCGTTCAGAACGAGCCGTCCGCGCCCCGCGTGGCGAGCACGGATACGCCGTTGGACAGGTACGCGTCGATGGCCCTCGCCGCCTCGCGTCCGTCCGACAGCGCCCAGACGATGAGGCTCGCGCCCCGGCTGGCATCGCCCGCGCAGAACACGCCGTCCGCCGACGTCGCGAACCGGGCGTCCACCTGCACGGTGCCGCGCGGCGACAACGCCACGCCCAGCTCGTCCACGAGCCCCGTCGTCTCCGGGCCCGTGAAGCCCATCGCGAGGATGAGCAGGTCGACCTCCATCGTCGTCTCCGAGCCCGGCACCTCCACCAGCCTCGGGGCGCCGCCCACCGCGCGTTGCACCTCGACCTTCACCGCGTGCAGCGCCTGGAGCCGTCCGTCCACGCCCGTCAGCCGCTTCGTCATCATCGCGAACGCGCGCTCTCCGCCTTCCTCCTGACTGGAGGAGGTGCGGAAGATGGACGGCCACTTCGGCCACGGATTGTCCGCCGCGCGCACCGCCGGGGGCGCGGGGAACAGCTCCACCTGGTGCACGCTCTTCGCGCCCTGGCGCAGCGCCGTGCCCAGGCAGTCCGACCCCGTGTCGCCGCCGCCGAGGATGACCACCCGCTTGCCGGCCGCGTCCAGCCGCGCCTGCTTCTCGCCGTGTCCACCCACGAGCCGGTTCTGGTGCTCCAGGTACTCCATGGCCTGCACCACGCCGGACAGCTCCCGTCCCGGCACCTCCAGCTCGCGGGCCTTGCGCGCGCCCATGGCCAGCAGGAGCGCGTCATGCCGTCCGCGCAGCTCGCGGAAGCTCACCGCGCCGCCCACGTCCACGCCCGTGCGGAACACCACGCCCTCGGCCTCCATCAGCGCGATGCGGCGCTCCACCACGGACTTCTCCAGCTTGAAGTCGGGGATGCCGTAGCGCAGCAGGCCCCCGGCCCGCGCGTCGCGCTCGTACACCGTGACGCCGTGCCCGGCCGCGTTGAGCTGCGCCGCGGCGGCCAGCCCCGCGGGCCCGGAGCCGACGATGCCCACCGTGCGCCCGGTGCGACGCGCGGGCGGCCGGGGCTTCACCCAGCCCTCGGCGAAGGCCCGGTCGGAGATCTCCTTCTCCATCTGCTCGATGGTCACCGCGTCGCGGTCGATGGCCAGCACGCACGCGGCCTCGCACGGCGCGGGACACAGCCGTCCCGTCATCTCCGGGAACGTGTTGGTCCGGCTGAGGATGTCGTACGCCTCGCGCCAGCGCCCCCGGTACACCGCCTCGTTGAAGTCCGGGATGAGGTTCCCCAGGGGACAGCCCTGGTGGCAGAAGGGCACGCCACAGTCCATGCAGCGGCCCGCCTGACGCTTCGCCTCGTCGGGCGCGAGCGGCAGGGCGAACTCCTGGAAGTCGCCCAGCCGCGCCTGCTTCTCGCGCTTGTGCGCGTGGACGCGGCCCCACTCGATGAATCCAGTCGGCTTGCCCATGGCTCAGCCCCTCCCGCCGACGACGTGTTGGAGCTGCGTTCCCACCGGGGCCTCGGGAGGCCGTTTCGCCGCGCGGCGCGCCTGGAGCACCCGCTTGTAGTCGGTGGGCATCACCTTCACGAACCGCGGCACCATCAGCTCCCAGTTGTCGAGCACCCGCCGCGCCAGCGCGCTGTGCGTGTGCCGCAGGTGGCGCTCCACCATGCCGTGCACGAGCCAGATCTCCGACTCGTCCACCAGCGACTCCAGCTCCACCATCTCCAGGTTGCAGCGCTGCCGGAACGACAGCTCGCGGTCCAGCACGTACGCCGTGCCGCCGCTCATGCCCGCCGCGAAGTTGCGGCCGGTGGCGCCGAGCACCACCACCACGCCGCCCGTCATGTACTCACAGCCGTGGTCGCCCACGCCCTCCACCACCGCCTGCGCGCCGCTGTTGCGCACCGCGAAGCGCTCGCCGGCGATGCCTCGCAGGTACACCTCGCCGGCCGTGGCGCCGTACAGGGCGGTGTTGCCCACCAGCACGTTCTCCTCCGCCACGAAGCGGCTGCCCTGGGGCGGGTAGACGATGATGCGGCCGCCGGACAGGCCCTTGCCCACGTAGTCGTTGGCGTCGCCCTCCAGCTCCAGCGTGACGCCGGAGACCAGGAACGCGCCGAAGCTCTGGCCCGCGGAGCCCTTCATCCGCAGATGCAGCCGCCCATCCGGCAGCCCGCGCGCGCCGTGACGCTTCGCGATCTCCCCGGAGAGCATGGCGCCCACGGCCCGGTGCGTGTTGCTCACCGGCCGCGTCAGCAGCATGGGCGGGCCCCCATCCAGCACCGGCGCGACGTCGCGCAGCAGCTCGTGGTCCAGGTGGTCCGAGACGTCCTTGGAGCGCGGCACCGTGCAGAAGCGCGGCTCGCTCTCCGGCGCCGCGGGCCTGGCGAGGATGGCCGACAGGTCCACGCGCTTCGCCTTCCAGTGATCCACCGACGCGCGCTGGCGCAGCAGGTCCACCCGGCCCACCAGCTCCTCCAGCGTGCGGGCGCCCAGCTCCGCGAGCTTCCGCCGCAGGTCCTCCGCGATGAGGAGGAAGAAGTTCACCACGTCCTCGGGCTTGCCCTGGAACCTCGCCCGCAGGCCCTCGTCCTGCGTGGCGATGCCCGCCGAGCAGGTGTTGAGGTGGCACTTGCGCAGCATCACGCAGCCCACCGCCACGAGGCTCGCCGTGGCCATGCCGAACTCCTCGGCGCCCAGGAGCGCGGCGACCAGGATGTCGCGCGCGGTGCGCAGGCCGCCGTCGGCCTGGACGCGGATGCGCGAGCGCAGGCCGTTGTGCACCAGCACCTGCTGGGTCTCCGCCAGCCCCAGCTCCCAGGGCAGGCCCGCGTGGTGGATGCTGGAGATGGGCGAGGCGCCCGTACCGCCCTCGTAGCCGGAGATGACGACGCAGCTGGCGCCCGCCTTGGCCACGCCCGCGGCGATGGTGCCCACGCCCACCTCGCTCACCAGCTTCACGCTCACCCGCGCCTTCGGGTTGGTCGACTGGAGGTCGTAGATGAGCTGCGCCAGGTCCTCGATGGAGTAGATGTCGTGGTGCGGGGGCGGGGAGATGAGCGTCACGCCCGGCGTGGACCAGCGGACCCGCGCGATGCGCTCGTCCACCTTGTGGCCGGGCAGCTGGCCGCCCTCGCCGGGCTTGGCGCCCTGGGCGACCTTGATTTGAAGCTCGTCCGCGTTGACCAGGTACTCGGTGGTGACGCCGAAGCGGGCGCTCGCCACCTGCTTGATGGCGCTGCGGCGCAGGTCGCCGTGCTCGTCCGGCTGGTAGCGCCGTGACTCCTCGCCGCCCTCGCCGCTGTTGGAGCGGCCTCCCAGGCGGTTCATCGCGATGGCCAGCGTCTCGTGGGCCTCCGCGCTGATGGAGCCGAAGGACATGGCCCCCGTCACGAAGCGGCGCGCCAGCGACCGCGCGGACTCCACCTCCTCCAGCGGGACGGGACGACAGCCCTCCGTCGCGACCTCCATCAGACCGCGCAGGTTGCAGTGCTCGCGCGTCTCGTCGTCCGCCAGCCGCGAGTACTCCGCGAAGCGCACCGGATCATTCGCGCGGACCGCGTCCTGGAGCTTCGCGATGGTCGCCGGGTTCCACTTGTGGCGCTCGCCCTGGCGGCGCCAGCGGTACTGGCCGCCGATGGGGAGCTGTCCGGCCTCCGTGTCGGCCGCCGCGCCGAAGCCCCTCGCGTGGCGCTCGGAGACCTCGCGCCCCAGCTCCGGCAGGCCCACGCCCTCCACGCGCGACGACGTGCCCGTGAAGTGCCGCTCGACGAGGCCGCGCTGGAGCCCCACCGCCTCGAACAGCTGCGCGCCCCGGTAGGACTGGAGCGTGGAGATGCCCATCTTCGACATCACCTTGAGCAGGCCCTCCTCCACGGCGTGGATGAAGTGCTCCTGCGCCTTCTCCGCGTCGACGCCCAGCTCGCCCCCGTCCGACAGGGCGCGCACCGTGTCCAGCGCGAGGTAGGGGTTCACCGCCGCCGCGCCATAGCTGAACAGGCAGGCGAAGTGGTGCACCTCGCGCGCCTCCGCCGTCTCCAGCAGCAGGCCCGCGTACATGCGGATGCCGTCGCGCACCAGGCGCTGGTGGACGGCGGACATGGCCAGCAGCGCCGGAATCGCCGCGTGCGCCGCGTCGACGCCGCGGTCGCTCAACAGGAGGATGCTGGCGCCCGCGTCCACCGCCTCGACCGCCGCGGTGCACAGCTTCTCGACGGCCGCCTCCAGCGCGCCCTCGCCCCCGTCCAGCGGGTAGAGCAGGGACAGGCGGTGGGTCTCGAACAGGCCCTCGCCCTGGATGGTCGACAGCCGCGCCAGCTGCCCGTTGGTGAGGATGGGGCCGGGCAGCGACAGCCGGTGGCACTGCTCCGGCGTCTCCTCGAACGTGTTGCTCTCCGGGCCGAGCGCCGTGGCCAGCGTCATCACCAGCGACTCGCGCAGCGGGTCGATGGGCGGGTTGGTCACCTGCGCGAAGAGCTGGTGGAAGTAGGAGAAGAGGCTGGGGGCCTGGTCGCTGAGGACCGCCAGCGGCGTGTCCGTGCCCATGGAGCCCACGGGCTCCTTGCCCGTCTCCGCCATGGGCGTCAGCAGCGCGCGGACGTCCTCGGCGGTGTAGCCGAAGGCCCGTTGGAGCCGCCACAGCTCGTCGCCGCGCAGCCGCTCCGGCGCCGCGACGGCGGGCAGGTCGTCGAAGGTGTAGACGTTGCGTTGAAGCCACTTCCGGTAGGGCCAGCGGGTGCTGATGTCCCGCTTCACCTCCTCGTCCTCGAGGATGCGGCCCTCCGTCGTGTCCACCAGCAGCATGCGCCCCGGCGTCAGGCGGCCCTTGCGGCGCACCTGCGAGGGCGGCACGTCGATGACGCCTGTCTCTGACGCCAGGATGATGCGGTCATCCTCGGTGACGAGGTAGCGCGCGGGGCGCAGGCCGTTGCGGTCCAACGTCGCGCCGATGAGCTGCCCGTCCGTGAAGGCGATGGCCGCCGGGCCGTCCCAGGGCTCCAGCAGCGATGACGAGTACTCGTAGAAGGCGCGCCGCTCATCGGACATCAGCGCGTCGCCCTCCCACGCCTCCGGAATCATCATCATCAGCGCGTGGGGCAGGGTGCGGCCGCCCAGGTAGAGCAGCTCCACCATGTTGTCGAACTGCGCCGAATCACTCTTGCCGGGGACGATGAAGGGCCACAGGGGCTCCAGGCTCCCGCCCAGCCGCGCCGTCTGCAGCAGCCCGCGCCGCGCCGTCATCCAGTTGCGGTTGCCCCGCAGCGTGTTGATCTCCCCGTTGTGCGCGATGTAGCGGAACGGCTGCGCCAGCTCCCAGGTGGGGAACGTGTTGGTGGAGAAGCGCGAGTGCACCAGCCCCAGCGCGCTGACGAACTCCGTGTGCTGCAGGTCCAGGTAGAAGCGCGGCAGGTCCGCGGGCAGCAGCAGGCCCTTGTAGACGAGCGTCTCCGACGAGAGGCTCGCGATGTGGAAGCGCCCCCGCGGGTCCACGCCGCGCGCCTGCACGCGGTTCTCCGCCAGCTTGCGGATGCGGTAGAGCCTGCGCTCGAACGCGCTCGGCACCACGCGACGGCGGGCCACGAAGAGCTGCCGGATGACCGGCGCTGCCTCCCGCGCGACCGGGCCCAGGTGCTCGGGCGCCACCGGCACGTCGCGCCAGCCGAGCACGCGCTGGCCCTCCTCCGCGACGACCTCCTCGAGCACCGCCTCGCACGCCGCGCGCGAGGTGACCTCCGGAGGCAGGAAGACCTGCGCCACGCCATACTGGCGCCGAGGAGGCAGCTCGAATCCCAGCTCCGGCGCCTCGTGCTCGAAGAAACGGTGCGGCAGCTGGACCAGGATGCCCGCGCCATCCCCCGTCCGAGGATCCTTCCCCGCGGCCGCCCGGTGACTCAGGCGGTTGAGCAGCTCCAGGGCGTCCTCGACGATGCCGCGAGAGCGCTCACCCCGTAGGTGAGCCACGAAGCCCACTCCGCAGGCGTCATGCTCGGTCTCGGGCTCGTAGAGGCCGTACCGGCCGGGGAGGATCGTCGACATCCACTTCCTCCAATCCCGCCTGACGCGGGAGGTCATCGCTGTGTCCCATCAGGCTAACGCGACGCGTTGCGCGGCGTAAAGGCGGTCCCTGCGAGGGGGCGGCAGTCGGCAGGCGCGGCGAGGGGCCAGCCCTGCCGCGCTCCGGAGCGAGGTGTCTGTCGCGTTCGCGGGAGGAGCAGGCCCTTGGGGGAGGGACGGGCGTGACGCGCGCGGGTGCTTCGGGGCGCGCCGAGCCGAGGGCGATTGGCTATGAAGCGCGCCGACGCAGGCCGCGTATGTCGCGCGGTGTCAAGCCCTCGAGGACCCGCATATGCCGCATACCCCCATCATCGGCACCCTTGGCTACGTCATGTCGTCCGACCGGCGGCGGGTGTTGATGATCCACCGCAACGCGCGCCCCGACGACGCGCACCTGGGCAAGTACAACGGCCTGGGCGGGAAGATGGACCGAGGCGAGGACGTGGCGGCGTGCATGCGGCGCGAGCTGCGCGAGGAGGCCGGCATCGAGGTCACCCGCATGGTCCTGCGCGGCACCATCTCCTGGCCCGGCTTCGGCAAGCACGGAGAGGACTGGCTCGGCTTCGTCTTCCGCATCGACGCCTTCGAGGGCACGCCCCTGGAGCGCAACCCGGAGGGCACCCTGTCCTGGGTTTCCCTGGAAGCGCTTCCCAGCCTGCCGATGTGGGATGGAGATCGGCACTTCCTGCCGCTCGTGTTCGACGCGGACGAACGCGTGTTTCACGGCGTCATGCCGTACTCCGAGGGGCGCGCGGTGAGCTGGAGTTTCACGCGTTTGTAGTGGCTCTGGGTGTGGATCTCACGTGCTCAGAGTGTGAGTTCGCACCGTGAGCACTGGAAGAGTGTGCCGTGGCAGTCCTTGCGCGTTGACGGCGAGGGGCTCTGGAAGGTAGTTCTGCCGCCGGCTGAAAGTGAGAATGATTCTCAGTTTTGAACACCTGCCCTCGGATGGCGCCATGATGACCGAGCGGACCGCGCAGCTTCCCCCGGCGCAGTTGTTCCGCATGGGCGATTTGCCCGTGGGGACGGGGATGTGGGCCCGGTGGGGCTCCGCGTTGAGCGTGGCGGTGCTCCTCCATGCGGGCGTGCTCGTCGCGACGCTGATGCTGCCCTCGAGCGCGCCGGCCGCGCCGCCGGAGCCGGAGCCGGACCTCGTCATGCTCACGTTCGCTCCGCCTCCGCCCGCCGCGGGCAAGGGGGCGACGCAGGCGAAGGTCGAGCGGGCCGCTCGCCCGGCTCGGCCCCGGCCGACGCGGCCTCCCGCGGAGGTGCGCGCCCCGGTGCCCACGCCGGTGTCGCCTCCTGAGCCGGAGGTCGTGGAGCCGCCGGAGCCGCCCGCCGTCGAGGAGACGGCGCCCGTGGCGGACGCGGCGCCCGTGGCGAGCGAGGCGGGGCCCGCGGAGCAGGCGATGGCGGGTGGGGTGGCCGGCGGCTCCGTGTCGGGCACGCAGGGCGGCATCATCGGCGCCCAGGGCGGGACGGGGGACGCGCTCGGACTGAAGCAGGTGCTGCGTCCGCCGGCGGTCCTCAAGCAGGTCACCCCCGACTATCCGCGCCGCGCGCGCAACGAGGGCATCCAGGGGCTCGTCCTGGTGCGAATCATCATCGGCACGGACGGCGAGGTGGAGCCCCAGCACACCCGCGTCATCCGCTCCATCCCGGCGCTGGACGAGGCCGCCATCGCGGCGGTCAACCGGTGGCGCTTCTCGCCGGCCATCGGCCATCACGGGCGCCCGGTCCGCGTCATCGTCGAGCTCCCCGTCCAGTTCTCGTTGAAGTGAGTCAGCAGGCTCCATGTCTCTTCCTCTTCGCAAGACCTTCTTCTGGATCCACCTGGCCGTCGGCGTCGTCGCGGGCATCGTCATCGCCATCATGTCCGTGACGGGCGTGGCCATCGCGTTCGAGTCCCAGGTGCTCGCGTGGGCGGAGTCCGAGGCCCGGACGGTGACGCTTCCCGCGGGGGACGCGAAGCGGCTGGGCGTGGAGGAGCTGATGGCGAAGGTGCGCGCCGCGAAGCCCGACGCGCAGGTCTCCGGCGTGACGCTCTTCCCGGAGCGGACGGCCGCGGCGCAGGTGAACCTCGGTCGCAGCGGCAGCGTCTTCGTGGACCCCTATACGGGCGAAGTGCGCGAGGGCGGCGCGGAGGGGTGGCGCCACTTCTTCCACACGATGGAGGAGTGGCACCGCTGGCTCGCGACGGAAGGGGGCCTGCGCGCGCTCGGCAAGGGCTTCACCGGCGCGAGCAACGCGGGCTTCCTCTTCCTGGCCCTGTCCGGGCTCTACCTGTGGTTCCCGCGCAAGTGGTCGCTCAAGCAGCTGCGACCCATCGTCTGGTTCCGGGGCGGGTTGAAGGGCAAGGCGCGCGACTTCAACTGGCACAACGTCATCGGCTTCTGGTCGCTGCCCGTGCTCGTGGTGCTGACGGCGTCGGGCATGGTCATCTCGTACAAGTGGGCGTCGGACTTCGTCTTCACGCTGACGGGGAACACGCCGCCCTCGAACCAGGGCCCGCCGGGCTCGGCCTCCGTGAAGGTGGAGGCCCCGGCCCCGGGGACGCAGCGACTGGGGTTGGAGCCGCTCTTCGCGGCGGCGCAGCAGGCCGTGCCCGCCTGGGAGAGCATGACCTACCGCATCCCGGCGCCGCCGCGGGGCGCGGGTCCGCGGCCTGATGGCGGCGGCGAGGGGAATGGCCAGGGTGGGCAGCGGGGCGAGGGAGGACGCGGCGGGCGCAACGGCGCCGACGGACAGGCTCCGTCCGAGGCCCGCGCGCCTCGGCCCGCGGAGCAGCGCCGGGCGGATGCCGCCCCGGAGGCCGCGCCTTCTGGAGACGCGGTCGCCTCCGCGCGGGGGACGACGAACGAGGGCGGGCCTTCCCAGGGCCGCGAGCGTGGTGGCGCCGACGCCGCGCCCGCTGGAGACGCGGTCGCCTCCGCGCGGGGGACGACGAACGAGGGCGGGCCTTCCCAGGGCCGCGAGCGTGGTGGCGCGGACGAGGGCGCCTCCGGACGGCCCGAGCGGCGTCGCGGTGGGCCGGACGGCGCCCCGGGCGAGGGCGGCCGTGACGCGGGCAAGGTCGACGCCGTCACCCTCAACATCCGTGAGCGCGACAGCTGGCCGTACTTCGCGACCACGCAGCTGTCGCTGAACCCGTTCTCGGGGGAGGTCGCGAAGCGCGAGGGCTACGCGGACTTCAACGGTGGCCGCAAGCTCCGCACCTGGCTGCGCTTCCTCCACACGGGAGAGGCGCTCGGCTGGCCGGGGCAGCTCATCGCCGCCATCGCCTCGCTCGGTGGCGTGTTCCTTGTGTGGACCGGCTTCGCGCTCGCCTGGAGGCGGTTCTTCCCCCGCCGTCAGGCGCGGGTCGCGAGCACGAGTCCGGCCACGGCTCCTCAGGAGGGTTCGGAGCCCGTCGCTTAGCACAGGCCCTTTCCCCGGGCCGCGGCGGTACATGGCCGCGGACGACGAGGTCCTGTGTGATTCTTAATTTGAGAATGGTAGTCAAAATCAGTTTTCGTGTTCTGGGGGACCCTGAGGGGCCCGGGAGAGGGAACGGTTCATGTCATCCAGCATCAAGAAGGGCAGCGTGGGGGTTCGGTCGTCGCGGGGGCACACCTCGGGCGGCATCCGTGGCGTCCTGAACCCCGTGGCCGTGGGCCTCGCGTCCGCGCTGGCCGCGGGTTCCGCGGGTGCGCAGGAGGCCGCGACGCAGCAGGAGTCGCCGGCGGCCGTGCAGGCCGCTCCGGCCGAGACTCCAGCGGCGCCGGCCGCGCCCGCCACGGAGGGTTCGGCGCAGACGGGTGAAGGGACGGAGGGCACCTTCGTGCTCCCGGCCGTCCAGGTGCAGGGTGAGGCGGAGGGCTATCAGGTCCGCGAGAGCTCGCTGCCGCGCGTCCAGCGGTCGCTGGTGAACACGCCGCAGTCGGTGACGGTGGTCCCGGAGGCGGTGCTCGAGGAGCAGCAGGCGACGACGGTGCGCGACGCGCTCCGCAACGTGTCCGGCATCACCATGAGCGCGGGCGAGGGCGGCCGTCAGGGCGACGCCTTCATCATCCGCGGCTTCTCCGCGCAGAACGACGTGTCCCGCGACGGCGCGCGCGACCTGGGTTGGTTCACGCGCGACACCTTCAACCTGGAGGGCGTGGAGGCGTACTTCGGTCCGTCCGCGGTCCTCTTCGGTCGCGGCTCCACCGGCGGCGCCATCAACCTGGCGACGAAGAAGCCCAAGCGCACCTCCTTCCAGGAGGTCGCGTTGAGCGGCGGCACGTCGCCGTCGGGCCGCGTGGAGGCGGACCTCAACGAGGCCATCTCCGAGGACTTCCAGGCGCGCCTCAACCTCATGGGCCAGCTGGCCAGCACGGCGGGCCGCGACGTGGTGCGTGACAACCGCCTGGGTGTCGCGCCGTCGCTGCGCTACAAGCTGGGCGAGCGCACCACGCTGGAGATGGACTACCTCTTCCAGCGCGAGGACGGCATCCCCGACTATGGCGTGCCGTACTTCAACGGCCGGCCCGTCACGGACTCGCTGGAGGTCGACCGCAATGCCTTCTACGGCGTGAAGGCGGACGCGGAGCGCGTCGACGCGCACGTGGCCACCGGCCGCGTCATCCAGGGCCTGGGCGAGCACCTCCAGTTCACCAACACGCTGCGCTTCGGCCGCGTGGACCGCTTCGCCAGCCCCACCGCGCCGCGCGGGCTCACCCCCGCCAACGAGCCGACGACCATCGGCCGCCAGCGCTTCCAGACGGAGACGGACAACTCCTACCTGTCCAACCAGGCCACCGTGGGCGGCGAGCTGTCCACCGGCATCGTGAAGCACACGGCCAACGCCGGCCTGGAGCTGACGTGGGAGAAGCGGGGCCAGGAGCGCTTCAACCTCAACGCCGTGGGCCTGCCCACCGGCCCCAACATCCCCGCGGACCTGTATGACCCGGACGCGGAGCCGGACCTGTCCGCCGTCCAGCCGGCGTTCGCCAACTCCAGCGTGAGCATCCAGCGCACCCTGGGCGTCTACGCCGCGGACCAGATCCAGATCGGCGAGTACGTCGAGGTGCTCGGCTCGCTGCGCTACGACATCTTCGACACCGACTACGCGTCCACCGCCGCCTCCGGCGCCAAGAGCCGCCTGGAGGGCACGGACAAGACCTTCAACTGGCGGGCGGGCGTCGTCCTCCACCCCATGGAGCAGGTCAGCGTGTACGGCATGTACGGCACGTCGTCCAACCCCTCCGCGGAGCTGGGCGCGCTGGCCACGGACACCGTGAGCCTGGAGCCGGAGAAGAACAACGTCCTCGAGTTCGGCGCGAAGGCCGAGCTGGTGGAGAACCGGCTGGGGCTGTCGGGCGCCGCCTTCCGCATCCTGAAGACCAACGCGCGCGTGCCGAACACGGACCCCGAGGG
This sequence comes from Myxococcus stipitatus, assembly GCF_021412625.1. Next base: position 298,455 of record NZ_JAKCFI010000005.1, on the reverse strand, counting down.
CCCGCCGCAGATCCTCGAGGGTGAGCAGCGCGTGCAGGGCTTCAACATCGGCGTGACGGGCACCATCGTCGAGCGCTGGAAGGTCCTCGCCAACTACACCCTGATGGACTCCGCAATCCTCGAGCACAGCAACGAGTACCTGGTGGGCCAGCGACTGCCCAACACGCCCAAGCACAGCATCTCGCTGTGGACGACGTACTCGCCGCTGAAGGACCTCACCCTGGGCGGCGGCGCCGTCTACCAGGACGTGACGAGCGTCAACAACCCGACCGCGGCGACCACGCCCGTCAGCTACGTCCCGAACTTCTGGCGCTTCGACGCGTTCGCGAGCTACGCCTACGGCAAGGCGCAGTTCCAGCTCAACGTCTACAACCTCACCAACGTGCTGTACTACGACCAGTACTACGGCGGGCACGCCGTCCCCGCGGACGGTGTCTCCGCGCTGCTGACGGCGCGCTACCGCTTCTGATCCCGCTCCCCGGCGAAAGGCCCCCCACATGATGGTCCACATCCCCAACGTGCTGACCGCCACCGAGGTGGCCCATTGCCGGGAAGTGATGGAGAAGGCGGACTGGGTGGACGGCCGAATCACCGCCGGCCACCAGTCCGGTCAGGTGAAGAAGAACCTCCAGCTGGCGGAGGGCGGCGTCGCCGCGCGTGAGCTGGGGGCGCTGGTGGGCGCGGCGCTGGAGAAGAACGCGCTGTTCATCTCCGCCGCGCTGCCCCAACGCGTCTTCCCGCCGCTGTTCAACCGCTACGACACGAGCATGACGTTCGGCTCGCACGTCGACAACGCCATCCGCGCTGTCCCCGGCACGGGCCAGCGCATCCGGACGGACCTGTCCGCGACGCTCTTCCTCTCCGAGCCGGACAGCTACGACGGCGGCGAGCTGGTGGTGGAGGACACCTACGGCGACCACTCGGTGAAGCTGCCGGCGGGTGACCTCATCCTGTACCCGTCCACGAGCCTGCACCACGTCACGCCCGTGACGCGCGGCGTGCGGCTCGCGTCGTTCTTCTGGCTCCAGAGCCTGGTGCGCGAATCCTCCCAGCGCTCGCTGCTCTTCGACCTGGACACCGCCATCATGCGGCTCAACCAGGAGGTGCCCGCGAGCCCCTCCCTGGTGATGCTGACCGGCGTGTACCACAACCTCCTGAGGCAGTGGGCCGAGCCCTGACGGCGCTCAGCCCCGGTCCTTGCGGACCAGCACCTTGCGGCCGCGGATCGTCGCGGACTTCAGCGCGGCGATGACGCGGTTGGCGTCGGCCTCCGGCACCTCCACCAGCGAGAAGCCGTCGGTGATCTGGATGGCGCCGATGCGCGACGACTCCAGGCCCGCCTCGCCGGCGATGGCGCCCACCAGGTCCGCGGGGCGCATGCCGGCCTGACGGCCCGCGCCAATCCAGAGGCGGGTGATGTCCCACTCGGGGGCGTCTCGCGTGGGGCGCCGCGGGGGCCTCGCGCCCGCGGGGCCTCCTCTTTCCGCCGGCGCGCCGGGACGGCCGGGCCGCTCGAAGCGTCCGCCCCGGTCCGGCTTGCCGCGCTTCTCCTGGGGCGGAGCCAGGGTGGGGATCTCCTCCTCCTCCTCCTTGGCCCGGCCCTCGTCCTGGGACTCCTGGTAGAGCTTCACCGCCGCCGCCGCGATGTCGAGCGGCTCGTACTCGCTGGCCAGGTCCTCGACGACGCCGCGGAACGAGTCCAGCCCGCCGGCCACGAGGATCTCCCGCAGGGTGGCGCGGAGCATCTCCTGCTTCTTCGCGCGCAGGTCCGCAACGGTGGGGACGGTGGCCACCTCGATTCGCTGGCCGGTGACGCGCTCGATGTTGCGCAGGAAGCGGTGCTCGCGCGGCTCCACCAGGGTGATCGCCACGCCCTCGCGGCCAGCGCGGCCCGTGCGGCCGATGCGGTGCACGTACGCTTCCGGAGCGTTGGGGACGTCGAAGTTCACCACGTGCGACAACCGGGGGATGTCCAGGCCGCGCGCCGCCACGTCGGTGGCCACGAGCAGGTCCGTGCCGTGGGACTTGAGCTGCTTGATGACCCGGTCGCGCTGCTCCTGCGTCATGCCGCCGTGCAGCGCGTGGGAGCGCCAGCCGCGCCCGTTGAGGGATACCGTGAGGTCGTCCACCTCCGTGCGGGTCCGGCAGAAGATGATGGCGGCGGTGGGGGACTCCACGTCGAGCAGCCGGCTGAGCGTGGCGATCTTGAACGCGCGCGGGATGATGTAGGCCGTCTGACGGATGCGGGGCAGCTCGCCCGGCTCCACCTTCTCCTTGGCGATGCGCACGCGCACCGGCTCGCGCATGTGGCGCTCGGCGATACTGGCGATGCGAGGGGGGAGGGTGGCGGAGAAAAGGGCCGTCTGCCGGTCCTCGGGCGTCTCGGAGAGGATGGCCTCCAGGTCGTCCGCGAAGCCCATGTCGAGCATCTCGTCCGCCTCGTCGAGCACCACGGTGCGCACGTTGTCCAGCTGGAGCGTGCCCCGGCGCAGGTGGTCCAGCGCGCGGCCGGGCGTGGCCACGACGACGTCCACGCCGCGCTTGAGCACGCGCAGCTGCTGCCCGATGACCTGCCCGCCGTACAGCGGCAGCACCGTGGCGCCCAGCTTCTGGCCGTAACGGTGGATGGCCTCGGAGACCTGCATGGCCAGCTCGCGCGTGGGCACGAGCACCAGGGCGCTCGTGGCGTGCGGGCCACTCTCGCCGGGCGTCAGGTGGTGGAGCAGCGGGAGGGAGAAGGCCGCCGTCTTGCCGGTGCCGGTGGCGGCGATGCCCAGCAGGTCCTTCCCCGCGAGCAGGGGCGGGAGGGAGGCATGCTGGATGGGGGTGGGCTCCTCGTAACCGAGGGCACTGAGCGCCTCCACGAGCTGCGGCTTGAGGCCCAGGGACTCGAAGGTGGCATCGGGGGCGGCGGACGGCGGAACGGAAGTCACGGGCGGGCTTGTACCATCGGGTCCTCCTCCCGTGGCTCGAAGAATCGCCCGAGTGTCCCCCAGGAGCGTCTTCCCGGGGGTACCCCCTCCTCGTGCCCGCCCGCCTGGTCCCGTGTTCTCAGGGCTCGGGAACCCCCATCCAGGTCACCTCCTGGAGAGTCTCCCCCATGACGCGGAAGACGGCGAGGGCCCCGGGGCCCTCCTCGACGCTGGACAGGCAACACACCCGGGAGCGGACGTCCTCCGCGTGCTCCACCCAGCCCCGGTAGGCCCGGTGCAGGTGGCCGCACAGCACCAGCCGGGGGCGGAGCGCGTCCACGAGCAGCCGCGCGTAGGGGTTGCCCACCTCCTCCCGGCTCGGGCTGCGACGTCGGCCCAGGAAGTCCGCCCCGTCCTCGGCCGCGATGACGCCGGAGGGCCAGTCATGCAGGAGCAGGACGTCCGCGGTGCCCGCCTCCATCGCCCGCTCGACGTCCTCCTCGGTGAAGTACGTGAAGTCCTTGTTGGAGACGCTCCCCAGGCGGGACAGCGGAGGCCTCCGGCGGGTGAAGGCCGCCTCGTCGTGGACGCCGGACAGGCCCACCACGCGCACCCCGTGGAGCTCGCGGATGCCCACCCGGCCCAGGTAGTGGCAGTCCGGCGCCACCTCGAAGCCGTCGGGCGTCGCGTCGAGGTGTCCATGCGGCTCGTGGTTTCCGCCGATGAAGTACACGGGCCAGGGGAAGCGGCGGCGTCGTTGGTGGTAGGCCGCGAAGTCCCCCAGGCGCTTGTAGCGCGCGGGCGCCGCCATGGTGGCGAGGTCCGCCTCGTCCCGGTGGGGCTCGAAGTCCCCGACCTGGAGGACGAAGGCCAGCGACTGGCGCGCCTTTCGGGACCAGTCCTGGAGGTCACGCACCATCCGGTCCATGTGGCCATGCACGTCGCCCACCGCGGCGAAGAAGAGCGTGTCGGGCTGGGAGGACATGGGCGGCTCCATGATGGCGCGGCGGGGCGCGGCGCCGCCAGGGACGCGGTCGCCGTGCGCGCGCTGACGCGTCCATCCGTCAGGGGAGGAGGGCGGCGCTACCCCACGAGGGACGGCCAGTTCCTGCCGACCCAGGAGCGGTGCTCGGCCTCGGCGCGCCAGTGGGCGTCCTCCCGGTCGATCCGGCGAGACGTGGCGAACAGGGCCTCCAGCTCCGCGAGCAGCTTCCGGGCGGCGGCCGCGTCCTCCACCAGGAGGAGCGCCTCGCTCTCCCAGTAGGCCGCGGTGACGTCGAGGTTGGCGCTGCCCACCGCCACCGTCTCCTCGTCGCTCACGAGGAGCTTCGCGTGGACGTGGGGCGCGACACGCTCCAGGCCCGGCTCCCAGCCGGCGCGAGGCGGCATCGCCATCTCGTAGGCGACCCCTCCCGCGGCGATGACCGCGTCCAGCCGGCTGCGGACGTACCGGTCCGCCACCTCGCGGATGGCCCCGCCCGGGAAGTACGTCCGCTCCGGGCCGTGGTGGGGGCGCACGCTGCCGAAGAGCACCTCCACGCGCACGCCCCGGCGAATCGCGGCGACGAGCGCGTTCTGGAGCTCCAGGAGGAGCGGGAAGGTGTTCACGAGCACCAACCGCGAGCGGGCCCGTCGGATGAGCGCCAGCTGCGTGTCGAGCGTGTGCGTGTCCCCGAGCCCTTCATGGAGCGTGAGCCGCGCGCGCATCGTCCCCCGGGGTGGCGACGGCGGGATGTCGAAGGTGTCTCCTCCCGCGCGGCTCCACTCGGCGAGGAACGCACGCTCCACGACGCCCACCAGCGGCCCCTCCAGCCGCGCGCCACAGTCGAGCCAGGGGATGTCGCGGTAGTGCGACTCGCGATGGAGCTCCACCTCGTCGAAGCCGGTGTAGTAGGGCGCGCCCAGGTTGCGGCCGGTGACGACGGCCCGGGCCGAGTCGATGACGACGAGCTTGCGGTGGTTGCGCTGCTTCAGCTCCGACAGGCTGGGGCCGCCCACGAGCGGGGAGATGGCGCGCACGTCCACCCCCGGCGTCGCCGCGAGCGAGACGAGCGCCGGATTCATGGCGCCGAACGAGTCGTGCCCGCTGTAGAGCGCATCCGCCAGGAACCGCACGCGGACCCCTCGCGCCGCCGCGCGCTTCAACGCGGCGGTGACGCGTCCGGTGATGGGGTCGTCCTCGACGATGTAGCACTGCCAATGGACGGTGACGCGCGCCGCGTCGATGGCGGCGAGCACCGACTCGCGCGCCCGCGCGTTGTCGAGCTCGAAGTCGATGTCGTGCCCCTCCATGCTCGGCGTGCACCCCGCGAAGAGCAGCTCCCGCGCGCACGGGTCCGCTTCGCTCGGCGTGGGCAGCGGCGGCAGCGGCTTGCCACGCGGCAGGTCCAGGCATTCGTTGGGCGTGAGGGTGCGCAGGAACGGGTGGTGGGGTTTCTGCCCGTCTGGGTCCTGGATGACGACGGCGGAGATGGCGATGCCCGCCGCCGCGAGGCGCGTGGCCACCCGCAGGAGCCGCAGCCCAGCCACCTGTCGCGGCACGTCCTCCGCGCGCGCGTCGTCCAGCCAGGCCGAGGCGTCGAGCAGGTGGGGCCACGCGAGGTCCGGCAGCAGCTCGCGCAGGCGCTCCCGGTGCTCCTCGAGCGACGTGCTGTCCCGCATGCGCACGAAGACGGGATGACACGCCTCGCCCGCGAGCAGATACGCCGCTTCGAGCGGCTCTTCTTCCAGGACGCTGTCGATGAGGACCAGCGGCTTCTCCGGTCGGAGCACGTGGCAGGCGGCGAGCGCTCGGGGCGCGGTGGGGCCGGAGCGTGAGATCGCCAGGGCCCGCGTGCCGCCCCCGGGGTCGAGGCGCGACGCGGGGAGCACGGCGACGCCCCCTTCCTGGCGCCACTCACCGAGGCTCGCGCCGCCCGCGAACAGCGTCAGGGTGCCCGAGTCCGGCACCGAGACGCTGGACATGAAGCCGACCTGCTCCACCGCGAATCGCGGGTCCAACCCGTTCGCCACGATGGAATCGGAGACGACGAGGCGCTCGTCGAACAACGACGTGGATGCCTGCGTTCGCGGCAGCAGCAGGATGGGGACGCGCGCCTCCTGGAGGGCCCTGGCGCCGAAGACCCCCAGCATCAGCGCCTCGACGTCCGCCACCGCGTCGAGCGGCGCGAGCAGCAGGCCCGCGCCGCATCGGAGCGCCGCCGCGTCGAACGCCTCCGCGCGCCCGCCCGCGGCGTCCCCCACGAGCGACTCCACGTGGAGCGTCTGGGAGATGCCCAGCGCGCCCGACAGGGCCTCGAAGTCCCGGGCATGCTCCTGTGTCGCGGAGCCCGTGGTGAGCGCGACGAGTTCCGAGGGGAGGGCGCAGCGGGATAGGAAGGTGGCCACCGCGCCCAGGCCCCGCCCGTCCGGCGCCACCGCGAGCGCCACGCGTGGTGGGTCGGCGGGCGGTGCGGCGGAGGCCCTCCCGATGGAGAGCACGGGGAGGTGCTCGCGCAGCGCGAGGCCGAGCATCGTCGCCACCCTGGCTCGCGGTGACGAGTCGAGCAGCGGGCCGAGGACGACCAGGTCGGCGCCGTGGCGCGCCGCCGCTCTCAGCAGGGCGCTCGTGTCCAGGTGGCTCTCCAGGACCTGGCTGAGGTGCGCGGTGGGGCTCCACTGGTGGACGGCCTGATGGAAGCGGTCGAGCACGGTGAGGCTCGCGGGGGGCGGCGCGTCCAGTTCGCTGCGCTCGGGGACCAGGCCGTAGAGGTGCACGGCCTCCGGGGCCTCGCACAGCGCGCGCGTGGCGTGGACCACCTGCTCCGGCGCGGAGCCCGCATCGAAGAGGATGAGCAGACGACGAAACATGGCGCCCGGCGGAACTCAGTCCTTCCAGAGAATCTTCCACGGGTGCTTGCGCAGGTCCGTGGTGAGCGTGCGCAGCTCTTCATACAGCGTCGGGTCCTGGAGTATCGCCCCCACGGTGCCTTCGCCAGCCTCGATTCTCGCCAGGACGCGGTCGGCTCTCGCGGCGATGGACTCCAGCTGACCCGCCGCCGTGGTGACGCGCTCCAGCGCCACCTTCACCCGCTGCCCGTCCTCGGGGCCCAGCGCGCCCGTCACCGCCGCCAGCCCGTCCAGCGTCGTCGCCGCCGACTTCGTGAGCCGGGGCAGCTCCCCACGGACGATGGCCGCGGACGCCGCCGCGTCATCGAGCAGGCGCGCGCCCTTGCCTCCGGGCTCGAAGGCCTCGCGGGTGAGGCGGGCCAGCTGTCGCAGGTCCTGGGACGCCCCGGCGAGCTCCGACGCGAGCACCTTCACGTCGCCCTTGTTCTCCGTGAGCACCTCGTCGAGCGTCTTGGTCAGCCTCGACACGTTCACCACGAGGTTCGTCACCGCGTCCGGGTCCTTCTCCAGCATCCGCGACATCACGTCCACGAAGCGCGAGAGCTGCTCGGCCAGCAGGTCCAACCGGGGGGCGTCCGTGCCACGCAGCGGCTCGCTCCTCGGCAGGGGGGTCGGAGCGTTGCCCGGATTCAGCTCCAGGTAGGGCTCGCCCAGCAGTCCCACCGTCGCCACCGTCACGCGGGCATCCGTGCGCAGCGCGTCGAGGGACGGGGCGGAGACGGCCAGGTCCATGCGCACGGGGAGGGGACGGCCGCTCGCGTCGCGCCGGTCCGGGAACAACGTGATGCTCTGCACGCGCCCCACCTGGACGCCCCCCAGCTTCACGGGGGCCCCCTCCACGACATTGCCCGTGTGTCCGAAGTCCACCGCGAGCACGGGAGAGGAGCCCAGCGTCAGCTCGCCCATGAGCCACAGCAGGAGGAGGACTCCCGTCACGGCGGCCAGCACCAGCGCGCCCACCTTCAACTCCAGCCGTCGCTCATCCATCCGTCGCGCCCTCCATGAACGGCGCCGTCAACACGCGCAACGCGGGCTCGGTGGAGGCGAGGAAGCCCTCCGGTGGCCCTTGATACGCCGCGCGTCCCCGGGCCACCACCAGGACCTGGTCCGCGAGCCCCTTCAACTGACGGTAGTCGTGGGTCACCACCAGACCGCCCAGGCCCCGCGCCTTCAGCGAGGCGAGCACGTCCTCCACCTGCGCGGCCGCCCGACGGTCCAGCCCGGTGGTGGGCTCGTCCAGCAGCAGGTAGCGGGGCTTCAGCACCAGGGCCCGCGCGATGGCCGCGCGCTTCTTGGCGCCCGGGCCGACCTCCGGAGGCAGCCGGTCCGCCCACTCCAGCAGCCCCACCTGTCCGAGCGCGTCCTCCACGTCCGCGTCCGGCGCGCGCGGGTCCGCCAAGCGCACGTTCTCCCGCAGCGTCCGCCAGTCGAGCAGCGCGGGCCCCTGGACGAGATAGGGCGCCTGGCGTCGCAGCCGCACCAGCTCCCGCTCGGGCAGCGCGTCCACCCGCGTGCCCCACAGCTCCACCTGTCCCGCGTCCGGCCGCAGCAGCCCCACCGCCAGCCGACACAGCACGCTCTTGCCAGAGCCGCTCGCGCCCGCGACGAAGGTCAACTCGCGCGTGGACAGGCTCGCCGTCAGCCCGTCGAGGACGCGGCGGCCCCCCTCGAACGCGATGCCCACGTCCGTGAAGCGCAGGGTGTCGTCGGCGGAGGGGGGCGGACTCACAGGCGCAGCACCTGGAAGCCGAGTGACACGGCGAAGTCGATGAGCAGGCAACCGAGGCTGGCGGCGACGACGCCGTCGGTGGTGGCCTCGCCCACGGCCTCCGCGCCCCCGCGCGCCCGCAGCCCGGCGACCGCCGCCGCGAGGGGAATGTAGAGGCCACACGCCACGGCCTTGAGGGCCGCGGCGAGCAGGTCCCACCCGTCCACGTAGCGTGGATCCATGAAGGCCCGTCCATCCACGCCGAAGACGAGGCCGGCCACCGCCGAGGCGGACAGGGTCGCGGCCACCGTCCCCAGCACGCACAGCAGGGGGACCCCGAGCAGCCCGGCCACCACGCGCGGGGCCACGAGGTCCGCGAGCGGATCCCCCGCGGACATCTCCAGCGCTTCGATCTGCTCGTTGACGCCCATGGTGGACAGCTCCGCCGCGTGTCCCGCCCCCGCGCGCGAGGCGGTGAGCACCGCGGACACGACGGGGCCGAGCTCGCGGATGAGCAGCTCGAAGTACGCGGGCCCGAGCACGGCCACGTTCCCCACGAACCGGCGCGCCTGGCTGTTCGCGATGGTCACCAGCACCGCGCCGAAGAAGGCCATGCCCGACATCACCAGCCACACGCTGCGGCCCCCCAGCTCGTGGAGCTGGACGACGGACTCCCGCCACGACAGGCCCTCTCGCGCCGTGGCCCGCGCCGTGCGCGCCAGGAGCACCGTCGGGGCTCCGAAGAAGGCGAGCACGCGCTTCATGACATCCACCCCGCGAGCGCCAGGGTGAGCAGGAAGTCGAGCACGAAGATGGCCGCGCACCCGCGCACCACCGCGCTCGCCGCCGCCTGGCCCACCGCTCGCGCGCCGCCCCGCGCCGACAGGCCCACCGCCGTGGAGACCAGGGAGATGGCCAACCCGAAGGCCCCCACCTTCACCACGCCGCCCACCAGGTCCAGGGCGCCGAGCATCTGCGCGAAGGTGCCGAAGAAGACGCGCAGCGGCAGGCCCAGCGTGAGCAGCGCGGCCACGGCCTCGAAGAGGATGGCCACCAGGAACGTGAAGGTGCTGAGCGTGAGCATGCTCAGCTCCATCGCCACCACGCGCGGCGCCACGAGGATGGCGAAGGGGTCCAGGCCGATTCCACGCAGCCCCTCCATCTGCCCGCCCACCTGGAGCGTGGCCAGCTCCGCGGCGTTCCTCGCGCCGATGCGCGCGGACATGATGAGCCCCAGCAGCAGCGGCCCGAACTCCCACAGCACGCCGTAGCCCGCCGCCCAGCCGAGGAAGGCCCGCGCCCCGAAGCGCTGGATGTAGAGCCCGGATTGCAGCACCACGATGACGCCCGCCAGCGCCGCGGTCGCCATCGCCAGGGGCACGGAGTCGTAGCCGAACTGCACGAGCGCCCGGGCCAGCTCCCGCCGCTCCAGGCGCGGAAGGCCCAGCACGGTGCGCGCCGCGACCAGGGCGATGGCGCCGAGCTCCCTCGCGAGCGCCAGCACCAGCGCGCCCAGGCCCCGCGCGGGCGTCTCCACCACGACGGACACGGAACGCGAGTCCACGCTCACGGGAGCGCCTCGTCGTTTCCCTGCTCGAGCTCCGGCGCGGGAGGCCCGTCGTGCACCAGCCGCCCGCCGCGCAGGAGCAGCCAGCGGGGGAGGGGGAGATCCACGGGGGCCTCGGGCGCGGCGACCAGGAGCGTGCCGCCCCGCGACACCTCCGACAGCACGCGCGCCACCTGCCGCGCGGTGCCTGGGTCGAGTCCGGCGAAGGGGTCGTCGGCCAGCAACACGGAGGGACGCGCCGCCAGCGCCCGGGCCAGCCCCGCGCGCTTCTTCATCCCGCCGGAGAGGCGCTCGGGCAGGGTCTCCGCCGCGTCCATCAATCCCACGGCGCGCAGGACCTCGTCCGCGCGGCGCTCGGCCTCCGCGTCCGGGACGTGGCGACGCCGAAGGGGCAGCAGCACGTTCTGTCGCACGGTGAGTGAGTCGAACAGCGCATCCGTCTGGAACACCATGCCGAACGCCGCCTGCCGCTCCCGGCGTTCGGTGGACGACAGCCGGGAGACGTCCTCGCCGTTCCAGAGGACCTGCCCACTCCGGGCGGGCACGAGCCCCGCGAGCGCCTTCAGGAGCGTGGTCTTCCCCGCGCCCGAGCGTCCCAGCACCAGGGCCCGCGTGCCCGGAGGCAGCGCGCACGTCACCTCCGACAGCACCGTGCGCGCACCGTACTGGACCATCAGGTGCGTCGCGCGCAGGTCCACCGGGAGGTCCGGCTCAGGGCGTCCCGCGGAGGAAGACGCCGCCGGTGCCCGCCGCCCAGACGTCATCCGGGGCCGAGCCACCCATCACCCAGATGGGCGCGCTGGCAGCGCCCACCTGGCTCCAGGTCTGTCCGTCGAAGAAGCGGAGGGTGGTTCCGGTGGCGGAGTAGAGCGCTGTCGTCCCGAACGCCGCGAGCTTCCCGGGCAACACTCCGTCCGGGAACGTCTTGTGGCTCCAGACGCCATCGACCCGCTCCATCAGGAAGCGCCTGCCCCCGGCGTTGGTCACGACCACGGCGTACGCGAGGTTCGGCGTGACCACCTCCAGGTCCACGAACGTGGAGTACGGGTCGGGGGATTGGAACGTCTCCTGGACCCACGCGCCATCCTGGGCGCGCCACGTGACGGGGGTGAAGTGCTCGCCGGTGACCAGCTTGTTGCCAGCGATGACGAGCGTCTCCGGGCTGGTGCCGTCGATGTCATGCAGGCTCGCGGCGAGCTGGGTGAGCGTCACGGGCGCGGCCTGGGTGGACGCACCCTCCACGTACGTCCAGCGGAGCACATAGCCTCCTCTGTCGACGCCGTACAGCGTCACCGTGTCGTCCTGCTCGAAGCCGATCAGCGCAGTGATGGCATACGCGTGCCCGCTTTCGACGCGCTCGCACGCCTCCGTGGCGTCGGCGTCGAAGGGCAGGGTGGCGAACGCTCCCTCTCCTGAACCCAGGAACACCCGGCCCTGCGTCGACACCCACGCGGAGAGCCAGCTCGCGCTGTCACAACCCGTCATGGTCGTGAGGGTCGAGTCCTCCACGCGGATGACCTCGCCACCCGCCGCCGCGAGCCAACCGTGGCCCTTCGCGTGCGTGGCGAGGGCGGTGATGCGCGGTTGCCCGGCGACGATGACCTCGGTCCACGTCGTGGCCGCGCTGCTGGTGTCGCCTTCGCCGATCGACCCATCACAGATGGCGTCGGCGTCGCCACACACGCCCGTCGGGCGGGGGGGAGCCTCTTCCTCGCTGCACCCGACCAGGAACAGGGAAACCAGGATCCAACCCTTCAGGAATATTCGCATTGGCGATGAATTGACGGGCGCGCTGGCACCGCGCTCGCTCCCTCGTGGGGCGGTAAGCCCATTGCAGGATAGCGCAAGCGGGTTCTGAACAGTTCAGGCTTTGTCGGATGGCACGGGATTGTTGTCGGGCAGTGCGGATTCGACGAGACCTGTCGCGGTGGCCGCGGTTTTGAATCTGGGGTGCCCCGACACGCCCTTCTGGCTCGAGCTCTTCGCCGTCTGACCATGCCCATCATTCGCACCGCGCTCGCCACACCCCTCGTGGCGTGGATGTCCCTGACCCCGCTGGCGGCTCCGGCGGCCGTCCCCGATGACGCTCCGGTGGCGTCTCCACCTCCCGCCCCCGCTGCGGATTCCGCACCGGCCGCTGCCAATTCCGCACGAAGCGCTGCGGATTCCGCACCCGGCCCCGCTGCGTCCGCCGTCACGGGGAGCGAGGGCTCCGCGCCGCTGACGCTGGAGCAGGCGGTGGCCTGGGCCGCCGAGCGCAACGAGGCCGCCCTGGCGGCCCAGCAGCGGGCACTGGCCGCGGACGCGCGAGTCGCCCGCGCGCGCGCCTTCTTCTTCCCGGAGCTGACGGCGACCGGGACGTACACGCGCCGCTCCAACCAGTCGACCCGGGAGGTGGGCGGCCAGCAGGTCGTCCTCCAGCGCTACAACGCCTTCGGCGCCAACATCGTCGCGCGCTGGACGCTGTTCGACGCCCGCGGCTACCCGCTGTACCGGGCGGCGAAGCGCGAGGGCGAGGCGGCCGGCCTGGAGGCGGTGGAGGCCCGCAGGCAGATCTCCTTCGAGGCCGCCAACGCCTTCCTCATCACGCTCCAGGAGCAGCAGGTCTTCCAGGCCGCCGAGCAGCGCATCGCCTTCGCCCGCCAATCCCACGCGGACGCCCAGGCGCGCGCGAAGGCCGGGCTGGCGAGCACGAACGACGTGACGCGCGCGGAGGTGGAGGTGGCCACCGCCGAGGTGGATCTCACCAGCGCCCGCAACCTCGCGCAGACCAGCCTGCTGGAGCTCGGCTATCTGCTGGTGCAGCCGGTGGGCGCGGGGCTCGCCATGCCCCAGGCGCTGCTCGACGACGCGGCGCGCCCGCTCGCCTCGCACGACGCCATCACCCAGGGCGCGCTCGAGCGGCGGCCGGACATCCTCGCCTCGGCCCTGCGCGTGGAGGCGCTGAAGGCCAACGCGCAGGAGCCACTGGCGCGACTGCTTCCCGTGCTGGGGATCTCCGGCACCTACCGGCTCACCAACGAAGGGGGCCTGACGGGGCGCACGGGGGATGGCTTCCTGTCCGCGGACCTGACGTGGAACCTCTTCGATGGCGGCGAGCGCTACGCGGAGCGGCACGAGCGCGTGGCGCTGACCCGCGCCGCGGAGCTGGAGCTGCAGGCGAGCACGCGACGCGTGGACGTGGATATCCAGCGCGCGCGGGTGGCCTTGGAGAACGCCCAGGCGGCGCTCACCCAGAGCGAGCTGGCGGCGCGCGCGGCCCGGCAGAACGCGGAGGAGCAAGGCCTCCTCTACCGCCAGGGGCTCTCCACCGCGCTGACGCTGGCGGACGCCTCGCTGCGGATGTTCGAGGCGGAGGTGGCCCTGGCGCGCAGCCGCTACACGCTGGGAGTCGCCCTGCTGGGACTGAGGGCTTCGGTCGGACTCGATCCACTGGGGAAGGAACCGTGAAGGCGATGCGACGCGCAGGAACGCTGACCGTGGCCCTGGCCATGCTGGCCGTGGGCGGAGGTTGCAAGAAGGACGCGGAGGCGTCGAAGCCGGGAGGCCCGCCGTCGGCGCAGGGCGGTGGACGGGGCGGTGGACGCGGCCCCATCGCCTTCCCCGTCGAGGTCGAGCCGGTGGTGACGCGCGACGTGGAGTTCGTCGTCAACGCCGTGGGCTCCGTGGACGCCTTCGAGCGCGTGCAGATCACCGCGCGTGTGCCGGGCGCCGTGGAGCGGGTGCTCTTCATGGAGGGCCAGGAGGTCAAGAAGGGCGACGTGCTCGCGGAGATCGAACCGGCGCGCTACGCCATCGCCGTGCGCTCGGCGGACGCCGCGCTCGCCAAGGCGCGCGCCGCGCTGGCGGAGGCGCAGGCCGGCGCCGAGCGCCGCGTCGCCGTCAACCAGGCCAGCCCGGGCCTGCTGCCCGCCGAGCAGCTCGACACCTACCAGGCCCGAGCCCGCACCGCCGAGGCGGACGTGGCGTCGGCGAAGGCGAACCTGGACCAGGCCCAGCTCAACCAGCGCGACGCCTACGTGCGGGCGCCCATGGACGGCGTGCTCCAGACCCGCACCGTGCAGACGGGGCAGTACGTGCAGCCGGGCGCGGTGCTCGCCACGCTCCTGCGCCGCGAGCCGCTGCTCCTGCGCTTCAACGTGCCGGAGGCGGACACGGCGCGGCTGAAGCCGGGCATGCAGGCGCGCTTCACGGTGCCCTCGGAGACGGGGACGTTCTCCGGCCGCATCACCCACGTGGCGCAGGCGGCCGACGCGGCCAGCCGCATGGTGCCCGTGACGGCGGAGGTCGCCGGCGAGGACGCCCACCGGCTGCGGGCCGGGGCCTTCGCCTCCGTGGCGGTGCCGGTGGAGACGCGCGGGGAGCGGCCGGTGGTGCCGCAGACGGCGGTGCGCCCCAGCGAGCGCGGCTTCATCGCGTTCGTGGTGGAGGGAGACAAGGCCCGCGAGCGCGTGCTGGAGCTGGGCATGCGCACGGCGGACGGCCGCGTGGAGGTGCGCGAGGGCCTCAAGGCCGGCGAGACGCTGGTGGTGCGCGGCGGCGAGGCCCTGCGCGACGGCGCCACGGTGAAGGTGGCCGAGGGCCGCAAGCCCGCGCTCACCGGAGAGCCGCGCGCCGAGGACGCGGGTGGCGCGGGAGGCGCCGGGCGATGAACCTGACCGAGGCGTGCATCAAGAAGCCGGTCCTCGCGTGGATGATCATGGCGGCGACCATCGTCTTCGGACTGGTGGCCGCGCAGCGCATCGGCATCAGCCAGTTCCCGGACGTCGACTTCCCCACCATCAACATCAGCGTGTCGTGGGAGGGCGCCAACCCGGAGGCCGTCGAGAGCGACGTCATCGAGCCCATCGAGGAGGCGGTGACGCAGGTGGAGGGCGTGGTCTCCATCACCTCCACCGCGCGCCAGGGCGGCGCCAACATCACGGTGGAGCTGGACCTGTCGCGCAACGTCGACATGGCGCTCCAGGACGTGCAGACCAAGGTGAGCCAGGCCCAGCGCCAGCTCCCCGAGGACATCGACCCGCCCGTCGTCACCAAGACGAACCCGGAGGACCAGCCCATCATCCAGGTGGGCGTGTCCGGGCCGTTCTCCCAGCAGGTGGTGAGCGACTTCGCGCGCTACCGGGTGAAGGAGAAGCTCCAGACGGTGCCCGGCGTGGGCGAGGTGCAGATCGGCGGCTCGCTGGAGCGCAACGTGCGCATCTGGGTGGACGCCAGCAAGCTGGACGCGCACGCGCTCACCGTGACGGACGTCATCCAGGCGCTCCAGCGCGAGCACGTGGAGCTGCCCGCGGGCCGCATCGAGACTGCGGGCCGCGAGGTCAACGTGCGCGTGCTCGGCGAGGCGCTCGACCTGGAGACGCTGCGCGACATCGTCGTGCGCGAGCAGGAGGGCCAGCCCATCTACCTGCACGACGTGGCGCTGGTGGAGGACGGCTTCGAGGACATCCGGCGCATGGCGCGCGTCAACGGCACGCCCGCGCAGGGCCTGGGCATCAAGAAGCAGCGCGGCGCCAACGCCGTCGCGGTGGCCAAGGGCGTGCGCGCGGAGCTGGTGCGCATCCAGAAGGAGGCCCCGGAGGGCATGGACGTGGCCGTGCGCTTCGACTCGACGCAGTTCATCGAGGAGAGCGTCCACGAAATCGAGTTCGAGCTGATGCTGGCCTGCATCCTCACCGCGTTCGTGTGCTGGGTGTTCCTGGGCTCGCTGTCGAGCACGATGAACGTGGTGCTGGCCATCCCCATGTCGCTGTTGGGGACGGTGGCCGTCATCTACTTCCTGGGCTTCACGCTCAACACCTTCACGCTGCTGGGGCTGGCGTTGGCGGTGGGCATCGTCGTCGACGACGCCATCATGGTGCTGGAGAACATCTTCCGGCACGCGGAGGAGGGCAAGGAGCGGGTGCGCGCCGCGCGCGAGGGCACGGCGGAGATCACCTTCGCCGCGCTGGCGGCGACCATGGCCGTCATCGCCATCTTCCTGCCCGTGGTGTTCATGAAGGGCATCATCGGCAAGTTCTTCCTCCAGTTCGGCGTCACCCTCTGCGTGGCGGTGCTGCTGTCGTACGTGGAGGCCATCACCCTGGCGCCGGCGCGGTGCGCGCAGCTGCTCAAGACGTCGCGCGAGGGCCGCAGCAAGGTGGGCGTGTGGGTGGACCGGGCGTTCACGAAGCTGGAGCACGCCTATGGTCGCTCGCTGGCCTGGGGCCTGAAACGGCCCTGGTGGGTGCTGTTCACCGCGGTGCTCATCCTCGCCGCCAGCATCTTCGCCTTCCGCGCGCTGCCCGGTGAGTTCGTGCCGTCGCAGGACCAGAGCCGGTTGATGGTGCGCCTCCAGACGGCGGTGGGCAGCAGCCTGGAGGAGACCAACCGCCTGTTCCAGCGGGCGGAGGCGTTCGCCAGCTCGCGGCCGGAGGTGCAGAGCGTGTTCGCGGTGGTGGGCGGTGGCGGCGGCAACGCCAGCGTCAACGCGGGCATGATGATGCTGACGCTCAAGCCGCCCGAGGAGCGCATGCCCCAGGCGCAGTTCCAGCAGCTCCTCCGCAAGGAGCTCAACAGCTACCCGGGCCTGCGCGCGGTGGTGCAGGACCTGTCGCAGCAGGGCTTCACCGCGCAGCGCGGCTTCCCGGTGGAGTTCAGCGTCCGCGGCTCGGACTGGGACCAGCTGATCTCCGCGAGCCAGGAGATGCGCGAGAAGCTCCAGGCGAGCGGCAAGGTGGTGGACCTGGACACGGACTACCAGCTGGGCATGCCGGAGCTGCGCATCACCCCGGACCGGGCGCGCGCGGCCGACCTGGGCGTGCCGATGCAGACGGTGGCCTCCACCATCAACGCGCTGATTGGCGGCGTGCGCGTGGGCAAGTACAGCACGGGGGGCCGGCGCATCGACGTGCGGCTGCGCCTGCTGGCGGACCAGCGCTCGCGTCCGGAGGACCTGTCGGTGCTGAAGGTCCGCACCGCGGGCGGCGCGCTGGTGCCGCTGTCGTCCCTGGTGCTCCAGGAGGAGCGCCCGGCGCTCCAGGCCATCACCCGGAGGGATCGCGAGCGCGCCATCAGCCTCTTCGCCAACGTCGCGCCGGGCTCCAGCCAGGAGGAGGCGCTCGCCACGGTGGAGCGGCTGGCCAAGGACCTGCCCGGGGGCGTGCGCGTGGTGCCCGGCGGCGCCAGCGTGGCGTTCCGCGACTCCATGAGCAGCCTGTTCTTCGCGCTCTTCCTCGGGATTGGCGTGGCCTACATGGTGCTCGGGGCGCAGTTCAATTCGTTCCTGCACCCGGTGACGGTGCTCACCATCCTCCCGCTGTCCGTGGCGGGGGCGGCCTTCGCCCTGTTGGGGACCGGCAGCACGCTGAACATCTTCAGCATGATCGGCCTGCTGCTGCTCATGGGCATCGTGAAGAAGAACTCCATCATCCTGGTGGACTACGCGCTCCAGGAGCGGGAGCGGGGGGCGGACGCGCTCACCGCCATGCTGCGCGCGGGGCCGGTGCGGCTGCGTCCCATCCTCATGACGTCCACGGCGACGATGATGGCCGCGGTGCCGGCGGCGCTGGCGCTGGGGGCGGGCTCGGAGACGCGCGCGCCCATGTCCATCGCGGTGCTCGGCGGCCTGTCCGTGTCCACGGTGCTCAGCCTGCTGGTCGTCCCGGCCTTCTACGTCGTCGCCGACCGCATCAAGACACGGCTGGGCAACCTGCGGGGCAAGCGGCCGGATGACGAGCCGGGCGAGCCGGGCCACCCCGCGCCGCGCGAGGAGCCCACCCGGCCCGCGGCCCACCACGGCTGAGGGGAGGGGAGCGGCTGGCCCCCCGCTGTGGCTCGCGGGGGGCATGGCCATCGTCTCTGGCATCGCCCGTGGACGGCCTCCGTCCACTCCGAGCAAGGAGACGACCCCATGGCGCAAGAGACCGAGTTCCCTTCCACCGCCGCGCCCGTGAAGGAGCGCGACGAGTCCCTCGACCTCCAGGCGTTCCTGGATGAGATCGGCAACAGCCGCGAGGTCAGCGTCAACCGGGTGAGCGGACGCGACGCGGCGCACGCCGTGCTGTGCACGCTGGCCCGGCGGCTGTCGGACGGCGAGGACGTGAAGCTGATGCGCGCGCTGGGCGGCGACATCGGCGACCTCATCGGCGAGTGCACCATCCTGCGGGGCCCGTCCCACGCGCGGCGCATGCACCGCGACGAGTTCATCTCCGACGTGGCGGACCACCTCCGCATCCCCGTGGACCAGGCGTTCCGGGTGATGACGGTGGTCTTCACCGCCATCCGCGACCGCATCCCGGAGGACGAGGTCGCCGCGGTGGCCTCCCAGCTGCCCGCCGACCTCGCGGACAGCTTCCGGCGCCCTGTCTGACGGCCCCTGTCACGGCCCGAGCCACGCGTGCCCCCGTGGCTCGCGCGCCGCTCGGGCCGGGACACGCCTCCCGGGATTGACGCCCGCAAGGTGACTCCCGGGAGGCGGCGCAATTCCTCGTCAAAGCCTTGCGTCATGAGCCCGCAGGCGCGGTGATTTTTCAGTGCCCGAGCCTGCCGTCGGGCCGGACCCGTCCCCGAGGGCAGGGGACCCACCGCTTCCCATCAGCGCCTCGTCCCCCGGATACACGGCGTTCTCCTTTCACGAGTCCCGAGAAGACGTGTCGACACATGCGCTGTCCATGCTCGGACATCGAACAGGTGTTGCCTGAAAAGCTGGCTTGGCTTGATTGAGTAGATGAATGGCACGCTCTATAGGTTGCGAGCCGTCGGAGAGCCGTTGCTCAAGCTTTCGAGCCCTGGGCGGTCCACCATCACTTCGCCATGGGTGTGGTGGTTTTTCCGAGACGAAGACAGGGGGCTCTGTCGAGGAAGCTCCGTGGCGTCGAGCAAGCCACGACTCAGATGAGGAGTGCTACATGCGTAGGAATCTCACGTATGTCCTGGGACTGGTCTGCATGTTGTTCGTTGCGGGCAGCGCGAACGCGGCCAGCAGCAAGCAGCTCATCCACATGACGGTGTATGCCGAGACAGGGGAGAGCGCCGCGCTCCGCGCCCTGGATGGGCAGGCACTGCATGCGTCGAACGACGCGCTGAAACAGGCGTATCGCATCGTCCCCGAGGTCGTCGGGGAGGACGTGGTACGTTTCAAGATCTACGACGAGTACGACGTCGCCACGGCCGCGCCCATCGAGGTCATCGAGGCGAGGGCCGACGGGCAGATCCACCAGGGCTTCCGCGCGTTCTTCAAGGTCGCCGTCACGAGCATCGACACGATGGCCGTCGACGTGGGGCCGCTCGAGGCGCGGACGGTCGACAACAACGCCACGTGCTGTGTCACCTGTGGCGGCTGGCGGTACTGCTGCACGCCGAGGCCCGGCTACTGCTGCACCATCTCCACCAGCTGCAACCGCGCCTGCCGCGCCTGCACGCCGCGGTGAGGTGGGAGTGATACAGCCTCCGTCATGAGACAGGTCCCCGCGCGAAGTGTGTCGTTTCGCGCGGGGGCGCATCCGGCTCACGCGCCGCCGCGTCAGGTCGGTGTGTCCAGGGGCGCGGGCTCCAGCCGCCGGAGGTACTCCATGAAGCTCCTCGCGCCCTCGGTGAGCGCGGACCACTCGGCGGGGCCCTTCTCCCACCAATTGAAGGCGACTGTATGGAAGCCCCCGGAGCGGATGATGGAGTAGGCGGTCCCGTCGAAGCCGCCCGCCCCCTCGAAGCGGAGCGGCGTGGCGACCTGGATCGACTCGAGCGCGTCGACCTGGGCCTGGAGCTCCGCCCCGTCGTGGCTCAGCGGGACGTAGCCCGGCATCAGGTAGCCCGGCTTCTCCGTGTGGGTCCGGCTCACGTAGAGCTTCAGCGGTTCGCCCGACACCTCGCGGACATCCCAGAGGTGGCCGGTCTCGAACGAGGGGAGCTCCCGCAACTGGAGGCGCAGCAGGCCGCACCCCCGCCATCTCACGTCCTCGCCAATCCGGCGCTCGCGGGTCATCTCGGAGGTCCGTTGCTGGGCTTCGGCCCTTTCCAGAAGGAGCGCGCGGCGCGCCTTTCGCTCACTTCGACTCATATGATTTCCAGCCTCCACGGCCCCAACTCCAGCCGCAGGGCCTGACGGGCCGGGACGCGCCAGACCTGACCGGGGGTCGACGACGTCGTGCCGCCGGCGCTCACGGTGCCCTCCACCACTTCGATGAAGAAGCAGGGGTGGTGTCCACCGCCCGCCCTCACCTTGACGTGGTGCGGCTCCACGCCCTCGCGGTCCACGACGAGGACGTTGTCCGCCGCCCGCCCGATGGTCAGCGGCCGCGTCCAGACCTCCCGTGGGCCTCCGAGCACGCGCCGCTCCACGAGGCTCCCGTCCGCCGCCAGGAGGCTCAGCGCCACGCGGGACTTCTGGACGCGCCAGTAGACCAGGGAGGCCTCGAACGGGCGGGAGTCCCCCCAGGCCAGCGTCCCGCTCGCCGGGTCCACGCGCACCGTCTCGAAGTTGCCGGGCTCCCGCAGCCACGCGCGCATCGGCTCGGTGAGGTCGGGGGTTCGGAGGGGGGGCCACTCGACGATGCAGGGCTCCAGGTTCGCCTCGCCCTCATGCCCATCACTGAAGCGCACCCGCACCGTGAAGGGCGCGACACAGCGGGCTTCGAGAATCACCGCGGCCATGCTTGCTCCTCTCGTGTGCGGGGCGTCCGACGCGGGCGCGCCGCGCGCCTACCAGTGCTTCTCGTATTCGGCCCAGCGCCACGTGCCGATGGCATCCGACAGCGTGTAGACCTTGCGCATCAGGGAGAGGTATTCGCCCTGGAGCCCCCACTTCTTCGCCCCGAGGAAGTACACATCCACCCCCTTGGTGAAGATGCGCTTGAAGTCGGCCTCCACCTCTTCGATGAGCTGGGATGGCCCCTGGTTGAAGACGAGGACCTCCCCGACCTGGTACCGGTCCAGCGAGCCCGTGTTGTACTTGAGGTTGGAGCGCAGGAAGACGATGTCGAGGGACGTCGTGTTCCTGGTCAGCGCTCGCGCCAGCTGCCCGAGGATGGGGTAGAGGCGCTGGTTGGGCATCTCGCCCGCGAACTTGGTGAAGTCGATCACCAGCACGGTCGGCTTCGACGTGTTCGTGCCCAGGGTGCCGAGGTAGGGGCCCAGGAGCGAGGCGATGACCTTCCCGGGCTTCTCCGCGCGCTTGCCGGCGTCGATCAGGTCCGTATGGAGGCTCTCCGAGAGGTTCACCCAGATCTGTGTTCCCTTGGCGGACGGACCGACCGGGTCATCGTTGAGGATTCCGCCGATGTAGAACTCGAAATAGGGTGTGAAGGTGTGGAGCTTGTCCTTGTCGGGTGTGACGAGGTGTGGCGCGTACTTCAGCTTCTGCGTCAGCACGTCGAAGAGGCTCCGCCCCGCGGCCATGCCCGTGGGCGCCAGGAGGCGATGGAGCGAGCACGGTTCGCGCCCCGTGGGGACGCCCTGGAGCTCCTCGCGGATGGCATTCTCTTCCGCGCCGAGGGTGGGCTTCCACGGCGCCTGCATCTTCTCGACGAGCGTGCCGAGCGTGGCCTGGACCTCGGAGAGCGAGAGACAGCTCGCGGCCAGGACGGCCAGCTCCCAGAGGTTGGACTCCTGCACCCAGAGGTACTCGAAGGCCGTGAGGTCGTTCGCGGTCTTCTCCAGCTGCGCCACCTTGAATTCCATCCGGTCGATCTTCTCCTGGAGCAGCCCGAAGAACGAGGTCAGTCCCTGGTGCTGGTCGACCTTCTCCCGCGCCGCGGCGACGAGCGCCCGGGTGATGAGGACCAGCTGCCGCATCCATGTGGCCGCCAGCGTGTGCCCGGCGCGGGAGGCGATGCCGAGCAGCTTCTGGACGTGGCCCTTCTTCACGCCGCCGTACGCGAGATAGCCCTTGAGGTGATCGGGGTTGGAGGAGCGCTCGGTCTGCTCCAGCAGGTGCAGGAGGTTGCCCAGGTAGGCTTCGTTCAGGGAGTAGGCGCCCAGGTTCAGGCGCGTCCCGGAGTACTCGGGGCCGTCGGCGCCCTCCTCGTTCCACGCCGAATAGGACGGCTCGGAGAACCCGAACGAGCCCATGTAGCCGAACTTGAGGGCGGCGTTCGTGGCGTCGGTGCCCGAGGGGAACTGGGGATTGCGCAGGGGACGGGGGCGATCATGCTCGCCGACGCCTGTCAGGTGGAGCGGGAAGCTCGCGGTGAAGCGACTCGGTGGGACGTAGCCCAACACGTCATTGCCACCGGAGGTGAACGCCACGGTGCTGGTCGCGTCGAACTGCAGGGTGCCCGGGGGCACGTTGGAGAGGAGCTGCTCGACGACGTGTGGCAGCGGGTCCTCGAATGGACGGTTGTAGACGTCCTCGTCGATGCCGCCGGACTTCCTCGTGCGCAGCCAGTTCGCGTTCTTGCGAGCCCTGCCGCCGCCGCTCGTCCGGTAGTCGAACAGCGCGAGGTTGATGACGAACTGCCGATACGGCGCTCCCAGCTCCAGGGCGAGCCCGTCGATCCGCTTCTTGAGCTTGCCCACCTTCGTGGAGACGTCGCTCTCGTCCTCGGAGGGGAGGGCGTTCACCTTCCTGGCGAAGGCCTTCCGCTTCTGCGTGAACTCCGTCCCCGTGACGTCCGAGGCGTTCTCGCAGATGCACTGATACGCGGCCCAGACGAGGCCGAACTGGTCCAGATCGCCCGACTTCTCCTTGTCGTCGATGCTCGGCCTGGGCTCCCAGGTGAGCTCCTTCCCACAGCTCTCGCACTTCCCCGACCCCAGGCGCTGGGACTTCTGGCACGCGCTGCATCTGTACATGTCCTGCGACCACCCTCCGTGACGGGCACCGGGGCCGATGACCCGGTGCGCTCGAGGACGAGCACGCGGGATGGTAGCGACGCGGGCGCGGCCCGGAAAGGACCGGGCACGGCACGTGGTCCGGCTAGCGCTTCTTGGCGGGCTTCTTCAGGAACCGGCTCAGGCGCACCTTGCCCAGCCCGCGTCCGCCGAAGAGGTACCAGGTGATGGCGGCGCCGAAGAGGGCCGCCGCTCCGGCGATGCCCACCGCCCCCAGCACGGGGATCCCCGAATACATCCAGGGCTTGGGCGCGAAGGAGATGAACGCGCCCACGATGAAGCCGCACGCGCACAGGCCCAGGAAGGCAATCACCGCCGCGCTGCGCAGGTTCTCGTTGAGCTTCTCGAACTGGTCCGCGCGCACCGTCACCGTGAACTTGCCCGACTCCATGTCGAGGAGGATCTGCGACAGCTGCGTGGGCAGGTCCGCCGCCATGGACTGGAGGCGCAGCAGGGTGCGCATCAGGCCGCCCTGGAGCTGGGTCGGGTCGTAGCGACCGGCGAGCAGCTCCTTGGCGTACGGGAGCACCACCTCGATGATGTTCATCTCCGGGTAGAGGCTGCGCAGCATCCCCTCCGTGGACACGGAGGCGCGGCTGAGCAGCGCGTACTCCTTGGGGATGCGGATGCGGTACTTCACCGCCAGGTCCAGCAGGTCCCTGAGCAACGAGCGCGTGTCCACCTGGCCCAGCGTCGTGGGCAGGTGGTGCCCGAGGATGTTCTCGATGTCGTTGCGGAACCCCACCAGGTTGGCGCGGGCGTCCGGGACGCCCACCCGGTAGAGGATGCGCGCCACCGAATCGCTGTCCTTCAGCGCCACCGCGAGGCACAGCATCACCAGCGTCTCCTGCATGGGGCGCGTCAGCCGCCCCACCACGCCGAAGTCGAGCAGCGCCAGGCGGTTGCCCTCCAGCAGGAGCAGGTTGCCCGGGTGGGGGTCGCCGTGGAACAGCCCGTCGTCGAACAGCTGCCGGAAGCTCGCCTCCAGGATGTGCTGCGCGATGACCTTCCGGTCCTCGTCGGACAGCCGCGCCTGGTTGATCTTCACGCCCCGGATGAACTCGAGCGTGAGCACCGTGCGGCTGGAGAGCGAGGAGTAGACGCGCGGGATGACGAGGTACGGCCGCTCCCGGTGGTTCTCCAGGAAGGCGCGGACGTTGGTGGCCTCGTTGATGAAGTCCAGCTCCTCGTGGATGGCGCGGTCGAACTCGTCGACGATGCCCGTGGGCGTGTAGATGCCCGTCTCCTCCACGACGGCCTCGAGCAGCCGCGCCAGGTTGCGCAGCACCGCCAGGTCGGAGTCGATGCTCGCGGCGATGCCCGGCCGCTGCACCTTCACCACCACCTCCTCGCCTTCGAGCGTGACGGCGCGGTGCACCTGGGCGATGGACGCGGCGGCCAGCGGCACCTCGTCGATGCGCGCGAACAGCTCCGAGGACTCCTTGCCCAGCGAGTCGCGGATCTGCGCGTGGACCTGCTCCAGGGGGATGGGCTCCACGTGGTCCTGGAGCAGCGACAGCTCGTCGATGAACTCCGCGGGCAGCAGGTCCGCGCGGGTGGAGAGCACCTGGCCCAGCTTGATGAACGTGGGGCCCAGGTCGCTGAGCAGCATGCGGAAGCGCCGCGCGGTGGACGCGCGCTGCGCCTCCGGCGACACCTCCACCTTCTCCTTGCGGCCCAGGATGCGCCACAGCCCGGCGCGCTCCAGGACCTCGCCGAACCCGTGGCGGGTCGCGATGAGGGTGATCTGCCGTACTCGGTTCAGGTCCTGGAGGATCACGGATGTCCCTTGCCCCTCACGTTATGCCGCCGTCGCGGGTTTCGCCACGAAGCGCAGCAGGACGTAGCCGACCAGCGCGGAGAGCACGGAGCCCACGAGGATGCCCAGCTTGGCCTGCGTCAGCAGCTCCGGCCGTTCGTCGAACGCCAGCCCCGCGACGAACAGCGCCACCGTGAAGCCGATGCCCGCCACCACCGACACGCCATGCAGCTGCCCGAGCCCCGCACCGCCCGGCATGCGGGTGCCCGCCAGCCTCACGGTGATGGCGGTGAAGGAGAAGATGCCCACCTGCTTGCCGACGAAGAGCCCGACGATGATGCCCAGCGGCAGGGGCCCGAGGAGGTCGCTCCAGCCCATGCCCGAAAGCGAGATGCCCGAATTGGCCAGCGCGAAGAGGGGGACGATGCCGTAGGCCACCCACCCGCGCCACAGGTGCTCGAAGCGGTTGAGCGGCGGCTCCAGCTCCTCCAGCCGGTCCTCGATGTAGAGCAGCTGCGCGCCGCGCATGGACTCGTCCTCGGACTCGCGCGTGCAGCCCTGGACGTAGGTGGACAGGTCCTCCAGCACCTCGCGCCCCAGGCGCGTCGGCCGGGAGGGGATGCACAGGCCCACGACGACCCCCGCCAGCGTGGCGTGGATGCCCGCGTGGTGCATGGCGTACCAGAGCGCCGCGCCCGCCAGGAGCCACGCGACGCCGTTGCGCACGTAGAAGCGGTTGAGCAGCCACAGGGCGCCGACCACGGCCGCGCTGGCCACGAGCCAGTCGACGTGCAGCCCCGTGCCATAGAACAGGGCGATGACCAGGATGCCGCCGATGTCGTCGAAGATGGCCAGCGCGGTGAGGAAGACCACGAGGCCGTGGCCCACGCGGGCCTTGACCAGCGTCAGACAGCCGATGGCGAACGCGATGTCGGTGGCCATGGGGATGGCCCAGCCCGCCAGCGCGGGCGTGCCCCGGTTGATGGCCGCGTAGAGCGCGGCGGGCACCAGCATCCCTCCCAGCGCGGCGATGAGCGGCAGCACCGCGCGGGCGGGCGTGCGCAGCTCCCCCGCGCTCAGCTCGCGCTTGACCTCCATGCCCACCAGGAAGAAGAAGAGCGTCATCAGCCCGTCGTTGATGAGCTGCTGGAACGTGAAGCTCGTCCGCGCGCCCTCGAGCCCCAGCTCCAGGCGGGCGCCGAACAGGCGCGCATAGGTGTCCGCCCACGCGGAGTTGGCCCAGAGCATGGCCGCCACGGCGCACAGGGCCAGGAGGATGCCGCTGCTCGCCTGGAGGCGGAAGAAGGCCTGGAGCGGCGCGATGGCCGCCTGGAAGAGGGCGGGGACGGCGGCCTTGGAGTGCGTGCGGGGGGCGGTCGTCGGGTTCGGATCCATGGCGCGGGCACCATGCCCCGGCCCGCGCGGGGTGGCATCCGTTTTCGGCCCGGGCCCGGCCGAAATGTCGGAGGGCGATGGTAGGGGTACGTCACGGGTAGGGTGAGCCGTTCGTTGATCCCACGGTGGGGGCATGAGAGAAGGGCGGGGATGGCCGTGACGCACCAGGTGAAGGCAGCGAAGGCAGCAGCGATGGCACCCACCGGCGACCCGACTCCGGACGTCGTCCTGGACGGGGAGAAGGCGAGCGAGGGCTCGGGGGCACGGGAGATCGCGTCCCTGACGCCGATGATGCGCCAGTACCTGGAGGTCAAGGCGCTGCATCCGGAGACGGTGCTCTTCTTCCGCCTGGGGGACTTCTACGAGATGTTCTTCGAGGACGCGGTGCGCGCCTCGGAGATCCTCCAGATCACCCTGACCGCCAGGGCGAAGGGCGCGGAGAAGGTGCCCATGTGCGGCATCCCCTATCACTCGTCGCGCCGCTACATCGCGCGGCTGGTCGCGGAGGGCCTGAGCGTGGCCATCTGCGAGCAGGTGGAGGAGGCGGGGAGCGGGCCGGGCATCGTCCGGCGGGAGGTGACGCGCGTCATCACCCCCGGAATGGTGCTGGACGAGGAGGTGCTCGAGCCGCGCGACAGCAACTTCCTGGCGTCGGTGTGCTGGTCGGACAAGGGCTGGGGCGCGGCGCTGCTGGAGGCGTCCACGGGGGAGTTCCTCGCGCTGGAGGCCGCCACGCCCGCGGAGCTGGCGGAGGCGCTCTCGCGCGTGGAGCCCCGGGAGCTGCTCGTCCCCGCGGGCCAGCGCAACGCGGCGGAGGTGGGCCAGCTCACCGCGCGGCTGTCGCGCGTGCCGGCCGTCGCGGAGGGGGACGCCGCCGCGTTCGAGCCCGCCCGCGCCGCGGGCTATCTGCGCTCGCACTTCTCGGTGCAGTCGCTGTCGGCCTTCGGCCTGGATGACGCCCCCCTGGCGACCGGCGCGGCGGGCGCGGCGCTGCGCTACCTGAAGGACACCCAGAAGACGCCCGCGGCCCACGTGGACCGGCTCAGCCGGCAGGAGCGCTCGGGCGGGCTGCTGATGGACGAGTCCTCGCGCGCCAACCTGGAGGTCCTGCGCTCGCAGCGCGACGGCGGTCGCAAGGGCTCGCTGCTGGGCGTGCTGGACCGGACGGTGACGAGCCTGGGCGCGCGCAAGCTGGCGCGCTGGCTGGCGGCGCCGCTGGGCTCGCTGCCGGAGATCCACGCGCGACTGGACTCGGTGGAGGAGCTGTCCTCGCGCAGCGTCTGGCGCGAGGAGCTGGCGGGCATCCTGAAGGAAGTGGCGGACCTGGAGCGGCTGACGGGGCGGCTGTCCCTGGGCGCGGGCAACGCCCGGGATCTGCGGGCGCTGGGCCTGTCGCTCGCGCAGCTGCCCCGGCTGGGCGCGGCGCTGGCGCGGTGCCAGTCCGCGCTCCTCCAGTCGCTCGCCGGCCCGCTGGGCGCGCTGCCGGAGCTGGCGGACCTGCTGTCCCGCGCGGTGGTGGACGAGCCGCCCGTGGCCCTCAAGGAGGGCGGCTTCATCCGCGCTGGCTACCACGCGGAGCTGGACCGGCTGGTGGAGCTGTCCACGTCCGGCAAGGACGTGCTGCTGAAGATCGAACAGCGGGAGAAGGACCGCACCGGCATCGGCTCGCTGAAGATCCGCTACAACAAGGTCTTCGGGTACTACCTGGAGGTGACGAAGGCGAACCTGCACCTGGTGCCCTCGGACTACATCCGGAAGCAGACGACGGTGGGGGCCGAGCGCTTCGTCACGCCGGAGTTGAAGGAGCACGAGGAGCAGGTGCTCACCGCGGAGGAGCGGCGGTGCGCGCTGGAGTTCCAGCTGTTCGAGGAGCTGCGGGCGAAGGTGACGGCGGCGGCGCCGCGCATCCGCTCGGCGGCGGAGGCGGTGGCCACGGCGGACGCGCTGCTGTCGTTCGCGCGCTGCGCGGCGGAGTACGGCTACACGCGGCCGGAGGTGGACGCGTCGGAGGTGCTGCACATCACCGGCGGACGGCACCCGGTGGTGGAGCGCATGCTGGGGGCGGGCGAGTCGTTCGTCCCCAACGACGTGCGGATGGACCCGGAGGACGCGCAGCTGCTGGTCATCACCGGTCCGAACATGGCGGGCAAGAGCACGGTGATGCGGCAGGTGGCGCTGACGGCGCTGATGGCGCAGGCCGGCTCGTTCGTCCCGGCGAAGTCGGCGCGCATCGGCCTGTGTGATCGCATCTTCACGCGCGTGGGCGCGGCGGACAACCTGGCGCGCGGGCAGTCCACGTTCATGGTGGAGATGACGGAGACGAGCCACATCCTCCACCATGCCACGCGCAAGAGCCTCATCATCCTGGACGAGATCGGCCGTGGCACGTCCACGTTCGACGGGCTCTCCATCGCCTGGGCGGTGGCGGAGCACCTGCACGACCACGTGTCGGCGCGCACGCTGTTCGCGACGCACTACCACGAGCTGGTGGACCTGGCCCGCGAGCGGCCGAGGGTGAAGAACCTCTGCATCGCGGTGAAGGAGCAGGGCGGCAAGGTCATCTTCCTGCGCAAGCTGGTGCCCGGTGGCGCGAGCCGCTCCTATGGCATCGAGGTGGCGAAGCTGGCGGGCCTGCCCCCGGAGGTGGTGGGGCGCGCGCGCGAGCTGCTCCAGAACCTGGAGTCAGGGGAGCTGGACGACGCGGGGCGTCCCCGGGTGGCGGTGCGCCAGTCGACGAAGCGCGCCGTGCCGGCGGGGCAGCTCGGGCTGTTCGCTCCCGCGCCCGTCGCCGCCGCGCCGGCCGTGCCCGCGTCGCACCAGAAGGCCGTGGAGACGCTCAAGGCCCTCTCGGTGGACCGGATGACGCCGCTCGACGCGCTCAACCTGCTGGCCCGCCTCCAGCGCGAACTGGAGGAGTGAGGCGGCGCCGGGGGGCCGGCCCCTGGCGGCGGAGGCGAGCCCTCCGCGCCAGGGAACCCTGATTCAGGGGTAGGTCACCGAGCCGACGCAGGTTCCTGGCCTTCCCCCGGGGCGTCGCGCTCTCGCAATCCCAAACATCTGGCGAGGCCGGGCCAGTCCATCCCCTGACAGCCCGGCGCGTCAGGGACGATGGGCAGGCATCGGCATGCGTGCGGTGGGGCCGTCTGCCATTGCCGGCATTGCATCTCTCCGAGGGGCGGCGCCGTCCGCCGCGGGGGCGTCAGGCGACCGTTCTTCCGGAGACGGGGTGTCACGGAGTGATTGCGGGTGTCTGTCCACCCAGGTCGAACCGGCTGAAGACGGGGAAGTGATCGGACGTGTTGTAGCGGAAGTCGTTGATGGCTGGCTCGAGGACGACCGTCGACTCGGGGAGGTGGTCCGCCGCGAGCTCGTTGCTCACGAGCTGGTGGTCGATGAAGGCGTTGTTGCTGGCGGTGCTGCTGATGCCCTGGCGCGAGAGGGGCTCGGTGGTGAAGCGGTAGTGGTCCGCGTCGTCGACGAAGTCCTGGTAGGGCGAGGCGTAGGGCTGGGCCGTCTCCGGATTGATGGCGATGGACGCGTCCACGTCGTCATTCCAGTCGCCGAGCACGATGACGCGCTGGGTGGGGAGGGTGGTGTCCAGGTAGTCCTTCAGGGCCGCGGAGGCGGCGGCCCTGCGCGAGTAGTCCCCGAAGGTGTCGTCCGCCTTCATGTGGAGGACGATGGCCGCCACGTCCACGGTGGCCTCGCGCCGCTTGATGCGCAGGTCCAGCTTCAGCGGAGGGCGGCCGGCGAACAGGCTGCTGGAGTCCGTGAGGATCAGCTCCGCGCGGAGGACCTGCACCGCGTTCGACTTGAAGAGCACGCCCACCTTCTGATCGGTGCTCGAGTAGTACGCGGCGCCGCCGCTCACCCGGGCGTTGTTGGCGAGGAAGCCG
The DNA here is from genome assembly GCF_021412625.1 of Myxococcus stipitatus. The sequence goes on along the minus strand of NZ_JAKCFI010000005.1, from coordinate 268,523 downwards.
TCATAGCCGGGCAGCGTGGCCTTCAGCGTGTTGAACTGCGTGGTACCGACGATCTCCGCCACGCCCCAGAGGTCCACGTTGGCGCCGGCGATGACCTGCTGGACGTTGGAGAGCTGCAGGGACTCGTCGGTGGGGCCGTTCGCCGTGTCTCCGAACCACTCGATGTTCCAGTTCCCCACCGCCAGCGGGAAGCTGGGCTGCCCGTCCGCGCGGAGCACCTCCAGCTCCACGGGCACGTCGACCCTGGCGCCACCGCCGTCCTGGAGCCTCAGCGTGAACGCGTAGGCGCCCGGCGTCCGAGGCGAACCTCCGAGGACGCCGGTGGAAGAGAAGGTGAGTCCCGCGGGCAGGGCACCCGTCTCCAGCTTCCAGCTCAGGGGCGGCTGTCCTCCCGCCCCGGTGAAGGCATGCTGGTAGGTGCCGCCGGCCCGGGCCTGGGACACCGTGGTATCGAGCGCCTCGAGGCGCGGGTAGACCTTCAGGGGATAGGTCCGGGTGTCCTCGTCTCCCTCCGCGTCCTGGACGTGGACGACGAGGTCGAAGTCCCCCGCCTCCGTGCCGGGGCCGACGAGGCGTCCTTCGGTGGTGAAGAACGAGAAGCCGGGGGGAGGATTCACCGTGAACCGCAGTGGGGGCTTGCCTCCCGCGACCTTGAAGACGGCCTCGTAGTCGACCCCCACGCTCGTGGGCTTCAGCTCGAGGTTGGACAGCCACGGGCCATCGTCGCTGGCGCGCTGGCTGGAGCAGGCGGACAGCATCACGAGGAGCGCGAGCGCCCCCGTCCAGCGGCCCAGAGGGCCTTCGTTCGTCGTTGGGGGAAGAGGGGGGATACCGCGAGCCATCGTGCGTCCTCGACGTGTGGAGCCGCCGCCGGGAGGGCGTGCTCGGACGGGCCGAGGCTCGCTGCTCCTGGCTGGCGCTGGGTGGTCGAGGGCACGGTCGCTCAGCCGCCGGCTCCCTGGCCTCATGCGGGCCGCACTGTTGCATCATGAATCGTACATGAATCCGGATGGATTTGGATTCATCGATGCATTTGTTTGTGAGTGGCGAATGTGGGCTCGCTCCCGAGGCCCAGGGCATCCTCAGCCGAACTGGAACGCCGAGAGCCGGAGCCCCATGAAGGTGCCGTTCCACGCCACGGTGCCGCGGTCCTCGCCCGCCGCGCCGGCGACGACCATGAGCGGGAGGAGGTGTTCCTCCCGGGGGTGGGCCGCGCGGGCGCGGGGCGCCCTGGCCCAGTCCACGAGCCTGCGGTTCCGCTCCGCGGGCTCCTGCACGGCGCTCTGGGTCAGCCAGCCGTCGAAGGCCTGGCTGATCTCACGCCCCGGCGCGCCGAAGGCCCGCAAGTTGTGGAACGTCATCCCGCTGCCGATGATGAGCACGCCCTCGTCGCGGAGCGGGGCGAGCGCGCGTCCCAGGGCGAGGTGCTCGGCCGGGTCCAGGCTCTCGAGGAGCGAGAGCTGGAGGGTGGGGACGTCTGCCTCGGGGTACGTCAGCTTCAGCGGGACGAAGGTGCCGTGGTCGAAGCCCCGCTCGGCATCCTCGCCGGTCTCGAAACCCGCCGCCTGGAGCAGCTCCCGGACGCGGGCCGCGAGCCGTGGCTCTCCCGGCGCGGGCCAGGTGATGTGGTACGACTCCGGCGGAAAGCCGTAGTAGTCGTAGAGGATGGGCGGGTTCGGCGAGGTCATCACCGTGGGCACCCGCTCCTCCCAGTGCGCCGAGACGACGAGCAGGGCCTTGGGCGGCGTCTTCGGGAGCGAACGCACCGAGCGCAGGTAGGCGGCCAGGTCGTCGAGCTCCGCGCGGTCGCCCATTCCCAGGTCCACGAACGGCCAGGGGCCTCCGCCATGCGGGACGAAGACCACGGGCATTCGGGCGGGAGCCGCTCCCGTGCGCTCGGGCGATGCGTCGTCTCGATGGCCGGCCTGGGTCACCGCCCCCGCCACGGCCACCGAGGAGGCCGCGATGACGCCGGCGCCCAGGGCCTGCCGACGGGTGAGCCCCGGCTGCTTGTCGTTGGAAGCGTCGTCACTCATATCGCTCAGGACGCTAACGGCCACCCCGGCCCGTCACAAGCCACGTGCTGTCCTGGCCGGGGCGCCGTGCGGGCTACGGGCGCCGCTGGGCGAGCAGCCACTCGTAGAGGTTCGGGGTGTGCCACCGGTGGCCCGTGACGTGCGCGCGGGTGTTGACGCCCGTGTAGAGCGACACCACGGGCGGCGTCGGCGGGGCGCACGCATGGAGTCGCGCGAGGAAGTCCGTGATGGTCCAGCCACAGCTGGCGTCGGAGTCCCCGTAGGTTGGTGCTCGCGGTCGTACCCGCGCCGTTGTACTCCGCCGTCAGCCCTGCCAGAGCCCGTCCGTGACCTGGAGAGACAACCCCGATGCCGCGCCCGCCGTGTCCACCAGTCCCGACAGTGACGAGCCGGTGTATCCGAAGTAGAGGTTGTTCCAGCCGGCGGTGGCGGCCGCGTCCGTCGCGAAGTCGATCTGGAACCACCGCTCGGCGGCGAGGGCATCCGATACGCCCCACACGTGCAGGAGCAGCGAACCCGCCGCGAACATGGGAAGTCCGGGCAGGGCCCGACGGTAGATATTCATGTTGGAGAACCTTCCTGGGGCATCCACATGATATTCGAATCTAGTCGTTAGTCCTTGAATTCTAGATTGCGTGTTTCTCCAGCGATGTCACTGCGAATGTATCCAGGGTGCCGGAGAGGTGGTCCTCCGCGCCCGCCCGAGGAGCCTCATGCGTCCCCGTCCGTCGTCGTTCGTCGCCCTCGTCGTGCTCCTGTCACTCTCCGCGGCCGCGCAGTCCGTGCCATCACCGTTGGGGCCCGTGTCGCCCACCACGGGGCTGGTGCTGCGCGACGAGGTGGTTCGCGCGCTCATCCAGGAGAGTTCGGGCGATCGCATCCATGATGGCGTGCAGCGGCTCTCGTTGTTCGCGAGAGACCACCAGGGTGGGTACGCGGACGCGGCCGAGTGGATTCGCGCGGCGGCGGTGGGCGCCGGGCTGCGGGACGTGCGCCTGGAGCCGATGAAGGACGGGCCCCAGTGGCGGGCCTCGCGAGGGGAGCTGTGGGTGTCCGGCCCCAGGCGCTACCGGGTGACGTCGCACGCGGAGCTGCCCATGTCCCTGGCGGTGGGGAGCGGGAGCTTCGAGGGCGAGGCGCTGGACCTGGTCGATGTCGGGATGGGCGCGGAGGACGCGGACTACGCGGGGCTGGAGTTGAAGGGGAAGGTGGTGCTCACGCAAGGCCCCCCCACGGCTGTTCTGCGCAAGGCCGTGGTGAAGCTCGGCGCGGTGGGGGTGGTCTCGTCGTATTCGACGCCGCCCTGGAACCAGCCCCATCGCCTCGACGGTGACTTCCCGGACCAGGTGGGGTGGGCGGCGGTCTCCTCGAAGGTGGTGTCCGAGGCGGGCCGGGCGCCGTTCCTGTTCATGATTTCGGAGCGCCAGGGGCGGGAGCTGCGCGCCCAGCTCCGGGAGGGGCCGGTGAAGGTCGACGTGAGCGTCGCCTCGGAGACCTTCCAGGGCCACTACGGCATCGTCAGCGGCGTCATCCCCGGCACGCGTCCGGGAGAGGAGGTCGTGCTCACCGCCCACCTGGACCACTACAAGCCGGGGGCCGACGACAACGCCTCGGGCTCGGCCACGTTGTTGGAGCTGGTGCGCACGTACACGGCGCTCATCGGTCGTGGCGTGCTGCCGCCGCCGGTGCGCACGATTCGCGTGCTGTGGCTGCCGGAGTTCGAGGGCACCCGCGAGTGGTTCGCCTCCCACCGCGACGACCCCGTCCGGCGGGTGGCGCAGTTCAACTTCGACATGCTCGGCGCCAGCTTGACGGGGGCGCACTCGCGCTTCGCGGTGTCGTACACGCCGGATTGGAATGGCAGCTTCGTCAACGCGGTGTCCGAGTCCACGGTGGACTTCATGAATCGCTTCAACGGGGTGCGCTATCCGGCGCGCAGGGACTTCCGTATCGGCTCCGTCACCGGGTCCAGGGACCCGCTGGACGCTCATATGGATCGCTACAGCCGCGGGTCGGATCACCAGCTCTTCAACGACCATGGCATTCCGGGCGTGGCCTTCTCCACGTGGCCCGACGACAACTACCACACCAGCGGGGACCGCCCGGAGCTGGTGGACCCCACCCAGCTGCATCGCGCCGCGTTCGCGGGGCTCGCGTCCATCACGGTCGCCGCGTGGGCGCAAGGCACGGGGGCGCTCGACCTGGCGCGGTTGGTGTCGGTGCACGGCGGGCGGCGCGTGGCGGACGACGAGTTCCGGGCGCGTCGGGCCCTGGCCGCCGCGTCGGACGCGGAGCTCCCAGGGGTGTACCGGCTGGGGCGGGCCGCGCTGCGACTGGCGTTCCAGCGCGAGCGTGACGCCCTGCGCTCGTGCGTGCCGCTGGGGGCGTCCGCCGCGCCGGTGGAGGCGCTCGTCAAGTCGCAGACGCTCGCGGAGACCCAGGCCCTGGCGCGGCTGGAGGCGGACTCGAAGGCGCGCGGCGTCGACGCGCGCGAGCCGAAGCCGTCCGAGGCCGAGCGACGGGCGCGCGCCTTCGTCCCCCGCCGCGTGAAGGGGCAGGAGCTGGCCGCGTTCGACGAGGTGTCGAGCCATCTGGGCGCGGAGGACCGGCCGAGGGTGGCGGCGGTGGAGGCCGCGCTGGCCGCCGCGACGGTCGCCCTGCGCGAGCAGGGGGAAGGGGAGCTGCGCTTCTATCAACTGGCGGATGCCCTCGCGAGCTACGCCGACGGTCGGCGCAGCGTGGCGGACATCCGCGACGCGGCCTTCGCGGAGTACGGCCACGTGTTCCCGGTGGAGGCGCTCGTGGAGCTCTTCACGCTGCTGGAGCACGGGGGCGTCATGACGCGGGCGCGTTGAGGCGGGCGGGCGCCGCCGGGAGGTCCACGCCTGACGCCACCGTCATGGAGTGCCACGACGGTGGCGTGTGCCTCGGCATCGCGGTGAGCTGCTGGCGCGCCGTCTCCGGGTCGCCAGTGGCAGCGCCACGAGGCCCGCGACATGGGTGCCCCCCGGCGCTCGGCGTGCCCAGGCGCGGGGACGAAGGTCCGCGCGGGCGTGGCCTGCTCGCGCGACACAGGCCACGCGCGAGCAGGCGCTACGGCGTCGGCGCGGGCAGGTGGAAGCGGGCCACGCCCACGGACGGCACGAGCGTGTCGTCACGCCCGACCTCGGCGATTCCTCCGCCCAGCCAGACGCCGTCTCGCGTCAGCGCCACCGCGTCGACGCTGATGGCATGGACGCCCTGGCCGATGGGCTGGAGTCGCTCTCCGTCGAAGACGTAGGCGTGCGACGGGCCCTGGCCCTCGGGGATGATGGTGCCCGTGGCGATGAGGTGGTCCCCGCTGGCGACCAGCTTGCGGAAGCTGTGGACGCCGCCCTGGTCGGCGTTGTGCGGCGGCGGCAATCCGCGCTCCGGTGTCGCCAGCTCCACCCACTCGTCGCCATTCCAGTGGCCGAGCGTGATGCGCCCGGGGATGGGCAACCCGTCCACGCCGCGCTCCTCGTTGGCGCTCAGGAAGATGCCCTGCTTCCCGTAGGTGGCGGTGATGACGGAGGTGGGCGAGCCCTTCCCCAGCGTCTCGAACCGGGTGCCGTTCCAATGGACGACGCGCGTCGCCGCGAGCCGGTTCACGTGGGAGAAGTCGCCGGCGGCGACGAAGGCGGGGTGGTCGGGGTCCCGGTTCTCGGGGCGCAGGGCCAGCGTGGAGACCGGGCCATCGAAGCCGTCGGCGACCATCACGAAGCGCTCGCCGTCCCAGCGGACCACGCGCACGGAGTCCTCGGACTGGGTCGCGATCCACGGACGCCCGAGCTCATCCAGCGCCAGGTCGGAGATGAAGCCGTGCTCCCGCACGTCCCCGAGCGAGCGCCACGAGCCCTCCGTCCACGTGAGCACGTGCGAGCGCGGCTCGTCCCAGTCCGTGCAGGCGACGAAGACCTCGCCCCGCGCGCTCACCTCGAGGTCGGAGCACTCCATCGACGGGAGCTCGCCGAGCGGCTGCCAGCCGTCGCCCGCGAAGCGCAACACCGTGCGCGGGACGCGCTCGCCGCTCGCATGGGAGATGGCGCCCAGCACATGGACGGCGCACTCGGGGCCTCCCGCCGCGAGCTTGTCCGCGCCGCCGCTCAGGCCCAGGCCGGAGGGCGCTCCCTCCGCGTGCCAGGCTCCATCCTTGAACGACGCGAGGCTCTGGGAGCCCGCGCCCTCGATGCTGGGGAAGGTGCCCGCGACGTGGAGGGTGTCGCCATCGAGGAGGAAGCGCTGGATGGGGACCTCCCACAACGGGAAGGCGCTGGGGCCCTCGTCACCGCAGTAGAATGGAGCGAACCAGACGGTGCGGTTGGGGAGCGACGTCGCGGGCCAGGGCTCCCAGCCGCTCTGGGGCGACCAGCGCGCCAGCGCGTTCGCGGCGATGGCGTCCGGGTTGGTCCAGGCCCGGCCGTTGACGTGCGAGAAGCAGCCGCCCACGTGGAGCTTGCCCTGCGTGAAGGCGAGGTCCGTCACGACGCCGGGGAACTGCCCCGTGCTGACGCCTTCGTTGAGCATCTCCCAGGCGGAGCCGTTCCAACGGGCGATGGAGCCCACGCCATCTTCGGCGAAGTCGTACGCGAACGTCCCTCCCGCGTAGGGCGTGCCGTCGTCGCCGAGCGCGAGCGCATAGACGCCGTTGCCCGGCAGGGGGAGGTCATACGCCGCCCAGGAGTCGCCCATCCACCGCGCCACCCGGTTGCTCGTGATGCCGCCGATTCGCGAGAAGCCGCCGCCGACCCAGACGGTGTTCCCGTCCACGAGCAGCTCGTAGACCGGCCCGTCGGCCGGACCGCCCTCGGGGAACTTCCATCCCTTCCCATCCCAGATGGCGAGGCCGATGGCGCCGTTCTCCGCGAGCTGGAGCTGGCCCGCGACCCACAGCTCCCCGTTCACGAAGGCCATGGTGCGCACCAACCCCTCGAAGGTGCCGATGACGCGCGTGCCCTCCTCGGTCGCGAGCCAGACTTCACCGGAGCGCGGGCCGAACGTGTCGTTGGTGGCCAGCGCCAGCGTGCCATCGTCGTTGGCGGCGACGGCGGAGAAGCCCGCGCCGGGGATGACGTGGGGCCACTGCCTCTCGACGGGCCGCCACGCGCCGTCATGGCGCTGGATGAGGGGCGGCGTGGGCTCCGTGCCCAGCCACCGGAAATAGCCGGCCGCGATGAGGTCGCCCGACGCGCTCTTCGCGAAGTCGTAGACGTGGGGGACGTGGCCATCCATGCCGGAGACCCCGCCGATGGAGAAGCGGTCGTCCCACGCTCCCTCCCGCAGCAGGCGCGTCATGTCCGGCGCGCAGGCCTCCTGCTCGCCCGCGCCGCCGTCGGGTTCGCCCGCGTCCGGTGTGCCCGAATCCGGGCCTCCCGCGTCCGGGACTCCGCCTCCATCGGAACCCCCGTCCGGGCGCGAGCCCGCGTCTGGCTCGGGCGGCGACGGGTCGTCGTCATCACAAGCGGTGAAGAGGAACCCCGCGAGGAAGAGCGGGGCGATACGGCGCGTCCAGGTGTCGATCAAGGGTGTGCGCATGGGGCCCCATGCGATTGCAATCAGGAGGCCTGTTCTCGGGTTTTGAGATTTCGAGGGGTTCGGGCGGATGTCGGTGGCGCGTGGGGGAGGGGGTCCTCGGAGGCCTGAGTCGGGGTCGCGAGAATCTGAGGGGCGCGAGGCGCCGCGTCGCCATCGCGGCCCATACGCACAGGCGGGGTCCTCGGCGGATGTCGCGAGGCCCACACTCCGGTCCGGGCCACTACCGGCTCGGGCCCTTCGTGACGAGAACAGGGGCCATGAGGCTGGCCATCTTCGTCCTCGGTATCTGGGTCCTGGGCTGTTCGGGTCGTGGCGCCGTGTCACCCGTCGCTGGAGCTCCGTCCTCCATTGGAGGCGCGGGGCGCGACGTGCTCGTCTTCGAGGGGATGTGTGACGCCTCGGGGGCGGTGGCGCTCGCGGGGGACCTGTTCGTGGTGGGGGATGACGAGGACAACATCCTGCGCGTCTATGACGCCCGGCGTGGCGGGCCGCCCGTGCGGAGCGTGGACCTGTCCCCGTCGCTGGCGCTCGTGGCGACGGGGAAGAAGGTCCCCGAGGCGGACATCGAGGCGGCGACCCAGCTGGGGTCGCTGTCCTTCTGGCTCACGTCCCATGGGCGCAACAGCTCCGGGAAGAAGGCGCCCGGTCGCCTGCGCTTCTTCGCCACGGAGGGCACGCCCGAGGGCCCCCGGGTCGTGGGGCGGCCCTACATGGGGTTGTTGGAGGACCTGCTCGCGTCGCCCGGACTGGCGCGCTTCCACCTCGAGCGGGCCGAGGCCCTGGCCCCCAAGGCGCCGGGGGGACTCAACATCGAGGGGATGACGGCGACCGAGGACGGAGCGGCCGTCCTCATCGGCTTCCGGAGCCCCGTCCCGGAGGGGCGGGCGCTGGTGGTTCCCCTGCACAACCCGAGGGAGATGGTGCTGGAGGGGGCGCGCGCGTCGGTGGGGACGCCTCGGCTGTTGGACCTGGGCGGTCAGGGCATCCGCTCCATGTCGTGGTGGCGCGGGCGCTACCTCCTCATCAGCGGCGACGCGGCGGGGGGGACGACGTCCCACCTCTTCACGTGGAAGGGCGGGGAGGACGCGCCCGTGCCCGTGCGCGAGGTCGACCTGGCGGGTTTCAACCCCGAGGCCTTCTTCACGCCGGAGTCGGAGGCGGAGATCCTCCTCCTCAGCGACGACGGGACGGTGCCGTTGGACGGGGTGGCGTGCAAGAAGCTCGGGGACCCCGCGCGCAAGCGCTTCCGGGGCGTCTGGGTCCGGCTGCCGGATTCTCCGTGAGCGGTGGGCGCGGGGTGGCGGACCCGCTCAACGCGTGTAGGCTGGCGGACGTATGCAGCTCGCCATCCCCCACGCGCCTCGAAGGGTGCGACTGACGCAGGTGCCCGGAGCGGTGGGGCGCCTCGCGCGCGACGCCGTCCTCGGGTTGCTCTTCATGGCGGTGCTGGGCGCGGGGGCCATGTGGGTCGGGCGCTTCTTCGTGGAGGAGCAGGGCTTCATCGCCCGCGCGGAGGAAGTGGACGGCGTGATGGCCGCCAAGCGGCTGCCGCCTCCGGGCGAGCGTGACGGGGCGGAGGGCTTCGTGACGGTGCTCTACGTCTTCCAGGATGTGGAGCACACGGCCACGGACGTGAAGACCTCCGCCGAGTACGCAGAGGGGCTCGGCCATGGGGCCCCGGTGAAGCTCCTGGTGGACCCGCGGCACCCGGACCGGCCCCGCGAAGCCGGGTATGCCCGGAGCCGGGCGATGAAGGTAGGGTGGCTTCCGTGGGGGCTCCTCGTAGGCGCGCTGCTGGCGGGAGTCGTCTTCGTGCGCGAGGCGCGGCGCATCTTCCGTTCGGAGGTGGAGCCGCTGCGCATGGGCGCGCTGGTCTGGCTGACGCCCGACGGTCCCCTCCCGGAGGGGCGCGGCGAGGTCATCTTCCCCGCCCACTACTTCCGACAGGACGTCAAGAACGAGGTCCGGGCCCGCGTGCGGCCGGGCCGGGCGCCGGTGCGCAACGGCACCAAGGTGCTGGCGGCGGTCGTCCCCCGGGAGCCGGGCTGGGCGCGCGTCATCGACCAGGACCTCGCCAGCGTGCTGGGGTGGATGCGCTGACGGGGCCGGGGTGGGCGAAAAGTTGCCGCTGACCTGGGGGCATGTGACACACGCCTGTAGCTCCCAGTTCAACGGAGGTCCTCCATGCGCCGTCTCCTCGCTCTCGTGCTGCCCGTGCTGCTGCTGCTCGCTCCGAGCACGGGTGCGGCCGGCAAGCGCGACGAGGCGGAGGAGGCCTACCAGGGGGCACGCCGGGCCTACTACGCCCTGAAGGACGACGCCGCCCGGCGCAAGCTGCGGCACCACTGGCTCAATGTGGTGCGCAAGTTCGAGGCGGTGGCGCGCAGCCACCCCAAGTCCGCGCGCGCGCCGGACGCGCTCTTCACCGCGGGCGAGCTGCTCCAGGAGCTCAGCCGCATCTCCTTCGTCGAGGAGGACCTGCGGGCCGCCATCGCGGACTACGACAAGCTGCGCACCGACTTCCCGAAGCACCGGCTCGCGGACGACGCGGCGCTCGCGCTGGCGCGCATCCACGTCCACCGCCTGGACCATCCGGAGGACGCGCGCCGCGTCCTCACCGAGTCCCTGGCCGTCGTGGGCAAGGGAGACCAGGTGGCGGAGATGAAGGCCCTGCTGGCCTCGCTGCCGCCTTCCAAGAGCGCCCCGGCGAAGAAGCCGGCCGCGCCCGCGAAGTCCCCGGTGGCCGAGGAGAAGGCGACGGCCATGGCCCAGGCCGAGCGCCCCGTGTCCGCGCTGGTGGGGGCCATCGAGCGGCTCGCGCGCGAGCCGCCGCCCATGATTCCCCGCCTGGACCCCGAGGCCCAGGCGAAGGCGGAGGCCCCGGTGGCGGAGGAGCCGAAGAGCCTCGACGCGGCCGTGGCCGCCGCCCTCGCCTCGAAGACCTCCGCCGCGACGAAGCCGGCCGCCGACGCGGACGCGAAGGTCGCGGCGAAGCCGACGGCCTCCGAGTCCAAGCAGGGCGCCGAGCCGGTGGCGGAGAAGGCGCCCCCGGCGAAGGCTCGCGAGGAGGCTCCGGCGAAGGTGGAGCCCGCGGTGGTGGCGGAGAAGGCGCCCCCGGCGAAGGCGCGCGAGGAGGCCCCGGCGAAGTCCGAGTCGAGCCCCAAGGTGGCCGCCGCCGCCGAGCCGCCGAAGCCCATCACCCGGCCGGTGGACGACGAGGTGGCGCAGGCCCGCTTGAAGGCGGTGGCGAAGCAGTCGCGCCGCGCGGAGCTGACGCTGGCGGAGCAGCTCGGGCTCAAGGTCCGCCGGGTGGTCATCGACCCGGGGCACGGTGGGCACGACACGGGCGCCATCGGCAAGGGGGGGACTCGCGAGAAGGACGTCGCGCTCTCCATCTCATTGAAGCTGGCCAGCCAGCTGCGCGAGCGGGGCCTCGAGGTGGTGCTGACGCGCGAGGATGATCGCTTCATCCGCCTGGAGGACCGCGCGCAGTTCGCGAACACCGAGCGCGGCGACCTGTTCATCTCCATCCACTGCAACGCGGCGGTGAGCCGCAAGCTGCGCGGCATCGAGACGTACACGCTCAACACGTCCGCGGACCGCTACTCCATCCGCCTGGCGGCGCGGGAGAACGCTTCGTCGGAGAAGGGCATCAGCGACCTCCAGTTCATCCTGGCGGACCTGGCCACCAAGGCGAATACCGAGGAGTCGTCCCGGCTGGCCGACCAGGTGCAGCGCAGCCTCGTGTCGGGGCTGTCCGCCAAGTACTCCGACATCAAGGGCCTGGGGCACAAGGAGGCGCTGTTCTACGTGCTCCTCGGCGTGAAGATGCCGGCCATCCTCGTGGAGACCGCCTTCCTGTCCAACGCGGAGGAGGAGGAGCGCCTCAAGTCGACCCGCTACCAGGACGACGTGGCCACGGCGATTGCCCAGGGCGTGGAGGAGTTCCTGGGCGACCGCCGTCGTGTGGCGAAGGTGGACTGACGTCGTTAGAGCTGGGACGGTCGCGCCCGACCTCCCACGCCGTGGAGTCCCGGCGAGGAAGGGCGAGGCCGCTGGGGGGCACGGAGTGACAGTTCCGGAGCCCGGAGGTGTTCACCCTTCCAGCGCTCGTCGCGGGCAACCGCCGTCACTCCGCCCTGAAAGGGGGCCCCTGGTGTCACTCCAGACTGGTTTCAGCCGCCTCGTGGCGCTCGCGCTGGGGTTCCTGGCCTGGACGGCCTCCGCCGCCGAGCCCGGGACCCGCGCCCCCTCCGTGTTCTTCCTGTCCCGGAGCGAGAACCGGAACCAGGTCCACTACGCCCTGCGGACGGACGAAGCCTGCCGCCCGGTGGGGGCGAACCCGGTCCAGGTCTACTGGCGGATGTTGGAGCGGGGCGAGTCGGAGGAAGAGGAGCTGCTGACCGTCGAGCTGCCCGTCTATGGGCTCGAGGACGCCCAGCCCGTGGAGGCCACGGCGGAGGGGTGGCGCGTGCGCGTCCGGCTGCGAGCCTTCCCCTCGCGCCCCATCGACATCACGACCGCCCTGGTGGACGGGCAGTGCCGCGTCCAGGCGTGGACGAAGGGTGGCCGCGGGGACTTCCAGTTGGACCACGTCTTCGTGAAGACGTCGTGGCCCTTCTCGGTCGACTTCGTGAGGCTGGATGGCGTGGGGCAGGACGGCCAGCCGGTCCATGAGCTGATCCGCGCCTGAGGTGTGATTCCTGACACACTTGCAGGTGCAGCTCCATGGCGGGATGCGCGTGGGATGTGATTCGATGCCACGCCAATCCTTTCAAGGAGACACGTCAATGAAGCGCTTGCTGGGTGTGCTGACGGTGCTCGTCGTCCCGGTGTTGTGGGCCTGTGGTGGTTCCGCGCCGGTCGGGGAGGTGGGGGCGGGCGACGCGACGGAGGTGCTGGCGGAGTCGTCGAGCGCCCTCGTCCGCTGTGAGCAGACCTGTTCCAATGGCTCGACGGTGTCGTGTGAAGGGAACACCTGCTCGGTCCACCCGGACGCGGTCGAGTGCGATGGCTTCTACAACATCTGCCCCCCGACCCTCCCTCTCTGCGGCCTGAACAATCGCTGTAGCCAGCTGGCGGGGAAGGCCTGCTCGCCCGTGGGGGCGACGCGAAGCTGCTGTCTGCCAGGACACCCCAATCCCAACTGCTACTGCATGCCCACCAACGTCTGGGCTTGCAGCGCGCTGTGAGGCACGCGGGCCGCTAACGCGTGGCGCGCGCGAGCAGGAGCGCCGCCGCGAGACAGGCTCCGGTCCGGACGTGATTCCACGCCGTCCAGGTGGCCACGTAGTCCCTCCACCGGTCCGCGGCCTCGGGGCTGGTGGGGGTGAGGGCCGCCAGGGCCTCGTTCCGGGGCACGTTGAACGCGGCCGTCACCACGAAGCCGCCCACCAGCAGCACCAGGGCGCCCACGAGCCTTGGCCCCGCGCCCGTCGTGCCCCAGGTCCACGGGGTGGAGACGGCGAGCAGGAGGCAGGCCACGGTGGTGCCGAAGAACACGGCCATCAGGCCGCGCTCGAGCGCCGCGACGTTGATGGCCTGCATGGCCTCGATACCGCGCTCGGGTGGGAGGCGGGCGAGTCCCTTCATCACGAACGACGAGAAGGCGAAGAAGGTCCCCGCCAGGAGCGCGCACCCCGCGGTGGCGATCCACGTCAGCGTGTTCACCGTGGCTTCGAGCATGGCCTGTTCCTTTCTCAGAGGGCCGCGTAGGCCCGGGCGAGCTCCCCGACGAAGTCCTCGAAGCGCGTGGGCGTGGTGTTCTCCGGCGTGCGACCGTGGCGTGGCTGGACGCGCCCTTCATTGAAGGCACGCGTCATCCCCACATACAGGCTGGCGAAGGTCTCCGACATCCCCGCCTGCACCAGGGCGCCCGCCATGTCCGCGTCGGGGAACCGGACATACTCGAGGTCGGGGAGGCCGAGGCTCGCGCCCAGCAGTCGCGTGGCTTCGTGAGGGCTCAGGTCGCGCGGACCGAGCAGCTCGCGCGCGACGTGGCCCGTCCAGTCTCGCGCCATCATCGCGCGGGCCGCCGCCTCCGCGATGTCTCGCGTGGCAATCATGGGAATGGCGAGGTCCGGTTCGACGGAGTCACCGCTGATGCCCTGGTGCTTGATGAGCCCCAGCACGTCGTGGAAGTTCTCGAAGAAGGACACCGGACGCAGCAGCAGCACGTGGGTGTCCCGCAGGGTCTTCAGCCGCTCCTCCTGGTCGTGCAGCGTGGCGAGCAGGCCCGTGCCCTCGCTCAGGTCCGCGCCCAGGCTGCTGAGCGCCACCGCGTGCCGGACGCCGCTGTCCCGCAGCGCCTGGACGATGGCCTCTCCCTTCCGCCGCTGCGCGGAGTGATAGTCCGGCGACGTGCGATCCACCGGCAGCAGGGTGTAGACCGCGTCGGCCCCGCGGAAGGCCCGCGTCAGGAACGCGGCGTCGTCCGCCTCGCCCGTGAGGACCTCCGCTCCCAGCGCGGTGAGCGGCGCCAGGCGCTCCGGGGATCGCCCCAACGCCCGGACCCGCTGCCCCTCGCGCCGCAGGATTTCGACGAGCTTCCGCCCCGTGTTTCCGTTCGCTCCCATCACGACCAGCATGGCTTCCTCCTGGGGATGTCCCCACGGCAGTGATTTGCCTGGAATCCAATATCGACGCCGAGCTGAGGATTCTCCATGCCTGGGTGTCGCTGGTTCATGCTCATTCGTCCAAGTCACCTGGACGATGGATGGGGGAGGGCGGGATACTCCGGGGCATGACGGACCTGATGCCGCCGGTGGATTCGCTCGGAGAGGCGCTGCACTTCCTGCGGATGAGCGGGACGTTCTATTGCCGTTCGGAGCTGTCGGCTCCGTGGGGGCTGGCGCTCCCGGCGATGGAGGGCTGCCTGATGTTCCACGTCGTGGCGTCCGGCCAGTGCTGGCTGGAGGTCGACGACGGCGAGCCGATGCTGCTCCAGCCGGGGATGTTCGCGCTCCTTCCCCATGGACGGGGGCACCGTCTGACGAGCGAGCGGGGCGGCGCCACGCGCCGGCTGGAGGAGCTCCCGGAGGAGCTGGTCAGCGAGCGCTACTCCATCCTGCGCCACGGAGGCGGTGGCGCGCCCACGACGCTCATCTGCGGCGCGGTGCGGCTCGACCATCCCGCCGCGCGACACCTGGTCTCGCTCCTGCCCGCCATCATCCGGGTCGAGCCTTCGGACTCGCCGCGGATGGACTGGTTCCAGAGCACCTTGCGCTTCATGGCCCTGGAGGCGAAGGAGCTGCGCCCTGGTGGCGAGACGGTCATCACCCGGCTCGCGGACGTGCTGGTGGTGCAGGCCTTGCGCGAGTGGATGGCGAGCGACGCCTCGGCGAAGACGGGCTGGCTGGGGGCGCTCCAGGACCGAGACGTGGGCCGCGCGCTCGCCCTCATCCATCGCGAGCCGACGCGGCCATGGACGGTGGCGACGCTCGCTTCGCACGTCGCGATGTCCCGCTCGGCCTTCTCCGCGCGCTTCACCCGGCTGGTGGGGGAGCCGCCGATGCACTACCTGGCGCGCTGGCGCATGGCCGTGGCCCACACGTGCCTGAAGGAGGAGCGCCCGGGGCTCGCGGAGCTGGCGGCGCGCATGGGCTACCAGTCCGAGGCGGCCTTCAGCCGCGCCTTCAAGCGGTTCATGGGCGTCTCACCCGGCGCGGTCCGCAAGGCGTGACGGAGGCGTCACTGGGGATAGGAGTCCTTCGCGCGCTCCTGGCGCTCCCGCTTCAGCCGCTGCTGCTCGTCCAGGTGGCGCTCCATATCGGCGGCTCCCTCGCGTCGCTTGCGCAGCAAGTCGGGGTATTGCGCGGCGATGCGGGGCGCGAAGTCCGTGAGCGCCTCCTGGAGGTCGGGGAAGGGCACCTCCGCCTTCTCGACCAGGATCACCCAGGGATCCGACATGGAGCCACGGCTCATCTCGAAGCCGACGCCCTTGCTCGCCCAGGTCCCCGGGACGTCGATGAGGACGCTGATGTATTCGCCCACCGTGCACGTCTCGATGAAGACCGAGTTCGGGTGCTGGCGATGGCCGCGCTTGTCGCGCCGCTGGTAAGTGATCGAACAGGCCTCGAGGGGCCTCAGCTGCTCCTGGACCTTGGCCAGCTCGGGGAAGCCTCCCACGTCCGACGTCGTCAGGAAGCCCCCCTTCTTGAGGCCCACGCTCACCACACCCCCTCCGATGCCGAGCGCGATGGTGGCGAAGATGATGGCGAGCACCTTCGCGCTGGAGTGCTTGTTGACGGGCCCCGTCGCGTCGGTGGACGCCGTCGAGGCGCCCTGTGTCGAGCCGCCCCAGATGAACGATGCGATGCTGTAGCCCACCACGAAGGCCGCGAACAGGGCGACGCCTCGCAGCATCCCTGGCGTGGGCGAGAAGGGCAACGCTCGGAGCGAACTCAGCCACGCGAGCGTTCGCGGCACCATGATGCCACTGCAGGTCACCATCAAGAAGAGGGCCCCCGGGAGGTTCACGAAGGCCCAGAGCCTGGCGGCGGACCCGTCGGCGCGAGCGCGCTTGCGACGCCACCTCCCGACCCAGACACCCAGCAGCAGGGGAACCCACAGCAACAGCGTCCCGAAGAAAAGCGCGGACTCCTGATGATTCATCGGCTGAACATGCTTCAAGCCTTGTCGAATCCCAAGTGGAGAACGTTGCTTCCCGTATTCGCACGAAATGCGAGGGTCTTCGGAGGGCGGAGCTACTTCGCCTTGGCGCCGCTGGCGCGCTGGAATGCATCCCGCGCGCCCTGGATCTCCGCCTGATGGCTCTGGGCCCAGAGGGCCAGGTGGGTCACGGGCTCGAGCAGTGTCTGTCCGAGCGCGGTGAGCGCGTAGTCCACGCGCAGGGGCACCGTCGGGGTGACGGTGCGCGAGACGAGCCCGTCGCATTCCAGGCGGCGCAACGTATGGGTCAGCATCCGCTGGGAGATGCCCGAGATGGCGCGCTTGAGGTCGCTGAAGCGCAGGTCGCCCTCGCCCAGGTTCACGATGACCAGCACGCTCCACTTGTCTCCGACGAGGCTGAGGATCTCCCGCGTCCCGACGCAGTCGCTGTCGAAGCGCGTGGTCATCTTTCCGTTCCCTAGTGACTTCAAGGTGCCTCCTTGTCCGGCTCGGGCCGGTATGAAAGTAGACAAGGTTCCTGAACGTGACCAGGAGCCCGGGTCGCGTCTTCCCTTGCGAGCAGAGTCATGACCGAGGTCAACGGTGGTGGTACGGGTCCGTCCAGAGCGCTGTCCGTCTCCCTATGGAGTGTCCAGGTCCTGCTGGGGCTCCTCTTCGTCGGCACGGGCGTGTGGAAGCTCCTGACGCCGATTCCCCGCCTGGCCGAGATGATTCCGTGGGCGGGGCAGGTCTCCCCGGCGTTCCTGTACGCGACGGCGGTGGTGGACCTGGCCGGCGGGCTCGGCGTCGTCCTGCCGTGGCTCACGCGCATCAGACCCGGGCTGACGGTCCTCGCGGCCCTCGGCTGCGCGGCGCTCCAGGGCTGCGCCATCGTCTTCCACGTCTCGCGCGGCGAGGCGGCGAACGCGCCCTTCAACGTCCTGCTCGTGGCGCTCTCGCTCTTCGTCGCCTGGGGGCGCAGGTCCCGCGCGCCCGTCGTCGCGTCTGCGTGAGCCCGTTGCCGGGTGTCCTCCCTTTGTGACGCCGCTGGGAACGGGCCACCGGTGGCTTGCCGCGTCGCCTGGGGTGGTGCGTTCTTGGAGATCGACGACGGTGGCGGGATTATCCATGGAGTCCCGCTCGGGTTTCGCTCAACCTCCTCGACGCTCCTCAAGGACCCCGTGAAGCACGTCCGCTCCCTGGAAGAGTCCGTTTCCCGTCTCGACGCTTCGGACCCCAAGGCCGTGGAGGTCGCGCTGGAGGCGCTCGGGGAGGCGCTCTGCGCGGAGGACGAGGGCCGGCGGGAGCAGGCGGCGCGGCTGCTCCTCGAGGCGCTGAGGCGCCCGGGCGCTCGCGCGCGGGGGGCCATCCTCCATCTCCTCCAGACCTCCTGGTGGCCGCCACAGGAGCAACTCGCCGAGGGGGCTCTCGACGCGGTGTTCGACGCGGTGGCGTCGCTGGACGCGGACGCGATGGCGGTGGATGACGCGGCGCTCCTGGTGGCGAACCTCTACCGGGCCGTACCCCGGCTCTCGCTGGGCACCTTGGCGTCGGCGCTCCGTCATCCGCGCGCTTCGGTGCGCAGGGCCGCCGCCGGCGTGGTGGGGCGGGTGGGGAAGCCCGCAGTGGACCTGCTCCCGGAGGTGCTGACCGTGCTCGATGATGTGGAGCCGGTCGCGGGCGCCGCCCTGGAGTCGCTGGGCGCGCTGGCCCCACTGGCGCCGGGGCTCGCCATGCCCGCCTTGCTCGGGCAGGTCGAGAAGACGGAGGGCGTGCGCCACTACCTGGCGCTGATGTCCCTGCGCGGCCTGCTGGAGGAGCAGCGGCGCGAGGGGAGGCCGCCACCGGAGCTGAACCTCCTGGAGCCCACGCTCCTGCGGTCCGCCGAGGACCCTCAGGCGCCTGTCCGCTTGGAGGCGGTGTCGCTGTTGGGATTGGCCCGGCTGTCGTCCCTCACCACCGTGGCCACGCTGCGTCGCCACCTCCAGGATGAGAGCCCCGCCGTGGCCTCCTGCGCCGCGGTGGCGCTGCTGCGCGTGGGGGCCTCACCCCAGGAGGCGCTGACCCTGCTCTCCGCGCTGCTCACCGCGACCGACGAGCCCGAGAAGGTCGGTGTGGCCCTCAGTGCCCTGGAGACCGTGGAGCGCCCCACGCTGCGGCGCGCCCGGTCCCTGCTGGAGACGGTGGCGCGCGACGGGACGGGGTATGCGCGCGAGACGGCCCGGGACCTGCTCCAGCAGCTGGCTTGAGATGAGGGGGCCGGCGAGTCGTGCGCGCGCGGCCCCTCCCTACACCTTCCTGGCCTTGGGCGCGCGCCTGCGCGTGGGGGAGGGCTTGGGAGCAGCGCGTGGGACCGGAGCCGCCGGTTCGGCCGAGGCACCTCGAGCTGGCGCCGCCTCGGGCGCTTGTGCCGCCGGGAGCTGCTGGCGCGCGCGGGAGCTGAAGTTGGGGTTGGTCGTCCACCAATCCAGGCCCATCTCCTGCGCCCGCTCCACCGAGCTGATGATGAGTCGGATCTGGATGGTCAACAGCTCGACGTTCGTCAGACTGATCTTGATGTCCCCGGTGATGACGATGCCCTTGTCCAGCACCCGCTCGAGGATGTCGGCCACGGAGCTGCTGCGGGTCGAGGTGGGCGGGTAGTTCCGCTGAGGGGGCGTCGTCGCGCGCTCGTCGATTCGGGCCATGGCTCCTCGCTCTCTCTGTCCGCTGCTCGGCCAGCCTCACAGCGTCGTGCCCAGCGGCCCGAGGTCCAGATTCAGGTCCTCGTCCGTCAGGTGGAATTGCTTCTTCAAGGCATCCATCTGCTCCTGCAGGCGCAGGAAGGTGACGCCGAGCCTTTCAATCTGCTCCTCGCTCAGGGTGCCGCCGTCGATCCGGCGCAGCGCCTGCCTCTCCAGCAACTGGCGGATGAGCTCGACGACGGCGAGCACCAGCCGCACCAGCCCGGACTGGACGTTCTCCTCGTCCAGCTCCAGCTTGGGCGGCTTCGTCGGCTCCAACGCTCGGGCGAACTCCTCCACCGCCTGTGGCGCGCCCTCGACTGCCATGGTTCACCTCGTCTCCCGGCCCGCGTGTGGGCGGGTCCTCCACCCGCCTCACTGCAAGCGTTGAGGACGTTCGGGAAGGGTGCCCACCTCCAGCGCCGTCTCCACCGAGGTCAACAGCAGCCGCAGGCCCAGGTAGATGAGGTCCACGTCGGCCACCGAAATCACCAGGTCACCGCTGATGACCACGCCCTTGTTGAGCACCCGGTCCAGCAACTCCAACACCGAGGCGCGCTCCTGCTGTGACTCGGGTGTCGTCGCCTGCCCGTTCATCCGTTCTCACCTCCAGGGCCTGTTCCAGGCGTCGCGGGCCCTGCTCCCTCCTTCTCTTCCTTCAACGCGTCCAGGCGGTCGAGCAGTCGCGACTCCTGCTCGTCGAACTGTTCCTCCGTGATCTCTCCGCGCTCGAGCTCCTGGTACAGGTCGCTCAGGCGGGCGCGGAGGTCCGTCTCCTCATTGGCCTGTTCGTCCTGCACGGCCTTGTGCACCGAGCGGAAGATCCACGCGATGCTCCGGACAGGCGCCATCAGGATGTCGTCCAGGATGATCAAGGCGCCCCCTGCGCTGCCTCCTCCACCTGCTCGAAGTGGATTCGCAGATTGATGAAGCTGTACGGCGGCCAGGGGCCGGTCACGTCCACCTGGAAGTCGTCGGGCAGCGTCGCGCCCAGCTTCTCCACGGTCGCGTTGAAGGCGTCGACCTTCTTTCGCGGCACCAGCGCGGCCAGATTCACCACCTCCGACTCGTTGCGCGGCTCGTTGACCACGGTCTGGCTGGCGATGGACTCGATTCCATCGAGCACCTTGTCCGCGGTCTCCTCACGGAAGCCGTTGAGCAGGTCGACGAACTGCTTCCCCAGTTCGATCTTCTCTTCGCGCGACGGTTCCCCCTCGCGGTAGAGGTCGTCCCGCATCGCCCTGAGCTCGGGGAAGGCGTTGACGTAGTACTCGAACGCATTGGGGTCGATCAGCCGGATCCGGAGGCCCAGCTCCACATTCCCGCTCACCGCATCGAGCTGCGTGAGGAAGTCGTTCTCGTGCTCGGCCAGCAGATTCCGGACCTCCCGCTCGCTGCCGGCGATGATGCCGAACGCGACCGGCAGCATCGGCGCCTGGTCCATCACGCGGCCCAGCACCGCGCTGTGGGTGCTGAGGAGTTTGCGCTCCGGTCGGAGCGTCTGCTGCTCGATATCGCTGACGATGGCCGCCAGCTTTCCGGATGTCACCGGGTACACGTCGGCACCCTGGATGCCGGGAGTGTCGAGGTCCAGCGAGTCGACCACCTCCATCGGAACCACCGCGTACAGGTAGCATCCCTCCGGGGTGGACTTCTCGTGTCGGGTCTTGGCGCGTGGCATGACGTTGTCCTGTCCTGTTCAGGTGGAGATTCAGACCGCGGCGGGCGCGGCCGCGGTGGCGGTGAGGCCGATGGCGTCGGCGTACTTGAGGTAGGTCTCGACCGAAGCGATCACGACGCGGGCCTCGATGGAGAGCACCTCGATGCCGACCAGCGAGACCTTCACCCAGGCATCGACCACGATTCCCTTGTCGAGGATCCGGTCGATGACGTCGCCCAACGAGGACGCCCCGGTCGAAGTTGAGACGTTTGCCATGATGTATTCATCCTTTCTCTTGGAGGTGCTCCAGATCGGCGAGGGCCGCGACGGCGGGCTTTGCCAGGTCCGCCACGAAGCCGTACGGAGGCCACGGGCCGCTGCACATCACCTTGCCGGGGCAGTCTTTCTGGAAGCGAAGGAAGGCCCGCCGGAAGTCGGCGAGCTTGGGGCGCTCCACCAGGAAGGCCATGGAGAGCAGCAGCCCGTCTGGGCGAGCGGCATGGTCCCAGGTGCAGCGGACGAACAGCCCGGAGAAGGCCGCCTGCGCCCGCTCCGCCATGCGTCGGGCGGCGCGGTCCACACGTGTCTGCTGCGCGTAGAAGCGACGCCGGTTGTCCAGGTAGGCCCGGCCGCGGGTCTGGGCGTCCGCCTCGGTGGGCGCCCCTGGCTGCTCCGGGGGCTCGGCCATGTCCGACTCCTGGAACAGGATGCGCAGACCCATCTCGTCACGGCCCTCCACCTGGGCCAGCGCGTCCGAGAACTGGCGCTCGTAGCGGTGCAGGAACTCCACCACCTGTTCGGGGTGATGGACGAAGCAGCCGTAGCGCATGGGCAACACCGCCAGTCGGCGGTGCAACTGCTCGACCACCCGGGCGTACTCCAGCGCCTGATCGATGCCGGCCGAGGAGGCCAGCTCCTCCGCCACCGGCGAGATGGCCGCGGCCAGGTTGCCGTGCTTCACCGCCATCAGCGGCGCCTGGTTCAGCCCCGGCGGCAGCGTCTCCTTCGCTGCCTGCCGTGCGTCCAGGATGCCGTACACGATGGACTTCACGGCCGCTCCTCCAGGCTGGGGCAGAAGCTGTAGGGAGGCCAGGGGCCGGTCGCCTCCACCGTCAGCCCCCGCGGCTGGTACCGGGCCGCGAGCTGCTGCACGCGGTGGGTGAAGCGCTGCACCTGCCCGGAATCCACCAGGAACGCGGAGTTCAGCACCATGTCGTCCTGCCGGCCTGAGAGCCCGCGATCCGCCAGGCGCAGGGGTTTCACCGAGACGGCCCCCGGTGCGAGCTCCTCGCGGATGTGGGCCGCCAGGCTCTGTCCCTCGTTGCGGCTGCGCTGGTCGAGCTCGCGCTGCAGCTTCTTCTCGTGGAAGTAGCGCGCGCCGGGAGTCTCGGGGAGGTGCTGGAGGCGCTGGCGGAACTCGGGCGCCCGTTCCAGATGCGCGCGCAGGCGCTGGGCGTTGGCGTAGACCTTGACCGCCCATTCCTCCTTGTCGGAGATGTCGTCGAGGAATCTGGAGATCTCCTGCCGGTGGGCGTCGACCGCCTCGGACAGCGCTCGCGGTGAGGAGAAGATCGCCCCGAAGCTCACCGGAAGCACCGGCGAGGACCGCATCACCTCCTCGAGCACGCGCTCGTGCCTGACCGCCCGGGGGGCCACCCACTCCAGGTCCTGGGTGTGGTCCGCGCCCTCTGGCCCCAGGAACTCCTCCATCGAGAGAGGACTGTAGATGGCGGCGAGGTTCCCCAGCTTCAGCGTCCGCACGTCGGCGGCGCCGCTGACACCGGGAACGGAGAAGCGCTCCACCGCCCCCGCCCGCGTGAAGCCATAGACGTACAGGGCCTGCTCGCCCTTGCGGCGCCCCCGCGCCTCGGGATGGGGGTGGGCTCTCATGGCCGGCGTGCCTCCTTGTGCCCACGGATCGCCTTCTGCAGGCTCCCGGATGTGATGACGAGGTGCTTTCCCTTGCCGCTGATGACGTGACGCACGGCGTCCCAGGCGGCCTGGTTGCACACGGCCTGGATGTCGGCGCCGGAGAAGGACTCGCTGCGCGCGGCGAGCACGTCCAGGTCGAGCTCCTTCTCCACCGGCTTGTCGCGCAGGTGGACCTGGAAGATTTCGCGCCGCGCCTCGCGGTCCGGCAGCGGCACGTCGACGAGCAGGTCGAAGCGTCCCGGACGCAGCAGCGCGGGGTCGAGCAGGTCCGCGCGGTTGGTGGCCGCGAGCACCAGCACGCCCGTCAGCTCCTCGATGCCATCCATCTCGGACAGGAACTGGCTGACGACCCTCTCCGAGACGCGCTCGTCCATCCCCCCGGCGGAGCGTGTCGGCACGAGCGAGTCGATCTCATCGAAGAAGATGATGCAGGGGGCCGCCTGACGGGCCTTCTGGAAGGTCTCGCGCACCCCCTTCTCGGACTCTCCCACGAACTTGCTGAGCAGCGCCGGGCCCTTGACCGAGATGAAGTTGACCTGGCTCTCGTGGGCGGCCGCCTTGGCCATCAGCGTCTTGCCGCAGCCGGGAGGGCCGGTCAGCAGCACGCCCTTGGGGGGCCGGACCTTGGCCCGCGCGAACTCCTCGGCGTACCGGAGCGGCCACTCCACCGCCTCGATGAGCCGCTGCTTGAGCTGCCCCAGTCCGCCCACGTCCTTCCAGCCCACGTCCGGGGTCTCCACGAACACCTCGCGGATCGCCGATGGCCCCACCTCGTGCAGCGCCGCCTGGAAGTCGGCCATCGTCACCTGGACCTGCATCAGCTCGTCGTAGGGAATCTCGGCCGAGGCGAAGTCGATGTGGGGAATCAGCCGGCGCAGGCAGATCATCGCCGCCTCGCGGCACAGGGCCTGGAGGTCCGCGCCGACGAAGCCATGCGTCACGGCCGCCAGATGGTCCAGGTCCACGTCCTCCGCCAGCGGCATGCCTCGGCTGTGGATGGCGAGGATCTCCTCGCGCGCCGTGCGGTCGGGGATGGAGATGGCGATCTCCCGGTCGAACCGCCCCGGGCGACGCAGCGCCGGGTCCAGCACGTTGGGGATGTTGGTGGCAGCCAGCACGATGACTTGCCGGCGTTGGGCCAGGCCGTCCATCAGCGACAGCAGCTGCGCCACCACGCGCTTCTCCACCTCGCCCTGCACGTCCTCGCGCCGGGGAGCGATGGCGTCTATCTCGTCCACGAAGATGATGGCCGGGGCCCTGCGCTCGGCCTCGTCGAAGATCTGCCGGAGGTGGGCCTCACTCTCTCCGTAGAACTTGTGCATGATCTCCGGGCCGGTGATGGTGAAGAACGCCGCCGCCGTCTCGTTGGCCACCGCCCGGGCGATCAGCGTCTTGCCGCAGCCCGGCGGGCCATACAGCAGCACCCCCTTGGGGGCGTCGATCCCGAGCCGCTCGAACACCTCCGGATACCGCAGCGGCAGCTCCACGATCTCTCGGATGCGGCCCAGCTCCCGCTTCAGCCCACCCACGTCCTCATAGCTGACGGCGCGCGCCCGCTCGTGCGTCTCCTTCTCCTTCTCTTTCTCCGGCGCCTTGGCGACCTCCAGCATGGTGTTGGGGTGGATCACCACCGCCCCCACGGGAGTGGTCTCGACGACGCGGAAGTCGGCCGTGCGGCTGCCGAACAGCAGCGCCCGGACCCGGTCTCCCTTCACCACCGGCAGTCCGTCCAGCAGCGTGCCGATATAGGCCAGGTCACGCTGCGTGGGGGTGAACTCCAGGGGCGCCAGCTTGACCTTCTCGGCGTGTCGGGCGGGGGCCAGGGTCAACTTCACTGGCTCGTCCAACTGCACCCCGGTGTTGGCCCGGGTCACGCCATCAATCTGGAGGATTCCGCGCCCCCGGGCGTCCGGGTAGGAGGGCATCACCCTGGCCGCGCTGCGGCGCTTGCCGGACAGCGTGACGATGTCGCCGATCTGCGCTCCCAGCCGCTGCATGTCGGCGGGGTCCATGCGGGCGAGGCCACGGCCCAGGTCCTTGCCGAGGGCCTCGGCGGCACGCAGCGTCTGCGGATGGTCCCGTGTCGCGACGGTCACGAGCGGCTCTCCTCCCGGGAGGTGAGGCGTATCTCGAGGACGCCGTTGCGGCAGTGGGTGTGCATCTGCCGGCGGGTGAAGCGCCTGGGGAGCAGGACCTCCTTGTGGTACTTGAGCGCCCCGTGCTCGGCATGCAGGGTCAGGATGTCTTCGCGGAGCTCCAGCGTGACGTCCTGGCGGTCGACCCCTGGCAGCTCGGCCACCACCAGCACGTTCGGCCCCTCTTCGAAGACATCCACCAGGGGTTCGCGGATGGGGTGGACGACCGCCTTGCCGGTCTGGTGATCCTGGCGGATGTTCCCGAAGGGCTCCACGCGCGGGACGCCGCTCGGCTGACCGGGTGCGCCTCCTCCGATCCGCACGTTGAAGCCATAGACGCCCCTGAGCCCCTTGTCGGAGCCTTCGAACTCTCCGGAGCGTTGGAGCTGTTCGCCCTTCTCCGCGAGTTCCGCCAGTTTCGTGACGAGGGTGGTGATTCCCTCGAGGAACCCTCCACCGCTGATGCCGGTCTTCTCTGCCATGGCTCCACCTGTCGTGATTCAAAGCTGTGGCAGCCCCCCCTCCCTGCCCAGCGGCAAGACCCGGAGGTGGGGATTCCGCCCGCCCCATGCCCAGCGAGAGGCGGCACGGATAGGGGCCGGCTGGTGATGCCTGGTCGATGGGTATCGGCGCATCGCCCGAGGGGGGCCGTCAGTCATGGCGACCCCCTGCCCATCGCCCGGGAGGTGGCAGGTCGACCTGGCAGGGGCGGGAGGGGCGGGGCCGTCTCACCTCCCTGACCTTCGCCGCTTGTCGTGTCCACGTTCTCGATGGACAACGCATGCGCGTCCGACACGCGTGTGCGTCAGCGGTGTGAGCACCCATGGCCTCGGTCAAAGGAATCGCGAACGGGGGGAACACGCGCAAGCGCGTCCAGCAAGAGACGCTCCCCCAGGATTTTCAGGCGCAGGAAATGGAACGGCTCCACGCGCAGCGCGAGGCGCTCATCGCCGACGTTGCGCAGTCCGGAGCGAGGCTCCTCACGGTCGCGGCCAGGCGGTTGCCGACCGTGTTGACGCGGCCCGTGCTCGAGGGGGGGAGCCGCGTTCTCCGGGACACCACCCTCTACCTCCAGGAAGGGTCGATGGACGAGTGGCTCCGCGACGCGCAAAAGAGGCTGAAGCAGCGGCCGCGGAGCTCCATCCTCGGGCTACTGGGCATTGGACTGCTCGCCGGGCGGCTGCTCCGCAAGATGGCGGAGAAGGGGGGCGGGAAGGAAGGGGCCGAGGCCTTCCGAGAACGATTGCGCGAGAGCATGTTCCTGGCGACCCATGGTGGAGTGGGGCGGCCCCCAGCCGCCGCGCGTCAGCGGTTGCTGAAGGGTGGAGCGGGTGGAGCGCCGAAGCAGGGAGGCGCGGCCGAGGGCTTCAAGGAGCGATTGCGCGAAGGCATGTCCATGGCGACCCAGGGAGGAGTGGGCCGGCCTCCGGCCGCGACGCGCCTGCGCCTGCAGAAGGCTGGAGGGCCGAAGCAGGGTGCGCCACGCAAGCGCGACGCGAAGGAGCGAGCGCCACGCGAACCCTCGGTGAGGGCGAAGGAAGTGGCGCGAGACGTCGCCGAGGGCACCCAGGACGCGACACGCGCCTTCGACGAGGTCACCAGGCGTGCCCAGGGGGCAACACGCGCGTTCGCGGAGGCGACCCGCGGCACGGCGCGCGAGGGCGGTGAGGTGGCGAGCGGCGCGCGCAAGGCGATGAAGGACACGACGCGCGAGATCTCCCGAGGAGCAGCGAAGACAGGGGGGAAGAAGTCGCCGCCCGGCACCGAGGCCACGTCCACGAAGGCGCCCGCGCGAGAGCCGGCTGGCTACCTCGGTATGGGGGCCTACCCCGTCCGGCTGGCGGGGAGGGTCGCGAAGGCTCATGGCACCCAGAGCGGCCTCAAGGTCGCGAGCGTGGAGCCGGATGGCCCGGCCGAGGAGGCGGGGCTGCAACCGGGTGACACGCTGCTCACGCTCGAGGGTCAGCCATTGCGAGAGGTGGATGACCTGGTCGAGCAGCTGCCTCCGGAACGTGTGGGCCAGACCGTGCACGCCAAGGTGCTGCGCGCCGGGGCCGCCAGGGACGTCGACCTCACCGTTGGCGCGCACCCCTGAGCCGGGGGGCGCGAGCGCTCATGCGGCTCACGATGACTCGACGGAGCCCGAGGAGGACTCGCGGCGCGAGGAGGGCTTGCGGGGCCTGGACGCTCCCTGCCTGCGCCCGGCGTCCCGGGGGCGTTCGTCGTTCGCCTCGGTCTTCGTGGAGGCCGCCTCCCGGCTCTGCGGCTTTCCGCGGGCGTGGGCCTCTCGTCGGGGCTGGCGCGTGCTGGACTCGGAAGGTGCCTGGCGCTCACCGGAAGTGGAGATGGGCAGGAGCGCTGCCGCGAGCACCCCCACCGTGAGGGCGCCGAGGCCCAGCGGCACCGCGTGTTCCTCGAGCTGATGCCTGGCCCAGCGCTGGGCCGCGTGCGCGCCGAAGCGGACTTTCCAGGAGGGGCGTATCTGCTTCCTCATGCCCGAGCTGGCGCTGCGTGCTCGCTGAGTCATGGAGCGGCCCTTCTCTTCCCCTGTACCGGCACCCGACTTGCGGCCCCAAGGGACCAGACGGCGCAGCCCCGTTCGTCCGCCCGCGGCCTCCGTCTTTCGCGTCACCGATGCATCGGTCGGCCCCGGGCCTGGCTGCTCTTGCATGTCCCACACCCCCTCGCTGTACGGCAGCGCTCGAGGCATCCCATCGAGCGTAGCGTCCAGTCACCGACCTCGTCCCGATGCCTGGACGTCTTCCGCTTGTATCTAGGGACAGGAGTGGTCTGTCGCAATCGCCCGCGGGCGAGCGGGGCGGCGCTCAGGCGTTGAGACAGAAGACCCGCGGCACGCCCCACCCCCTGCTGCTCGAGGCTGCGCGGCCAGGGGGTGGCCCCTCGTCTCGCGGCGAGGGGCCCTGTCCCGGAGGGCTACCGGGGCCGTTTGCTCTCCTGGAAGGTGACCTCCAGGGGGACCTCCTTGCCGTCGCGCAGCACCAGGGCGCGCACCGTCTCGCCCGGCTTGGAGCTGTTGAGGACGAACATCAAATCCTCCACGCCGCCGATGACGTGCTTGCCCAGCTTCACGAGGATGTCGCCGCGCTGCATGCCGGCCATGTCCGCCGCGCCGCCCGCGCGCACGCCCGCCAGCAGCATGCCCTTCTGTCCGTTGGGCGGGCCCGCGTAGTCCGGCACGGTGCCCAGCGACGCGTTGAAGCTGCGCAGGTCGCCCCGAGGCGTGGGGGAGGGGACCTTGCGGTAGGTCAGCACCGCCTTGTCATCCAGCCCCACCGCGACCGCCGAGACGATGCGGGCCACCTGGGCCGTGCCCACCGCGTTGAGTCCCTCCACGGTGTCCGAGGGCTTGTGGTAGTCCGAATGCGTCCCCGTGAAGAAGTGCAGCACCGGGACGCCCGCCGCGTAGAAGGGCGAGTGGTCGCTGGGGCCATAGCCGTCCCCGCTCGCGGTGCAGGCGACGCGCGCCTTCTCGCACGCCGCCGCGACGAGCGGCCCCCACTCGTTCGCGGACTCCGCGCCCAGCACCGTCAGGCCCCCGGCGCGCAGCCGGCCCACCATGTCCAGGTTCAGCATCGCGGCGACCTGCTTCATGCCCACGTCCCC
The DNA here is from genome assembly GCF_021412625.1 of Myxococcus stipitatus. The sequence continues at coordinate 240,250 of NZ_JAKCFI010000005.1, read as the reverse complement.
ACGCTGCCGCGTGAAGTACGTCGAGCCCAGCAGCCCCGTCTCCTCGCCGGAGAAGGCCACGAAGAGCACGTCGTGCTTCAGCTCCGCGCGGCGCTCCTTCAGCTCGCGGGCGATCTCCAGCAGCGCCGCCACGCCGGAGGCGTTGTCGTCCGCGCCCCCATGCGGCTCGTGCCGGTCCGGCGCCAGCGACGAGCGCCCGCCGAGGCCCAGGTGGTCGTAGTGGGCGCCAATCACCACCGTGCCCGGCAGCTTGCCCTCACCCGCCTCCAGCAGGCCGGCCACGTTGAAGGCCTCGCGCTGGTCGAACTCCAGCTTCACGCCGAGCTGCGCGTCGACGCGCTTGCCCGACGAGAGCGCCGCCATCACCGGCTCCAGCGCCGCGCGCTTCATCACCACCACCGGGATGCCGGCGTTGCTCGGGCCCTCGGGCGAGAGCGCGGGCAGCGGCGTGTCCGGAGGCGGCATCCAGTCCTTGCGGGCCGGGCTGGGCGCCTCCGGCCAGTCCACCACGATGACCGCCTTGGCGCCGCGCTCGGCCGCCAGCCACGTCTTGTAGCGGAGGTCCCCGAAGCGGCGCTGGGTCTCCGCCTCGGAGAAGGCCGGCGTCTCCGGGACGAAGCGGCGCACGACGACGATCTTCCCCTTCACGGACTTCTTCGCGTAGTGGTCCACCTTCAGCGACGGCTCGGAGATGCCGTAGCTCACGAGGACCAGCGGGCCCTGCACCGAGCCCTGGCCCGAGAACGCCAGCGGGGTGAAGTCGTCCATCGCCACCTCCGTCGTCCCGAGCTTCAGGCGCGTGCCCGCGCCGGGCTTCGCGGCGGTCGTCACCGGGAACTTCTGGCGGAACCCCGCCTCGTCGCCGGACGGCTTCAGGCCCATCGCCTGGAACCGCTCCTCGATGAGCGCGCCAGCGGCGACGAGCCCCTCCGTGCCGATGCCCCGACCCTCGCGAGCGGGGGCCGCGAGGAACTCCACGTCGCGACGGATGCGGTCGGCGGCCGCCTCGGGCGCGCTCACGGTGGGCGTCGGTGAGTCGACCCAGCGGGCGATGAAGAGGTTGGTGTCGCTCTTGCCGGGCGCGGTGGCGCGGTTGCTGGAGAAGGCCAGCCACTTGCCGTCCGGCGAGAACATGGGGAAGCCGTCGAAGCCCGGGGCGTAGGTGATGCGCTCCAGGTTGGACCCGTCGACGTCCACCGCCCAGATGTCGAACTCACGGCCCTTCGGGTCGCCGTGGTTGGACGAGAACAGGATGCGCCGGCCGTTGGGGTGGAAGAAGGGCGCGAAGGCGGCGCCGTTCAGCCAGGTGATCTGCCGCGCCTCGGAGCCGTCCGCGTTCGCGACATACAGCTCCAGCTTCGTCGGCCGCACGAGCCCCTTCTTCAGCAGGGCCTGGTAGTCGTCGAGCGCCTTGCCCGGCGGGGGGCGCGACGCGCGCCAGACGATCTTCGTGCAGTCCGCGTTGAAGAACCCGCCGCCGTCATAGCCGGGCGAGTGCGTCAGCCGCTTCACGTTCTTCCCGTCGGGGTCCATCCGGTACAGCTCCAGGTCGCCATCCCGGACGGAGGTGAACAGGATGGAGCCGTCCTTCGCGCAGACGGTGCCCTCCGCGTCGTAACCCGGCGTGTCCGTCAGGCGCGTCAGCCCGGTGCCATCCGCGTTGGACCTGAAGATGTCGTAGGAGTCGTAGAGCGCCCAGACATAGCCCATGGAGTGGTCCGGGCGGGGAGGGCACGCCTTGTCGCCCAGGTGCGTGGAGGCGTAGATGACCTCCTGGTCGCCCGGCAGGAAGTGCGCGCACGTCGTCGCGCCCTCGCCGCTGGAGACCGGCGTCACGGTGGGGGCCGCCGCGTTCGCCGGGTCCACCGCCATGCGGTAGATGCGGTCGCAGTCCATGCCCTCGTGGCGGGCCTGGAGCGAGAGCTGCTTGCCGTCGAAGGACCAGTAGGCCTCCGCGTTCTCGCCGCCGGCCGTCATCTGGCGCAGGTCGGCCAGGTGGACCTCCTCGGGGAGCGCGGCGCCCAGGGGCGCGGTGGCGGGGGCGGTCGCGTTCCCCGGAGCCGGGGGGCCCGAGGGCGTCGCGCAGGAGGCGAGTGCCAGGAAGGGGAGCAGGAGACGCTTCATGGCGGCGACCATGGCAAAGCCGCCGGTTTCACTCAACGTCGGGATGCACCTGGACGGGGTGGAGGGGCGGACGGGGGCCCTCCACCCACGGCGCTACTGGAGCACGGCGAGCAGGTCGCCGCCCTGGACCGGGGACTTCAGGGCGGTGGCCACCTCCGCCACGGTGCCGGCGCGCGGGGCGCGCACCACCGTCTCCATCTTCATGGCCTCGAGCGTGACGAGCGGCGCGCCGGCCTCCACCTTCGCGCCCGGCTTGACGTGCAGGGCGATGACCGTGCCCGGCATGCTCGCGGCCACGTGGTTCGGGTTCGACCGGTCCGCCTGTCGCCGCGTCTCCACGCTCGCCGCCCGGCTGCGATCCCTCACGTGCACGGTGCGGTTGTGGCCGTTGAGCGCGAAGTAGACGGTGCGCACGCCGTCCTCGTCCGGCTCACCCACCGCGGACAGGCTGATGACGAGCGTCTTGCCCGGCTCCAGATCGACCCAGACCTCCTGTCCCACCTCCATGCCGTAGAAGTAGTTGGGCGTGTCGAGGATGGAGACGTCCTCGAAGCGCGCGGCGTCGTCCAGGTAGCCGGCCATGACGCGCGGATAGAGCGCGCTGGAGATGGCGTCCGCGCGCGTCAAGGGCTGCCCCGTCTTCTGGGTCAGCTCGGCGCGCAGGGCCTCCAGGTCCAGGGGTGGGAGGCTGGCGGAGGGGCGGCCCTCCACGCGCGGCAGCCCCTTGAGCACGGCGGCGCGCAGGTCCTCCGGGAAGCCGTTGGGCGGCTGTCCCAGCTCGCCCCGGAAGTAGCCCACCACGCTGGAGGGGAAGTCCAGCCGGGGCGCCTCGGCGATGAGCTTCGCGTGGGTGAGGGTGGCGGCCTCAGCCAGGGTCGGCGCGCGCACCATCAAGTCGTTCTTGAGCAGGAAGATGGCGAAGTCGCCCACCATCTTCGACGACGGCGTCACCTTGGGGATGTCGCCCACCAGCACGTTGACCAGCGCGAACGCGTCCTTCACGTCGTTCCACCGGTGGAGCAGCCCCATCTCCGCCACCTGCGGCCGGAGGTTGGAGTACTGACCGCCGGGAATCTCGTGGTAGTAGACCTCGCTCGTCGTGCTCTTGAGGCCCGCCTCGAAGGGGGCGTAGTACTCGCGCACGTCCTCCCAGTAGTTGGCGAGCGGCTGGAGGCGCGCGTTGGCCAGCCCCGTCTCGCGCGGGTGGCCGCGCAGCGCGCTCACCAGCGCGTTGAGGCTGGGCTGGCTGGTGAGGCCCGCCATGCTCCCCAGCGCCACGTCGACGATGTGCACCCCGTGCTCGATGGCCTCCAGGTAGCTGGCGATGCCGTTGCCCGCCGTGTCGTGCATGTGCAGGTGGATGGGCAGCTTCGTCACCTCGCGCAGCCGGTCCATCAGCATGGCCGCCGCGCGCGGACGCAACAGGCCCGCCATGTCCTTGATGCACAGGAAGTGCGCGCCCGAATCCTCGATGCGCTTCGCCAGGTCCGCGTAGTAGTCGAGCGTGTACTTCTTGCGCTTGGGATTGGCGACGTCGCCCGTGTAGCAGATGGCCACCTCCGCCACCTTGCCCGTCTTGAGCACGCGGCGGATGGAGACGTCCATGCTGCCCAGGTCGTTGAGGCTGTCGAAGATGCGGAAGACGTCCACGCCCGCCTCCGCGGCCTCGTCGATGAACGCCTCCACCACGTTGTCCGGGTAGCTGGTGTAGCCCACGGCGTTGGCGCCGCGCAGCAGCATCTGGAGCAGCAGGTTGGGCGCGGCCGCCTTGAGCGCCCGCAGGCGCGCCCACGGGTCCTCGTTGAGGAAGCGGTAGGCGGTGTCGAACGTCGCGCCGCCCCAGCTCTCCAGGCTGAACAGGTCGGACGCGAGGTGCGCGGTGGCCGGGGCCACGCGCAGGATGTCGCGCGTGCGCATGCGCGTGGCGAGCAGCGACTGGTGCGCGTCACGCATCGTCGTGTCCGTGAGCAGCACGCGCTGCTGCGCCAGCACCCACTCCGCGAGGCCCCGGGGGCCCTTCTCCGCGAGGATCTGCGCGGTGCCGCGCGGCGGCGCCCCGCCGGGGGCGACCGGCAGGCGCGGCTCCAGGAACTGCGTGGGCTTGAGCCGCTGGTGCTTCTTGATGGTGGGGTGGCCGTTGACGATGACCTCGCCCAGGTACTGGAGCAGCTTGCTGGCGCGATCCCTCCGGGGCGGCAGGTTGAACAGCTCCGGCGTCTCGTCGATGAAGCGCGTGTACGTCTCGCCTTGCTGGAAGGCGGGGTGGCGCAGGACGTTCTCCAGGAAGGGCAGGTTGGTCTTCACGCCGCGGATGCGGAACTCGCGCAGCGCGCGCTGCCCCTTCATCACCGCGCCCTGGAACGTGGGCGCGTAGGCGATGACCTTCACCAGCATGGAGTCGTAGTACGGCGAGATGTGCGCGTTGGTGTAGCCGTTCGAGCCATCCAGGCGGATGCCGAAGCCGGTGGCCGCGCGCCACGCGGTGATGATGCCCGCGTCCGGCATGAAGTCGTTGGTCGGGTCCTCCGTGGTGACGCGCAGCTGCACCGCGAAGCCCCGGGGCTGGAGGGCCTCCTGCGAGGCGATGCCCACCAGGGGCGAGTCGAGCGCGTGGCCCTCCGCGATGCGGATCTGGCTCTGCACCAGGTCCACGCCCGTCACCTGTTCGGTGACGGTGTGCTCCACCTGGAGGCGGGCGTTGCACTCGATGAAGTAGTAGTCATTCCCGGAGACGAGGAACTCCGCCGTGCCGGCGCTGGAGTAGCCGGCCTCGCGCGCCAGGCGCACCGCCGCGTCGCAGATGGACTGCTTGAGCGCGGGGGAGAGGTTGGGCGCCGGGGCGATCTCGATGACCTTCTGGTGGCGGCGCTGCACGGAGCAGTCGCGCTCGTGCAGGTGGACGACGTGGCCGTGCAGGTCTCCCAGCAGCTGCACCTCGATGTGGCGCACCCGCTCCAGGAAGCGCTCCAGGAACACCGCCGCGGAGCCGAAGGCGCTCTTCGCCTCGGAGCGCGCGGACAGGAGCGCCGCCTCCAGCTCCCGCTCCTCGCGCACCACGCGCATGCCACGGCCGCCGCCGCCATGGGCCGCCTTCACCAGCACCGGACCGCCATATCGGGTGAAGAACTCACGGGCCTGGGCCAGCACCTCCGCGTCGTCTCCCTCCAGCGTCGTGCCCGGCACCGTGGGCACGCCCACGCGTCGGGCCAGCTCCTTGGCGGCGACCTTGTCGCCCATGGTCCGGACCACCGGCGAGCGCGGGCCGATGAAGCGGATGCCCCGGCGCTCGCACGCCTCGGCGAAGTCCGCGTTCTCCGACAAGAAGCCGTAGCCGGGGTGGATGGCGTCCACGCCGGCCTTCTGGGCCACGTCGAGGATCTCCTCGATGCCCAGGTACGCCTCCACGGGGCGCTTGCCGTGGCCCACGCGGTACGCCTCGTCGGCCTTGTGGCGGTGCTCGTGGGTCCGGTCCTCGTCGCTGTAGATGGCGACGGTGCGGATGCCGAGCTCGTTGCACGCACGGAACACGCGGATGGCGATCTCACCGCGGTTCGCGCACAACACCTTCTGGATGGGACGGAGGGAGGCGTTGTCCATGGATGGACAGGGGATAGGGCGCCTCCCGTCCCCGCGCAACGGCCCGCGCGCCGGAAGTCGGGTTCAGGTCAGACGGGGGGCCGGGACTGCCCCGCGGTCTCACGAGGCCCGGGAAGGACTCGTCGCCTCGGGCGCGGGCTCCGTGCCGGACTCGGTGAAGTCCAGGTCCCGGTGGAAGGTCTCCTCGATGCGGGAGAGCGCCAGCAGCGCCAGGCCGAAGCAGATGCTGCCCACGGTGAGCGCGGCGGTGGGGACGGAGACGGAGCCCTTGAGCCAGGCGAAGCCGCTGGCGGCGATGGCCGCCGAGCCGCGCACGAAGTTGGGGACGGTGGTGGCCACCGTGCCGCGGATGTTGGTGCCGAACTGTTCGGCCGCCATGGTGACCAGCACGGCCCAGTAGCCCACCATGATGCCGATGCAGAAGCTCAGCACGTAGACCAGGGTGCTGGTGAGCCCCGGCACCAGCCCGTAGACGAGCATCAGCAGGAAGCCTCCCACCAGGTTGAGGCCCACCGCGCGCTTGCGGCTCTTGAGCCACTGGCTGAACAGGCCCGCGAGCAGGTCGCCCGCCGTCAGGCCGATGGAGCCGTAGAGGATGGCGTCGCCCGCCGTCACGGTGCCCTTCACGGACAGGCCCGCAGTCAGCTCCGGCGCGAACGTGAACAGGATGCCCGTGGTGAAGTAGATGGGCACGCCGATCAGGATGCAGCAGATGTACTTGACGAAGCGGCCCCCCTGCAGGAGCAGCAGCGGGTTGGCGCGAGCCGGGTCGGTCTTCTTCTGGAACAGCTCCGATTCGGAGACCTTGAAGCGCGCGAACAGCAGCGCCAGTCCCATGACGCCGCCGGTGACGTAGGCCGTCTTCCAGCTCAGGTGCTGCCCCACGAACGCCGCCGCGACGATGCCCAGCATGCCCAGCGTGGCGACGATGGTGGTCCCCAGGCCGCGCTTCTCCTTGGGCAGCGACTCCGCCACCAGGGTGATGGCCGCGCCCAGCTCGCCCGCCAGCCCCACGCCGCCCAGGAAGCGGCACACCGCGTAGCTCGTCACGTCCCACGCGAACGCGTTGGCCAGGTTGGCGAAGGAGTAGAGCAGGATGGAGCCGAACATCACCGACAGGCGGCCCTTCTTGTCCGCGAGCACGCCCCACAGCATCCCGCCCACCATCATCCCCACCATCTGGCAGTTGTAGATGAGGATGCCCTTGGACAGGATCTCCGCCGGGTCCGTGACGCCGATGTCCTTCAGCGAGGCCACGCGCAGCACGCCGAACAGCGTGATGTCGAAGAGGTCGACGAAGTAGCCCAGGCCCGCCACCAGCACCGTCAGGTTCAGGACCGAGCGCAGCTCACGCAGGAATCTCATGCGCGCGATTCAAGGGGTTTGGTCCCTCGCGGGCAAGGCCGATTCTCTCGACGCAGTGCGTGCAGACGCGAGCGTCCTTCCAAGTGCCGGAAAAGATGAACCTTGATTCAGATCTCACCCCTCCCAGGGCCCGCGTCGCCCCGGCGCCGGGGAAGGGTGGTCACGTTCCGCGGCGGGGAGGTGGGGGCCGCCGGTAGCCCGGAGCTCCGGTGGGCACAGGTGGCCCGGAAGGGGCCGGGACGCGCTTCCGCGTCCGGCGCGGAGCAGACACCATGATGCGACCGAAGGGCGCAACCACGGTGTTGCTGGCGGGGGCCATGGCGCTGGCTGCCTTGGTGGGCCGCCAGGGCGGTGAGCTGTTGTCCGGGGTGGCTCCCGCTGGGGTGCTGGGCGAGCAGGCGCAGGGGCTCACGTGCACCAACCGGGTCCCGGCGGTGACGAGGCCGGCGAAGGCTCGCGACACGCTGGGGCGTCTGAGTCCCGCTCCACGAGGGCTGGACGACGTTCGATGACGCCCACTCGCCCTGATTGTCCACGCACAGCGCGACGCAGGCGATGAAGCGGGTATGCGTTCGCCGACGCGCCGAAGATGGTATGGGGCTACGCCATCCAGTCCGCGAACGGCGTCAAGCAGTGGACGCGGCTCGCGGGAGCGCCCGGGATGGGTCCGCTGGCGGCAATCCCAGGCAAGGAAGTGGGGCTGGCGCGACGCCCCCCGAAGGTGGTGGACGTCGCGCCTTTCTGTGCTGGGAGTTGGCGCGTGGGGGATGTTTGCATTTGGAGTGCAAGAGGAGCGAGTCCCGAGAGCGCCCTCCAGGGATGCGTTGACAGAGTTTGGGAACACGCTCCTGCGTTTGATTGATCCCAATGGAATGGATGTGGCTGGCAACGACGACCTTGGTGGAGCGTGTGGGACCGCGTCGAGCATCTCGTTGGTGATCCCGACGCCGGGTATCTACATCATCAGGGCTGGCTGCTACGGCAGCACGAGTTGAAGTGGAGTGGTTGCGTACAGCCATTCCCCCTGATTCGAGACGAGCCGGGTTCCCACGTCCGTCACCGCGTACTTCGCCAGCTCCAGCGGCGCGAGTGCGGGCGTGCCTCCCAGGTTCCGGAACCGCACTCGGGGCGTCCCGCCGGGGTAGGGCTCAGCAGTCGGTGGGACGCGCCCTCGTCCTTTCCTCCAGGTCCGTCATCGCCTGGGGGACGACGACTCGCGTGGTCGCGTGGCGTTCTGGACGGAGGCCCGCGTTCCGCGAGGCGGGGTGACGGGACGCGACCTACGTTGCCTGGCGCCACGGGGCGGGCGCGGCGCCGCGTGCGTGTCGTCGGCACGCTCGCGCGAGGCGCTCGCTTCGAGTCACCAAGGGACCGTCCGATGTCGCGCATACGCCTTGTCGTCACCTGGAGTGTCCTGCTCCTGCTCGGGGGCGCCCCCCTGTCGGCCCAGGCTCAACAACTGGGGGCGCTCTGCTTCGGCTCCCAGTCCCTGGAGTTCCTGCCCGCGCTCGTGTCCTCGGCGCGGCCGGTGAGGGTCTCCGGCGACGGCGCGTTCTCGTACTGCATGGCGGTGGAGCGGCCGGATGTGATGTCCGCGACGCTGGTGGTCCCCGCATTCACCGCGACGCTCGGGTGCGGTCTGGTGGAGGCGCAGACGGTGTTGTCGTTCACCTGGAACACAGGGGAGACGAGCACCGTCATCGCCACCACCGACGTCCATCCGACCTCCGGCCTGGTCGTCATCGAAGCGAGGGGCACGGTCGTACAGGGCCTCTTCGAGGGCTCCCAGGCGGTGTTCACCTGGACCGCGGAACCTCCTGACTCGCTCGGGTGTGAGACACCTGGTGGCATCTCCGCGTACGTCGGCCCCAGCTCGCTGACCATCCTCCACACGCGGCGCGAGTAGAGCTTTCCAGTCCCAGAGAACGGAGGCGGTGCGTCAACCGAGCCGGGGTTCCAGATGGGGGATGCGTGGCCTACGCTCATCCCGCCGTAGACACCTGAAATCCAGTTCCAGGAGGACGCATGCGAAGCATTCTCGGAGGACTGCTGGCGGTGGTGGGCATGATGGGCTGCGGAGGCATGGAGCCAATGGACGAGGGCTCGCGAGAGGGCGCCTCGCCCGAGGTCTCCGCGCAGGCCCTCTGTGACGAGCAATACATCATCAAGTATTACGACAAGACCTATACGTCCGTGCTCGGGTCGACGGTGTGCGAATGCGGGCAGGCTCCGGTCTTCACGGGCTCCCTGACCCTCTACCCCAAGAAGTACACGCTGGGCACCTGTCAGTAGCGACCCGGGCGGCCCGCGCGCGTGTACCGACGCGGGTCGGCGCGGGCGGTGCCTGAAGGGTTCGCAGTGCGTCGGAGCCTCGGGCCAGGCTCCGACGCGCCCTGGTCGAAACGGAGTCCATGCCGCCGGGGGAGGCTCTGGGCCGCGCTTGATGAGGATGGACCGTCGGCCCTTGCGCCGAGCGCCAAGGCACTCCGTTCGATGGGAGATACCGAGAGCTCGCGCTGGCGGGGGGCGGTCCGCTCGCTCGGTGCCAGGGGAGGAACAGGGCCGCTCCCTCGGTGCTCCCGAGGACGCCGCGCCTGGCGCTCCGTGGAATGGGAGACGTGGACCCCTGCTCTCGGACTCATGGAAGGACAGGCGGTCCGTCGGGTAGTGTCCGCTCCTCTCGTCCACGGGTCGACCGGAGGGGCCTGTCGTTGGCACGACGTTCACGGATTCTTCAGCCGTTCACCTTCCCGTCCTCGCGCCCCTGGGTGGCTCCCTGGGTGGGCGTCATCCTGGCCTCCGTGGTGCTCGTGTGGGCGATGGAGTGGGGCATCGCGGCCTTCTCCGCCGCGGGCCTCGAGGGCCTCCGCCAGCGCAATGTCTTCTCCATGGTCGTCAGCGTGGGCGTCGTCGCCTCGGTGGCGAGCCTGCTGTGGGCGGTGACCCAGCGGTTGGGGACGTCGCTGGTCCTGGTGGCGGCGGGAATGGCGTTCACCGCCACGCTGCACGTCCGGAAGGTCCAGCTCATCGACCGGCCGCTGATGCCCTGGGACTTCCTGGAGTGGCGGCAGGTGACGTCCCTGGCCCCGACGCTCCTGCCCGGCGGGGGCGCGGTCGTGGTCCTCGGCTTTGGCCTGCTGCTGGTGGCCGTGGTCGTCGCCATCGCGCGAGCGGTGATGAAGGGACGGCCTCGTTACCCGTTGGAGGCGCCGGTGCGCCGGGCCCTGGCGCTGATGTCCCTGGCCTACCTGCTGGTCATCGTCTTCCAGCAGCACCTCCCCATCCAGCGGGTCTTCAACCGCGTCGGCATCTACCACCAGGTGTGGGATCAGCGTTCCAACTACCAGGTGAACGGGCTGACCCTGATGATGCTCTGGAACTGGGAGGGGCTGCGGTTGGATCCAGGCAGCCGCTATTCGGAGGCGGAGGTCCACGCGGCCCTCGGCGGGGACCCGGGCCTCGCGCCGCACGCTCCAGAGGAGCCCATCGACGTCGTCATCGTGATGGCGGAGTCGCTGTGGGATCCGACGCGGCTGGGCGTCCCGTTCAGCGCGGACCCGCTGCCGTTCCTGCGCTCTCTCATGCGGGACCACAGCGCGGGGGAGGTCATCAGTCCTTCGTTCGGTGGAGGGACGGCCAACGCGGAGTTCGAGCTGCTGACGGGCATGTCCTCGTCCTTCGCGCCCCAGGGCGCGTTCCCCTATCAGCACTATCTGCTGCGTCCCGTGGACGCGCTGCCGTCGCTGTTCCGACGCGCGGGGTACCGGACGGTGGCCATCCACCCGTTCCATGCCTTCTACTGGAGCCGCGACGTGGTGTACCCGTTGTTGGGGTTCGACAGCTTCCAGTCCCTGGTCGACTTCCCGTCCCCTCGACTCGAAGGGCCATGGGTGTCGGACGAGGAGGTCGTCGACCACATCCTCCAGGAGCTCTCCGACGAACAGCGGTCGCACTTCGTCATGGCCGTGACGATGTCCACGCATGGGCCCTACAACCTGCCGCTCGCGGGTGACGAGGAGATCGACGTGCTGGGTGACAAGCTCCCCGCCGACAGTCGACTGCTCGTGAAGAACTACGTGAACAAGCTCCGAAAGGCGGACAAGGCGATGGAGCGCCTGGTCCAGCGGCTCAGGGCGCGTCCGCGCAAGACGATGCTCGTCCTCTTCGGCGACCACCTGCCGATGCTGGGGCCGGACTACGCGGCCTACCGGCAGGCGGGCTTCTTCCAGGAGCCGTGGACGGACGCGAAGCGCGAGCGGATGGCCGAGGTTCCGGTCGTGCTCTGGACGAACTTCCCCACCCCCCGGAACGAGCTGCACCTGAGCATCAGCATGCTCGCGCCGCGCATCCTCGAGACGGCGGGGCTGCGGCCCCCGGCCTTCTTCTCCTTCGTCTCCGAGCTGTCCAGGGTGCTCCCCGTGGTTCGTGGCGACCTGCTCCGCTCGTCGAACGGGGAATACCTCCCCGTGGACAACATGGACCTGCGAGGCGCGAAGGCGGGCTCGTGGGAGGACTGGATGCGGCGCTACCGGCTGCTCACCTACGACCGGCTGTCGGGTGGCAACTTCAGCGCGGTCCGGTCTGGCGGCGGAGGAGGGGTGAGCACCTCGAACGCGGGCGGGGCCGGTGGGCCGATATGAGCGTGCCGCCGTCGCGTTGTAGCCGGCGTCGGTGAGCCGTCGCGAGCGACCGGGGCGTGTGTTGGCGCCATCCGCGCTGGAGGTCCCATGCGTCGATTCTTGCGGGTGTCCGTGACGGTCCTGCCCGCGTGTCTGGGAGCGTGCGTGACCGGGCCATCTCCCCAGTCCGTGGCGCCGGCCCGCCATGTCTTCGTCGCGCGGCCCGCACGGGAGCTGGGCTGTGCGTTCGAGGTCTTCGAGGAGCGCGAGCCGTCACGTCCCTACGAGGTGCTGGGTGTGCTCCCCATCTCCGCCAACGAGTACGTGGGGAAGGAGGGGCGCAAGGCGTTGCTCCAGGACACCGCGTGTCGGGCCGGCGCGGACGCGGTGGTGTTGCCACGCCCCTTCGAGCGGATGGTGGCTGGGCGTCTGCAGGTGCGTGAGTACGAAGCCCGCTTCGTGGTCTGGAAGGACTCGCCTCCGGAGGAGGACGCGCCGGCCCTCCAGCGGTAGGTCCGGACGAAGTGTGCCACGTCGGCGCAGCCGGGTGCACGGCATCGTGAGGGATGTGCAGCGGGATGCACGCTCGCTGGGCCGCCGCGGGGAGGCCCGTGGTGGGCCGTCAATTGCAGTCGCCCGTGGGCATGAACTCACACTCGACTGTTTCGCGGTGGGGGCGGACGCTGGCCCTGGGCGGTGTACTGGTGTCTCCGGGGATCTGTCTGGCGGAGGCCGAGCCCACGGCTCCGCCACTGGAGTCCTGTCCTCCCATGGCGGGCCCCGCCGCGATGAAGCGCGTCACGGAGGAGAGCACGGGGCGGATGGTGGGGCGCATCGCGGCCGAGGTAGGGGCGATGTCCGCGACGGCCATGGGCGTGGGCATGCTGGGGGCGTCGTTCGCGCTCAACGCGGAGGATCGCGACCCCGCGCTGGGACGCCCGAGCCTGGAGGTCATGAAGGAAGGGTTCCTCATCGGCGCGGCGATCGGCGCTCCGATAGGTGTCTGGTGGGGGGCTCGGACGGTGCGGGGGCGTGGGAGTCTGGGCTCCGTGGTCGCGGGGGCGGGACTGGGCAGTGGGCTGGCGCTCCTGACGGCCGAGATGCTCCCGGAACGGCACGAGAACCTCTCCCAGTACCTCCTGCCGACGTTCTCCATGGCGGGCTCGTTGATCGGCTACGAGCTGTCCAACTCCTGGGCCCTCGCGGCCGAACAACGGTCCGTGGCGACGGTGCAGCCCATCGTCTCCATGCACCGGAGCGGTGCCGCCCTGGGACTCGCCGGGCAGTTCTGAGCAGGGGGGAGGCGAACCCTCACCACCGAATCCCCGGCGGCGCCAGGGCCTTCACGCCGTGGCGTCACGCCGTGTGTCGGACCCCCTGGCTACAGTTCGCACGCTCGCTCGACGCGGTGCGGGAACTCGAGACGTGATTGTCGCGAGGTCCTCGTTCGCGCGGGACGTACCCGATGACACGGTGCGCGTGTGGGCCACCGAGCGTTTCCATACACCCGTTGGCTACGCGGTGCGCGCGCAGGACCTGTCGTCCCGACCTCCGTACCTGCTCGTTCCCGATGCAGGAGGCTTCATCCGCAAGGATGGGATTGCCACGCCCGATGGGTATGTCTTCACCGGCGTCCCCGTGGGCACGACCTACTATCTTGGACGTGGAAGCGGGTTCACCGTCACGGATGCGCGGACGGTGGATCTCGGCATGGATTTCATCGGGAGGGAGGGCAAGGTCTCCACGGAGGTCGACGTGCTGCCCCTGGACCTGCAGCTGTCCAACCTGGCGCCCTGGGTGCCATACGGCGGGCCCACGGGAACGGCTTCGCTCCTGGAGTTCGTGGGGCCGATGAATGGCGTCGTGGCCGAGGTCTCCCTCTTCGACGAGCCCGCGACGGGGCAGACGCAGCTCTCCACGGACCTGGCGGAGGGCTACTCGATGTTCGAACCCTTCGCCGCCTTCGAGAGCGCGAAGGGGGACGGGCTCTACGTGAGCCAGCTGGGGGGCGTGAGCGCGGGCACCACGCCGGATGGCCGTGCGCTGTATTACAGCACGCCCGTGCGGGGACTGGCGCTGGCGCCGTTCGACTTCCTTCCCGACGGCGTGACGCCGCTGGAGCTCCATGGCGGCATGCAGCCCGTTCCGACGAGGCCACTGTCCATCGACTGGCGTGTGTCCGAGTTCGTGGCACGCGCCACGCAGAGCCATCCTTCCGCGACGCCGACCACGCCGCAGCTCCTCATCGAGGCCGGGGCGAACCGTGTCGAGGCGGGCTGGTTGTCGTACTCGGGGACCTTGCTGTCACTCGGGCTGCCGAGCGGGAGCACCTTCGACTTCTCGCGGAACCTCGCGTATGGCCTGCCGTACCCGGAGAGCTGGCTCCGGGTGGGGGCCGCGCACCAGTCGATCCGGCTGCAGGAGGTCCTCCCGGACGGCAGCAACCGCATCTTCCGCCAGGGCGTCTTCAGCGCCGCGACGCGTGACGTCGCGGAGTTGCTCGCGGCGTCCCCCATCCGTCCGCGAATCTCCCCCGTTCGGGCGTTGACCATCGATGGCCTCGATGCCTGGAGCCAGCGACAGGTGAGCGGGGAGAGCCCCGTCCTCGCGTGGCTGCCGCCCGAGCTGGGGACCCCCACCGGCTACAAGGTGACGGTCTCCTATTACGATGAGAGCGTGGGCTTCGGCCGGATGATTCCCTGGAGGACCTTCAGCCTGCCCGCCTCGTCGACTCAGCTGAGGTTGCCTCCGGGAACGCTGCAGCCCCACGCCATCCACCGCATCCAGGTGACGGCCATGGATATCGCGGGGCACGATCCGAAACACAGCCCGTACTATTCGCTGAGCGGCCTGCCTCAAGGGACGGCGGAGGCGTACAGCGCATTGTTGACGACGCCTTGAGGACGGGCGTCTCACTCCCGATGGCCGCGCTGCCGCAGCGCGAAGGCGGCCCCCTGTGGATCTTCGCATTGGGCGACCCAGTCGCCACTCGGGACCCGCATGGGGCCGTTCATGGTCCGGCCACCGAGCTGCTCGAGTCGTCCCAGGGTCTCGGTGAGGTTCTCCACACCCAGGTAGAAGAGCCAGTGGGTGTGGACGCCCGGAAGCCGGGCCGAGTCGACCATTCCACCCATGTCGCCCCGCGCGTCATCCCAGGTGAAGCACTGGTACCTGCCGAAGGGCGGGCCCAGCTCCACGGACGACGTCGTGCGCCAGCCGAACAATCCGGAGTAGCAGGCCCAGGCCTGCTCGCGGTCGGTGGTGTTGAGCTCATGCCACTCGAACGGCGGGACACCCGAGCCGGGTGTCGCGTCGCTGAGCGCCACGGCCGCCCCCTGTGCGTCCTTCAAGAGCGCGACACGCCTCCCCGTGGCCTCCTGTCGCACAGGCCCGAGTTGCTGGCCCCCATGGCCCACGAAGCGACGCAGGGTTTCCTCCACGTCCTCGGTTCCGAGATGGCCGAGCCAGTGGGCCGGCGCCCCCTGGGACCTCGCGCGCTCGGGGAGGAGCTGGAGTCCTCCGAACGCCCGGGAGCCCGCGAAGAACACCTGGCCCCCATCCGGGGTGTGCTCGAGACGCCAGCCCATCAAGCGGGTGTAGAAGACTCCCGCCGCGTCCGGGTCCGTCGTTCGGAGGTCGTAAGCCACGAAGCCGTGATGCATCGTCATGACGGCACTGAACATGGCTTCAGGCATTTTTGCCAGGGGCGAGACGCCCGTGTCGAAGGGGGGCTCGGAGTCCCCTGGAACATCCATGCCTACCTGAACGCAACCTCAGCCATTTTTCGCCGCGCCACCCGGCATCCGCGCAACGCCCCTGAATCGGTAATGCCTACATGAACACATCATCAGTGATTTCCAGGGCCTCCGCTCAGGGGTAACGGCATGGACGGAGGGCTGGATGGCGAGCCGTGCCTACATGAACACGCCTTCAGCCATTTTCCAGGGGAAGCCCGGGTCGAACCGCGCGCGACGACGCTCGTGCGGTCCGCCGCTGGGGGCAGGCCGCGAGAGCATCCTCAAAGACAGACAGTGGCTATGTTTTATGTCTGTGATTGATGCCGGGCGGACGCCGGATCACTCTCCCGCGCGCTGGCGGTTGAGGCGGTCGTAGTGCCGGTAGCCGAGCTTGTCGAGCGCGCTCGGCGGAGCCAGGCCGATGTCGACGAGCGTCTTGATGTCGTAGGTGCCGGTGAGGACCGGCGGGGCGTAGTTCCGCACGGCGGCGGGCGTGCGGAACTTCTCCATCGGGAAGAGCACGTGGCTGGTGTGCACGTGGATGAAGTGCGCGGCGGACTGGCGCTGCCAGCCAGAGACGCCCGGCGCGGTGATGACGTGGGGCGTGGCCAGGAACGTCCCGCCCGTGAGGATCTCCAGCTGCTGACCCACCTGGGCGACGATGCAGCCAGCCGGGGCGGTGCCGCGGACCTTGCGGCCCTGGGGCTCCGCGTCCGTGGCGCGGGTGCGCAGATAGAGACCGCTCTTGTTGTCGGGCGCGGCCGCGGGGCGTCCCTCGGGGTCGAGGAAACGGCCTCCGGGCAGCAGCGTGAGGAGGTTGAAGTCCGTGTGCTCCTCGCCCCAGACGATGTCGGTGTCCACCTGCTCGGGCTTCAGCGGCAGGTACTGGAGGGAGCGCGTGACGTGCGGGGCGCGCTCGCAGAGCTTCGTGAAGGCGTCCTCCGGAAGGCCCAGGGCCAGCGCGGAGCCACGCAGCAGCTTCAGGCCCGCCTCGTGGAGCGAGCGGCCCAGCGTCATGAGGCCGTCCTGGAAGTACGGCGGAGGGTTCGCCGGCCAGACGTTCTCCGGGTACAGCTCCGGGAACTCCATCGCGCCGACCTCGTCGTTGGGGTAGGGGGCGACGAAGTAGCACTCCTTGAAGTCCGGCTGGCCATTGCTGGCGACGGCCACCTCGGTGTTCGGGGGCGTCCAGCCGCGCTGGTACCAGATGTCCGCGCGCCCGTAGGGCTTCTTCTCCTCGGCGGGCCGCGCGATGAAGGCCGCGAAGGCGTCGTAGAAGCGGTTCAGCGCCTGCGTATCGACGCCGTGGTTCTTGATGTAGACGAGGCCGAAGACGCCGAAGGCCTCACGCAGCGCCGCCGCGGCGGTCTCGATGCGGGACGCGTCCCCCGAGGCGAGGTCGGCGAGGTCGACAGTGGGAATGTTGAGCGAAGAGGTCTCGGCCATGGTGCCCAAGGTGTATCGCTCCTCGGGCCCAAAAGGGAGGGGCTGTTGAATCTCCTACTCCGAGTGCAGCCCCGGCCTGGCTCCCGGAGGCGCGGGGGACCCGTCCTCCGCGCACGTTTTGCACGCCCTCAGCGCACCACGGGCAGGGGGAAGCTCAGCGGTTTGCCGTCCGAGGCCACCGCGTGGCCCAGGACCTCCGCCGCGCCATGGCCCGCCCGCTGCGACTCGAACGTGGCCCGAGGGTCCCTCGCGGACTGTTTGCCCGCATGAAACACCGCGAAGCGCGCAAGGATTGCGCCCGCGGTCGTCAGCGTGTCGGCGGCGACCTGCTTCCAACGCCGTCGGCCTGGGAGTGCGTCCAGTACCAGCCCCGCCGCCGAGCACGCGCGGGAGGTCCGCCACAGCGCCCCGGAGGTGCCCAGGGACAAGGGCTTCGCCACCCCGGGGGTTCGTCGCGCGTCACGCTCCACCGCCACGCCGCAGGCGAGCTCCGCGACCTTGCCCGCCAGGCGATAGGGGCGCAGCACGCGGGCCTCCTCCTCGGAGTGGGGGAGCAGCGACAGCAGGCTGCCCGCGCTGGCCGTGGCCGAAGCCATGAAGAACAGCGGCAGCGTCCGGCGCGTCGCCTGCCACACGGGCACCGCTGAGTTGCACAGCAGCACCGCCGTGTAGCCCGCCAGCGGCATGCCCAACAGCCCCGCCGTGGCACCCGACACCCTGCCCAAGGTTCCGAGGATGCCTCGCGCGCGCCCGAGCACCAGGGCCACCGTGTTCAGTCCTCCGGAGAGCGCCAGCACCCAGGAGCCCATGCTCATGGGCGAGGTGGGGCGGAGGACGCGCAGCATGTGGAGGAAGCGCTCGGGTCGGCCGAGGTCGGCGATCAACAGCCCGGCGCTCAGCATGTCCCCGGCCGTGCCCACCTGCTGGCAGCGCAGCGCGAGCCGCCGCAGCGGCCGGTTCCCATGGAGGTCCAGCGCGAGCCCCAGGAGGCTCGCGGCTCCCGAGACACCTCCCACGTAGAGATAGGTGGGGATGGTGGGGATCCACACGGGCTGCTTGATGACGGGCAGTCCGTGATAGGTCGGCGAGGCGCCAGCGTCCGGCTCTGCCTGCGTGCGCGGGCCGTGGATGGGGAAGGCGACGTCCGGGTCCTTCACGCGTTGGTGCGAGCCCTCGCCGAGCAGCGTCCCCAGCCTCGGGTCCACGTTGCGGCCGTCGCGCTTGCGCTGGAGGCGGTCCAACAGCGATTCCTGTCCGGGGAGCTCCGTGCTCATGGGCGTGTCTCCCGTCCCACCAGCACGGCGCCCACGGCCATCGCGAACATGCCGAGCGCGCCGACGGCCACCGCGCCCCAGGCCTGCTTCGCCTTCATCGTCGGGACCACCGGATCCGGCGGGAGGTTGTAGACCTCCGGGCGATCCACCAACAGCGAGAACGCGTTGAGGCCCCCCGTCCCCGGCTGGCTCCGCGCGTCCTGCCCATACAGGTACGCGCTGACGAGTCCCTGCTCGTGGAGTTGCTCGACGCGACGCTCCGCGCGCGCATGCAAGGCCTCGAGGTCGCCGTAGACGATGGACTCCGTGGGACACGCCTTCGCGCAGGCGGGTGTCATGTCCTCGCCCAGCCGGTCGTAGCAGAGGGTGCACTTCCACGCGCGCCCGTCATCCGGGCGTCGGTCGATGACGCCGAAGGGGCAGTTCACCACGCAGTAGCCGCAGCCGTTGCAGACATCCGGCTGGACGTACACCGTGTCGAACTCCGTGCGGACGATGGCGCCGGTGGGACACGACTCCAGGCAGCCGGCGCGTTGGCAGTGCTTGCACACGTCCGACAACATGAGCCACGAGAAGTCCCCCACGCCGGTGACGTGTCCCGGCAGGGGCTCGGCCCGCTCCACGAAGGCGACATGCCGCCAGGTCGAGGCCCCCAGGGCCCCGGTGTGGTCATAGGACATGGCCGTGAAGTGGAACCCGTCGTCGGGCAGCTGGTTCCATTGCTTGCAGGCGACCTCGCACGCCTTGCAGCCGATGCACACGGTCGAGTCGGTGAAGAAGCCCTTGCGGCTCATGCGCTATCGCTCCTCGTCCTTCTTCGGCTGCTGCGACGGAACGTGGGACAGCGTCCCCAGTTGGAGGCTGTCGCGTCGGGCCTGGGGCATGCCCTCGGGGAGGGCGGGCTGGGTGGCGCCGGTCGCCGCCCGGGCGCGGCTGGCCTGTCGTCCCGCGACGACGTCGCACGTCAGCGCCTTCGACTCCTGGATGTCCACGTTCGCGTCCGCCACCAGGGGCAGCAGCTCATTGGCCCCGTCCGCGCGGATGCGGCCCGCGACGCCCCAGTGATAGGGGATGCCCACCTGGTGGACCCAGGTCCCATTCAGCTTCAGGGGCCTCATCCGCTCGGTGACGAGCACCCGGCATTCGAGGTCCCCGCGCGCCGTCCGCAGCGTGGCCCAGCCGCCATTGTGGAGACCGCGATCGCGAGCCAGCTCGGGAGACACTTCGCAGAACTGCTCGGGTTGCAGCTCGCTGAGCCAGGACAGCCAGCGACTCATGCCGCCCGCGGTGTGGTGCTCGGTGAGCCGGTACGTCGTGAGGACGAAGGGGAAGCGCGGGTCGCTCCACGCCCGGTGGTACGGGTTCCCACGGCGCGGCCATTCGAGGCGCGTGGGATTGCACTGCTGTTCGTACAGCGGATTCTTCACCGGCGATTCCTGCGGCTCGTAGTGGGTGGGCAGCGGCCCATCCATCACCCCGCTGGGCGCGAAGAGCCACGCCTTGCCGTCCGACTGCATGATGAACGGATTATCGCCCCGGATGTCGTCCACTCCCCTCGCGCCCGGGGGCGGGCGGTAGTCCGGTGGGCGATCCACGATGAAGTCGGGCACGTCCTCGCCCGTCCAGCGCCGTTGGCCCGCGTCCCACCAGACGTACTTCTTTCGTTCGCTCCATGGCCGCCCCTCGGGGTCCGCCGAGGCACGGTTGTAGAGCAGCCGGCGGTTGGCGGGCCAGGCCCAGCCCCACTCGGGCGCCACCCAGGTCTGCTCGCGCCCGGGCCTGCGGCGCGCCGGTTGGTTGACGCCGTCCGCGTAGGCGCCGGAGTAGATCCAACAGCCGCACGCGGTGGTGCCGTCATCCTTCAGCGCGGTGAAGCCGCTCACCGGCTGGCGATCCGCCCACGTGTAGCCATTGATTTCGGCGAGCACCGCCTCGGCGCTCGGTTCCTCGATGGGGCCTTGCGTGGGGTAGTCCCACGTCAGCTCCCGCAGCGCGCGGTCCTTCGCCTCGCGCGAGTCGGCATACAGGCGTTTCAACCTGCGTCCCAGGTGGAACATGAAGTGCAGCTCGCTGCGCGCGGCGCCAGGAGGTGGAACGGCCGCGTGGTGCCACTGGAGCAGGCGCTGGGTGTTGGTGAAGGAGCCGTCCTTCTCCGTGTGCGCGGCGGCGGGGAAGAAGAAGACCTCGGTGCGGATGTCCTCGGACCGCACGTCCCCGCGTTGGATTTCGGGGGCGGTCCGCCAGAACTCGGCGGTCTCGATGAGGGCGAGGTCGCGCACCACAAGCCAGTCGAGCTGGCGCAATCCCTTGCGCTGGAACGCTCCGTTCATGGCGCCCACGGTGGGGTTCTCGCCCATGACGAAGTAGCCCTTCACGCGCCCATCCACCATGTCCGCCACGGTCTGCATGTGCGAATGGTTTCCGCTCAGGCGGGGCAGGTGGTCGAAGCAGAAGTCATTCTCTCGCGTCGCCGCGTCACCGAACCAGGCCTTGAGCAGCGACACCATGTACTTGGGGAAGTTGCTCCACCAACCCGAGCCGGAGGTGTGGCTCTTCAGGTAGGCCTCGAGGTGTGGGTGGTGCGACGCCGTCGGCATCGGCAGGTAGCCGGGGAGCAGGTTGAAGAGGGTGGGGATGTCGGTGGAGCCCTGGATGGAGGCGTGGCCCCTCAGCGCGAGGATGCCGCCGCCGGGGCGACCGATGTTGCCCAGGAGCAATTGGAGGATGGTGGCGGTGCGGATGTACTGCACGCCCACCGAGTGCTGCGTCCACCCCACGGCGTAGCAGAAGGCGCTGGTGCGCTCGCGCCCCGAGTTCTCGCAGAGCGCCTGGGCCACCTTCAGGAACAGCGCCTCCGGCACGCCGCAGACCCGGGTGACCATCTCCGGCGTGTAGCGCTGGAAGTGACGGCGCAGCACCTGGAAGACACAGCGCGGGTGCTGGAGCGTCTCGTCGCGGGGCGCCTCGGTGACCCGCGTGTGATGGGAATGACCCGCGCCGGCGCCGGGCTCCGCGTACAGTTCCTTGTGGCCCGCGGCGGGCACCGGGCCGCCGACGTCCGCGTAGCCCCACGAGGTGACGTCGTACTTGCTCTCCTCGGAGATGAAGCCGCTGAACAGACCGCCCAGCTCCTCGGTGTCCTGGAAGTCCTCGCGGAGGATGTTGGCCGCGTTGGTGTAGTGGACGACGTAGTCCTTGAAGTAGCGCTCGTTCTCCAGCACGTAGCGCACCAGCCCGCCGAGGAAGGCGATGTCGGAGCCGACGCGGATGGGAACGTGGAGGTTCGCCATGGCGCTCGTGCGCGTGTAGCGCGGGTCGACATGGATGAGCGTCGCGCCCCGGGCCTTGGCTTCCATGACCCACTGGAAGCCCACGGGGTGCGCCTCGGCCATGTTGGAGCCCTGGATGACGATGCAGTCAGCGTTGCGCAGGTCCTGCTGGAAGGTCGTGGCCCCGCCACGTCCGAACGTGATGCCCAGACCGGGCACCGTCGAGGCGTGTCATATCCTTGCCTGGTTCTCCACCTGCACGACGCCGAGCGCGGTGAAGAGCTTCTTGATGAGGTAGTTCTCCTCGTTGTCCAGCGTGGCGCCGCCCAGGTGCGCGATGCCGAGGGTGCGCCGCGCGACGAGGCCGTTGACGTCCCGCTCCTCCCAGGTGGCGTCCCGCGTGCGCTTCACGCGCTCGGCCACCATGTCCATGGCCCGCTCCAAGGGGATGGGCTCCCATGTCGTGCCGCCTGGACGGCGGTAGAGGACGTCCTGGATGCGATGTGTTCCGGTGACGAGCTGGAAGGTGGCGGCGCCCTTCGGGCACAAGCGTCCCCGGGAGATGGGCGAGTCCGGGTCGCCCTCGATGTCGAGGATGCGCTCGTCCTTGACGTAGACGTCTTGTCCGCAACCCACCGCGCAATAGGGGCAGACCGATTTGACGACGCGGTCGGCCTGGGTGGTGCGTGGCTCGAGCGTGCGGCTGCGCTCGCTCATCGCCGTGTCCCCGAGCGCCATGCCGTCGCCACGCAGCAGCTGGCGGAGCACCGGCCAGCGGAGCATCAAGTCGAGGACTCCCACGGCGGACCTCCCGGCGGCGTCACATCCGCGCGACGCGCAGGATGGAGTTCGGGTCGACGCCACGCAGGGGCTATCGGCACCCGGGTGGCGCTCCCGCGTCCACCGCAGGACGCTTGGGCGGGTGGGGTGTTGGCCGTCGGATGGGTGAGCGCCTGGTGGCGCGAGGCGCTCGGGCGGCGAGGGGTCAGGGTGCTCGGTTCAGGACGACGGTCAGGGGGCCCGAGCTCCGGTGGATGACGAGCGTCGCTGGACTGCCTGGCGCCCCCAGCTCACGTGCGCGGGCCTCGCCCACGTCGAGCACCACCGCGCCGTCGATGCTCTTCACCACGTCCCCCTCCTGGAGCAGGCCCCGGTGCGCGTCGAGCAGGTTGACGATGATGACGTCCCGTCCCGCCATGCCGAAGTAGACGCCCAGCCTGCCGGACTCGACGCGAGGCGGGTCGAGCTTCACGTCGCCGAGGTCTTGCACCTTGCCCGCGGTCAGCGTCAGCTTCCGCGCCGTTCGCTCCAGCTTCGGAGACCAGGCGATGAGCTGGTGCTCTCCCGGCGCCACGTCCGCCACGCGGAACCGTCCATCCGGCCCGGTGGCGGGGGAGGAGATGCCGTCGATGTCCACGACGCCCCGGTCGATGGGAGCCCCCTTCGCGTCGACCAGCCGCCCCGTGATTCCGCCACCGGCTTCGACCACCACCTCGACGTCCACGGGGGCACCCGGGGCCGTGGTCGCGTTCACCGTTCCCGCGCGACCATCGGGCAGGGTGGCGGTGAGCACCACGGGGCCCACGGCGACGTCCTCGACGACGAAGTGGTCGCCCTGGAAGTCCTGCTCCTTGCGTGTGAGGTAGTCCTCGTCGGCACGTGTCGACGACACCACGAGGTGGAAGCGCTCCACGGCGCGGCCTCCCGCGGAGCGCACGGTGCCTCGAACGACACCCGCCGCGCCGAGCTGGACCGTGACCTCGCGCTGGGTGGTGGGGTGCGAGGCCACGTCTCCCCGGCGGCCTCCTTGCGTGGCCCACACGCGGACCGCGGGGACTCCCAGGTCATCCGCGGGGACCACCGTCCGGCCCGTGAGGTCCGTGACGTCCTCGACGAGGACGTCGTTCTTGCCCACCGGTCCCATCATCACGGTGGCGCCGACGCTCGGTGCGCCGTTGGGTTCGAGCACGGTGACGGTGATGGACGTGCGCACCTCGCGAACCTTCAGGTCGGCGCGCTGGCTCTTGTCGGTCTCGACCTCGACCACCTTGTCGTCGGTCGTGGCGCCGGTCTGCGTGAGCCAGCCCGCGACCCGGTAGCGGCCCGTCTTCACACGCACGGAGAAGGTCCCATCCGCCGCGCTCGTGGTCTGGAGGGCCTCGGTCCGCGCCGCGTCGACCCGCTGCACCTGAATGGTGGCGGGCTCCGCCGGCGCGCTCCCGTCCTCCATCTTGACGCTGCCTTCCAGGGTGCCCTCGCCGACGAGCTGGAGTCGGACCTTCGCGGTCTGCCGGGGGACGACGGTGACCTTCTCTCGCGCGTGCGTCAGGCTGCCCTCGCGCCGCGCCGCCACGAGCAGATTCCCGGCGGGAAGCGAGGTCAGCCGGAAGGTGCCGTCGGGTCCGGTGACGGTGTCGGCCGCGCCTTCGACCGTGTGCATGCGCCAGAGGTATTCGGGCGTGACGTGGATGCCCGCGAGCGGGCGCTCCTGTTCATCCACCACGACGCCCTCGATGTCGCCCGTGGCGTCCATCTCCACGACCACCTCGAAGCGCTGGCCCGCGAGGAGGGCGAGCCCCTGTCGCGTCTGCTTCCCATGATGGGGACGCGCGGTCACGACGAGCGCGACGACGCCCGGGGTGAGGTCCGTCAGCTCGAAGCGCCCGTCGGCGCCCGAGCGGGTGCGCGCGAGCTCCGTGGACGACGCCCCGGTGGACGCGAGGCCGGCGGGCAGGAGGGAGACGTGTGCGTCCGGGATGGGGCGGCCGGTGCCCTTCTCGCGCACCTGCCCCACGAGCGAGGCCGCGGCGTCGAGCCGGATGCGGACATCGCGGACGGTCATCCCTCCACCGACCGCGACGCTCCCGGGCGCCGTGCCCCGCAGCGAGCCCTGTCGCGCGGAGACCTGGTAGACGCCGGGCTCCACCTCGAGCGAGAAGCCGCCCTCCGGGCTCGTCTCGACCTCGCGCGGCGCTCCCACTCCCGCGGCCACGACGACAGCGGGCCCCGGCAGCTTTCCTCCTGGATGCTCCACGAAGCCCTCGATGAAGGCGGAGTGCTCGAGGTCGATGACGAGGCCGGAGCGTGGAACGCGGACCCGGGGGAGGCGCTTGGACGCGAGCCCGGGCGCGCTCGCGACGAGCAGGTATTCGCCGGGTGCCAATCCCTCCATCCGGAAGACGCCGTGGGAATCGGACGCGAGGGTCGCCTTCTCCTCGGGGATGACGGCGTCCGACGCGGCGCGCGCCGTTCCCTGGGTCGTCAGCGGAGACAGCTCGAGCTGGGCGAGCGCGACGGCGGCGCCGGATTTGCGCTCGACGACGCGGCCCTCCAGCACCGCGCCCGTGCTCATCGTCAGGCGGAGCTTCGTGCGCGCTTCACCGATGGGACGGGAGACTTCCGCTCGGGCGGGCGCCAGGCCCTCCCGCTTCGCGGTGACGAGATAGCGCCCGGGCCGCGCGGGGAACTGGATCCGGCCCGCCGCGTCCGTGGTTCCATCACCCGCGATGAACCAGCGCGCGGGCGCGGCTCCCGGAGGATCGGGCTCCAGGAAGTACAAGGTCACGCGAGCGGACGGGAGCGCCCGGGCGTCGGCGCCGACGACCTCGACGAGGAGCAGGCCCTCTTCATCCCGCATCGTGGGCGATACCCGAGGGGAGCCCGAGGTGTCGTCGGCGGCGGACGTGCCGCGGGTATCCGAGGGGCTCGGCCCCTGGTCCGGCCCTCGCGGCGTCGACCCTGACACGGTGCCCTGCGTCGCGTGCGTCGGGGGCGAGGATGTCGAGGCAACAAGCCTCCACAGCCCCACACCCAAGAGGACCACTCCGAGCGCCAATGCGACCATCGGTTTGCGATTCATTGCCCCTCCCCGGCCCCATCCTGCCGCAATCCCACGCGCGAGCGCGAGAGGCAGCAGGGCGAGTCTCGCGATGCGTCATGGCCCGCGCAGTCCGTTCATGGCTGCTGTTTCCCATGTACGCGTGAAGGCGTGTTGCATCTCCACAGGGGAGGAGGCACCGCTGGCCGTCTCTCTTGCTCGGCGCCTCGGCGCTCGGGTGAGGGTGCGGAGGTCGAGCGGCCCGGGGGCACCGACGAGGCCCTCATCACCGCGATGGGCCCGGCCCCGCCACCGGCTGTCGCCCGGTTCCTGCCGACGTGCGAGCGGGAACCCGACACCCTCGTCGCGCGGCGACACTGGAGCCACGTGACGACGGTGCGGCTCGTGGCTCATGTCCCTTTGGCCGTGACGGGAGCGCTCCGCGCGCGGGGGCCTCGGTGAAGCGGGCGCAGGCGCGTCACGTGGTGGACGCGTCGTCCGTGGACGAGGTCCCCGAAGTGGAGCGCGACGGCGACGCCTTGCTGTCCGGCTCTCCAGAACCCCGGCCCTGACCGTGAAGGGACGCGGGGGCGCGATTCGCGGGGTGGGGCGCTGTCGAGATGCGCCACCCGGGGTGGCGGATGGGATACATGGAAGGCATGACCTTCAAACTCTCGCGGTATATCTCGTTTTCGCTGCTCCCTGTCGTCCTGAGCTGTGGGGCCGCGCCGCAGTCGCAGGAGAAGTCGCCCAATCTCCTGATGACGCGAGCACAGGCGCTCATGGACGGAACACCGGTCTCCACGGGGATGCTGGCGTTCCTCAACTCACCGTCCACCACCGTCGCGGTGCTGGATGACGACGTGCCCCTCAACGCGCTCGCGGCGCAGAGCCTGATTGCCTATCGCAACGGGCCGGACGGCGTGCCCCACACGGCGGATGATCGCCGCTTCGTCTCGGTCGCGCAGGTGGACGCGGTGCCGCAGGTCGGCCCGGTGGTCCTGCAGTTGTTGGAGGCCTATGTGCGAGGCACGGGCCGCGTCGACATGCCGTTGGACGAGCAGCTCGGCGTGTTCGATGGCGTGGCCTTCAACCTCGCGGAGGCGCGTCGGGTCCTGGTGGTCGCGAACACCGCGAGCGCCGCGGTGCTCCAGGGCGCGGTCGGCCTGAGCGCCGCCGCCGCCGCGGAGATCGTCGCCGCGCGCCGTATCGACCACATGGTGGAGCTGTCGCGGCTGCCGTCGGTGGACGCGTCGGCGCTCCAGGCGCTCAAGGACCATGTCGCGCTGGCGCCCGAGGGAGACCCCTGTACGGGCCCGACCACCTGTCAGTCCGGGCTGGTCTGCGAGGGCCTGGCGCAGGGCGGCCCCGTCGCCTACGGCCGTTGCCGCGACCTCACGCCCATCCCGGGGAACAGCGACAGCTGCTCGGCGCTGCGGCCGTGCCAGCCCGGTCTCGTCTGCTCCGGTGTCGCGTCCGGTTCTCCCGAGGGCATCTGCCGTCCGGCGTGGATGGCGGGGACGTTCACGAACTTCGCGGACGTCTCGCTGCCCGCCTCGACGGTGACGACGGTGTCCGCGTTGGGCGTGGTGGGCCTCGCCACGGTGCCCGAGGACATCACCGTGGTGCTCGACATCGTGCACGCCTCGACGGCGCGGCTCGTGCTCACGCTCGAGGACCCGACCGGCGAGACGGCGCTGCTGTGGGACGGACCGAACGAGGGGATTCCTCCCGCCCGCATCCCGGTGACGCGCGGCATCCCGCGCGACGGCTCCGCCAACGGCCAGTGGCGGCTCCACGTCACCAACCCCTCGGGCAATGGCGGCGGCACGCTGCGCTCCTGGTCCCTGGAGCTCACCAGCCGCTACGACTGACGTGATGATGGCTCGCGGAGGGCCACGCCATGCCAGGCGCGACCCTCCGCATGGTCTTCGTGGCCCGCGACACTCCCGGCTCGCGGTGCCGCCCGGTGTCCTCTCCGCCACACCTCGCGGGAGGGTGGTGCACGGGCCCATGTCGCGTCCGCCTCGGGTGGGGTGATACCAGCCCTTGAACCCCGTTGTCGCCACGCCCCGGGAGGCCACGGGTGCGGGCCCCCATCGCGATGGCTCACCGTGGGGCCGAGACAGCGCTCCCGGCAATGGCCAGACACGGGAACTTCCGGAGCGCCGCGGGTGTCCGCGCCGGTGTCACCAGGTCGCGCTCACCTCGCGTGTCTTGGTGGGCGCGGAAGGAAGTGGCGGCTCCGACGTGACAGTCTCCGAGGCCGCGTTAAGTTCCTTGTAGAAGCGGCGTCCGATGAACACGCCGAGCACCAGGGAGACGACGAGACCGGCGGCGGAGACGGCGGTCATCACGGTGCGTCCCTGCGCGAGACCACTGCCGAACTGGGCGGTGAGGAATGTTCCGGGAATGGTGCCGAGCATGAGGCCGGCGACCGAGGGCCAGAAACGCGCGCCACTCGCGGCGGAGGCCGCGAGCAGGACGTCGGTGGGACACAGCGGGTTGACACACGCCATGAATGAAAAAAGGAAATCATGGCGCCTGGCCGCGCGCACCAGGGCTGGATATCTGCCGCCAACCAGGCGCTTCATGGGACGCGTCCCCAGCTTGCGCGCCAGCAGGAAGAGCAACGTGGCGGCCAGGAAGCTGCCCGTTAGTGAATAGAGAGTCGCGGCGAGCGTTCCGAAGAGCATGCCTCCCACGGCGGTCAGCAACTGGCCGGGGAGGAGCGTGAAAGGACGGACCGTGAGGAAGGCGATGTAGGCCAGTGGCGCGGCTTCACCCAGAGGGGCCAGCAGATCCGCGAGTCGACGCTGATCGATGAAGTCTGGTCCGAGGAGGCGCAGCATCAGCAACCCGCCGATGGATACGAGCATCGGAGCCAGGACTCGAAGCCACGTCTTCCCCGCCTGCGCCACGCCACGCCTCCCCGAACGCGCACGAGGCGCGACGTTGGGACAAGGTGAGTGCCGTATCGGGAATCGGCAATGTGGATGGGATTGTTTTGAACGAGAGAGCGTCCTGCCGGGCATGCCTCCGCCCGGGACGTTTGCAGGGCGAGCCTAGGCAACCCGCTGGAATCATTGGGGTTTCAGTGTGGTGTGTGAGGCGTGAACGGCTGGCGGTGTACGGAGCTTGCTTGCATCGGGGCGCTTCCGTCCCAAGGTTTCAGGCAAGGGGCATCGTGGCGCGGGATGGGGGCAGCCAAGAGAGGAGAGGGCGAAATGTCGGACAAGGACAACAAGGGAAGCATGACGGTGGCCGAAGCAGGCCGTAAGGGTGGAGAGACTGTCCGGAACGAACGGGGTCGCGAGTTCTACGAGACCATCGGCCGCAAGGGCGGAGCCACGGTGAAGGCCGAGCGGGGTCGCTCGTTCTACGAGGAGATCGGCCGCAAGGGCGGCGAGACGGTGAAGGCCGAGCGCGGCGCGAAGTTCTACGAGGAGATCGGCAAGAAGGGCGGGGATCGCGTCAAGGCGACCCGCGGGCCGAACTTCTACGAGGAGATTGGCCGCAAGGGTGGGCAGAAGGTCAAGAAGCTCATCGAAGAGGGCAAGCGCGCGGCTCGCGCGGCCATGGCGGCCCCGCAGGAGGGGGGGGCGCAGGAAGGCAATGCTCCGCCGGCGGCTTCATCCGGGGAGACGGCGGGCCCCGGCCAGAACGAGTAGCGTGGCGTCGGGCGCGCGGACCCGGTAAGAGGGCCGCGTGTACCTGGTCATCACGTTCCTCGAGCAGATGGAAGGAACCGAGCGGGCCATCCGTCGGCTCCGGGAGTTCGGAATCCCGGAGCCGCTGGTGGTGCGTGCCCGGAGCGCGGCCGCGGCGTTGTCCGCCGAGGTCCCCATCTTCGCCGGCCTGCGCAGTCTGGCGCTGGGCGCGGACGAAGACCGGGTGTTGCTCGTGAGTGTCTGGCCGTCGGCCTCCGCGGAGGAGGTGGAGCGGCTGGTGCAACGTGTCCAGTTGGAGATGGATGCGGACGACCCCCCCATGGGTCGGCTGGTGGCCTTGCCGGTGATCGCCGCGCCCACCCACCGCCGGTCGTGACGCGGGGGCGCGGGCGGTGTAAGCCAGTCCCGTGCAAGCGCTGCTCGTCTTCCTCGCCATCGCGGCGCTGTCCTTGCTCGCCTCCAGCCCGGCCCTGGATCCGGGGCGTTTCCCGGCGCTGGCGAGGCTGGCGGCCAGCGGCTTCCTGTTCCTGCTCTTCGGCGTGGTGCTGGGGCCGTCCGTGGTGGGCGTGTTGTCGGTGGAGAACCTGGTCTCCGTGCGGCCATTGATGGCGCTGGGGCTGGGGACCGCGGGGGTCATCCTCGGGTTGAACCTGGAGCCGAGGCTGCTGCGGCTGCTGCCCCGGCCCGTGTACGCCGCCGCCCTGGCGCACTCCGGGACGGCCTTCTTCTTCGTCGCCGTGCCGTTGCTGGCGCCCCTGTTCTTCACCACGCGGCCGTCGGTCCACGCGGCGGTGGGCGCGGCGGCGATGCTGGGCGCGGCGGCGAGCCTGTCCTCGGGGCACTTCGCCGTGCTCGCGTACCGCGGCGGCCGCATGGACCGGGCGCGGGGCCTGGGCATCGCGCTGCTGACGATGCTGGACGACGCGGTGGGCCTGTTCGTGCTGGCGCTGGCGCTGGTGCTGGGGTCGGCGGCGAACGTGGGGGAGGGGCTGGGGCTGGTGTGCCTGGCGGCGCTGCTCGGCGTGCTGTGCGGCGCGCTGCTGACGTTCCTGACGCGCGCGTTGAATGACCCGGCGGAGCTGACCACGGTGACGTTGGGGATGGTGGCGCTGGTGGGCGGCGCGGCGGCGTACCTGCGGGTGTCCGCGCTGCTGGCGGGGGTGGCGTGCGGCGCCACCCTGGCGCTGGTGGGGGGCAGGACGGTGGAGCGGGTGGCGCGGGCGCTGGGCCGGGTGGAGCGGCCGGTGTTCCTCGTGCTGGTGTTCCTCGTGGGCTGCGGTGTGTCCACGCGCGACTGGGCGGCCTGGGCGCTGGTCCCGGGCTTCGTGGGCCTGCGCTTCCTGGGCAAGGTGGTGGGGGGCGGGCTCGCGCAGCGGCTGGTGGGGGGCGCGCTGGAGCTGCCGCCCCGGCTGGGCTACGCGCTCATCGCGCAGGGGGGGCTCGCGCTGTGCCTGGTGGCCGAGTACGGGCAGCTCGTCCCGGGCGGGCTGTCCCGGCGCGTGCTGGACGTGGTGGTGGTGGGCGCGGTGGTGAACGAGCTGCTGGCGGGGCAGGCCTTCCGCCAGGTCGTGCGCTCCGCCTCGCCCCCGGTGTCGAAGCCGGAGCGGAGCGTGGAGGTGGCGACATGAAGGGCGCGGTGGTGCGACTGCTGTTGCTGATGGTCCTGCTGGCCATCATCAGCCGGGCCCAGTTGCTGCGCGTCGATTCGGGGACGTCGGTGACGTTGGCGGCGGGGGCGCTGCTGCTCTGCGGGCTGTTCGCCGGGAAGGTGGCGAAGGGGTTCGGCCTTCCCCGCCTGACGGGCTACCTGCTGGTGGGCGTGGCGGTGGGGCCCCATGCGCTGGGCTTCATCCCGGGCGAGGGCGTCAAGGGGTTGGACCTGGTGAAGGGCCTGGCGGTGAGCCTCATCGCGCTGGTGGCGGGCACGGAGCTGAGGCTGGGCCTCATCCGGCGGGTGGGCTCGCGCGTGGCGCTCCTGTGCGCCGCCGTCTGCGGGGTGACGTTCGTGGTGTGCTTCGGGGCGACGTTCGCGCTCAAGCCGCTCCTGCCGTTCCTGGCGCCCATGTCCGTGCCGCAGGCGCTGGCGGTGAGCGCGCTGCTGTCGACCGTGGTCGTCTCGTTCTCGCCCACGGTGACGATCGCCATCGTCCAGGAGACGAGCGCGCGCGGCAGCTTCACCGAGTTCCTCATGGCGCTGGTCATCATCGGCGACCTGTTCGTCATGGTGGCCTTCGCGCTGGCGGCGGGCCTGACGCGGGCGAGCTTCGGCGGTGGGTTCGACATCGCGGGGCTGGTGGGGGGCGTGGGCTGGGAGTTGTTCGGCTCGGTCGTGGTGGGCGGGCTGCTCGCGGTGGCGATGCTCGTCTACATGCGGGGCGTGAAGCGGGACCTGCCGCTGTTCCTGGTGGGGCTGTCCTTCGCGGCGGCGGAGGGCGGCGCGCGCCTGCACCTGTCGCCGCTGCTGGTCTCGCTGGCGGCCGGCGCGCTCATCGCGAACCTGGACGAGCACGAGGGCGAGCGCATCCACCACGCCATCCAGCGCGCGGGGCTGCCGGTGTTCGCGCTCTTCTTCGCGGCCGCGGGCGCGGGGCTCAAGCTGGACGCGCTGCTGACGGTGGGACCGGCCGCGTTGCTGCTGGTGGCGCTGCGCGGCGCGGCCATCTGGTTCGCCTGCCGTCGCTTCGCGCCCACGGACGACCCGCGGCTCAAGCGCTACCTGTGGATGGGGCTCATCTCCCAGGCGGGGGTCACCTTCGGCCTGGCGGCGCTGGTGTCGAGGACCTTCCCGTCCTTCGGCGCCCAGGTGGAGGTGCTCATCGTGGCGATGATCACCACCCACGAACTGGTGGGGCCGGTGCTCACGCGCAAGGCGCTGACCGCCAGCGGCGAAGTCCGCGGGGACGAGGCGACGGGAACGGCGTAGGCTTTGGGGCATCCCCCAGGAGGCACGACGACATCATGGCCGCACCCATCCTCGAGGTGGACATGGCGCACCCGTCGCCCCGGCACGTGCAGCGCGCCGTGGAGGTGCTCGAGCGCGGCGGGCTCATCGCCTATCCCACGGACACGTACTACGGCATGGGCTGTGACCTGGGCTCGAAGAAGGCCATCGAGCGGCTCTACCTGCTCAAGGGCCGTGACAAGAAGAAGCCCCTGTCCTTCCTCTGCCCGGACCTGTCCGACGTCGCCCGGTACGCCCACGTCAGCAATTTCGCGTATCGCACGATGAAGGGGCTCACTCCTGGTGCGTTCACGTTCATCCTCGAGGCCACGCGGCTGGTGCCGGATTTGATGATGACCCGACAGAAGCAGGTGGGGATCCGGGTCCCGGATGCCCCCCTGGCCCGGGAGCTG
This sequence comes from Myxococcus stipitatus, assembly GCF_021412625.1. Next base: position 207,977 of record NZ_JAKCFI010000005.1, on the reverse strand, counting down.
GCGCGGGCGCTCGGGCGCCCGCTGGTGACGACGTCGGTGACCAACACGGACGGTGAGCCGCTCACGGACGCGAAGGACATCAAGGCGGCGCTCGGTCGCGGGTTGGATCTCATCCTCGACGGCGGTGTGACGTTGAACGAACCTTCCACCGTCGTTTCACTCATCGGCGACACGCTTGAAATCCTCCGGGAGGGCAAGGGTAGGCTGGGGGACTGAAACCCGAACTGGAGGGGGGCCACCTTGGGACGACCACAGGGGGGCGCAGTTCCTGCTCGCGCGGACACGCTGCATCGCGTACCCGCGCCCATCACGTTGCTGTTGCTATTGATGTTCCGCCCGGTGGACCTGCACTACAGGCTCCGCGCCGCGGGCATCACCGCGCCCGGGGGCCGTATCGGCCAGCTGTGGCACGAACAAGCCCAGGGCAATCTCGCCGCGGGGCTCTTCGTCCGCCGCATGTTGTTGTGGCTGGTGGTGGGCTCGCCCCTGGTGACGGCGCTCGCGGGGCTGGCGATGGTGTGCGCGGGCCTTCCGCTCCGCGGTGGCTGGGCGGTGTCGGCGGTGTGTTGTTCCGCCGCGGGCCTGGTGCTGGCGCTGGTGTCGGGGCTGGTGGCGGGGGTGATGCTGGGCTCGCTGGCGAGCCTGTCCATCCTGGTGGGGTTGCACGCGACGGCGGCGGGGGCCTTCGGGCCGCAGCAGGGTGGGGGCGCGGGCGTGGCGGTGGGCATCTGCCTGGGCGTGGTGTCGGGCCTGTCGGTGGGCAGCATCTCGAGCATCGCCGCGGGGCGCGGGCCGTCGGTGTGGCGGGTGCAGACGGCGGCCATCGTCACCAGCGTGGTGCCCATGATGGTGTGGAGCTGGCTCGTGGGGTCGTCGTTCGCGGGGGCGGTGGCGGCCTCGGCGTTGGTGGCGTTCCTGGTGAGCGCGTTCCGCCTGCCGCTGTACGCGCTGGAGGTGCTGGCGTCGGCGGTGGCGTACGCGGTGGAGCGTTGGACGGGGCGGCCCACGCTGAGCTGGGTGCCGGTGCTGCACCACAACCTGAGCTATCTGCCGCACCCGTTCCTGGGGCGTCACCTGGCGCTGGCGGTGCGCTCGCGCCCCGCGGAGGTGCTGGCGGTGGCGGACGCGTGCCTTCGCTCTCCGGGCAACATCCTGGTGGGCTGGCCGTGGGTGGTGCAGGCGCTGGAGCGGGGGACGACCGGGGAGGCGGGGACGCCGGGGGCGTGAGGCCGTGTGGTTGCCTCGGCGCGCGGCTCCGCTAGCCTGGGGGACATGGAAGGGTTGCTCGACGCGTTCATCGCGTTCATCCGCGCGGAGCGGGGCCTGTCCGGCAAGACGGTGGACGCCTATGCCGCGGACCTCACGGCCTACTTCGAGGACCTGCGCGCGCGCGGCGTCGACGACGTGACACGGGCCCGACAGGAGGACGTGACGGCGCACCTGTCGTCGCTGACGAAGGGCGGGCTGGGCAAGCGCAGCCAGGCGCGGCACCTGGCCGCGCTCCGGGGCTTCCACCGCTTCCTCGTCGCCGAGCGCATGGCGGACAAGGATCCGACCGAGGACGTGGACACGCCGCGCTCCGCGCGCAAGTTGCCGTCGTTCCTGACGTTGGACGAGGTGGAGCAGCTGCTCGCCGCCCCGGACGAGCGCACGTCCACGGGCCTGCGCGACAAGGCGATGATCGAGGTGCTCTATGCCACCGGGCTGCGCGTGAGCGAGCTGTGCGGCCTGGGCGTCAACGACGTGCAGCTGACCGCGGGCTACCTGGTGGCCAAGGGCAAGGGCTCCAAGGAGCGCATCGTCCCCCTGGGGCGCGTGGCCGTGGAGAAGGTGCGCGAGTACCTGGCGACGTCGCGGACCGCGCTGCTCAAGCGGCGCGAGTCCCGGGCCCTGTTCGTCACGCCCCGGGGCGCGGGCTTCACCCGGCAGGGCTTCTGGAAGCTGCTCAAGCGCTACGCGCTCAAGGCGGGCATCCGCAAGCCCCTGTCGCCCCACAAGCTGCGGCACTCGTTCGCCACGCACCTGGTGGAGCGGGGAGCGGACCTGCGCGCCGTGCAGCAGATGCTGGGCCACGCGGACCTCTCCACCACGCAGATCTACACGCACGTCAACAGCGCGCGCCTGCGCTCCGTCTACGACGAGTTCCATCCGCGCAGCGACGTCTTCGTCCCCAAGGCGCGGAAGAAGGCGGCCCGGACGGGGAGCTGACCCCGGGCTCCCCAGCTCGGCGCGGAGGACGTGTCAGACCCGTCGGTAGATTGCCTACGCATCGGGTAGACTCCCCTTCGGGTGGGGTGCTAGAGGTGGGACCTCACAGGTTCCATCCGCGGAGGCGTGCATGGGGCGGGATGACCGGAAGAAGCCGGCGACGTACGAGGACATCGAGGCGTTGCCGGTGGGCTGGGTGGGGGAGATCGTCGATGACGCGCTCTATGCGTCACCCAGGCCGATTCCTCGGCACTTGCGCGTCGCGAGTCGCTTGGGGGCCATGCTCATGGCGCCGTTCGAGTTCGGGAGCGAAGGTCCAGGAGGCTGGTGGTTCCTCGATGAGCCCGAGCTCCACCTGGGGCGCGATGTCGTCGTGCCGGACCTGGCGGGGTGGCGACGGGAGCGAGTCCCCGAGCCGCCCGCCGATGTTCCGTGGCTCGTCGCGGCCCCCGATTGGGTGGGTGAGGTCATTTCGCCCAGCACGGAGTCGGTGGACAGGTTCCGCAAGTTGCCTGTCTATCGTCGCGAGGGCGTGGGGCACGCGTGGTTGATCGATCCCCTGCGACGCACCCTCGAGGTCTACGTGCGCCAGCCCCGTCGATGGGAGTCGGTCGCGAGGCATGAGGGGGCGCGAGCCGTCCGCGTTCCTCCCTTCGAGGCCAGGCTCCTGGACCTCGGGTTGTTGTGGCTTCCCCCTCGCGAGGCTCGCGGCGGAGTGCCGACTCCGCCGTGAACGCCTGGGCTCAGGTGGCCACGTTGGCGACGGGCGACGCGTGGGGATCCGTGGCGGTGTGACGGGCCTCGCTGGAGGACTCGGCACCCGGGAGGGGGGCGACGTGAATCAGTCCCGAGGCCATCAGCCGGTGGACCGAGCGCGACGCGGCCAGCTCGCCCATGGCCGCCGTGCGCAGCGCCTGACGGATGCTCCGGCTGCCTCGCAGCTTCGAGTACAGGTAGAGGTCGTCCGCGGTGAGCTGCGACGGGGTGGGGCGGGGGATGGGTTCGAAGACGAGCCTGCCGTCCAGGGCGAACAGCTCGTCGCTCAGGGCCAGCGTCAGGCGGACCTCGGCCTCGCGGTACAGCGCGTGGGCCTCCGGCACCGGGCCCCGTTCGAGGATCTGCGCCGCCAGCGCCACCGCGTGGTCGTACTTGCCCGTCTCCAGGAAGCGCTTCACCAGGCTCAGGAGCTCGGCGAGCTCCGCCGCCTCACCCAGCTTCGGGCCCTTGGAGACCCTCGGCGCCAGGGCGCCCCGACGATACAGGTGCAGAATCCACCGCGCGGCGAACAGCGGAGCCTCCTTCGCCGTGGCCAGCATCTCCCCCAGCGTCGCGCCGCCCGCGGCCAGCTCGAGCAGCCGATCCTCCTCCTCGGAGAAGGTCTCCACCGCGAACTCACGGAACACCCGGAACGTGGCGTCGAGGTGCGGGAACACGTCCCGGAACACGGACCATTCGCGCAGGCGCGTCACCGCGTCCCGGTGCATCCCGCTGAGCGACAGGCGCAGGCCCACGGCGCGCGAGGCGGGCGGGAGCTTGGGGATGAACTCCACCTCGCCCGATTCCCAGCCATAGCAGTCGAAGAGGGCCTCGCGCGCCTTGTGCTCCATGGCCTCGATGAGGCGGGGCAGTTCGACGAAGCACCGCTGCACCAGGAACGTGCCGTACGGCATGCCCGCGCCCTCCGCCGCCTCGAAGGCCGCCGCGGCCCGCGGCGCGTCGAGGATGCGCAGGTTCACCAGCACCTGGGCCAGGTGCTCGCGGGGGTCGTTCGAGCTCTCGCCCACCAGGAAGCCATCCTTCACCTGGAAGCAGCGCCGCACCGCCCCGCGCTCCACGCGCAACGTCCCCTCCACCCCGGACGTGGTGAACAGCGGTGGCATCACCATCTGCAGGCGATAGCTGGCGAGACTTCCCTTGAATGGCTCCATGTCGGTCCGACCTCCCGAGGTGGGGTTGCTCGCTGTTGGGGAGCTCAGGGTACCGCTCCACCCACCGCCGCTCAATCCGCAACCACCTGGAATCTCTCGGGATTTTCGTGCGGGACGCAATTTTCCAAGCAGGGGCGAGGCGGGGCCCGAGGGGTGTCCGGTGGTGTGTCGTGAATCAACGGAGGGTTGCAGGGGTGCGTCGGGTGTGCGAACCACCGGCGTCTGAACCACGACTTCCAGCCCCAGCCCCCGATTCGGAAGAACCCGACATGCGGATCCTCTCAGGCGTGCAGTCCTCCGGAAAGCTGCACATCGGCAACTACTACGGCGCGATTCGCCAGTTCGTGCAGCTCCAGGACGAGGCGGACCAAGCCTACTACTTCATCGCGAACTACCACTCGCTCAACGAGGTGCGCGATCCGAAGCGGGCGCTCGAGCTGACGCGCGACGCCGCGCTCTCCTACCTGGCGCTCGGATTGGATCCGAAGAAGGCCGTGCTCTTCCGCCAGAGCGACGTGAAGGAGGTGCTCGAGCTGAACTGGATCCTCGGCGTCGTCACCCCCGTGGCGCACCTGGAGCGCGCGACCAGCTACAAGGACAAGGTGGCGCAAGGGAAGAGCCCGGACTTCGGCCTCTTCGCGTACCCCGTGCTGATGGCCGCCGACATCCTGCTCTACAGCGCGGACGCCGTCCCCGTGGGCAAGGACCAGACACAGCACATCGAGTTCGCCCGCGACTGGGCCGTGAAGTTCAACGTGCAGTACGTGCCGGGGTACGACCCGGCCGACCCGGACGGCAAGGAGCGCGGGCACGCGCCCGGCATCCTCAAGCTGCCGTCGGCGCGCATCCAGACCTCCACCCAGACGGTGCCCGGCATCGACGGACGGAAGATGTCCAAGTCCTACGGGAACACGCTGGACCTGTTCGGGGACGAGAAGGAGCTGAAGAAGCGCGTCATGTCCATCAAGACGGATTCGACGCCGGTCGAAGCGCCCAAGCCGGTGCCGGGCGACAAGCCGTCGGACCCCTCCCTGGCCAGCGACGTGCCGCTCTACGACCTCTTGAAGGTCGTGCTCCCGGAGTCCGAGTTCCGCGACGTGGACGCTTCGTGGAAGGCGGGCGGGAAGGGCTATGGCGAGTACAAGAAGCTGCTGCTGGAGGGGCTCCACACCAGCTTCGGGCCTGCCCGGAAGCGGTACGCCGAGCTGTCGGCCGACCCCGCGGAGCTGGACCGCATCCTCCAGGACGGCGCCAACCGGGCCCGCCAGGAGGCGACCCGGCTGATGGACCAGGTCCGCAGGGCCGTGGGCATCCCCTGAATCCGGATGTCTGAACGGGTGTTCACGGTCGATTGTTTGACCCACCTGGGAGCCACTGTTAAGGAGGTGTGTCCCCCGGCTCGCGCTCGAGGCCGGCAGAATCGATGACGCGCCGCCACCGACAGCCAGAAGGGCATCCAGGGTCCACCGGTGAGTGACAGTCCTCGCTCGCCGGCGGACGACGCCCTCCCTGAAGGGGAGTTGCCCCGCACCCCGGGCGACTCCTTCCGCGTCGCGCTGCCCAATTTCGAGGGTCCGCTGGACCTGCTGCTCCACCTCATCAAGGAGCATCGGGTCGACATCTTCGACATCCCGCTGGCGCTCATCACGGAGAAGTACCTGGAGCACCTGGAGCGGATGCGGGAGATCAACCTCGACATCGCCGGGGAGTTCCTGGTGATGGCGTCCACCCTGGCCCACCTCAAGAGCCGCATGCTCCTGCCCCGGCAGGACGCGGTGGCGGTGCCGGAGGGCGGCGAGGCGCTGGCGGCGGTGGAGGAGCCCGAGGACCCGCGCGCGGAGCTGGTGCGGCGCCTGCTCGAGTACCAGAAGTACAAGGACGCCGCCGAGCACCTGGGGATGCAGGACATCCTCGGGCGCGACGTCTTCGCGCGCAACGTGCCCGTGGAGGCGGTCCCCATCCCCGAGGAGGAGGTGGGGCTCCAGGAGTTCAGCGTCCTCAAGCTCATCGAGGCGCTGGACCGGGTCCTGGAGCGCCTGCAGCCCAAGCTGCAGCACGAGGTGGTGCGCGAGCGGGTGACGCTGTCCGAGGCCATCCTCCGCATCGTCGAGCGCCTGCGCCCCCAGGGACAGGTGCTCTTCGAGAGCTTGTTCTCCGAGACGGAGACCCGCACGCGCCAGGAGGTGGTCATCACCTTCCTGGCCATCCTGGAGATGGTGAAGCGGCGCCTCATCCGCGTGGTACAGGACGAGCCGCTGGGGCCCATCCTGCTGCTGCCCAACGGGGACGCCCTGGAGCGGCTGGTCCCCACGGAGGTCGACGAGAGTGACTACCGGTAGGAACGGACGGAAGGGCAAGAACGCCGCCCCCCCGGTCGAGGAAGTGGAGGCCGGGGAGGTCGCCTCCGGAGGCCCGAGCCCCTTCTCCGAGGAGGAGATCGCCGCCGTCACCGGGCCCGGCCCGGCGGACGAGCTGGACGAGGTCGAGGCCGTCGCCATCGAGGAGGACGCGGATGCCGTCCCCGACCTGGAGACGTCGTTCGAGAAGCTCGTCACCAAGAGCCGCAAGCTGTCCCCGGACCGCATCCGCACGGTGCTGGAGAGCGTCCTCTTCGTCGCCGAGCGTCCCCTGTCCGTGGACGAGCTGTACCAGGCCACCGGCATCGACCGGGAGCTCATCGCCGAGGCCCTCAACCAGCTGTCCGGCATCCACCGGGACGGCATCAGCGGCATCGTCCTGTACGAGGTCGCCGGGGGCTGGCAGTTCCGCACGGATCCGCACTCCGGCGAATACGTCCGGCGCTACCTGCGGGTGAAGCCCCAGCGACTCACCCGGGCCGCCGTGGAGACCCTGGCCATCATCGCCTACCGTCAGCCGGTCACCCGTCCGGAGCTGGAGGACATTCGAGGAGTGGACTGTGGGGCCGTCCTCAAGGCATTGATGGACCGCAAGCTCGTCAAGATCCTGGGCAAGCGCGAGGAGGTGGGGCGACCCATCCTCTATGGGACTACGCGTGAATTCCTGGAGTTTTTCGCGCTGAAGGACCTGTCGGCCCTGCCGACACTGCGGGAGTTCCACGAGCTGACGCAGGAGCATCGGGACATCGTGGAGAAGGAAGTCCGGCCGGCGCCGCCGGCCGCCGGGACGGTGGAGGCGCTGTCGGACCCGGGTTTCACGAAGCGGATGGAAAAGAGCGCCGCGGCGAGTGAAGCCGCGCTAGAGGAGCTGGAAGAAGCCATCGAGGCTGCTGACCGGACGACCAAGGTCAGCTCCAGCGTCCTGGACACGCCCCCGCCACCCGAGACGGGTGCCGAGGGGCCCAAGCCCGAGTGACGGGCAGAGCATGAAGAAGGAAGAGTAATGGCGGCCGAAAGACTTCAGAAGTACCTGGCCCGCGCGGGAGTGGCTTCGCGCCGGCATGCAGAAGAGCTGATCACCGCGGGCCGCGTGGCGGTGAACAACACGACGGTGACGGAGCTGGGGAGCAGGGTGGAGCCCGGGACGGACCTGGTCTCGGTGGACGGGAAGCTGGTCACGCCGCCGGATGAGACGTCCTACTTCCTGCTCTACAAGCCCGTGGGCGTGGTGACGACGCTGTCGGATCCCCAGGGCCGGCCCACGGTGGCCAGCTACGTGGAGGAGACGGGCAAGCGCCTGTTCCCCGTGGGCCGCCTGGACTACGACGCCGAGGGGGCGCTGCTCTTCACCGACGATGGGGCGCTGGCGCACAAGCTGACGCACCCGAGCTTCCAGGTGCCGCGCACGTACCTGGCGAAGGTGAAGGGGGTTCCGGACAAGGCCACGCTGGACAAGCTGCGCGGCGGCGTGCGGCTGGAGGACGGCATGGCGACGCCGGTCTCCGTCGACGTGTTCGAGGCGGCCGAGAAGAACACCTGGCTGAAGATCGTGGTGGCCGAGGGCCGCCCGCACCTCATCAAGCGGCTGTGCGCCGCGGTGGGGCACCCGGTGGTGCGCCTGTTCCGTCCGGCCTATGCGGGCGTGGGCGTGGAGGGGCTGCGTCCGGGGGAGCTGCGTCCGCTGAAGACCTCGGAGGTGGAGCTGCTCAACGCCGTGTCGGATGGCAAGGCCACGCCGCCGTCGACGTCGCTGCGGCTGCCGCCCCGGCGTCACGGGCGCGCGGCGCCGGGCTTCGACGACACGGACGAGGACGAGCTGTCGATGGATGACGATGCGCCCGCGCCGCGCAAGGCCGCCGCCGAGCGGCCCGCTCGCAAGCCCGCGGCTCGCGCCGGGGCGGGTGAGAAGCGTGGTTTCAAGCCTGTCGCCGAGGGTGGCTCCAGCCTGGCTCGCTTCGGGCGCCCGCGTGGTGGCGCCGGGGAGGGACGTCCCGCGCGTCGCGAGTGGGGCGCTGGAGACGAAGCCCCGGCCCGTTCGCGTGGTGGAGACCGTCCCGCGCGTCGCGAGTGGAGCGCGGGTGGCGAGGGTCGCTCCGAGCGTGGGGCGGCCTCGGAGGGGCGTCCTGCTCGCGCGGGTGGTTCTCGTTTCGGTGGTGAGGGGCGTCCTGTACGCGCGGGCGGCTCCCGCTTCGGTGGCGAGGGTCGCTCCGAGCACGCGGGTGGCTCCCGCTTCGGTGGCGAGGGGCGTCCTGCTCGCGCGGGTGGCTCCCGCTTCGGAGGCGAGGGCCGTCCTGCTCGCGCGGGTGGTTCTCGCGGCGGTGACGAAGGTCGCCCCGCACGCGCCGGTGGTTCCCGTTTCGGTGGCGAGGGCCGTCCCGCACGCGCGGGTGGTTCCCGTTTTGGCGGAGAGGGTCGCTCCGAGGGCGCGGGTGGTTCTCGCGGTGGTGACGAGGGGCGTCCTGCACGCGCCGGTGGTTCCCGTTTCGGCGGCGAGGGGCGTCCTGCACGCGCCGGTGGTTCCCGTTTCGGCGGCGAGGGGCGTCCTGCACGCGCGGGTGGCTCGCGCTTCGGCGGCGAGGGCCGTCCTGCACGCGCGGGCGGTTCCCGTTTCGGCGGCGAGGGGCGTCCGGCTCCCGCGGGTGGTTCCCGTTTCGGCGGCGAGGGGCGTCCGGCGCGTCGCGAGTGGAGCGCTGGCGACGAGGCTCCGGCCCGTTCGCGTGGTGGCGATCGTCCCGCGCGTCGCGAGATGAGCGCGGGTGACGAGGGCGGGGCTCGCTCCAGCGAGGGCCGTCCCGCTCGTGCCGGTGGCTCGCGCTTCGGCGGCGAGCGTACGGGCGGCGCCCGTGCGGGTGGCTCGCGCTTCGGCGGTGAGGGGCGCGCCGAGCGTGGCGGTGGCTCCCGGTTCGGCGGAGGGGAGCGTCCCGCTCGGACGGGCGGGTCCCGGTTCGGCGGCTCCGACCGCGAGGCTCGTCCGGCGGCGCGTGCGGGTGGCTCGCGCTTCGGTGGCGCCGCGGGACGTCCCGCCCGTCGTGAGTGGAACGCGGGCGGTGACGAAGGCGCCCAGGCCCGTCCTCCCCGGCGGGAAGGCGGTGCCCGGTTCGGTGGCGCGGCCTCGAAGGGCCCGCGTGGCGCGGGCGGCAAGTCGGAGAGCCGCTCCTGGAAGCCCTATGACGACCACGGCGCTCCGCGCGAGCGCGTCGTGCGCGGCGGGGCTTCGGGACGTCGCTCCTTCGAGGGCGACGGCGAGGGCCGGAAGTCCGGGGAGTTCCAGGACTGGCGAAAGAAGAAGCAGGAGGGTTCTGGGGCCCGCTGGAACAGCAAGGCTCCGAAGGGCCGCTTCGGCCAACCCTCCAAGGGGCCTCGCAAGCCGCGCTGAAGCATCGCACTGCGGATTGGGCGGCAGGGGGCTCGTTGATATAACCCCCTGCGACTCTTCCCTGTTTCCCTCGGCGGAGACCGATGCGAACCGGCACGCGCCCCTTCCTCCTCATGCTGGCCCTGGTCGTTGGTTGCGATGGCAGCCGCGACCAGCTCCTGGCCGACCTCCAGAGTCCTCGTCCGGAGGTCCGAGCCCTCGCGGTGAAGAAGCTGGCCGGGCAAGGCAACGCGGACGACCTCGTCCTCTTCACCCGCGCGGCCAAGGACCTGTCCGCCATCGTCCGCGCGGAGGCCGCCGTGGCCCTGGGCGAGAGCCAGGACCCTCGGGTCGTGGATCTCCTGGGTGAGCTGCTGGAGGACTCCGACGAGGAGGTCCAGGGCCGCGCGGCCATGGCGCTCTCCAAGGTCAAGAACGACAAGGCGAAGGCGTACCTCACGCTCCAGTACGGGCGACGGGGGCGCACCACCCGCCAGGTCATCGTCCAGGCCCTCAAGAACGCCAACGTCCCGGGCGCCATGACGGAGGTCGTCGCCGCCGAGGCGAAGGGGCAATGGGAGCGCAACCTGCTCACGCTCACCGAAGGCGCGTTGCCCGAGCGCGTGGGCGCCGCGGAGGAGCTGGGCAAGAGCGGCCGGGCCGAGGCGGTGAACCGCCTGCTCCCGCTCGTGCGTGACAGCCAGGTCATCCTCGCCGCCGCCGCGGTGCGCGGCCTGGGCGACGCGGGCGACAAGCGGGCCGTGGGAGCCATCGCGCTGCTGCTGGACGAGAGCTTCCCGGAGCTGCGCGAGTCCGCGCTCACCGCGCTCATGAAGCTCAAGGATCCGGCCGCCGCCCCGCGCCTCCAGGCCGTCGCGGTGGAGAAGAGCGCGGTGAGCCCGCTCGCCATCGACGCCATCCTGGCCTTCCCTCGCACGCCGGAGACGGATGCCGCCCTGTGCGCGGTCGCGCTCGATGGCGCCCCCGTGGACGCGCTCGCCGCGGCGCAGGCGATGCGTTCGCGAGGCGGCTGTCCGGTGGAGGCCATCGGCGAGCGACTCACCAAGCCGGCCACGGCGGCGACGGGGCTGCAGGCCGTCATCGGCCTGGGGCCGGCCGCCCAGCCGCTGCTCGCCAAGGTGACGCCGTGGCTCGGGCAGAACGACGCCGCGCTGCGGATGCTCGCGGTGGAGGCCGTGACGGCGGTGGGGGACGCGTCCGTCGTCCCGCTGCTCCAGAAGCTCTACGAGCAGGAGTCGAAGGGGCTGGAGCCGCTGCGCGCCGACTGGGTCAACCAGAAGCTGCCGGAGACCTATGCGCCAGGGTACGACCCGTCGGCCGATTCCTCGGGCCGCTCCGGCGTCGAGGACCGCGCCGCGCGACACACCTCGCTCTTCGAGCGCGTCAAGGCCCTCAACGCCGCGCGCGTCCGTGAGTCGGGGCGCCCGGTGGTCAAGCCGCGTGTCCCCACGGAGCTTGTCGACGACGTCGACGCGGAGCGGCTGGCGCCGGTGGCGACCCTGCTGCGCGCGCTGGGGATGCTGCGGGCGCCGGGGGCCCTGGAGTTGCTCAAGGGATACTCGCAGGACTCGAGCGTCGTGCTCCGCACGGCGGCGCTGGTGGGGCTTTCCCATCTGGGACCCGAGGGTGTGGCCATCGCCAAGGCGAGCCTCGTCGAGCCCGAGCGGGACATGCAGAAGGCCGTGGCCCAGGCGCTGGCGGCGTCGGGCGAGTCCGGACAGGCCGCGCTGGTGGAGATGCTGCCGAAGATGGGGAGTGAGAAGCTGCTGGTGCTAGACGCCCTGTCGAAGGGCACGGCGATTCCGGCCGGGTCGTCCGAGGCGCTCCAGGCCGTCGTCCGGGAGGGCGGCGCGGAGGCCGCGCTCGCGGCGGCGCTGCTGGGCCGGCTGCGCGCCAAGGACGCCATCCCCACGCTGCTCAAGGCGCTGGACGAGACGAACAGCGTCGCGCGGCGGGACGTGCTGCTCGCGCTCGGGGAACTGGGAGATGCCCAGGCCACCGACGCGGTGGCCAGAGACCTGTTCCACGACCTTCCGGAGGTTCGCGCGGCGGCGGCGACGGCGCTCAGGAAGATGGGGCCGGGCTCGCATACCGAATCGCTGGACGCGCTCAAGAGCGACTACTTCCGCAGCGTCCGCGAGGCGGCGGGCGCGGCGCCGGTAAAGGAGGGAACGGCCTCCGAGGGGGCCCGGTAATGGAGTCCCGTCAACTCAAGGACAAGGCCGCGGAGGCCTTCTCCAAGGGGCGCTTCTCCCGCGCCGCGGAGCTCTACGAGGACTTCTGCCGCCTGGAGCCGAAGGACCACCAGTCCCGGCTGCGCACGGGCGATGCCTGGGCCAAGGCAGGGGAGCCCGAACGGGCCATCTCGGCCTACCAGTCCGCGGCCGAGGGCTTCGCGAAAGAGGGCTTCCTCCCGCGCGCCATCGCCGCCAGCAAGCTCATCCTCGAGTTGGACCCAGGCCACAGTGGCGTCCAGCAGATGCTCGCGGACCTGTACGCGCGGCGGGGAACTCCGTCCGGGCCGAGAGTCCGGGGAGGCGCACCCGGCGCGCTGTCCTCGGCGCCGCCGCCCGAACTCCGGAGCCCGGTGACCTCCGCACCTCCAACGCCGTCATCCGTCCCCACGGAGGGTTCGGGCCCCCGGGACTCGTCCCCGGCGCTCCCGGCGGCGCTGTCTCTTTCCCCGGTCTCGGATGCGTCGTCGAGCGGAGCCGGGCATCCCCCGGTGGCCGACAAGGCCGTCGAGGTCGACATCGCGTTGGACCTCGAGGCGCCGACGCCGGCCTCCGCCGCAGGGGTCATGCCGTTCGAGGGCACCCGGCCCCCTGCGTCCTCGCTCCCACCCGGACTGGCCCCTCGCTCCGCCCAGCGGGACGCGCCCCCTTCCACCCCGAGCGAGGGCGCGGTCGCCCGCTCGGCCCCACAGGAGCAGGGGGCCGCGCGCGCGCCCGGCAGCGGGCGTTGGAAGGCGCTGTCCTCGAACATCGCGGACTCGGCCGTGGTGGAGACGCCGCGAGTCCCCACCGTCATCGAGCCTCCCTCGGCGCCGCCCGCCTTCGCGCCTCCGGGGCTGCGTCCCCGGCGCTCGGAGGGGCAGCCACCGGCGGGCGCCACCGCCGTGCCCTTCCGCGAGCTGTCCCGGGAGCTGGGAGCGTCGCTCCGCGCGGTGTCGGGGCCCTCGTCCTTCACCGAGCTGGAGCTGGAAGCCGATTCGCTGCTGCATGCCGTGGAGCTGGCGGCCCAGGCGGGCCTGCACCAGCGCCACGCGGAGCTGGGCGTGGGACAGGAGGAGGAGGTCTTCAGCCTCACCGAGGAGTTCACCTCGGAGGCGCCCTCGCTCGACACGCTCCCCACCATCCCCCTGTTCTCGGACCTGCCGCGGGACGCCTTCATCGAGCTGTTCGAGCGCTGTCCGCTGCGTCGCTTCAACCAGGGCGAGCGCATCATCGAGCAGGGCCGCCGCGGCGATGCCTTCTACGTCATCTGCGAGGGCAGCGTTCGCGTGTTCCGGATGGAGGATGGGCGGCGCCAGGACCTCGCGACGCTCGAGGGCGGCGCCTTCTTCGGGGAGATGGCGCTGTTGTCCGGCGCGCCGCGCACCGCCTCCGTGGAGGCCGCGTCCGAGGACGCGCAGCTGCTGGAGATCTCCGCGCCGGTGCTCGCGGGCCTCTCGCGCAACCACCCCCAGGTGGCGAAGGCCCTCAAGAAGTTCGTGCGTCAGCGCATGCTGACCAACGTCATGAACACGTCCGCGCTCTTCCGCCTCTTCAACCGGACGGACCGGCGCGCTCTGGTGGAGCGCTTCCTCGCTCGCGACGTCGAGCGCGACGCCGTCATCATCCGCGACGGAGACAGGACGGATGGCCTGTACGTGCTGTTGTCCGGCGAGGTGGAGGTCCGCAAGGACGGCCACCTGCTGACGCGACTGAAGGAGGGGGACCTGTTCGGGGAGATCTCCCTGCTCCAGAAGACGCCGGCCACCGCGACGGTGACGTCCACCCGGCACACCACGCTGCTGCGCCTGCCGCGCGAGGACTTCGACGCCCTCATCTCCAGCCACCCGCAGATCCTCGTGCTCGTGTCCGAGCTGAGCGACGAGCGGCTGCGGCGCACCGAACAGGTGCTCGGCGCGCACAACACCCCCGTGCCGGAGCTGCTGGGCGGGGAGGAGGACGACCTCATCCTGGTCTGACGGGGCGTCAGCGCACCTTGGCCAGGTAGTCGTCGCGGGTGACGAGCCCGCGCGTCTCCAGCAGCTCCAGCATCGCGCGCAGCGAGCGGGCCTGCTGCGCGACCATCCGCTCCAGGTCCGCGACCTGCTGGGTGAGCACCGCCACGCGCTGGGTCAGCTCGTTCTCCCGCTGAGGGCCCGAGGGCGGGGGACCACCCCGGTTGGCGGGCACCATCTCCAGGGGCTCGGAGGGAGGCGCCAGCTCGAAGGTGGACTCCTCGATGCCGAAGACCAGCGGGGACGCCGTCGCGGAGGTGATCTCCCCGTGGTAGTGCCGCCGGATGGCGCGCTCGATGGACGAAGCGGCGGCCACGACGACCTGGATGCGCTGGCCGGTGTGGAAGGCCAGCTCCTGGAGGGACTCGACGTTCGTCGGGTCCGACGTGGCCACGGTGAGCAGCTTGCTGGCGGGGTCCGCCACGGTGGGGAAGACGGTGTAGCGCTCGGCGATGTCCACGCGCAGCGCCTGCATCGCGATGGGGGAGGGCGTCAGGTTCTCCAGGTCCACGGTGGGGATGGCCAGCTGTCGCGACAGCGCGTGGACCATGGAGCTCTCGTCCACGAAGCCCATCTGCACCAGGGTGAGCCCCAGGCGGCCTCCCCACTTGCGCTGCTCGGCGAGCGCGGAGCGCAGCTGGGTCTCCGACAGGAGGCCCGCGTCCATGAGAATCTCCCCGAGCCGACGCTTGCGGCCCGAGGGCGGGGGAACGGGAGGAGGCGTTGGATTCACGCCCGGCAGCATACCAGCGCGCGGCCCGGCTGGACGCCGGGCGACCGGACAGGATGGGTGGGGAAGGGGCGGGAGGGACCGTAATGGGGTAGATCTCCCGTCATGACGCGAAGCCTCCTCCCTCTCCTCGCGCTGGCGCTCTCCACGGTGGGCTGCGCTTCCCAGCGACTGGCCGGCGCGGACCTGGACCGCGTGCGCCGTCCCGCCTTCATCTCCCGCATCGAGGACGGCGCTGGGCCCAAGAGCTTCGTCTTCCGCGAAGACTCCGCATACGGCGGGAAGCTCAAGAAGCTCGAGCCCGTGGAGGCGGACCGGCGGCTCACCGTGAAGCTCCAGCAGGCGGTGACGCGGTTCGAGGTGTCGGAGCGGCTGCGCGTGAACACGCTCTCGCAGCTGCCGCGCGAGGCCCCGTGGGCGTACACGGTGGACCCGGCGCGCGTGGCGTCCGTGCTGGAGAGCTTCCTCGTGGAGGAGGTCCCCGCCAATGCCCCGGACTACGACATGGTGGCGTCGCTGGGCGCGGACACCGTCGTCGAGTTCGTCGTGCAGGAGTACGGCATGCGCAGCGAGAAGGGCCACGCCGGCGCCTTCCTGCGCGGCTACGGGCGGATGTTCACCCTGGACGGCCGCTCCGAGGTGTGGCGCCGCCCGTTCGAGGTGGACCAGGTGGAGGCCGGGGCGGAGCACCTGGACCCCTTCAAGGTCGGCAAGAATCCGGACCTCTTCCGTCAGGCGATGTCGGCCATGCTGGACCAGGTGGCGGCGGGCTTCGTGAAGGACCTCACGCCGAGGGATCGCAAGGCCAGCCCGCCGGTGGCCGCGCCCCCCGGGCCCGCCGCGCCCGACACCGTGGCGCCCAGCTGGCAGGCGCCGCCGAAGCCGCCCGAGCCGGAGCTGGCGCCGGGCGAGCTGCCGGACCCGGATCCCGAGTGAGCCGCGCGCGGTCCGCGGGCGTCAGAACAGCGCGTGCTCCGCGAGGAGCACCGCGAGGCCCACGACGAAGCTGACCAGGGTGACGGGCAGCCCCACGCGCAGATAGCCCATGAAGGTCATGTCGACCTTGCCGCGCGCGGCCTCGAAGACGATGAGGTTGGCCACGCTGCCCACCAGCGTCAGGTTGCCCGCCAGCGTCGACCCCAGCGCGAGCACGTGCCAGCCCAGCTCCACGTTCTGCAGCGTGGGCACCCACGTGCGCGCGAGCATGACGAACGGCACGTTGCTGAAGAGGTTGGAGGCCACCAGCGTCAGCCCCGCGAACCCGAGCGTCTCCTTCCACGCCGGGCCCGCCATCAGCGGCGCGAACAGCAGGCGGATCTCCTCCGCCCAGCCGTGCTTGTTCACGCCGTACACGACGACGAAGAGGCTGGAGAAGAACAGCAGCAACACCCAGTCCACGCGGTCCAGCGCCTCGCGCGGCTCGCGGCGCGACAGGGCCATGACGCAGGCGGCCCCGGCCAGCGCGCTCCAGCTCATCGGCAGCCCCGCGAAGAAGGCCACCACCACGCCGGCGAGCACCACCAGCGTCAGCGCGAGCAACGCCCGGTCCACGGGAGGAGGCGGAGGCCGGGGCTCGAAGCGCGTCGCTGGCAGGTCGAAGCGGAAGATGAAGAGCAGGGCGCCCGCGACGATGGCGGTGGACAGGAGCGCGGGCAGCGCCATGTACGCGGCGAAGCTCGCGTAGGACAGCCCGGACGCGCCCTGGATGAGCATGTTCTGCGGGTTGCCGGTGAACGTGGCGACCGAGCCGCTGTTGCTGCCCATGCACACGGCCAGCAGGTAAGGCACGGGCGGCAGGCGCGCGTCGTCCACGGTGGCGAGCACCAGCGGCGTGAGCATCAGGCACACGGTGTCGTTGACGAGGAAGGCGGACAGGATGGCGGAGATGAACGTCACCGCCACCAGCAGCAGCCTCGGTGTGCGGGCGCGGCGCACCGCCCAGGCGCCCGCCGTGCGGAAGAAGGCCGCCTGCGACAGGTAGGCCGCCAGCAGCATCATCCCGAGCAGGAGGACGATGGTGTCCGCGTCGATGGCGTGACGGGCGGGGTCCTCGCTGTGGTTGAAGACCTCGGCGGGTGTTACGACGCCGAGCACCACCATCAGCACCGCGCCCAGCAGCGCGCCACCAGGACGGTCGAGTTTGAGGTAGGGGAGCCGGGCGCCGGCGATGAAGACGTACGTGAACAGGAAGATGGCGAGGGCCACGGGCGCGGCACCCTAGCCGAGCTACATCCGCCGCGCTCTGGAACCGTCCGCGTTGTCCGGCCTCGTATACGCCTGTACAGTGCCCGCCCCATGAAGTCGGAGAAGGAAGAGGCGGCCTTCGGTGGCCCTCGTCGCAACCCCTGGAATACCCCTCGCGGCCTGGACGCGGTCCTCCAGGGATGGCGCTCGGACCGCCAGCTCTGGCCCTGTTTCGCGCTCGACGAGGCGTCGCCCGCCCGGGCCGGCGCCTTCGCCCCCATCCCCGACGAGGTGGCGCCCCAGGTGAGGGAGGCCCTGCGCCTGCGGGGCATCGACCAGCTCTTCTCCCACCAGGCGCAGGCCTTCCGGCTCGCCAGCGCGGGACAGAGCCTGGTCATCGCCACGCCCACCGCTTCGGGTAAGAGCCTCTGCTACAACCTGCCGCTCCTGGACCGGTTCGCGCGGGAGCCCCAGGCGCGGGCGCTCTACCTCTTCCCGACGAAGGCGCTGTCGCGCGACCAGGAGGAGTCCCTGCGCGTCCTGATGCGCGAGGCGGGCCTGTCCCACGGCGCCATCACCTTCGATGGGGATACCCCCGCGGACGCTCGCCGCGCGGCCCGGGAGCGCAGCGGTGTGCTGCTCACCAACCCGGACATGCTGCACACGGGCATCCTCCCGCACCACGCGAACTGGGCGCGGCTGTTCTCCAACCTCCGCTACGTGGTCATCGACGAGCTGCACACGTACCGGGGCGTGTTCGGCTCGCACCTCGCCAACGTGCTGCGCCGGCTGCAGCGGGTGGCGCGCTTCCATGGCTCGGACCCGGTGTTCGTCGCGGCGTCGGCCACCATCGGCAATCCCCAGGCGCACGCGCGGCGGATGCTCGGGCGGGACGTGGCGCTCGTGTCGGAGAGCGGCGCGCCGTCCGGCGAGCGCCGGGTCATGGTGTTCAACCCGCCGGTGGTCAACGCGGAGCTGGGCATCCGCGCCAGCTACCTGAAGACCGCCGTGCGGCTGACCTCGGACCTGGTGCGCGCGGGCGTGTCCACGCTCCTGTTCGGGCAGTCGCGCAACAACATCGAGGTGATGCTCAAGTACCTGCGCGACCGCTTCATCGAGGAGAAGCTCGACCCGTCCCTCATCCAGGGCTACCGGGGCGGCTACCTGCCGGGGACGCGCCGGGCCACGGAGGCGGCGCTGCGCGCGGGCGAGGTCCGGTGCGTGGTGGCCACCAACGCGCTGGAGCTGGGCATCGACATCGGCTCGTTGGACGCGGTGGTGTGCGCGGGCTACCCCGGCTCCGTCGCGGCGCTGTGGCAGCGCTTCGGGCGCGCGGGACGTCGGGGCTCGGGGAGCCTCGCGCTGCTCGTGACGTCGAGCGCGCCGCTGGACCAGTACCTCGCGGGGGATCCGCGCTTCCTCATCGGCGCGCCCGTGGAGCACGCGCGCATCGACCCGGACAACGTGGAGATCCTCGTCCAGCACCTCAAGTGCGCCTCGTTCGAGCTGCCCTTCGAGGAGGGGGAGCCCTTCGGTGACGTTCCGCCGGAGTCCACCGCGGAGGCGCTCGGGTTCCTCGCGCAGCACGAGGTCGTCCATCCCACCGCGGGCGAGGGCGGGCGGCGGGTGTTCCACTGGTCGGCGGACGCGTACCCGGCGAACCACGTCTCCCTGCGCAGCGTGGGCTGGGACAACGTGGTCATCATCGAGCGGGGGACGGACCGGACGCTGGCGGAGATGGACTTCCGCTCGGCGCACACGATGCTGCACGAGCAGGCCATCTACCAACACGAGGGCGAGCAGTACCAGGTCGAGCACTTCGACTACGAGAACCACAAGGCCTTCGTGCGGAAGGTGGCGCCGGACTACTTCACGGACGCGATGACGTACGTGCGTGTCCACGTCATCCAGGAGGACCAGTCCTCGGCCATGGGGCCTTCGCTCCAGGCCGGCATGGGCGAGGTGAGCGTCATCGAGAAGGTGGTGGGCTACAAGAAGATCAAGTTCCACACGCATGAGAACGTGGGCTACGGCGACGTGGTGCTGCCCGAGATGCAGATGCACACCACGGCGCTGTGGCTGACGGTGCCGGAGTCCGTGGTGCGCGCGATGAACGCGCCGCGTCCGGCGGTCATCGACTCGCTGCGGGGGCTGGCCTCGGCGCTGCGCACGGTGGCGTGCGTGGGGTTGATGATCGACCCTCGGGACGTGGGCAAGACGCTCGGGAGCAAGGACGACGCCGAGGGGCCTCCGCGCAAGGACGGGGGCGTGGGCTTCGACCCCACCCTCTTCCTCTACGACAACGTCCCCGGGGGCGTGGGGCTCGCGGCCCGGCTCTTCGACCAGCGTGACGAGCTGCTCGTGCGCGCGCGCCGGCTCCTGGAGTCGTGCTCCTGCGAGGAGGGGTGCCCCGCGTGCATCGGCCCCGCGGCGGGTGTGATGCCCGGCGCCGCGCCCGTGGAGCCGCACCCGCGCAAGCGGCTGGCGCTGGAGGTCCTCTCCGCGCTCGGCATCGCGGGCGTGCAGTAGAGCGGGGACGACGCGCGTGGACCTCAAGCGCAAGCTGGCGAGACTGACGAGCGCGGGCCCGGGGGGCAAGGCCCCGGCACGCCCCGTCGTCTCGTCCGAGGCCACGGGCGGGGCAGGTGAACCCTCCTTCGACTCCTCGGGGCGACAGGGTGGGCTCGTCGACGCGGGACCGGTGTCGACGGCCGACAGGAGCGGGGATGTCACGCGCGAGCTGCTCGCAAAGGGCCCCTCCCCGGCCGGGACCGGAGTCCTCGGGCCGGCAGCGGGTGGGCTCGGTGCGGACGGCGCTCCGACATCGGGCGGCGTGTCCGCCGGGCTCGTCGCGCGGGGGCCACTCGCGGAGGCTTCCTTGCGCCCGGGGGCCGATGTCAGCGGGCCGGCGGCCGGTGGGCGCGATGCAGACGGCGCTCCGCCATCGGGCGGCCAGGACCCTCGCATCGAGTCCCTCCGACGGATGCTCGCGGACTGGTCGCAGCGCCAGGGCCAGACGCAGGCGCGCCGCGCCACGCCCGCGCGTCCACCTCCGGGGCCCCTGCCGGTGGTGCCCGAGGAGACGCCGCAGGGGCTCATCCACGTCTGCGAGCACCTGCTCTCCGCCGACCACCACCATGGCTCGGCGCCCGTCGCGGGGGCGCTGGACGTGGAGGCGCCTCTCATCGCCAGCCTCGCGCTGCACGAGGACCTGGCGACCGTGGACTTCCAGCGGATGCTCTTCCTCGACACGGAGACCACGGGGCTGGCGGGAGGCACGGGCACGGTGCCCTTCCTGGTGGGGCTCGCCTGGTTCGAGGGGCGCTCGCTGCGGGTGCGCCAGCTCTTCCTGCGCAAGCTGGGCGAGGAGGCGCCCATGCTGCGCTGGCTGGCGGCGCGCATGGCGCGCTCGTCCTGCCTCGTGACGTTCAACGGCAAGAGCTTCGACTGGCCGCTGTTGCGCACCCGCTTCGTGCTCAACCGCGTCCCCACGCCCCGGGAGCTGCCGCACCTGGACCTGCTCCACTGCGCGCGCCGCGTCTTCAAGCACCGGGGCGCGGGCACGCGGCTGGTCCACATGGAGGAGCAGGTCCTCGGCTACCGTCGCGTGGACGACGTGGACGGCTCGCTCATCCCGGAGCTGTACTTCCGCTACCTGCGCGGCGGGGACGGCTCGGCGCTGACGCCCGTGCTGGAGCACAACGCCAACGATCTGCTCCTGCTCGCGGCGCTGCTCGGCGAACTGGGCCGCCGCTTCCGGGCGGGCGCGGACGCGGGCGCCGGCTTCTCGAGCGAGGACCCTCGGGACCTGCTGGGCTTCGCGGGCGTGGCGCTCCGCGCGGGAGACCATGCCCGGGCCCGAGCCTTCGCGCACGCGGCGGCCCGCGGGTCCGGCACCGTCGGCGTCGAGGCCCTGGCCCTGGCCTCCCGGCTGGCGCGCATGGCCGGGGAGCCCCAGGCGGCGGCGAACCACCTGCTCCAGGCGCTCGGGGCCGCCCGGGGCGTCCAGGCCGCCACGCTCCACCTGGAGCTCGCCAAGCTGTTCGAGCACGCACTCAAGGACCTCGGCCGGGCGCTGGAGCACGCGAGGAAGTCCGCCGCCGCGGAGTTGCCAGAGGACCACCGGCGCCGCATCGTCCGCCTCGAGGGCCGCATCGAGCGGGGCTCGAGGCCCCGGGCCCCACGCCCCTGAGCACTTGCGTCGGGTTTCGAGCGCTGGTGCAGATGTTGAGGGCGCTCGCCACCCGCCTGAGCTATGAGGGCGCCATGAAAATCACGAAGGACAGTGTCGTCACCCTCGACTTCAAACTGCACCTGGGCGACGGCAAGGTGGTGGACGAGAGCGAAGGCAGCGAGCCGCTCGTCTACCTGCAGGGCCACGAGGAGATCGTCCCGGGTCTGGAGAAGGCCCTGGAAGGCAAGGCGAAGGGCGACTCCCTGCAGGTCGTCATCACGCCCGAGGAGGGCTACGGCGCCTACGACCCCGACGGCATCGAGGAGGTCCCCCGCGACTCCTTCCCCGAGGACCTGACGCTCGAGGTGGGCGGGGAGCTGTTCGCCAGCGACGACGACGGCAACGAGATGGAGGTCACCGTCCGGGAGATCCGCGAGAAGACGGTGATGGTGGACTTCAACCACCCGCTCGCGGGCAAGACGCTCCACTTCGACGTCACCGTGCGCGACGTACGCGCCGCCACCGCCGAGGAACTGGAGCACGGCCACGCGCACGGTCCGGAAGGCCACGGGCACGACCACGACCACTGAGGTCGGTCCAGGAAGCCCGGACGGAGCGCGTCCTCGGGCGCCAGCCCTTTCCAGGTGGCGCCCGTGGGCCCTTCAGCGCCCCGGGAGCGGAGTCTCGGACGGGGCCCAGGCGCGTCCCTCCGTCGCGGACCTAGCGGCTGCTCACGAGGTCCGAATTGAACGCGAAGCCGACGAGCAGGTACGGCATGGCCTCCTCCCGGTTCGGGTGCTTCAGGTACCACGCGACGTTGGCGAGGACCGTGGGGCGGTTGAAGCGCGTCCCCTCGTCCATGTTGAACGAATAGGCGACGAGCGGGCCCACCCGCATGTGGCTGTTGTTCGCGGACGCGCCACCCGTGACGCCCTGGGCTTCGTCGTAGCGGGGCCAGACCGCGCTGTAGCGCAGGCCCACCGTCCACTGCGTACCCAGCCAGATGAGGTCCGTGTCGTTGGAGAAGAGCCAGCCCTTGCCCGGCACGAGCGTGTCGGGCGTGGCCTCGTAGAAGGTCGTCTCGCCGTCGCGCAGCGCGACGTCCCAGTACTCGATGGCGAACTTGGTGCGCAGCGCGATGGACCGCACCTTCGCCTGGAGCGTGGGCTCGACGAAGAAGTGGTGGCCCGTGGTGCTGTAGGCGCCGTCCTCCCCGTCCTCGCGGATGTCGTCGGAGAAGTCCCGGAAGGCGTCCGGATACGACTGGAGGAAGCCCATGGTGCCGAAGAACTGCATGTACTCGTAGCCGGCGCGCAGGTTGAACACCGCGAGCGGCTGGATGTCCACCGTGGGGCCGATCTTGTACGAGGCCGGGCTGAGCTTCAGGCTCACCGCCGCGTTGACGAAGGTGTCGCGCAGCAACACCGACGGGCTGTCGAACAGCCGCTTCTGCGCCACCAGCCGGTTCTGGGACTCCAGGCCCAGCGGGTTGTAGCGCACGACGTTGAGGCTCGAGAGGTAGACCCTCACGTTGGGAATGGGGCGGGGCGCGGGCGGGGGCGGCTCGCTGGCCGGCGTCACCTCCGGGGCCGCGGTGGGCGCGGCGGGAGGGACGTCCGGCGACGCGGCGGACGTCTGGGCCGCGGCGGGCAGCGACAGTCCGAGGGCGAGCCACAGGGAGCGCAGACACGGGGACAGGCGCGAAGACATCATCTCGGGACGACCTCGGGGCGGGGAGGGGGACGACGGTGGAGCCGCGAGGCTCAGGTGCGGCTGGGCGTGGCGTCGGCGGCGTCGGGCTCGGGCGCCTGGAGCCGGGAGACCGCGTAACCGAACGCCGCCGCCGTGAAGTACATGATGATGCTGTAGATGGCAGGCGGGATGGCCATGGTCGCGTTGTTCAGCAGCAGCGGGCTCATCGCGATGGTCATCGCCAGGATGCCGTTGTGGATGCCGATCTCCATGCCGATGGCGATGGCCTGCCGCCGGGGCAGCCTGAACAGCAGCGGCGCCAGGTACCCGAAGGCCAGGCTGGCCAGGTTGAACGCCAGGGCCGCCAGCCCCACCTGCTGGAAGTAGGAGCCCATCTCCTGGCGCTCCTTGTACACGGCCGCCGCGACGATGAGCGCGAGGAACGCCGCCGACAACACGCGGATGGGCTTGTCCAGGCGCAGGGCGATGGTGGGCTTCCTCGAGCGGACCACCATGCCAAGGCTCACCGGCACGAGCACGATGGCCATCACCTGGACCATCTTGTCGAACTGCATCGGCACCGCTCGGCCCTCGCCCATGAAGTGCATCATCGACAGGTTGACGATGAGGGGCAGGCTGACGATGGTCAGCGCGCTGTTGACCGCCGTCAGCGTGATGTTGAGCGCGACGTCTCCCCGCGCCAGGTGACTGAAGAGGTTCGCGGTGGCGCCACCCGGTGACGCCGCCAGCAGCATCAACCCCACCGCCAGCTCCGGCCTCAGCTCGAAGGCGTGCGCGATGAGCGCGCAGACCAGCGGCAGCACCAGCATCTGGATGACCAGCCCCAGCAGCACCGGGCGAGGGAACTGGATGACGCGCTTGAAGTCCTCCAACGTCAGCGACAGCCCCAGGCCCAGCATGATGACGGCCAGGGACAGCGGTATCAGCACTGCGGTGAGGACATTGGACTGCATGCTCCCCCCATGGTTGGTCGGGTCACCCGCCGCCCCTGTTCGTGTTGTCGGGAATCACCGCCAGCGTCGCGCAGGTCGACGCTCCGCTTCAAGCCATCCTGTTGCGATTTGCCTGACATGCGCGTGACGCCGGGCGTCATCGTGTTTCAGGGTGCCCACGAGGCATGTGTCCACCGTGGGGTCGCCCATCGGGCGTGGGAACGTCGGTTCCCGAGCGGGCGCCCTGTCGCATTCCCATCGCGCCGCCCGGCGGCGCACTGTCCGCGAGACAGGGCTCCGGGGGTCGGATAGAGGAGGCCCCATGAGCCGTGTCCTGGACGAGCTGCTGGCGCTCCTCAAGCTGGAAGTCATCGAAGAGAACCTGTTTCGCGGGAAGAGCCAGGACTTGGGTTTTCGTCAGCTGTTCGGCGGGCAGGTGCTCGGGCAGGCGCTGTCGGCGGCGAGCCAGACGGTGGAGGCCCACCGGCACGTGCACTCGCTGCACGGCTACTTCCTGCGCGCCGGGGACGCGAGCGTGCCCGTGGTCTACACCGTGGACCGGGTGCGTGACGGCGGCAGCTTCACCACGCGGCGCATCGTCGCCATCCAGAAGGGGCAGCCCATCTTCACGATGATGGCCTCCTTCCAGGGAGACGAGCCGGGCTTCGCGCACCAGTCGCCCATGCCCGACGTGCCGGGCCCGGAGGGGTTGGAGTCGGAGATGGACCTGCTGCGCCGCCAGGCGCATCGCATCCCCGAGCGGCTGCGCGACAAGTTCCTGTGCGGCAAGCCCATCGAGATGCGGCCGGTGGCCTACGTGGACCCGTTCGCTCCCACGCCCCACGCGCCGTCCAAGGCCGTCTGGTTCAGGGCGGACGGACAGCTCCCGGATGATCCGCAGGTGCACAAGTACGTGCTCGCGTACGCGTCCGACTTCAACCTCATCAGCACCGCGCTGCTGCCGCACGCCACCAGCTTCTTCAAGCCGGACGTCATCGGCGCCAGCCTGGACCACGCGCTGTGGTTCCACGGAGACCTGCGCGTCAACGACTGGCTGCTCTATGTGATGGACAGCCCCTGGGCCGGCAATGCCCGGGGGCTGGCGCGTGGCTCCATCTACACGCGGGACGGGCGGCTCGTCGCCTCCGTGGCCCAGGAGGGCCTCGTGCGCATCGTCGACCCGGCGCGGCGCCGAAGCTGAGCCGCCTTGGGGGGGATGGGCTTCCCTTCCTGGCTTGTGGCACGCTCGCCCCGCAGGCACCCCGGCACGCGGGCGAGGGCTCCCGAGATGATGCTTCGCTGTCAGCAGTGTGAGGCACCCCTGCCGCCGCTGGCGCCAGGCTATGTCCTGTCCACCTGCCGGCGATGCCGCGCCACCCACCACGTCAACGCGCGGGGACAGGTGCGGCGCGTGACGGAGGGCGATGACACGGTCGACCCGGGCGCGTCACCGCCACGGGCCTCCGAAGCCTGGGAGGAGGGCGCGCTGCACGCGGCGCCCACCGGGTTCCTCGTCGAGGAGCGCGACGGCGTGCTCCGCGTGGGCTGGAGCAATCCCTCCACGGAGGTGGCCCTGACGTGCGCGCTGGGACTGGGCGGCGTGTGCCTCTACTTCGTGGTCCACCAATCGGAGGTGTCTCGGCTCGGCCCGGTCGTGGCCACCGTCGCGGGCGGCGTGGGCCTGGCGCTGCTCTATCCCCTCGTCGCCACCTTCATCAACACGACCTGGGTGGAGGTGGGCGCGCGAGAGCTCCGGGTGGTCAACTCGCCCCTGCCCATGCCCGCCGCGACTCCCATCCCCGTGACGTCCCTGCGGAGCGTGTTCGTGCGCTCCCACGAGGTGCGGTTGCGTCGCGGGTGGGTCGCGTACACGCGACACGGGGTGCTCCTGCGCGACGAGGACGGCCGCGCCTTCCAGCTCGCGGACAACCTGGCCAGCGAGAGTGACGCGCGGTGGGTCGCGGACATCCTTCGCCAGCGGCTCGGCTTGAAGTCCGAGGACTGACGCGCGCCGTCTTTCCGCTAGGCTGCGGCGTGGAACGCGAGCAGGGAGGTCGTGACGATGCGAGCCGTGGTGTATCAGCACGAGGAGCACGAGGGCGTGGGGCTGCTGGGGCCGGCGCTGGAGGAGGTCGGCTTCACGCTCGTCCACCGCTTCCGCGCGGTGCGCCGCGAGGACGTGGACGCCGAACTGGTCGTGGTGATGGGAGGCCCCATGGGCGTCTACGAGGCCGACCAGCACCCCTTCCTCCGGGACGAGCTGGCCATCCTCCTGGAGCGGCTCGCCAACGAGCGCCCGTGCGTGGGCTTCTGCCTGGGCGCGCAGATGCTCGCCGCCGCCGCGGGCGCGGAGGTATTCCCCGGCAAGAATGGCTTCGAGGTGGGCGCCGCGCCCGTGCGCTGGACGCAGGATGGGCTGACCGACCCGGTCATCGCCGGCGCGCGCGCGAAGACGGTGGTGGCCCACTGGCACGGTGACACCTTCAAGCCCGTGCCCGGCGCGACGCTGCTCGCCTCCACCGACCGTTACGTCCAGCAGGCCTTCCGTCTGGGCAGCTCGTACGGCTTCCAGTTCCACCTGGAGTTGACCGCGCTCGAGCTGGGGCGATGGCTGGACCTGGGCGCCGACGACCTGAAGCAACGCGGCAAGGACCTCGCCGACCTCAAGGGACAGCTCCCCAAGCTGAAGGCCGCCGAGCAGGAAAACACCGCGCTGCTCCAGCGACTGGCGCATCACTTCGCGCGGCTTGCGCGTTGAATCCTGTTTTCATCGCGCGTGTTTCACGCGCGCGATGTCTGTGTCATCGGCGACCCTGGATGTATCGAATCGATGCAGGCGGCCGTGTGGGTGGCAGGGGCTCCGCGCTCCGCCTGCTCACAGCTGATGTTTCATTCATGTATGGTCCGGCCTGAGTCCGCTGGCGGGGGAGGGGGAACGTCCCGCCGAGTCATCGCGGATGTGACGAGGTCTGGATGCATTGGGCAGGTGTCGTAATCACGTTGTTCGCGGGGCTGCCTCCGGATGGGGCCGCGCAGCTCGCGAAGGTCGAGCGTCTGGTCCCGGCGCTGACCCGGCTGGCGGCGGACCCGAGGATCGTCGAGGCCGTGCGCGCGCAGAACGCGCGGGGCGTCTCGCTGTCGACGGTGCGTCAGTGGGACGACGCGTGGCAGGCGACCCAGCAGCTGACGGCCTTGAAGAAGGAGGTCCTCGGCTCGGAGTGCGCGCGCGTGCTCGGGCGCCACCGCGAGTCGCTGGGGCGGCGCGTGGCCGAATCCTTCGTGATGGACAGGAACGGCGCGCTGGTCGGCGCCACGCGCCGCACATCCGACTACTGGCAGGGCGACGAGGCGAAGTTCCAGGTCCCGTTCACCCAGGGCGTGGTGCTCACGGAGAAGCCCTTCTTCGACGACTCGTCCCTGTCCTACGTCGTCCAGGTCTCCCTGCCCATCCGTGACGCGGGTCGCGTCATCGGCGCCGTCACCTTCAGCCTTTCCTTGCTGGACCTTTGAACACCCTGTCCGCCAACTCCATGCGCATCCTGGATCGCTTCACGCTTCGGACCCGCCTCACGGTGGCGGTCTGCGCCCTCACGCTGTGCACCCTGCTGCCGCTCAACGTCCTGGGGCGCGTCTTCATCTTCGACCTCATCGAGGAGCAGATCCACGCCTCGCTGCGCGCGGAGGCGCAGGGGCTGCGGGACCTGGTGGAGACCTCGCTCGCCGAGCGCGAGGCGAACGTGCGCGGCTGGGCGGAGGACTCCATCATCCGCGGCGCCCTGCTGTTCGACACCTACGAGAAGAGCGACCAGGTGCTGGCCGGGCTGGAGAAGCGTCATCCCTCCTTCGCGGGCCTCGTCCTCTTCACCGAGGAAGGGCAGGCCGTGTCGGCCAGCGACCCCCGCCTGCTCGAGGCGTTCGCCGGCCATGGGAAGGACGTCCTCGCGACGCCCTGGTTCCGCGCCGCGCTGAAGGGGACGCAGGACATCACCGACTTCACCCGGAAGGACCCCTACTTCGGAGAGGTGGTGCTGCCGCTCGCGGTGCCCGTGCTCAGCCCCGTCAGCGGCGCGCGGCTGGGCGTGCTGCTGGCGCCCTACGCGTGGAGCCAGGTGGGGCAGGTGGTCGCGCCCGCGCTGGAGCGCGCCCAGTCGCGCGGCCTGCGCAGCTTCGCCCTGGAGGTGCGCGGGGCGGACGGCGCGAAGCTCTACGACACGCTGGAGGCCGGCGCCGAGCGCGGCGCGGACGTGGTCCAGGTGGAGTCCGTCAACGAAGCCACCTCCAAGGACGTGGGCGACGGCTGGCACTTCGTGGCCACCGTGGCGCCGGAGGACGCCTACGCGCCGCTGGACACGGCGGAGTCCCTCTCGCTCGGACTCACCGCGATGTCGCTCCTCGTCGCCTGCGTCGGCGCGTGGCTGCTGGCCCGGGGGACGACGCGCCCCATCTCCCGGCTGAGCGAGGTGGTCTCCCGCGTCGTGCGCGAGGGGGACCTCACCCAGCGCGTGGAGGTCCCCGACCGACGGGACGAGGTGGGGCAGCTGGCGCTCGCGTTCTCCCAGATGATGGACCACCTGCGGGAGTCCAACCGCGAGCTGCAGGAGGGCACGCGGGTGCTCGGGCGGACGGTGGCGGACCTGACCGCGGCCGCCGCCCAGCAGGAGGGCAACCTCTCCCGTCAGGCCGCGGCCCTCCACGAGACGCAGGAGACGGCGCGGGAGATCGAACAGACGTCGCGGATGGCCGCCGAGCGCTCCCAGGCCGTGCTCGGCGTGGCGGAGCGCTCCCAGGAGGTGGGCCGCGCCGGCGAGGCGACGGTGGCCGCCAGCCTCCAGGGCTTCGAGCAGCTGCGCGAGCAGGTGGGGAGGATGGTCGCCAGCATCTCCGCCCTCAACGAGCGCACGCGTCAGATTGGCGGCATCACCCAGACGGTGAAGGACCTCGCGGACCAGTCCAACATGCTCGCGCTCAACGCCGCCATCGAGTCCGCGCGCTCCGGTGAGCACGGCAAGGGCTTTGGCGTCGTGGCCCGGGAGATCCGCAGCCTCGCCGACCAGTCCATCTCCTCCACCAGCCGCGTGAAGGAGATCCTCGACGACATCCGCGTGTCCATCCAGGGCTCCGTCAAGCTGGCCGAGGAGAGCCAGGAGGGCGCGGAGACAGGCTTGTCCCAGGTCCACGCCAGCGGCGAGAGCCTGCGGGAACTCGTCGGCATCGTCCACGACAACGTCGCCGCCGCGAAGCAGATCGCCGCCGCCGTCACCCAACAGAGCGCTGGCGTCTCGCAGATCTTCACCGCGGTGACGGACCTGTCCCGGATGATGGAGGAGACGATGAGCGGCTTGCGCGGTGCGCAGCAGATGACCGCCGCGCTGCGTGAAGTGGCCGCTCGCATGGAGAAGGTCGCCGCCACCTACCGTGTCTGACCGAGGGAAACCCCCTAGGATGTCACCTTCCGGTGAAGGGAATCGCCGAAAAGGGCGCCGCGCCGCGGCGTGGACGGGCTTTGTTCGATTTGCGCCACTCTCCGTGAGATTCTGAGGTGCACTCAGAGTAAAACTGAATTATGCGCAACCCGGGGATTCCCGGCTCCATTGAGGAGCTGGGAGGGGGTCCCCGGTTCGTTGGTCCTTCTCCCCGTGAAGGAGCACCGCATGCGCAGCGTCGTGAAAACCGCTGTCTGTATGGCTGTGATGGCGACGTCCCACGCGTGGGCACTCACGCCCACCGACTCAAACAGCAAGAGCGTCCTGGCGAGCCAGGCGTTCTTCAAGCCGGAGCTGACCCTGCCCAGTGGGCAGGTCACCCTGAACGAGGCCCTGCCCAAGCTGGGGCCTGACGCGGCGAAGGTCTGGCAGGACTTCTTCGCTCGAAACGGCAAGGACTTCGAGGTCTACGTCGATGTCGTCACCGGCACGACGACCAACATCCAGGGCGCCGTGCCCATCATCCCGGGCAATGGCGTGGGCAACAAGCTGACCCTGTCGAGCGTGGGTCAGTCCCTGGGCCGCTCGGTGTCCAGGGTGGACGAGGCGGTGGTGGCGGACCTCGTCCTGAAGTTCATCGACGCCAACCGCGCGGCGCTCGGCGTGGACACGCTGCAGATCGGCTCGGCCCGGGTGGAGCAGATCCATGAGGACCTGTGGCAGCTGTCGTTCCCGCAGGAGTTCCGGGGCGTGCCGGTGCGCTTCGGCCGCATCGCGGCGACCATCAGCCACGGCAACCTCGTGCTGCTGGGCACCGAGTCGTGGAGCAACGTGGAGATCTCCGCGCACCCGCTGGTGGACGGGGACCGCGCCATGGTCCTCGGCAACGAGCGCTTCGGTCTCTATGAGAGCCCTCCGACACTGTGGAAGGACGCGACGCTGGAGATCACCCCGGTGGCCGTGCCCAACGCCGGCTTCGGCAAGGGCCAGGCGCACCAGCTCGTGTGGAGCTACGGCATCCAGCTCGACGGTGAGCACGAGCGCTGGAAGGTGACGGTGGACGCCATCTCCGGCGAGGTGCTCGCGCTGGAGGACGACAACCACTACCTCGACGGCAACATCGTGGGTGGCGTGTACCCGCTCACCAATACGGCGCTGGCGACCTCCTGCACCAACCCCGCGACCTGCGGCGTCATGCAGAGCAACACGCCGATGCCGTGGGCCAACATCGCCACGGGCGTCTACACGAACAGCGCCGGCAACTACGCCGGCTACTCCGGCGCGTCCATCACCACCACGCTCAACGGCAAGTACATCCGCATCTCGGACAATTGCGGCGCCTTGAACTTCACGGGCTCGCCCAACATCAACATGGGTGGCACGAACGGTGACACCAACTGCACCCCGGCCCCCGCGAACACGCCCGCGGCCCGCAGCGCGTTCTACGAGCTCAACCGCATCGCCCACCTGGCGCGCGGCTGGCTGCCGACGAACACGTGGCTCAACGGGCAGATGACGGCCAACGTGAACATCGTCAGCACCTGCAACGCCTTCTGGAACGGCTCGACGGTGAACTTCTACCGCAGCGGCGGTGGCTGCCGGAACACGGGTGAGATCGCCGCGGTGTTCGACCACGAGTGGGGCCACGGCATGGACGACAACGACGTGGCGGGCACGCTGAGCAACTCCAGCGAGGCCTACGCGGACATCGCCGCCATCTACCGCCTGCCGGCCTCGTGCGTGGGCTACGGCTTCTTCCAGACCGTCAACAACGGCTGCGGCATGACGGCGGACGGCACGGGCTACAACGTGAACGAGTCGCAGACGGGCTCGTGGTGCGCGACCAACTGCTCCGGTGTGCGTGACGCGGACTACGCGCTCCACACCCCGCCCACCCCCACCACGCCGCAGAACTTCGTCTGCAGCCACTGCGGCACCGGCACGGGTCCATGTGGCCGCCAGGTGCACTGCGCCGCCTCCCCGGTGCGTCAGGCCGCCTGGGACTTCATCAAGCGTGACCTGCCGGCCGCTGGCTACGACGCGAACACGTCGCTGAACATCGGCAACAAGCTGTTCTACCAGGGCAGCGGCAACATCGGCTCGTGGCACGCATGTAGCTGCTCGGCGGGCACGGCGGACGGCTGTGCGGCGACGAACGGCTACAAGCAGTGGCTGGCCGCGGACGACGACGACGGCAACATCAACAACGGCACGCCGCACATGGCGGCCATCTACGCGGCCTTCAACCGCCACGGCATCGCCTGCTCCACGCCGGCCGCGGTCAACAGCGGATGCGCGGGTGGTCCGACGGCCGCTCCGACGGGCCTCATCGTGACGCCGGGGACCAACTCCGCCGCCCTCAGCTGGGGCGCCGTCACGGGCGCGACCCAGTACTGGGTGATGAAGTCGGACGGTGTCAACGCGGAGAGCTACGGCAAGGTCCGCATCGCCACCGTCACCACGACGGCGTACACGGACCCCGAGGTCCGCACGGGCCGCCGCACCTGCTACACCGTCATCCCCGCCAGCAGCAACGCGTGCTTCGGCAAGGCGAGCGTCATCACCTGCATCAACTGATGCGCGTCAGCTGAAGTGAAGGGCGCGGCGCGACCGTCCGACATGGGCGGTCGCGCCGTCGTCTCTCGGGACACTCACGGGGCGCCTCGGAACACCAGCTCCCACGTCTGCCCGATGAGCCCCTTGCCGAACTCGTCGTGCGGTTCGGTCTTGACGAGGACGAAGCCCGCCTCCTGGTAGAGCTTCCTCGCGGCATGCAGCTGCGGGTCCGTCCACAGGCGCACCTTGCGGTAGCCCGCGTTCCGGGCGAAGGCGACGCACTCGTCCACCAGCCGCTTGCCGATCCCCAGCCCTCGCGCCGAGGGCTCGACGATGAGCATGCGCAGCTTCGCCACCGTCTTCGACTCCTTGACCAGGAAGATGGAGCCGACGTTCTGGCCGTCCTTCTCGGCGATCCAGCAGCGCTCGCGCTGGGGGTCGAAGTCGCGGATGAACTTCGAGGCGATGTCCGCGACCAGGGCCTCGAAGCTCTCGTCCCAGCCGTACTCCTGGGCGTACAGCACGCCGTGGCGGTGGACGACCCAGCCGATGTCCCCCGGGCGGTGGGAGCGCAGCTGATACGTCGCGGCGCCATCCCGGGGGGGCTCGCCCCCGAGCAGGCCCTCGATGGTGTGCATCGCCGCCAGCAGCCGCTGCTGGTCCGGCGGTTTCAGCGGGACGAGCAGCGCGCCGATCTCCTCGTTGGAGTTGTGGTTGAGCCTCGCGAGCGCCGCCTCGCCCTTGCGGCTCAACTTCATCAGCTGCTGCCGTCCGTCCGTCGCGGACGTCTCCTTCTCCACCAGCCCGAGCGTGCTCAACCGGCGCAGCAGGCGGCTCAGGTAGCCCGGGTCCAACCCCAGGTCCCGGCTCAGCTCGGCGGCCGTCGGCTGCCTCCGGTCGGAGAGCTCGAAGAGGACGCGCGCCTCGGTAAGGGAGAACTCGCTGTGGAGGAACTCCTTGTCCAGGATGCCGATCTTGCGCGTGTAGAAACGGTTGAAGTGACGGAATGCCGCGACGTTCTGTTCATACCGCGTCTTCGCCATGTCGATGCCTCCACGACGCGCCATCGGTTGACTCGGGTGCGACTACGGGACGCCTGCTCCCGTGGCCTGGGGCCTCGCGGCGTAGCGCTCCGCGAGCACCGAACAGACCAGCAACTGGAGCTGGTGATAGAACATCAGCGGCAGGACGACGAGCCCCAGCGCCGGGTGGGCCCCGAAGAGCAGCCGCGCCATGGGCACGCCCGACGCCAGCGTCTTCTTGGAGCCGCAGAAGACCGCGGCGATCTCATCCTCCTTGGAGAACCGCAGCCGCCGCGCCGTCAGGGTGCTCAGCGTGAGCACCAGCGCGAGGATGAGCGCCGCCCCCGCCAGCGTGAGCGCCACGACGCTGGCCCCGTGCGCACGGAAGATTCCGGAGGCCACGGAGTCGCAGAACGAGGCATAGACGAGGACGAGGATGAAGAGCCGGTCGATGCCGTTGGTGTACTTGCGGTAGCGGGCGAACGTCCCTCCCAGCAGCGGCCTCAGCGCCTGGCCCAGGGCGATGGGCAGCAGCAGGAGCACGGACAGCTTGAGGATGGCATCCCCCAGCGACAGCGACTCGCCGGTGGTGTGCGCGAGCAGCCCGATGATGACCGGCGTGAGGACGATGCCGAGCAGGCTGGAGAGGCTGGCGTTGAAGATGGCGCCCGCCACGTTCCCCCGGGCGACGCCCGTCATGGCCACCGAGGAGGAGATGGTGGAGGGGACGGCGCACAGGAACAGGAAGCCGAGCGACAGGTCCTGGGGGACCACGGCGCCGAACAGCAGGTTCAGGACGACCCAGAGCAGCGGGAAGACGAGGAAGGTGAACGACTGCACCAGCAGGTGCAGCCGCCACTGCATGGCCCCGGCCTTGAGGTTCGCGGGGGGCATCCCCAGCCCGTGGAGGAAGAACACGAGGAAGATGCCCACGTTGGTGACGACGTCGGCGTGCATCGCGCCCCCCTGCCGCCCGAAGTCCGGGAAGAGGAGGGCGAGCCCGACGGCGCTGAGCATGCCCAGCAGGAACCAGTCCCGGCCGAGCCGCTGGAGGAGGCGAAGAGGCATGTGAGGGCTGAATACTCCCTGCCCGGGGAGTCCTCCAAGTCCCCCGCCTCCGCCGTCGTCAGCGGTTCAGGCGGAACGTCACCACCAGCCCCGCGTGGTCGGAGGGCCACAGCCCGGAGGGGGTGCGCTTGGCGGCGTCGTTGCCCACGATCTCGGCGGACACCGGCTTGATGCCGTCCCCGGTGTAGAGCACCAGGTCGATGCGCTCGGTGAAGTGGGGCGCGGCGTCCTTGAGGGTCTCGCTCAGGCAGCAGGTGAAGCCCTCGCCGGAGCCCACCTGGGTCCACGCGTCGACGAGGCCCGTCGAGGCGCTGGTGAGGCTGTCATACGCGCCCTGGCGCGTGCCCGGCCCCGTGTTGAGGTCTCCCACGACGATGAGGGGGCGCTCGAAGCCCGCCACGAGGCCGCCCAACTGCGCGGCCTGGGTGTCGTTTCCTGGCATCAGGTCCTCCAGGTGGGTGTTCACGAACGTGAAGCGCGCGCCGTTCAGCGTCGCGTCGAGCTTGGTGTAGCCCCGCTTGAAGCCGACGGTCGTGCCTCCGGCGGGCACTTCCTGGACGAAGTCGTAGTTCGCCGTCACCACGTTGGCGACCTGGACGTCCCCCCGGGTGAGGATGACGTCGTGGTCCGTGAGGCGGACGTCGGTGAGGTCGGTGGCGCTGCCGGACAGCGCGGCGGGGAGCTCCGCGTCGGCGTTCTGCACCTTCGCCGCCACCCGGTAGTTGAGCCCGCGCGCCTGCAGCTCCGTCAGCAGCACGGCGAGGAAGTCATACGTCACGTTGGTGGCGTTGGGCGACTCCGGCGGCGAGCCGTCGCTCGGGTGCTGCGTCCGGTAGAGGGAGACCTCCTGGAGACCGACCAACGCCGGGTTGGCCGCCTGGATTTCGTCCGCGAGCGCCTTGGCCCGCTCGGGGAAGTTGGTGGCCTGGACCGTCTGGTACAGCTGCGCGGCGACGGCTGGAACCTGCTCCGGCGTCTGGGCCGCGGCGAGCCGGAAGATGTCGCCTCCGAGGTAGATGTTGCGTGTCATCACCACGGCCTCGGTCGTGGTGTCGTCGTTGGCGTCGTCGTCATCGTCGTCGTTGCACGCGACGATGCACAGGGGGGCGAAGGCGAGCAGCGAGGCGAGGAAGGGTCGAAGCGTGTGGAAGGGCGTCATGGGCGTGAGTGGGGCTAGGGGTCGTGGGAAGCCCTGATTCCGTCGCGGAAGGGGGGCCGTCCTCAACGGCCCCGCGGGGCCCACGTCGGCTCATGCACAGCCGCTCGCCCGGATTGTTCAGAGCCCTGCGGGACCTCGTTGGTATGGCAGCTCGAGGTGTCCGCCGGTGGGTGGAAGCTCGAGCACGTGGAGCCCGTCTCCGCGCCACGTGACGAAGCAGAGGTCCTTCGACTCCAGCGGTCGCCCGAAGTCGAAGTGCGCGCGCGTGAAGCCGCCTTCGTCCGCCTCCTTCACGGTGACGCGCAGGTCGCCCTGGGTCAGCCGTGTCCCGGCGGGTGGCGCGGAGGCCCGGTTGACCTGCTCCCAGAACCCCGGATGCCTGGGGGCGGCGCGGACGACCAGGTCGAAGGACGCGGCCGAGGTCCGCTCCAGGACATGGCCGTGTGGCGCCGCGCTCAGCAGGCGGAAGTCGCGGGGCTCGCGCCCCAGCATCACCATGGCCGCCGGTACGTAGAAGCCGATGCTGGGATCCGACGCGGCCACCAGCACGAGCGTCCCAGCGCAAGGGGGCGCCTCGCGGGCGATGCGCCACTGCGCGTCCGAGAGGCGGGCGAGTCCGAACCCCATGCCCAGGCGATACAGCGGCCCCAGCCCCAGGTGGGTCAGCGCGAGCACCGCCGCCGCGATGGACGCGAGCCGCCGCGAGCCGCGTCGGGCGGTGTCGTCGCGGACGACGTCCCGGGCCCGGGCCAGCAGGACGGCCACCAGCGCGCTGCCCGCGACCAGCGGGAGCATCAACACCCGGCCTCCGACGATGCCCGCGGCGCCAGGGAGGGTGGCCGCGAGCCCCGCCGGCAGCAGCCACGTCAGCGTGCGCCGCTCCAGCGGGCGCAGCCGCTCCGCGAGGTGACGGAGCAGCAGCAGGGCTCCCGCCGCCGTCAGCGCGCCCCAGGCCGCGAACCCCACCTGGACCGCCGGGGTGCCCGCGGCGACGTCGGAGGGCGTGCCGATGACCAGCTCGCCGGTGAGGATGAGCACGCGCTGGAGGAGCGTGAGCACGAACGCGCCCGGGGCGGCGAGCGGATCCAGGTAACCGCCACTGCCATGCGCCCCATAGCCCTGGCCCAGATACCAGGCGAGATAGGCGACGACGAGGAGCCCATGGGGCGCCAGATTCACGCAGGCCACGCGCCACCCCTCGCGGCGGCCGAGGACCTCGTACATCCCCAGCACCGCGACCACGCCCAGCGCCACCTCGCCGGAGAGCAGCGCGACCCCCAGGGCGAGCGGCGAGAGGACGCGCCCGGGGCGCCAGCCGTCCTCACGCGCGCGCAGGTGCGCTCCGAGGCAGAGCAGACAGAAGACGCCCGAGACGAGCGGATGGCGGGACGCGAGCCAGGCCAGCGGGAACAGGTGCGCGGCGGCGACCGCGTAGAGGAGCGTCGCCAGCGCGGCCACGCCCTCGGGGAGCCACCTCCGGTGCAGCCAGCCCACCAGGGTGACGAGCGCGAGGTACCACGCGAGGCTGTGGACGTGGGCGGGGAAGGGCGCCTCGCCGAAGAGCCACGCATCCACGCTGAGCAGCGCGCTGGGCACGGGCCGGAAGAAGCGCACCGCCAGCCCGTCCGACGCCCACCACGGCAGCAACCCCGCGTCCCTCAACCGGACCGGCTCGGCGCGCGGCGCGCCCACGAACTCGTAGAGCGTCAGCGGACCCCAGTCGCCCGCCTCCGAGAGCCGGCCGGAGAGCGCCAGCCTGTGGACGAGGTCGTCGAGCAGCAACCCCACGCGCAGCGAGGGCAGTGACAGCACGGTGCCGAGCGCCAACGCCAGAGCGAGCGAGCGCGGCCACCGCCACCACGGGCGCGCGGGTGAGGCGTTCTGCGACATGGGTGCGGACACCATCGCGCGGCTCCTCCCAGGACTTCAAGGCGTGGTGCGGCACGCGCCGGTGGGATTGCCCCCGCGCCTCGCTTCCTCCACGATATCGACATGAACATGAATTCACATTCAGGTCGATGCGCGCTCGTGACAGGGGCGGCGAACGGCATCGGCCTCGCGGTGGCGGAGGTGCTGGCGAGCCAGGGCGTCCGGGTGCTGCTCGCGGACCTCGACGAGGTGGCGGGAGCGGCGGCCGCGGCGCGGCTGCCCGGCGCGCGGTTCCAGCGCGCGGATGTGTCCTCCCGGGAGGAGTGCCGGGCCCTCGTCGCGAGGGCGGAGCGGGAGTGGGGACGGCTGGACATCCTCGTCAACAACGCGGGCGTGCAGCACGTGGCGCCGGTGGAGGAGTTTCCGGAGGAGCGGTGGGAGCAGCTCATCCGCATCATGCTCGTGGGGCCCTTCGTGCTGACGCGCCACGCGCTGCCGCTCATGTACGCGCGCGGGTGGGGGCGCATCATCAACGTGTCCTCGCTCCATGGGCTGGTGGCGTCGCCGTACAAGTCCGCCTATGTGTCCGCCAAGCACGGGCTCATGGGGCTGACCAAGACGGTGGCGCTGGAGGCCGCCGACAAGGGCGTCACCGCGAACGCGGTCTGCCCGAGCTACGTGCGCACGCCCCTGGTGGAGAAGCAGATCGCCGACCAGGCGCGGGTCCATGGGCTCACGGAGGCGGAGGTCGTGGAGAAGGTCATGCTCGCCCCGGCGGCGGTGAAGCGGCTGTTGGAGCCCTCGGAGGTCGCCGCCTACGTCGCGTTCCTCTGCTCCGACGCCGCCGGGGGCATCACGGGGTCCGCGCAGGTGATGGACTGTGGCTGGACGGCTCGCTGACCGGTGTCCCGGGGGCGTTCCCGGGCGCCTCCTCCGTGAGGCGGGCGCGGAAGGTCTCCGCGGAGAGCCAGACGGACACGAGGGTGATGGCGGCCAGGACGACCATGTACAGCGACACGGGCCAGGACTGTCCACCGGAGCGGGCCAGCAGCGCGGTGGCGATGAACGGCGACAGGCCCCCGGCGAACACCGAGGCGAGCTGGTAGCCGAGTGACGCCGCGCTGTAACGCACCCGCGTCCCGAACAGCTCCGAGAAGAAGCTGGCCTGAGGGCCGTACATCGCCGCGTGCGCCACGATGCCCAGGGTGATGGCCGAGGTGATGAGCGCCGCCTCCCGCGTGTCGACGAGCCAGAAGAAGGGAAAGGCCATCAGCCCACAGCCCAGCGCTCCCGCGAGGTAGATGGGGCGTCGCCCGAAGCGATCCGACGCGGCGCCGAACGTGGGGATGGCGACGAGGTGGACGGCCGTGGCCACCAG
This sequence comes from Myxococcus stipitatus, assembly GCF_021412625.1. The sequence continues at coordinate 169,672 of NZ_JAKCFI010000005.1, read as the reverse complement.
CACGCCATTCAGGATGGTCGTCCGGGGGAGCCCGAGGCGCTCGGTGCCGTAGGACAGGACGAACGTGGTGATGATGTAGAAGAAGCCGTTCTCCGCGAAGCGCGCGCCCATCGCGAGGAGGATCTGCCGGGGGTACTGGCGCAGCGCGTCCAGCACCGGCAGGGACGCCTGCTCCTCCTGCTTGGGGCGCGCCCGGAAGACGGGGGACTCGGCCACCTTCAGGCGGATGAAGACGCCCATGCCGATGAGCACCGCGCTGAGGAGGAAGGGCACGCGCCAGCCCCAGGCGATGAAGTCCGCCTCCGGCAGTCGCGAGAAGACATTGAACACGGCCGTGGCCACCAGCAGGCCCGCGGGGGCCCCCATCTGCGGCCAGCTCCCGTAGAAGCCGCGCCGGTGCGCGGGCGCGTGCTCCACGGCCATCAACACCGCGCCACCCCATTCGCCGCCCAGGCCGAAGCCCTGGACGAGCCGCAGCAGGACGAGCAGGGCGGGGGCCCAGGCGCCCACGTGCTCGTACGTGGGCAGCAGCCCCACCGCGAAGGTGGCCACGCCCATCAACATCAACGTGGCGCTCAGCATGGCCTTGCGGCCCAGGCGGTCTCCGTAGTGCCCGAAGACGACGCCCCCCAGGGGGCGCGCGACGAACCCCACCGCGAACGTGCCGAAGGCGGCCATCGTCCCGGTGAGCGGGTCGAAGGACGGGAAGAACAGTCGGTTGAACACCAGCGCCGCGGCCGTCCCATAGAGGAAGAAGTCGTACCACTCGATGGCGGTGCCGATGAAGCTCGCCACCGCCACCTTCAGGATGGAGTCCCGCTGCTCGTGTGCCGTTGCTTCCATGGCTTCCCCTCCGTCTGGATGTCGCGCGCGTCGCCCGGCTGGTCCACTCCCGCCCCGGGTCAGAGGAGCAGGCGCAGGGTGACGAAGTACGAGGCGTCGATCTCGTCCTCGCTGCCGTCCTGCTTCTTCTGGTAGCGCGCGTACCGGCCGCCAAGGGCCACGTCCTCGGTGAACCAGTAGGTGCCTCCGACGTTGAGGTAGAACTGGGTGCCGCGGGTGATGGGCTCGCTGGCGGGCAGCTCGCCGGTCGCGGCGACATAGGTGGGGGAGCGGTCCGCGATGCGGTTGAACTGGACGCCGATGCCGGAGCGGCCCTCGAAGTTGATGTCCATGCCCGCGCCAATCGACGTCGCGCTGTACCGCGTCCCCAGCAGCGTGTCCGCGAAGCCCGCGGTGCTGTTGGCCACGTCGTTCTGGACGCGGGCGATGTTGAAGAACGGGGTGATGAACAGCGGGATGCCCACGTCCGCGTGCAGCTTGAGCAGCGCGTTGCCGCGCAGGTTGTTGCCGTGCAGCAGCGGGTCCGTCCGCGAACTGGTCTGGTAGTTCACGTCGAAGATCTGCGCCATCGCCTTCACTTCGAACAGCTCGTGCGTGTACGTCAGCGAGGGGCTGAAGACCTGGAAGTGCAGGTCGTCGTCGGGCTGGCCATTGCGGTAGTTGGCCAGGGGGCGCTCCCAGAAGCGGCTGCCTCCGCCGAACGTGCCGCCCACCTGGTAGGAGCTGGAGGTGCTCAGCGGATTGGCGGCGGTGTAGCCCATGCCGATCCGGAAGCCCTTCCAGTCATAGGCCGCCTGGGCGCCCTGGCCGCGGTTGAACCCGCTGTAGAGCAGTGGATCTCTCGTGTACTTGTCCGCCAGCAGCGTGTCCGCGACGTGCGTGGAGATGTAGTCGACGCTGGCCGGGTCCACGACGATGCCCGCCTCGAGCGTGACGCCCCAGCGCTGGAGCCGGATGACCTGATCTCTCACGCTGAAGGACGCGGTGCCCTCCCACACGCCGGAGCCGTGGGCGCGGATGTTGCGCTCGAACTCGCTGCGGAACGAGACGTACTGGCCCAGCCGGCCCTCGAAGCCGAAGCGGGTGAGCGCCACCGTCGTCGCTCGGCTCTCCCGGTTGCGGTTGAGTGTCTGGATGAGGTTCTCGACGTGGATGCCGCCCGCGAGCGCGAGCACGGGCTTCACGTAGAACGTCTCGTTGCCCACCGCGATGCGGGGGCGGACCACCGGCGGCGGACGGTTGTCGATGACCTCGCTGGTGCCCGCCATCTCCTCGGGCGTGGCCGCGGCCTCCTGCTCCGTGGGCTTGGGCGCGGAGGGACCTTCCGTGGTTTCGGGGGAGGCCGCGGCCTGGGGCGCGTCGGCGGGAGCGGGGGAGGCGGGCGTGGAGTCGGGGGCCTGCGCCCAGGTCGCGGGCGTGGAGCCCAGGGCCAGCGCGCAGAGGGACGCGGCGAACGGGAATCGCTTCATGGAGGACTCGGGATGTAGGAGGAGAGCGCGAGCCGGCCCGCACGGGGATGGCGGGCCGGCTTCTCGGGAGGCGCGGAGCGGGTGGGGTGGGCGGGGCTACTCGGCGAGGTAGCGCAGCGCCAGGTCGAGCCCCGCGGGCGAGCGCAGCGAGCCGAAGTGGTTCGCGATGAAGCCCTTGTTGAAGTAGCCGCTGGTGTCGTAGTCGCTCAGCGTGGTGAGCGTGTTCGTCACGCAGCCGTCCATGTCGATGCGCGACGCGGCCTCGGAGACATAGAGGTCCTGGTAGTTGGTGCCCTTCTCCTTGTCCGTCATCGTGATGGTGTAGTACTTCACGACGTTCTCGCCGCACTGGCCCGTCTTGCCGAACGCGTAGTCACCGTCCGCGCAGGGCGTGGCGAACAGGTCGCGAGGCCCGTTGAGCGGCTTGTGGAAGTAGGTCTCCTTGTAGTTGGACCGGCTGCCCATCTCGCAGACGATGGTCCCGCGCATGGTCGTGTTCGTGGCGCACAGATTCCCTCCGCTCGGGTCGTAGGTGGACACGCCGTGGTTGGCGCCCGAGCCGAGGATGACGTGGCTCACCTGGGGGAAGGGGTTGATGGCGCCCGCCCTGCCAGACTGCCACTCCACGTACATGCGGCGCAGGGCGTCGCGCGCCACCGTCACGCCGAGCGAGTGCGCGATGAGCGCCACCTTCCGGTCGGGCTGGTCCTGCATCACCGCCTTGAGCAGCGACTGGAGGATGGGGGTCGCCCAGCCATGGTCGATGTTGCCCGACGCGTTCTGCGTGGTGCTGTTGGCGGACGGGTCGATGCTCGTCACGACGTCCGTGCGGAAGTCCACCGCGATGACGCGGTAGCGCGCGGCGATCAGCTTCTCCGCGAGCTGCTCCCGGGCGGTGGTGTCCGCGGTGAACTGGACCTGCTCATACGCGGTGGTGGGCGGCGTGCCCGGGGTCAGCATGAACTTCTCCCAGGTGTGCGGCCGCGTGGAGTTCCCGTGGACGAGGATGACGATGGGCTTGGTCTTGTCCTCGTTGGTCTGCGTGTACTCCTTGGCGGCGCACGGGTAGCCGGGAATCACGGCCTTGTTCCCGTCGATGAAGCCCGTGGCGGCGTTGGGACCGCCGAAGGCGGAGTTGCCCGTCCACTTCCCGTCGTTGTTCCCGTCGATGTACGGCGTGGCGCCAGCCTCGTTCGATTTGTCGTAGTAGAGGTTGGCCACGGAGCAGCCGGGGTGGTTGGTCAGGGGGCGGTACTTGCCGTCATAGGACAGGTAGTTGTCCTGGTTCTGCGGCACGGAGGTGGTGATCTCCTTCATCTCCGGGGCGTCCTGGATGGACCAGGTCGCGATGTCGACCGGGTTCTCCCTGTCCGCCTGGAGCTCCGCCGTCTTCGCGGCGATGCGCTCGCGACACGCCTTCACCGCCGCGGGGACCTGCACACCCGGCCCGGGCTTCTCCCCTCCGGGGTCCTGGTTCGAGCACGCCACTCCGACCATGCCGACGACAGCCACCACCGCGCGGATATCCATGCGACGCGTTGCCATGTGTAGCTCCGATGCAATCGCTAGCTGATGCTGTGGGGATAGCGAGCACGCCCTCCGCGACACCACGGCGGAAGAGGCCCCGACTTGCGAACACAACCGTGTCGCAAGTGCGCGATACGTACCAAACGCGCGGTGTGGGCCGCAAATGGAGTTGAAGGGTGATTCAGGTTTCCGGACTCCAGAACATGAAGCCTGATTCACCATTGCGGTGCGTCATGTCTGGCTATTTTCTTCGATATCGCGGCGCGTCAGGGATTGCGGAGTCGCGCGGACGGCGAGGCGCCCACTCGAAGAGTCCGCTCGTGGGAACGTCCGTCCGGATGTGGGAATCCCTGCGCGGGTGCGCGACGCCATACTACGGTCGTGCGTCGCGGGTTGCCTTCGGAGCGAGTGCCCATGTCCTCTCAGCGATTCAGTCGGAGCGAGTTCCTGTCCCTGTCCAGTCTCCTCGCGGGCAGCGCCCTCCTCGGCGGTGACGCGCGCGCGACGCCTCCCGTCGCGGCGCCACAGGCCGCTCCGCCCACGCGGGAGCAGGTGGAGGAGGTCCGCCGCGCGTGCCGGGGCTTCGTGTCCGGCGCGCCTCAGCCCGACCCTGGGCCGGAGCTGGTCCGCATCGGAGAGTGGATGCAGCGGCAGGGGCAGCGCGAGGACTACTACGGCAACGGCGAGCTGGTGCAGTCCTTCGAGAAGAAGGTCGCGGCGCTGCTGGGCTTCGAGGCCGGCTGCTTCATGCCCACCGGCACGATGGGGCAGCTCATCGCGCTGCGCATCTACGCGGACGCGGGGCGCAACCGGAACGTGGGACTCCACCCGTCCTCGCACCATGTGCTGCACGAGGACAGCAGCCACGTGGTGCTCCATCAGCTCCACGACGTCCTCATCTCTCCGTGGACCCGGCCGCTGCTCGCCGGTGACGTGCGGGAGGCGCGCGAGCCCCTGGGGAGCGTCAGCGTGGAGCTGCCCGTGCGCTGGTTGGGCGGTCAGCTCCAGACCTGGGAGCAGCTCGAGGAGCTCAAGCAGACGTGCCGCGAGAAGGGGGTGAAGCTGCACATGGACGGCGCGCGGCTGTGGGAGTGCCAGCCGTACTACGGCCGCCCCCTGGCGGACATCTGCAAGGGGGTCGACTCCGTCTACGTGTCCTTCTACAAGCGGGTGGGGGCCCTGGGCGGGGCGATGCTGGTCGGCGGCCGGGACTTCATCCGCGAGGCGCGCATCTGGCGTCACCGCCACGGCGGCGACATCTTCCACCTGTATCCCTACGTCGCGTCCGCCGCCATGCGCCTGGATGTGGCGCTGGAGCGCATCCCCGCCTCCGTGCGCCGCGCGAAGGCGCTCTCCGAGGCCCTCGCGGCGGACAGCCGGCTCACCGTGCTGCCGCGCCCCGTGCCGACCAACATGTTCCGTGTCTTCGTGCGCGGCGACCCGGACGCGCTCCGCCGGCAGCTGTTCCGCATCGCGCGCGAGGACCGGATCTGGCTGACGGGAGGCTTCGCGCCGACGCGGGTGCCCGGCGTCCTGGAGTCGGAGTTCTCCTTGGACCACGGCGTGGACGCGCTGACGGACGCGGAGATCACCCGCGCCTTCCGCCGGTTGCTGGACGGGACTTGAGCTGGTGCCGCGCGGGCGATGGCTCGGTCGACTGGCCGCCGCCTCCGCGCCCGCGTTGCGCGGGGGCCATCCTGCGTTACGTCGAATGCATGACCGAGCCACTCACCGCGACTCGCGACTACATGATTCCCGAGGGCTGCCCCCTCTGCGCGGCGGACCTGTCCGTGCGTGTCACGGCGGCGGGACCGGCCGGCGTCTGCAAACACTGTGGATGGCTGGGCCGGCCCCTCATCACCGTGACCCACCAGGGGCTGCGCGTCAGCTACCAGGGCGCCCGAGCCTGAGGACAGCCCGGCCCGGTCGGCGTCGAGGCGCCGCCCGAGCGGGCTTGGCTTCGCGTCAGATGCAGCGGGTCTGTCCCGGGACGATGGTCGAGCAGTAATACACGTAGCCGCCCTGACACGTGGACCGGGGCTCGACGCGCGTGGCGCACATGCCCGCGGGGCAACCGTCCATGTCACAGACCGCGGGGCCGGGGGGGAGCTCGAGGGACTGCGTGGCGCTCTCCGTCGAGGGCGCGGGGGACTCCTCGGGCGCCTGGGGACCACACGCCGTCAAACCCAACGACAGGCACAACGTCAGCAGCAGCTTCCGCATCGTGGTGACCTCCAGTAGGGGGATTGCCAGTGTACACGTATTGCGTGACACCGGGCACGCCGCTCCAGAGGTCGGGCGTGGAGGCTTCAGCCCACGGCCTGGGTAGGGGTCGTCTCCGTCGAGGCGGGGTCGGGCTGGGGCGTGGGCGCGGCCGTCTCCAGGCGGTCCACGTCGCGCAGCTCCGGGAAGCCCCAGGCCCAGATGGCCACGACCAGCAGCGTCCCCAGCGCGCCCGTCACCACGGCGGGCACGGCGCCCACGTGCTCCGCGAGCCAGCCCGCGCGGAACTCACCCAGCTCGTTCGAGGCGCCGATGCACATCATGTTCACCGCGCCCACCCGGCCCCGCATCTCGTCGGGTGTGGACATCAGCTCCAGGGTGTGGCGGACCACCACGCTGACCATGTCGGCGGCGCCCGCGACGGCCAGCGCCACGAGGGACAGGGGCAGGGAGCGGCTCACGCCGAATACGCAGGTGGCGGCCCCGAAGACGGCCACCGCCGCGAACATCTTCCACCCGGCGCGGCCTCCCATGGGACGCATGGCGAGGAGGACGGCCACCGCGGCGGCGCCCGCGGCCGGAGCGCACCGCAAGAGCCCCAGGCCCCAGGGGCCGGTGTGGAGCACGTCCCGCGCGTAGATGGGGAGCAGCGCCACCGCTCCGCCCAGGAGCACCGCGAACAGGTCCAGGGTGATGCTCCCCAGCAGCATCCGCTGGCGGCGCACGAAGCGCAGCCCCGCGACGAGCGTGGAGAAGGAGAGGGGCTGCGACGACGCCCGCCCCGTGCGCACCTTCAGGGAGAGGATCCACACCACCGTCAACGCGCACAGCGAGGCGGAGCCCACGTACGCGCCGGTGGCGCCGGCCCACCCGTAGAGGACGCCACCGACGGCGGGCCCCGCGATGGTGGCCACCTGCCACGTCGTCGAGTTCACCGCGACCGCGCGCGTCAGCTCGTCCTTGGGGACCAGGTGCGGAGTGAGCGCGGACCCCGCGGGTGCGTAGAACGCTCGCGCGGTACCGAACACGACGAGGACGCCGTAGACGAACCGCACGTCGCGCACGTGGCCCCACGCGAAGGCCAGCAGCGCCAGGCTGCACAGCAGCATCACCGCCTGGCAGATGGCCAATATCTTCCGGCGGTCGAACCGGTCCGCGACCTGGCCTCCCACCAGACAGAAGGCGAGGAACGGCACGAACTGCGACAGGCCGGTGTAGCCGAGCGCGAGCGCGCTCCCCGTCACCTCGTAGACCTGCCAGCCGATGGCCACCGATTCGATCTGCATGGCCAGCACCGCGCACAGACGGGCGATCTGGTAGAGGCGGAAATCTCGGTGTCGGAAGACGGAGGGCGAGGCGGGGGCGGCGTCTGCGGTTTGACCCATGCTGGGCGGGGCTGTAACGCAGCGCCGTCGGGCTTTCCAGTCACAGTGGGAGGGAGCGAGGGCCCTCGTGGATGGACACCCGGGCTCGCGGAGGTCGGGCGCTCGCCCGGTGGGACCGACCTGGACTAGGTTGTGTGTCCCCCTCACGGCACATGGAGCTGTCACGATGGCACCGCGTCACGGGTTGATGCTGTCCTGCGTGGTCGGGCTGTTGTCCGGTTGTGGTCCCCTCGATACCCCTCCGGCCCCGGAGGCCTGGCGTTCCGACTCCCGTCCGCTCGCCCAGGTGGGCACGGTGCGGCTGGACCTCCTCTTCGTCCACGGCGTTCAGGGGTGCCAGGGCTCGCGCGAGCGGGCTGGAGGCGCGCTCGATGAGCTCGAGGCCGCCGTGGCCGCGGCGCTCCCCGCGCGCGTCGCGGCATACGAGGCGAGCCACCCGGGCACCACGGTGGTGGTGCGCACGGCGCGCACGAACCTCTACACGGCGCCGGGTTCCGGCATCCAACCCTCGGATTCACCCAACCCGCTGAACATGGACGACTGGGAGGCGGGGGACCCGGGCTGTCAGGCGACGCGGCAGGGAGAGCCCTGCACCACGGCCTACGAATGGCGCTATCGGTTGGCGAAGGAGGTCGACCGCCTGTTCCCGGGCGGGACGAACGTCGTGCTCGTGGGCCACAGCACGGGCGCCAGGGCGGCCTTCGAGGTCGCCGCCAATGTCGGCGCTGGCGGCGTGGGTTCCCAGGATTGGGGCGTCCAGGGGCGCATCGCCGGCGTGGTCTCCATCCAGGGGATGATCGATTCGCTCGGCACCAGCAAGTACAACGTCGTGGGCGCGGCCAGCTTCGTCACCACCTGCAAGAAGGGGGAGGTCATCCTCGGTTATGGGGACTCGTGCGCGCCGGGCAACGGGTGGTGTGAGTACGCGGGCAACGTCGGCGCCTTCCCCGCGGCGGACTGGGTGGCGCGCAACAAGCACGCGCTGATGCTCACGTCGTGGGCCAGCTGCTCGCCCTCGCTGTGGACGGGGTACAGCGATGGCTCCTTGCCGTTCGATGCCCAGGGCAGCGGGATGGCGGTGGGGACCGCGATGACGCCTGCTCCGGGGCAGACGTGGCGTCCTTCCCACGGCATCAAGTACGGGTCGTTCTGCCATGGCACCATCACGAGCGCGAGCGCCTCGGGACATGCCCAGGCGGTGTCGGCCGCGAGGGACCGCGTCCTGGACTGGCTCTTCGCGAATGCGCCCGCGGTCGCGGCGAGCGGCAGTGTCACGACGTCCTCCTCCATCGCCTACAACGCGTCCACGCCGACGTACGCGGTGGGGACCGCCTGCGCCGCGGGGCGGGTGGACGAGGGGCTCCAGGTCGTGGGCCTCTGCAAGCATCCCGGGTTCTTCGACGGAGACGACCACGCCATCGCCGCCAGCGAGCTGACCGTGACGGACGGGCCCGACTGCACCGGCTCCTTCAAGTGGACCCAGCGGCACGACAGCGGCAACAAGCACGCGGCCACCTTCTGGTGGAAGACGCAGTCGCTCCCGGAGGCGCGGGGCGTGGTCGCGACGCTGCCGGGGGAATGAGCACGGCGCCTCACGCCGACGTCTTGTGGAAGCGGCGGGCCGCCACGGTCATCACCAGCATCCCGAAGACGGCCAGCATGACGAGCTGGGTCCACAGGTCCGGCAGCCCCGCGTCCTTGAGCAGCGAGCCCCGGAGGACCTCGACGTAGTAGCGGACCGGGTTCGCGTAGGTGACGCTCGCGAGCCAGTCCGGCATGGCCCGGATGGGGCTCATCACGCCGGACAGCAGGACGGCGGGGAGGACGAAGAGGAAGCCTCCCACGAAGGCCTGCTGCTGGGTCCGGCTCACCGTGGCGATGAGCAGCCCCACGCCGAGCGTGGACAGCAGGTAGAAGAGGGTGGCCACGGCGACGAGCGCGAGGCTGCCCCGCAGCGGAACGCCGAACACCCACGCGCCCACGCTCAGGGCGAGCCCCACGTCCACGAGCCCGATGACGAGGAACGGTGTCACCTTGCCCGCCATGAGGATGCCGGGCCGCAGCGGCGTCACCTGGAGCTGCTCGAGCGTGCCGGTCTCCCGCTCGCGCGACAGGCCCATGGCCATGATGACCGTGGTGACGATGAGCAGGAGCATCGCGGCGATGCCCGGCACCACGTAGACCGCCGTGGACAGCTCCGGGTTGAAGAGCACGCGCGGGACGAGCTCGACGGGGGCCTGGGACAGGGGGGCGCCCCGGGCTCGGGCCTGGGCCTGGAGGAGCCGCGATGCGCGCGACGCGGCGAAGCGCGCCACGGCGTCGGAGGCCACGCCGGAGCGCGTCGGGTCCGAGCCGTCCACCAGCGCCTGGACCTGGGCCCCCTGTCCACGCAGGACGTCCTTCTGGAAGTCCTGGGGGAGGATGAGCGCCACCGACGCCTGGCCATCCTCCAGGGCCTCCACGGCGGCGTGCTCGTCCGGCAACTCCGCCTCCAGGTCGAGCGTGTCCCCCGCGAGCTGCTCGCGGGCGTACTCGCGGCTCTCCATCGTCCGGTCGCGGTCGACGACCACGGTGGGGACGTGGCGGACATCGAAGTTCACCGCGAAGCCCAGGACGAAGAGCTGCATGAGCGGCGCGATGGTGAGCAGCGCCATGAGCCGTCGGTCCCGCACCGTCTGCCGGACCTCCTTCACGACGACCGCGCGGTACTGCACCAGGAGCGGATGCATGGTTTCCTCAGTCCAGTCGCCGTTGGAATCGCCGCGTGGCCAGGGCCAGCACCAGGAACGCGAACGCCGCCAGGGCCAGCAGCTGGGGCCACAGGACGTCCAGGCCGTTGCCGCGCAGGAGGACCCCGCGCAGGGTCGCCACGAAGTACCGCGCCGGAATCACCGCGCTGATGACCTTGAGCGGAGGCGGCAGGTTCTCGATGGGGAAGATGAATCCCGACAGCAGCATCGCCGGCAGCACCGAGGAGATGGTCGCCACCTGCGTCGCCACCATCTGGTTGCGCGTCACCACCGAGATGAGCAGCCCCTGGCCCAGCATGCCGATCAGGAAGAGCAGGGCGGCCAGCCCCAGCGCCACGAGGCTTCCCCGGACCGGCACGTCGAAGAGCCACGCGCCCACCGTCAGCACCAGCATCACCTGGAGCACGCCGATGCCCAGGTACGGCAGCAGCTTGCCGACCACGATTTCGAAGCGCCCCACCGGCGTCGCGAACAACTGCTCCATGGAGCCGCGCTCCCATTCGCGCGCCACCGTCAGCGCGGTGATGATGACCGCGACGATGGCCAGCAGGTACGCGGCCAGCCCCGGCACCAGGAACATGGCCGACCGCGCCGCGGGGTTGAACAACGTCCGGATCCTCACCTCGAGCGGAGGCGCCCGCGCCGCCAGGTCCGTGCCCGGCAGCTGTCGGCTCGCCATCTCCACCAGCGCCTGCGCCTTCGCGAGCGCCTGGGTGGCGGTGTTCCCGTCGGCGCCATCGACGAGGAACTGGACCTGGGCCTGGCCGCGCTGCGCGTCCCTGGCGAAGCCGTGTGGCAGCAGGAGCACGCCGGCCGCGCGTCCACGCCGCAACTGCTGGAGCGCGGCCTCCGGCGAGGTGCCGTCCTGGAGGGTGACGAACTCCCCGGACGCGGTGACGCGCCGGACCAGTTCGCGGGACAGGTCCGTCCGGTCCTGGTCCACCACCGCCAGCTCCACGTGGTCCACGTCGAAGCTGATGCCGAAGCCGAACAGCACCAGCAGCAGCACGGGCATGGCCAGGGCCAGGTAGAGCGTGCGGATGTCTCGGCGGATGTGGAGGACCTCCTTGCCCGCCATGGCGAGGATGCGCCCGAACGTCGCGGAGGTGCGGCGGGTGTTCGTCGCCATCAGTCGTCTCCTCGCTGGGCCCGGGCGGTGAGCGCCAGGAAGACGTCATCCAGCGTCGGCGCGGACTCCTCCAGCTCCAGCGGCTCCACCCCCCGCGCGCGCAGCCACGCGGCGAGCGACTCGGCCGGCATCCGCTCCGGGTCCACCCGCACGGTCGCGCCCGCGCCGAACCGGCTCACGTCCAGCACCCCCGGCGTGCCCTTCAGCGAATCGAGCGCGGTGGACAGCCCCGGCCCGCGCACCTCGAGCACGCGCCCGGGCGCATGGGTCCGCTTCAGTCCGGTCGGCGTGTCCAGCGCCACCAGCTTCCCGTCCACCATGATGCCGATGCGGGCACAGTTCTCCGCTTCGTCCATGTAGTGCGTGGTGACGAAGACGGTGGTGCCCTGCGCGGCGAGGTCGCGAATCAGCGCCCAGAACGTGCGCCGCTGGACGGGGTCGACGCCCGCCGTGGGTTCGTCGAGGAACACGATGCGGGGGCGATGCAGCACGGCGCTCGCGAGCGCCACGCGCTGCTGGAGGCCGCCGGGGAGCGAGCCCGTCACCGCGTCCTCCACGGCCCCGAGGCCCATCCGCTCCACCATCTCCTCGATGCGCGTGCGCAGCGCCCGGCCCTGGGCGCCATAGGCGGAGGCGAAGAACTCCAGGTTCGCCCGCACCGTCAGGTCGAGGTACAGCGAGAACTTCTGGGACATGTACCCGATGCCGGCCTTGACCCGCTCCGGCTCCCGCCCCACGTCGAAGCCCGCGACGCGCGCGTCCCCACCGGACGGCGTCAGCAGGCCGCACAACATCCGGATGGTGGTCGACTTGCCCGCGCCGTTGGCGCCCAGGTAGCCGAAGATCTCCCCCGCGCCCACGTCGAAGCTCACGTCGTCCACCGCGACGAAGCTCCCGAAGCGGCGGGTCAGGTGGCGCACCTCGATGGCCGGCGTCATGCGGCCCTCCCCCCATTGCGCTTCTCCACCAGCGCCAGGAACACGGCCTCGAAGTTGGACGCCGCGACGCCGTGCGCGCGCGCCAGCTCCCGGGGCGCTCCCTCGGCGATGATTTCACCCGCGTAGAGCAACCCCACGCGGTGACAGCGCGCCGCCTCGTCCATGTAGGGCGTGGAGACGATGAGCGTCATGCCTTCGTGCACCAGGCCATACAGCAGCTCCCACAGCTCGCGGCGGCTCACGGGGTCCACGCCGTTGGTGGGCTCGTCCAGCAGCAGCACGCGGGGGTGGTGGAGCAGGGCGCACGCGAGCGCCAGCTTCTTGTACATGCCTCCCGACAGCGCGTCCGCGCGGCGGCCCGTGAACCGCCCCAGGCGGGTGATGTCGAGCAGGCGCTCGCGCCGCTGGGCGAAGTCCTCCTTCGACAGCCCGAAGAGGCGCGCGAAGAAGTGGAGGTTCTCGTCGACGCTCAGGTCGCCGTAGAGCGTGTTCCGCTGAGGGACGAGCCCCAGCGCTTCGCGCACGTGGGAGCGCGGCGCCGAGGGGTCCTCCCCCAGCGTCCTCACCTGTCCCGAATCCGGGAGGAGCAGCCCCGCCATCAGCCGGATGCTCGTCGTCTTCCCCGCGCCATCCGGACCCACCAGGCCGTAGACCTCGCCGGGGTGGACCGCCAGCGACACGCCGCGCAAGGCCTGGGTGGAGCCGAACGCGCGGCGCACGTCCTTCATCGCCACGTCCACGGTGTCCCCCGTGCTCACGGGCGCTGCTCCGCCACCGCCGTGTCGCTCGTGGGAGCCAGGGTGATGTCCACGGGCATTCCGGGCAGCAGCACGTCCGCGGGGGCCTCGATGCGGACCTCCACGGGGTAGACGAGTCGATCCCGGTCGCTGCGGGTCTGCACGTTGCGAGGCGTGAAGGCGGCCTCTCGCGCCACGGTGACGACCCGGGCCGGGAAGGTGCGGTCGGGGTAGGCATCCGCGCGCACCGTGGCGGACTGCCCCGGCTTCGCCGCCGCCAGCTCCGCGTTGGGCAGGTAGAAGATGGCCTTGGGGTCGTGCGTATCCACCAGCCGGGCCACGACGCCCCCGGGGAGCGCCAGCTCTCCGACCTCCAGCGCGAGCGTCTCCACGGTGCCGGTGATGGGGGCGCGAAGCTCGCACTCCGCCACGGAGACCTGGGCGCGGCGGACGGCGGCCTCGGCCGCCTGGATGGCCCGGAGCGCGGCCTCGGCCGCCTGGAGGCTGGCCTGCTGTTGCTCGGTGGCGGCGCGGGCCTGTCGGCTGGCCGCGGTGCCCGCGTGGCGCGCCGCCGCCAGCTGCTGCGCCAGGGACTCCGCCTGCGCGCGCGCCTGGTCCAGGGCGGCCTCCGTCGTGGCCTCGCCCATCTGCTTGAGTCGCTCCGCCTGTCGCTGCGCCAGGCCGTGCTGGTCCGCCAGGGAGGCGATCTGCGCGGCGCTGCCCTCGGCCTGCGCCGCCACTGCCTCGCTGCTGCGTCCCGCCGCCGTGGCCGTCGCCCGGGCCGACTCCGCCTGGGCCTGGGCCACCGCCAGCCGCGCCGTGGCCTCGCTCAGCCCCGCCTCCGGTTCGGTGCAATCCAGCGTGACGAGCACCGCGTCCTTCTGGACGCGCGCGCCTTCCTCCACCCGCCGCGACAGCACCCGGGCATTGAGGCGCGAGCGGATGTCCACGGCCGTCCCCTCCACCACGCCCGAACCCCCAGGCGGCCCCTCCGCGGCCCGGCGCTCCTTGAGGATTCGCACACCCAGCAGGGTGGCGAGCGCCACCACCAGCACCACGAAAAGGACGACGGCTCGTCGCATGGAGTCTCTCCTCGATGCCGCGGGCTCCCCCCGAGGCACCGGCTGCCTGGTTGGCAAGGCCCATGCCACGGACCGCCACCGAGTCGGGGCTCCTCCGCTGATGTCGGAGGTCCATGCGCCACCCCCTGCCGGATATCCGGCACCCCGCCGGAAGCCCGGCACCCGCACGATGTGGGATGAGGCGTCCCCAGGGGAAGGTGCGCACGCTCCTGGCGACGGCCTCCCATGCGAGGAGCGGAGGGCCTTTCGCCACGGCTTCTTCATGCTTCTTCACGGGTGGCGCATGTCACACCGTGGCACCTTGCGTTCGTCTCCTGGTCCTGGAGGCGGGTGAAGGGCGGGCCGGTCGTCGGGTGGCACCGTCATTGCTCAGGACTCCCGCGCACATTCCCGTGCGCCCCGATGAAGGCGAAGAGGCCCCATGCTGCTCGACATGTACTTGTTCTTCTGCCTGCCGCTTCCCACGCCGAAGCGCCGCGCCTCCAATGGGGACGCCGGCACACGCAAGGGCGCCAAGGGCCGCGCCGGGCCGGGCTCCCGCCAGGGGGCGAAGGCGGGCAAGCGGCGCGCGTCGACCCGGCGCACCGGCGGGCGCGGGGCCCTGCGCGTCATCGAGGGCGGCAGGGCCCAGCCGCGCTGAGCGCTGGAGTCCGTGTCGTGGATGGCTTTGACAAGCTATGCCCAGATTGTCAAACCTGTCCATCATGCGAACGAAGCCGGGCGCGCGACCCGCGGAGGACGCGAGGCGCCAGCGGTTGTTGGAGGCGGCGACCGCCGTCTTCCTGCGGTACGGGTTCCGGAAGGCGTCGATGGACGAAGTGGCCCGCGCCGCCGACGTCTCGCGCCAGGGGCTCTACCTGCACTTCGCGACGAAGGAGCTCCTCTTCCGCGCCACGTTGACGCACGTGCTGGAGACGTCCGCGCGTCAAGCGGAGGCGAGCCTGGGGGATGATTCGCTCCCCTTGGAGGCGCGGCTGGTCGGGGCCTTCGATGCGTGGGTGGGGCGGTTCGTGGGCACGCTGGGGGCGGACGCGTCCGACCTGGGCGAGGCCGCGGAGGGGGCCCTGAAGGACCTGGTACCCCGGTACGAGGCCCTGTTCCTCGACGCGGTGACGAAGTCGCTCCGCGCCGCCGGGCTGGTGGCCGCCTACAAGCCAGCGGGGCTCGGCGCCCGTCAGCTCGCGGAGACGTTGCATGCGACGGCGCGAGGGCTGAAGTACGCCAGCGCGTCGCGAGAGGCCTTCAAGGAGGGGATGGAGGTCGCCGCGCGCGCCCTCTGCATGCCCCTGGGAGCATCCCGATGAAGCAGCAGGGTTGGCGTCGTGTGGTGCGCCGAGGCGCGCTGGCGTTGGGCGGTATGGTGGTGGCGCTGGTGCTCTTCGCCGTCGTCGATGGATACACGGCGTTCGGAAAGGCCGCCCAGGGGGCGCGGCGGGAGCGCATGGAGCGCTCGCCACAATGGAGGGACGGGAGCTTCCACAACCCCCAACCCCTGGTCAATCACGTGTGGGACATGTTCGCGGGCATGGCGCGGGCGAGCCCCCACACGAGCCCCGAGCAACCGCTCGCCGTGGCGCCCATCGAGCGCGGTCGCTTCTCGACGCCGCCTCCCTCGGGGCTGCGGGTGACGTGGCTGGGACACTCGACGATGCTGGTGGAGCTCGATGGGCACCGCATCCTCACCGACCCGGTGTGGAGCGAGCGCGTGTCACCCTTCGACTGGGTTGGCCCCCGCCGCTGGTTCCCCGTCCCCATCCCCCTGGAGGAGCTCCCCGCCATCGACGCGGTGGTCATCTCGCATGACCACTACGACCACCTGGACCACCGGACCTTGATGGCGATGAAGGACTGGAAGACGACCTTCATCGTGCCGCTGGGCATCGGCGCCCACCTCGAGTCCTGGGGCATTCCGCCCGAGCGCATCGCGGAGCTCGACTGGTGGGAGCGCGCCCGGGTGGGGGCGCTGGAGGTCGTCGCCACACCCGCGCGACATGCCTCCGGCCGGTTTCTCTTCGACAAGGACCGGACGCTCTGGGCCAGCTATGCCTTCGTGGGCCCCGCCCACCGGGTGTACTTCTCCGGCGACACCGGCCTGTTCCCCGCCATGCAGGACATCGGCGAGCGGCTGGGGCCGTTCGACCTGACGATGATCGAGACGGGCCAGTATCACCGCGCGTGGCCGGACTGGCACATCGGCCCCGAGCAGGCCGTGTTGGCACACCAGATGCTACGCGGCAGGGTGATGCTTCCCGTGCACTGGGCCTTGTTCGGACTCGCGTACCACGGCTGGACCGAGCCGGGGGAGCGTGTGCTCGCCGCGGCGGAGAAGTCCGGCGTGAAGCTGGTTTTGCCCCAGCCGGGGCAGAGCTTCGAGCCGGGAGCCGTGGAGCTCGGCGCGAAGTGGTGGCCCGCCCTGTCGTGGGAGACGGCCGAGCAACACCCCGTGGAGTCGACGGGGATGGAGGGCGTCGTGCTCACGAAGCCGGGAGGCCAGCCATGAATGCGGGGCCCGTGGAACGGTGGGCGGCGCGGCGAAGCGTGTAGCGAGGGAGCCATGGACGCGCGAGCGCGCCGGAGTTTCAACGACCTCCAGATGAAGCACATCGGCCGCGTCTTCGGCCGCATGGTGCGGCTGCGGGCCTATGGGGGCGTGCTGTTGATGATGGGGGTCGCCGGGGCCACGGTGGTCGACGGTGCCCGGTGGCGCTACTACTGGATGGTCGCGCAGGTCTTCATCGGGCTGAAGTTCTTCTTCATCGAGCTCAAGCGCTTCAAGCGCCATGGCTTCACGTCCCGCAGCGTCCCGGTCAACCTGGGCGTGGGCATCCTCCTGGAGCAGAGCCTGACGCTGGGGACGGGAGGGCTCGCCAGTCCGCTGTTGCCGCTCATCATCCCGCTGGCCTTCGTGGGGGCCGCCGTGCTGCCGGCGCGTCAGCGCAACATCCTCCTGGTCAAGGAGCTGCTGCTGCTGGCGCTGCTGTCCGCGACGCACCTGTGTGGCTGGATTCCGGACCTGCACCTGTCCTTCCTGGGCGAGCCCCCTCGCGCGATGCTCATCGCGGCGGCCATCTGCATGCCGTTGCTGGTCATCGCGGCCAACGTCATCGGCGCGGCGATTCGCGGTACGTTCGACGACATGCTCTCCGAGGCCTTCTCCCAGCGCGACGAGCTGCTGGCCACCCACCGCGTCCATGCGCGGACGCTGGAGGCCCTGTCGGCGGAGATCGCCCACGAGCTGAAGAACCCGCTGGCCACCGTGAAGGGGCTCTCGCAGCTCATGGCCCGGGAGGCCGGCAAGGCGCAGCCCTCGGAGCGACTGGAGGTCCTCCAGTCCGAGGTGACGCGCATGCAGGGCATCCTGGAGGAGTTCCTCGACTTCTCCCGTCCCCTGGTGCCGCTGTCCATCGGCGAGGAGGACCTGGCCGCGCTGTGCGACGAGGCCCTGGTGCTCCACGAGGGCGTCGCCGCGGAGCACGTCGTGCGGCTGGTCCGCGTCGGAGAGGGGCCGGTGCTGGCGCGGTGCGACCGCCGCAAGGTGAAGCAGGTGGTGATGAACCTGCTGCTCAACGCCATCGACGCGAGCCCCCGGGAGGGGCGCGTGGAGGTGAAGGTGGACATGAACAGCCTCGGGGAGGCGCGGGTCTCCATCCGCGACACGGGCCCCGGGCTCGCGCCCGGGTTGGGCGCGCGGGTCTTCGAGGCGGGCGTCACCACGAAGTCCAAGGGCTCCGGGCTGGGGCTCACCGTGGCCCGGGCCCTGGCCCGGCAACATGGAGGCGACGTGACGCTGCGTGACGCGGAGGGGGGAGGCTGCGTGGCGGAGCTGCTGCTGCCGCGAGAGCCCCCCTCGGAGGCCCTGGTCCCGGTGCGGGAGCGCGAGGTGGCGCGTGCAGGGTGAGGTCGCGACGGGCTCGCGGGTGCTGGTGGTGGACGACGACGCGGGCGTGCGCTTCACGCTGAAGGAGACGCTGCGGAGCCTCGCGGGCGTGGAGGTGGAGCTGGCGGAGGATGGCGCGGCCGCGCTGGAGAAGCTCGCGGCCCGCCCGTGCGAGCTGGTCATCACCGACCTGCGCATGCCTCGCATGGATGGCATGGAGCTGGTGCGCCGCATCCAGGCCCTGCCTCACGCGCCGCGCGTCATCGTCATCACCGCGCACGGCTCCGAGCGGTTCGCGGTGGAGGCGGTGAAGGCCGGGGCCCATGACTACTTCCGCAAGCCCTTCGACGTGGACGAGCTGCTCGCGGTCGTCACCCGGGCGCTCGAGGCGGTGCGGCTGCGTCGCGAGAACGAGCGGCTCCAGGGGGAGCTGAACCTCTCCCGCTCGCTCGTCTTCGTCTCGGACGCCATGGGGCGGCTGGCGCAGCTGGTCCAGCGCGCGGGCTCGCGCGACGTCACGGTGCTCATCACCGGCGAGAGCGGCACGGGCAAGGAGCGGGTGGCGGAGGCCCTGGTTCGCGCCTCGCCTCGCGCCTCGCGTCCCTATCTGCGGTTCAACTGCGCGGCCCTCACCGAGGAGCTGGCGGAGGCGGAGCTGTTCGGACACGCCAAGGGGGCCTTCACTGGCGCCCACCGCGTCCGCCAGGGGCTGTTCCGCGAGGCGGATGGCGGGACGCTGCTGCTGGACGAGGTGGGGGAGCTGGCGCTGCCGCTCCAGGCCAAGCTCTTGCGCGTGCTCCAGGAGGGAGAGGTCCGCCCCGTGGGGGAGGACCGGCCGGTGAAGGTGGACGTCCGCATCCTCGCCGCGACGCACCGGGACCTGCGCAAGCGCGCGGCGGAGGGGGCCTTCCGCGAGGACCTCTACTATCGGCTCAACGTCGTGCAGCTGCGGGTGCCTGCGTTGCGAGAGCGCCCCGAGGACATCCCCGTGCTGGCGCGCATGTTCCTGGACCGCTTCAGCGACCGGTTCCACACCGGCCCCCTGAAGATTCCCGAGGGCTTCGTGGAGCGGTTGGGGGCCTGGTCATGGCCAGGCAACGTGCGCGAGCTGGAGAACACCCTGGAGAGCGTGGTGGCCCTCTCCAGCGATGGGGCGCTGGACGTGGCGTTGCTGCCGGGCCAGGACGCTCCGCGCGCGGAGCCCGTCCCGACGAGCGACGCGTCCGCGTCGCTGGGGCTCAAGGAGCGCGTGGAGGCCTATGAGCGGGGCCTCGTCCTGGACGCGCTGCGCATCGAGGGCGGCAACCGCAGCGGCGCCGCGCGGCGGCTGGGCATCGGCCGGGCCACGCTGCACGACAAGCTGCGCAAATATGGGCTGGACACGACGCCGGACGAGGGCGGGGACGGGCGGGGCTGAGCGCCGGAGGGGTGGATCGAGGGTTCCGGGAAGAAACGGCGACCTCGGGGGTTGCGCACGCGGATTCCCGGTGTCTTCCTCCGGGGTCCGCCGTCCCCCACGATGTCGCCCTCCCTCGAAGGAGCGTGCATGTCCTCCGTGTCCCGTCTTCTCGCGGCACTCCTGATGCTGTCCCTCGCCGGCACGGCGCGGGCGCAGGCGAATCCATCCCCCTCGAAGGCACCGGGCGCCTCGTCGCCGGAGCGCACCGAGCGGATTCGTTCCCGATACGCGAAGTATGAGTTCCGCATCCCGATGCGGGATGGCGTGAAGCTGTTCACCTCCGTGTATGTCCCCGTGGATGCGTCGCCGACCCGGCGCTACCCCATCCTGATGGAGCGCACGCCCTACAGCGTCGCCCCGTACGGACCGGACCGGTACAAGACGCTGCTGGGGCAGACGGAGGGGTTCGAGAAGGAGGGGTTCATCTTCGTCTTCCAGGACGTGCGCGGCGCGCACATGTCCGAAGGCGAGTTCGTCAACGTCCGTCCCCACAACCCGAAGAAGCGCGGGCCCAAGGACACGGACGAGAGCACGGACACGTACGACACCATTGACTGGCTGGTGAAGCGGGTGCCCTACAACAACGGGCGCGTGGGGCAGATGGGCGGCTCCTACCCCGGCTTCTACACGTCCGCGGGCGCCATCGACTCGCACCCCGCGCTCAAGGCCGTGTCGCCGCAGGCGCCCATCGCCGACTGGTTCATCGGCGACGACATGCACCGCAACGGCGCGTTCAACCTGAACATGGCGTTCAACTTCTTCTCGACCTTCGGCCAGCCTCGCCCGAAGCCCACCGACAGCGAGGAGTGGGCGTTCTTCGAGCACGGCACGCCGGACGGCTACCAGTTCTTCCTGGACCTGGGGCCCCTGCCCAACGCCGAGTCGAAGCACCTGGAGGGCAAGGTGGCCTTCTGGAAGGACATCGTCGCGCACCCCAACTACGACGCCTTCTGGCAGGCGCGCAACCTGCTGCCGCACCTGAAGAACATCAAGGCCGCGGTGCTGGTGGTGGGCGGGTGGTTCGACACGGAGGACCTCTACGGTCCGCTGCGCACGTACGCCGCCATCGAGAAGCAGAACCCCGGCATCTCGAATTCGATCATCATGGGGCCGTGGTCCCATGGCGGCTGGATTCGCACCGAGGGCTCCTCGCTCGGTGACGCGGAGTTCGGCTTCCGGACCAGCGACACGTACGCGGACCTGGCGCTGGCCTTCTTCAAGCACCACCTGAAGGACGGCGACAAGCCGGCCCTGCCGGAGGCGCTGGTGTTCGAGACGGGCGCCAATCGCTGGCGTCAGCTCGACGCGTGGCCGCCGAAGGCCGCGCGGCCGACGAAGCTGTACTTCCAGCCGAAGGGCGGCCTGTCCACCCAGGCGCCCACGGGGAGCGCGGAGTCCTTCGCCGAGTACGTCAGCGACCCGGCCAAGCCCGTGCCGTACACGAAGGAGATCTCCACCCACTGGAGCTCGAGCTACATGGCCGAGGACCAGCGCTTCGCCTCCAGCCGTCCGGACGTGGTGGTGTTCCAGACCGAGCCCCTGGAGGAGGACCTGACGGTGGCGGGGCCCCTCGAGGCCGAGCTGTGGGTGTCCACCACGGGGTCGGACGCGGACTGGGTGGTGAAGCTGGTGGACGTCAACCCGGGCACGCTCCCGGGGGCGAAGAAGGGCTTCGGGGACAAGGGCAAGCCGAACCGCGGCCACCAGCAGACGCTGGTTCGTGGCGAGCCGTTCCGTGGCCGGTTCCGCGACAGCTTCAGCGAGCCCAAGCCCTTCAAGCCGGGCGAGGCGACGAAGGTGCGCTTCACCATCAACGACGTCTTCCACACCTTCCTGCGGGGGCACCGGGTGATGATCCAGGTCCAGTCGAGCTGGTTCCCCTTCATCGACCGCAACCCGCAGACGTTCGTGCCCAACATCTTCGAGGCGAAGGAGACGGACTTCACGCGCGCGTTCCACCGCGTGTACCACTCCTCGGCGCACCCGAGCTTCATCCAGGTGGGCGTGTTGCCCCCGCTGGACACGCAAGGCGGGTGAGCAGGCACTCGGACGGGAGATGTCCGCGGGTTGCTGTTAGGCTTTGTCCTCCCGGCGCGGGACAGCAGGGGTGGATGGGAGGGACATGAGCGGCAAGCAGGAGCCCGGGGACGGGCTGGTTCGGCTCGATGGCAGCGAGGGCGAGGGGGGAGGGCAGATCCTCCGCTCGGCGCTCTCGCTGTCGCTCATCACCGGCCGGCCATTCCACCTCTCCCACCTGCGGGCGCGCCGCCAGCCGAGCGGCTTGCGGCCGCAGCACCTGGCCTGCGTGCGGGGCGCGGAGGCGCTGGGCGGCCTCAGCGAGGGCGCGAGCGTGGGGGCTTCCGAGCTCTCCTTCACGCCGCAGCCGGTGCGCGCCGGGGACTACCTGCTGGAGGTGGGGACCGCCGGCAGCACGCCGTTGTTGTTCCAATGCCTCGTCTATCCGCTGGCGCTCGCGGGCGGGGGGCGGCTCACGCTCCGGGGCGGCACCCACCTGCCGCACAGCCCCAGCTTCCATTACCTCGCCACGGTGTGGCAGCCGGTGGCCCGGGCGTATGGCCTGCCGGTGCAACTCACGATGCCGCAGGCGGGCTTCTATCCGGAGGGCGCGGGGGAGATCGTCGCGGACGTGGGGGCGCCCCAGGAGCCGCCTCGCCTGGTGGAGCTGCCCGCGCGAGGCATGCTGCGCGAGGTCCACGTCGCGTCGTTCGTGGG
Source organism: Myxococcus stipitatus (assembly GCF_021412625.1). The sequence goes on along the minus strand of NZ_JAKCFI010000005.1, from coordinate 147,520 downwards.
GGGGCTGCCCTTCGGCATCGCCGAGCGGCAGTCTCGCGCGGCGGTGCTGGCGCTGCGGGAGCGGGGCGTGCTGGCCGAGGCGGAGAATCGGCCCCTGCCGGTCGGCCGCTCGATGGGCACGGTGACGTTCGTGCTGGCGCAGTTCGAGCACACCATCGCGGGCTTCACCTCGCTGGGCGAGCGGGGGCGGCCGGCCGAGGACGTGGGGCGAGAGGCGGGGGAGGCGCTGGCGCGGTTCATGGAGACCGGAGGGGCGCTGGACGAGCACCTCGCGGATCAGATCCTGTTGCCCGCGGCGCTGCTGGCTTCGGGGCGACTGGGGGCGGCTACGCCGGGCACCACGCGCTTCACGGCGGCCCGTGTCACCGACCACCTGACGACGCACGCTCGGGTCCTGGAGCGCTTCCTGCCGGTGCGCATCCGGGTCGACGCGGCGGGCGCCATCGAGGTCACCCCGGCCTGAGGCGCGGGGTCAGGCCTCCTCGTCGCCGCCGCGCGCGGAGTTGTTGCCGAAGGTGTTCGAGTCGCTGATCTCCTTCGTGGTGTTCCGGTAGGCGCGGAACGCGAAGGGGACGGTGGCGAGGAACACCAGCCCCGCGAGGCCCGTGGCCTTCCAGGGGAAGGGCTTGGTCTTGGTCTCGACGTCCTTGCCGTAGGACGTGAGGTTGTTGCCCATGGCGCGCTGCTTGGCCGCCTCGCGCTCCTCGGGCGTCAACTCCTGGGGCGTCTGGAAGTCCTGGACCTTCTTGCGGGGCTGGGCCAACGCCGCGCCGCCCGTCGCGAGCGCGAGGGCCAGGAGGAGTCGGGCAAGGGGGAGGTTTCGCATGGAGGGGGAGGCTATCACGACCCAACGGGGGTGCTGAACAGGGCTTGCGTGAGCGGAGCGTTGTCCAGTACGGCGCCAGGACGCCCACATCCGCCCAGGGACGCCATGCTGCGCCTGCCCTTCATCGCCCTCGCCAACCTCCTGTTGCTGCTGCGCACCCTGCTGGGCGCGCCCTTCCGGATGCTCGCCGCCCGCGACCGCCCCGCCTACGTGCGGTTCCGGCTGACGGGGGAGCCCACGTACCGGGAGCGGCGCCGGCCCCGGTTCTCCCTGGGGGGCGAGCGCCCGGAGCCGGCCGATGTCACCTCGCTGGAGCGCTTCTCGGAGGCGTTGGCGCTCCTGGCGAAGGACCCGAAGGTGAAGGGCATCTTCCTGGAGTTCGAGGGGCTGGGGATGTCGGCCGCGAAGCGCGAGGCGCTGGTGGCGCTGCTGGCGGACTTCCGGGCCCGGGGCAAGCGGGTGGTGGCCTGGGCGGTGATGGTGGACTCGGACACCTACGCGGTGATGTGCGCGGCGGACGAGGTGCTCCTGCCGCCCATGGGCCGGTTGGAGCTGGTGGGCTACGCGGCGGAGTCCTCTTCGCTGGGGGAGGGGCTTTCGCGCCTGGGCATCCGGCCGCAGTTCGTGCGGCGGGGCGACTACAAGACGGCGCCGGAGCTGTTCACGCTCCCGGAGCTGTCGGACATCCAGCGGCGCACGGTGGAGTCGTTCCTGGACGAGCGCTACGGGGCGCTGGTGGACGCGGTGGCGAAGGGGCGGGGCAAGACGCCCGAGGTCGTCCGGACGCTCATCGACCAGGGGCCCTATAGCGCCCAGCGGGCGCTCGCCGCGGGGCTGGTGGACGGCCTGGTGAGCGAGTCGGACCTGCCCAGGCACCTGGGGTTGGTGAAGGCGGACGCGGACGCGGACGACGAGACGGAGCTGGAGCCGCTGGAGACGTACCTGGGCACGCTGCCCTTCCCGCCGGTGCGTTGGAAGCGGCTTTGGCGCCGTCCCCGGCTGGCCCTGGTGCCCGTGACGGGCATCATCGTGCCGGGGAAGGGGAACCCGGGTGGGCGGATGGCGACGTCGGAGGCGGTGGTGAAGGCGCTGCGCGCGGCGGGGCGGGACAAGCGGGCCAAGGCCATCGTGTTGCATGTGACGAGCCCCGGCGGCGCGGCGATTGCCTCCGAGGAGATGCTGGAGGTGGTGCAGCGGGTGGCGCGCAAGAAGCCGGTGCTGGCGTACATGGACCAGGTCTGCGCGAGCGCGGGGTACATGGTGGCGCTGGGGGCGAAGGAGCTGTGGAGCGCGCCGCACGCGGTGGTGGGCTCCATCGGCGTGTTCGCGGGGAAGTTCGACGTCTCGGGGCTGCTGGCGAAGCTGGGCATCCGCCGGACGCTGCTGACGCGCGGGGCGAACGCGGGGCTGTTGTCCTTCTCGCGAGGGTTCACGGAGGGAGAGCGCGCCGCGTTGGAGGCAGATGTCGAGGAGATGTACCAGTCCTTCCTGGGGCACGTGGCGAAGGCGCGAGGGCGGACGAAGGAGGAGATCCATGCCCTGGCGGAGGGCCGGGTGTACTCGGGGCTGCGCGCCCGGGACGCGGGCCTGGTGGATCGGATCGGCTCCTTCGAGGAAGCCTGCCGTCATGCGCTGTCGCTGGCGAAGGTCCCGGCCGGTGACTTCGAGCTGAAGACCTATGGCGGCGCGGCGCGGCGCATTTCCTTGCTCAAATTGCTCATGGGCGCCGCCCATCCCCAGACGTATGTCTTCTGTCCCTGGTCCTGGAGCCTGATGGGTGGGGAGCGGGAGGCGCTGGAGGCGCTCGACCAGCGCGTGGAGCCTTGGATGCGGGGGCTCTTCGAGAAGCGCGGAGAAGAGTAGGGAGCCCGTGGTCACCACCTGCCCGCCATCGGCTGGCAGGTGCCCCGGGCCCGGCGCCGCGGCGCAAGATCCGCGCCAGGGCCGATAAATCGGCACGGAATCGCACCGCGCCGCGCGACTCTAAATCCAGACAAAGCAGACTATCGGGCCTGATGGCTCACCTGGGCGCGCACTCTCCCTGCACAGTGCTTGCGCGGTGAAGCCTGACGGAATGTCAGATCCTCAATGTCTTGCACGTCCTCGCGCCGTTAGGGTATTTCCCGATACTCGGGAGACCGGCGTCTTCGCGGGCAGGGGCACATGGCACGATGGGTGTGGACTGGGTGGGTCGCCGCGTGCGCTCTGCTCGGTGGTGGGTGTGAGCAGCGCGTGGAGCCGTCTCCCACGCCCTCGGATGGCAGTGCCATTGTCGCGCGCTTCGAGGGCGGCGTGTTGACCGAGGCGCAGGTGCTCCGCGAGAGCCAGCGACTCCCGCCTCAGCTGCGCGAGAAGTTCGAGACCGGTCCGGGACGTCAGTCCTTTGTTCGGTCCTTGGTGGACAAGCGTCTCCTGGTCCTGGAGGCCGAGCGTCAGGGGTTCACCCGGGACGAGGATCTTCGTCGGCAGGTGCGGGAGCTGGAGGAGCGGCTCTCCATCGAAGCGCTGCTGGCCGCCGAGGCGCGCAAGGTCGCGCCTCCGTCCGAAGCCGAGGCGCGTGCCTTCTATGAGTCGCACGTGGATCGGTTCGCGGAGCCGGAGCGCCTCCGGGTGGCCCGAGTCCTGGCGGCGGTGCCCGCGGGAAGCTCCCGGTCTGTCTGGGCCCAGGCCCGACAGCGCGCGGAAGGGTTCCACCGGCGGCTGAGCGCCAAAGAGGCGGTGGAGAAGGTGGCCGCCGCGGGAGAGGGCCCCGAGCGCCTGCGCGGAGGCGAGCTGGGCCTGTTGACCCGGGACGCGCTGGGAGACGACGCCCAGCAGAAGGCCATCCTCGCGCTGACGAAGCCGGGCGCCGTGTCGCCCGTCGTGGAGACCCGGGACGGAGCCGCGGTCTTGATCCTGCTCGAGCGCAGGCCGGCGCGTGTTCCTCCGTTCGAAGAGGTCCGCGCCGCGGTGCTGGGGCAGATGAAGCCCGGCGCTCAGCGCAAGGTGCTGGACCAGCTGCTCGAGCGCCTGCGGGCGGCGGGCTCGGTGAGATTGGAAGAGCGCGGTTCGCCCGACGGTGGGACGTCGACGCGGCGCTGAAGCGGTTCTCGAGCGGTCTGCCGTCCTGGAATTGAGGGGGAGCCGTGCTCCTTGAAAGTTCGAAGCGCATCCTCGTGATCGCGGTCGTGGTGATGGGTCTGTTGGCGGGAGGTGCCGCCCAGGCCCAGTCGCGCGTGGCGACGGTGTTCCCGCTGACGCCCATGCGCGCGGGCATCACCGCGCTCGACCTGGGCTTCTCCGCCGAGAGCGATGTCACCCAGCTGCGCGTGGCGGTGAAGGCCACGTCGGCGTCGTCAGGCGCTCCGGTCGTGGACGTGCGCGACGTGCTCGTCGACAGGGACCGCGTGGGCGCCACCGCGTTCCACCTGCGGGTTCCGCTGCGCCGCGAGCTGCCGGCGGACGCGAAGATCGAGGTGAAGGTCTCACCCGCGGACGAGGATGGATCGCCCCTCGTGGCGCACTATGACTTGTCCAGCGCTCCGCCGGTGCTCCCGGCGGGCTCCATCAAGGTGAGCGCGGTTGACGAGCTCGATCGACTCGAGGTCCGGGTCACCGCGCAGGGCCAGGTGGCGCACGCGGAGCTGTCGCTCGTGGGCGCCTCCGTCGAGGCCCTGCGTCGCGTCCATGGGAGCCTCAGTGATGTCGAGTCGGTGGCGTTCGCGGGTGTCCGGCGCGAGGTGGGGCGTCCGCTGAGCCAGGGCTCGAGCCAGGTGGACTTCGTGGTCGCGCTTCCTGAAGGGGTGAAGGTGCCGGCGGACGGCGTGGTCGTCGCCGATGTCACCGTGCACGACCCCTATGGCCGGGTGGTCAGCACCTCCGCGGTGGAGTTCACCAGCGGTCGTGCCTTCGACCCATTGGTCAATATCTCCGCGAGCCCCGACCCGCTGCTGCTCGATGGGGGCTATGGCTCCACGATGGCGCTGAAGGTCACCGGGCATTTCGCGCTGGGCGGCGACGTGGACCTGAGCGGCGCGCGGCAGGGCGTCGTCTACGCGTCGTCGAATCCGGAGGCCTTCGTCGTCTCGCCCGACGGGCTCGTCCAGGCGCGGGAGGATGGGACCGGGCAGGTGACGGTGGCGTTCGCTGGCGTCACGACCCAGGTGGACGTCATCGTCGACTCGAACGTGGTGCTCTCGTCGATGCGGATCGAACCGACCGCGCCGAAGGTGGAGCGCGTGGGCGGGGCGACCCAGCTCGAGTTGATGGGCGTGCTGTCGGACGAGCGGCTCGTGGACTTGACGGCCTTGGCGTTGGGCACGAAGTGGTCCTCCGAGCGCCCGGACATCGCGACCGTGGGGCCAGACGGCCGCGTCACGGGAGTCCGGCCCGGGGTGGCCGTCATCCGCGCCGTGCGGGATGGATGGGCTCCAATCTCCGTGGAGGTCGAGGTGCTCGATGGGGCACCCTCGGTCCAGATCGTGGCTCCCTCGACGGTGACCGCGGGGACCGCGTTCGACCTCCACGCCAACGCGACGGATGACATCGCCATCGCGCACGTGGAGTTCCTCGTGAACGGCGTCCCGGCGGGGAGGGATTCGGAGTCGCCCTATGCGACGCGCATCCAGGCCCCTCCCTATGGTGGCGCCACGATGACGCTGTCCGCCGCGGTGACGGACAGCGGTGGTCATCGGGTCGTGGGCAACGAGGTCAAGGTGAAGGTCGTGGGCACGCCCGCCCCGAGCACCCAGCCGGTCGTCATCGAGACTCCCGAACCCGGGGCGCTGCTCGTCGCGGGGCTGCCGCAGGTGCTCCGCGTCACCAGTGGCAACTGGATGGCGGGAGGTCTCTCCACCGAGGACTTCCGGAGCGTCCGCTTCTTCTTCGACGACGTGCTGGCCGGGACCGTGGACTTGCCTCGTATCGAGGCACGGAAGCACCCGGTCTCGGGCGACGTGCTCCTGGTCCCCCTCTGGGAGATGAGCTTCGCGCCTCGTCGAGGGACGGAGGGGACGAGTGTGGCGATGCGGGTGGAGGCCACCGACCGCGCGGGCGCCGCTGTCCGCTCCGACACCTTGCTGGTCCGGGTGGTCGGGGACTCGCCGCCGCTGGTCGTCCTCCAGCAGCCCGTGGGCGCCACTGCGAACGCCGTGGCGGGGACGCCCTTCCTGGTGAGCGGAACGGTCAGCGATGACGCGCTGGCGTTCGGCACGCAGGTGGCGCTCCTCGTGGACGGGACGACGGTCGACTCCCTCCGGTTGTCGCGCGGTGGCATCGGTGGGTCGCCCATGGGGACGGAGGCGTTCAGCCTCCGGTGGACGCCTCCCACCGCGGATGCGGGGAAGCTGCGGCGCCTCGAGGTCGTGGCGACCGATAGCGGGGGCAAGGCCCGACGTGTCGCCGTGGAGGTCTCGGTCAAGGCCGACCAGGCTCCACAGCTCGCAATCCTCGGGCCGGTAGCGGGCAGCACGCTGCTCGGCGGCAGGAGCATCGACCTCACCGCCCGGGTGATCGACGACACGCCGGGGACCGTGGAGGTGCGTTGGTTCGTGGAAGGCAAGCCAGTGGGGCTCTCCACGGCAGCGCCGTTCCTCGTTCCCTATCCGTTGCCCACGGTCCGTGCCTCGACCGCGCTCACCGTGACGGCCGAGGCGCGTGACGCCTCCGGGCTGACGACCCGGGCGTCCGTGAGTGTCTCCGTCATCCCCGATACGACTCCGCCCTCGGTGTCGTTCGTCGTGCCTCGCGCCAATGCGCGGGTGCCGGTGACCCAGGACCTCCTCGTGACGGTCGCGGGGCTGGACAACGTGGGCGTGGAGACGGTGCGGATCCTCCTCGACGGCAGGGAGATCCATGTCGATTCCGCTCCCGCGGAGAACCAGGGCATCCGGGGCTCCTTCGTCTCCCATGTGGTGCTGCCCGCGTCGAATCTCGTGCTGGGTCATACCCACAGGCTGACGGCGCAAGTGAAGGACCTGTCGGGCAACATGGGGACCGCGCCTTCGGTGGATGTGACGCCGCAGGAGGATGCGGCGCCCACGGTGGCGTTCGTCAAGTCTCCACCGTTGAAGGCCACCGTCGGAACGTGGGTGGAGGTGGAGGTCGACGCGCGGGATGACGTCGGCGTGAACGCGGTGGAGCTCCGCGCGGATGGCGTGAGCGTTGCGACGGTCAATGTCTCGCCCTATCGCTTCTCCTTCAAGGCCGAGGGGCCTCCCAGGGAGGTGGTGCTGGAGGCCCGTGCCTCGGACGGGACGCGGGTCGCCACAGCCCACCACTTGCTGTCCATCGTCGCGGACGAGAGCGCGCCGCTGCTGTCGTTCCGAGCGCCGCGACCCGGGGCGCCTGTCTTCGCTGGCCGTCCGCTCCAGGTCGAGGTCGTGGCGTTCGACGATGTCGCCGTAGCGAAGGTCGAGCTGTTCCGGGGCTCCTCTTCGCTGGGAGCCCTCACCACGGGCGTGCGGGAGGGCCTCTACGAGGTGTTCCGCTGGACGGTCCCCGTGGAGGCGGAAGTCCCTGGAGGTTCGCTGACGCTGCGTGCGGTCGTCACGGATTCCTCGAACCTCACCGCCGAGCGGGAGTTGGAGATTCCCGTCGTGAAGGACGCGGCCCCGGTCGTGGGCATCGTCGCGCCAGCCCCGGGGACGCCGTACAAGGAAGGCGAAGACGTGCGCGTGGCGGGCACGCTGGGGGATGACGACGGCATCATCGCCTTCGTGGGGCTCTCGGGTGGAGCCCGCGTGGCGCCACTGCCCGAGACAGGGGCGCCGTTGCTGCTCAATGGTCAGCAGTTCGTGACCGTGCGGGCGCCCATCGTGAGCAAGGGCGCGCCCGCGTCGGTGGGCATCGAGGCGCGTGACACCTCGGGGCAGACGGGCAAGGCGGAGGTCCACCTCCAGGTCCTTCCGGATACGGAGGCTCCCACCACGACGCTGCTGACGCCGGCGCTGGCGCTCAGTGGCTCGGAGGTCGTCGTCCCCCAGGGCGGCGCCCTGGGCGTTCGCGTCGAGGTGAGTGACGACGTCCGGGTTTCGCGCGTGGCGATGACCCTGGATGAGCAGCCGGTCGTGAATGGCTCGGGGGAGGACGTCCTCGTAGGCAAGGACATCCGCTTCGAGGAGACCCGGACCCCCAATCCACTGGCGCCTGGGGAGATCATCACCAGCCGCCGCTTCCTCGCGAACTTCGAGGGAACGCTCAGCCTGGTCGGGAAGGCCCAGGACAAGAGCTACGTCGTCACGCTGACCGCGTACGACCCTGCTGGGAACACGTCCAGCCGGTCCTTCTCCGTCAAGGTTGTGGCGGCTCGGGACGAGGAGCCGCCGCGTCTGGCCTTGCGGTGGGACGGCACGCCCTCGGCGAAGACGTGTGTCGCTGGCTCGAAGGTGACCCTCCATCTCGACGCCAACGACGATGGCCTGGTGCAGGCGCTGTCGGTGAGCGCGGATGGAGAGCCCCTGCCAATCCCGCAGTTCGTGCCCGCGGCCTCCGTCTCTCGAAGCTGGAACGTGACGTTGCCCGCCCTCGATGCGCTGGGGCCCCGCCGGTACACGGTGACGGCGCAGGCGACGGACGGCGCGTCGCGGACCACCCATGCGAGCCTGACGTGCGAGCTCGTCGAGGACGCGGCGCCGGTGGTTCGCTGGCTGGAGCCTCTGGAGAACGCCACGGTCATCGAGGAGGCGGCGCAACAGGTCCGGGTCGAGGTCGAAGAGGATACCGGCGTGGCGGCGGCCTGGCTGGTGGCTTCGACGAAGGCCCCCGCGCAGTTCACCCCGAGCGGGCGATTCGTCATCCCAGCGCCTGGCGCGGTGGGGGGCGTGTTGGGAAGCCATGTGTGGCTGAAGGTCGGAGAGACCGACGCCCTCGAGCTGACGGCTCAGGCCGGGGCGTTGACCGTTCAACCACCGGCCACGGGACGCCTAGGGAACAAGCCCTACCAGCTGGTGCTCTCCGCTTCCGAGGAGGCGGCGGCGGGGCTGCGGGCCGAGGTCCGCTATCGGTATGCGATTGCCCCTGGACAAGAGGACAACGCCGATGTCCGGCGCTTCCTCGCGGCCAACCCGGGTGGCCGACGCATCGTCACGTTCGATGCCCCCGCCTACGAGGCGGTCCTCTCGTTTCCGGCGGGAGTGCAGGTCGAGGACGTCACGGCCATGCTGTCGTCTTCGGTCGTCGGGGCCGTGTCCGCCGTGTCCGAGGTCGGGGTTCGCTACGAGGCGGACAAGTTCCAGGTCCGAGCGGTTGCAGGAGGGGAGTGCCTCGCGGTGCAGCCCTGGGCGATGGTCGTGAGTCCGAGCCAGAAGCAGGTGGCGGTCTCTGGACTCCGAATGCCCGCCGGGTGGGCTCCCGAACTGGCGCGACTGACCGCGGTGGTGAAGGACAAGGCCGAACCCGCGCATGTCACGGCGCAAGGGCGGCAGGTCCGGGTGGTCGCGGACAGGGTGGGGCCCCAGGTCTCCATCATCAAGCCTCGAACGGGGGCCTCGTATGTGAAGGACACGAGCTTCACTGTCGAAGTCCACGCGGCTGACGAGGTGGACGTCCGCCGGGTGGAGTTGTTGGTGAATGGCGTCAGCTCGGGTGTTCGGGAGGGGCTGCACCTCGGGACCGTGACGTTCCCGCTCAGCCTGTCCACGATGACAGCGGGCGTTCCGGTGCAGTTGGTGGCGTTGGCGGAGGACCGCTCTGGAAATGCCACGGCTTCGCCTCCGGTGTTCGTGGACATCACCGAGGATCAGGCTCCGACGGTGGCGCTGTCCCAGCTGAAGTACCGGCTGCCCGAGGATGCCCCGAGCGCCTATCGCCTGGTGCCCGCGTTGGAGCTGCGCACGGGGTACGTGCGCCTGCTGCAGAACATCGCTCACTCCATCGAGGTGACCGCGACGGACGATGTCGCGCTGGCCCGCGTGGAGGTTTCGTACCGAGGCGAGACATTGGTCTCGGAGCAGGTCCCTCCGGGGCCGAATGCCGGTCGATGGAGCCGCGCGGTCTCCTTCACGCCTCCGTTCCAGGCGGATGGGGCACCCAGTGTGCTGCGAATCACCGCGACGGACTCGCTGGGCGCGACTCGGAGCACCCAGCTCTTGATCGAGGGGCGGCGTCCGTCCGCGCCCGTGGTGGCCATTGCTACGCCCGAGCCGGGGGCCACCCTGGCCGAAGGCAGCATCGCGCTCGTGCTCTCGGCGGTGGCGGGGGACGACACGGAGATTGCCCGGGTCCAGTTCTTCATCAATGGCCAGCCCGCGCTGACCGTGTCTCGCGGGGAGGCGCGCGCCATCGAGACGCTCCCCACGGATGGGAGTGAAGAGGCGGGCGCTCCCCGGGCCGTGGCGCCGGAGCTGGCTGACGCAATCTCGCGTCTCCAGATGGAGGAGTTCCGGGACGCGGCACGGGTCAAGGAGTTCCGGGGACGGGTGAAGCTGCCTCCGGGCTTCGTCGCGATGGACCCGTCTCGTCCATCCACGGTGCTGACGCTCCGCGCGGTGGCCACGGACCTGGAAGGCCATGGCACGGTGGTGGAACAGCCCGTCGTCGTGGTGCGGGATACCACGGATCCCGTGGCCCACATCCTCAGTCCGACGCTGGGCATGCCCTTGGTGGAGGGCAGCGCGGTGCGCGTCGAGGTGATGGGGATGGACGACGTCTTCGTCCAGGACCTGGAGATCCTCGTGGGGCCGACGCTTGGAAACCTGACCGTCGTCCACCACGCGGGAGGCTTCCCGACGGAGAGCGGCATCCCGGGCGTGGGCTACTCCTATGCGACCCCTGTGGTGAGCGCCGTGTTCGAGGCCCCGCTGCTCAACACGCTGGGGGCAGGGGACATGGCTCCATACTTCATCGTGGTCCGAGCACGGGACTCCGCGGGGAATGCCAGCGACGAGCCGGCCATCCAGATGGTGGAGATCGTTCGGGACCGTGCTCCCACGGTGTCCATCATCTCCCCGAGGGACGGCAGCCCCGTGGTGGAGCAGACGCGGGTGACGGTCACGGTGGCCGCGGATGACGATGTCGCCGTTACCAGCATGGCCCTGCGCGTGAACGGCACGCTGATGGACGTCATCCTGCGCGCGCCGCCCTTCGTCTTCTCGGTTCCGGTTCCCGCGGGTGCCCAGGCCCTGGAACTGGAGGCGATCGCCGGGGATTCGTTCCTGCATCAGACGCGCAGTCAGGTCGTGCGGCTGCCGGTGGTCGTCGACCGTCCGCCGACCGTGGCCATCGCCGAGCCGAGCCAGGGACAGCAGATTACCGAGGGTCGCGACTTCGCGTTCGTCGTGGCGGCGCAGGACGACGTGGGCGTCGCCTCCGTCGAGGCGACGGTGGAAGGAGCCGAAGGAGGGACGAGGTCCTTCGTGGGCACCGCCGCGCCGTACCGCTTCCGGGTGTCGCTGCCCAAGGGGACGGCCCCGCGCACGCTGACGCTGAAGGCCCGCGCCAGGGACACCACGGGCAAGGAGACGCTGGCCGCGGAGCGCACCGTCACCATCGTCCCGGACACGTCCGCGCCCACCGTGAGCTTCCGGTCGCCCGCGAACCACTCCGAAATCATCGAAGGACAGGTGCTGCGAATCGAGGCGGACGCGGATGACAACGTGGGCGTGGTGCGGGCGGAGTTCTCCGTCGACGGTGTGCCCTATGTCACCATGCCGGTCGCGCCGTTCGCGTTCACCTATCGCGTGCCCAAGCTCGGAGCGGACGTCTCCGACAAGCCGCTCTCCCTCGTCGCGAAGGTGACGGACACGTCCGGCAACACGGGGTCCGCGACCTTGTCGTTGAAGGTGATCAGGGACCGGCCTCCCACCGTCGTGCTGAATCCGGTCTCCGGGCTGGTCGTGGGCCATCCCTCGGTGCTGGTCGCGACCGCCGAGGATGACCTGGAGGGAGTGGCGAGCGTGGAGTTCTTCGTCACGCGCCCGGGCGGTGAGGAAGTGGCGCTGGGGCGGCGCAACCAGTTGCCGTTCCAGTTCATCTACACGCCCTCCCCGAGCGAGGCCGAGCAGACGCTGGTCTTCCGTGCCCAGGTCGTGGACCTCGCGGGCCAGACGGCCTGGAGCGGTCCTCAGTCCGCGGTCGTCGCCAAGGATCGGCCGCCGACGGTCGCCATCGTCAAGCCGCTCAACGGCAGCACCCTCTTCGAGAGCACCCGCGTGAAGCTCGAGGCGGATGCGCGTGACACGGAGGGGCCGGTCGCCGCCGTGCACTTCTACGTGGACGGCCTCAAGGTGGCCACGGCGGACGCCCCGGCGGGCTATGCCGGCAAGCCGACCCACTTCGCGGCCAGCTTCCTGCCGGACGTGGGAAGTGGCAATCGCGAGCTTCGGCTGTCGGCGGTGGCCGTGGACTCCGCTGGCCAGGAGACCTGGTCCGAGGAAGTTCGCGTGGGAACGGTCCGCGACACCGTGGCGCCCGAGGTCCGACTCGTCGACCCCGTCGCCTTCGATGTCGTCACGGAAGGCACGGCGGTCCCCTTGCTTGCGGCGGTCACCGACAACGCGACCGTCGCCGCGGGGGCGTTCCTGATCGACGGGCAGGAGTTCCCAGGCGAGCAGACGCCGTCCTCGGACCCGCTGGGTACGCGGCACTATCGGCGCGAGTGGTTGGTGCCCTCGGGCTCGGCGGGGAGATTCCCGCAACTCCAGGCGGCGGCGACGGACGTGAGCGGCAATCGGGGAACCTCCGAGCTCCGCTCTGTCGAGATTGGCATGGCGCCCTTGGCGACCTTCGACCCGTTCCCCGGGAGGGGCACACACACGTTCCTCCGCGTGGATGCAAGGAATGAGCGGGTCGTGACAGGCGTCACGGGGCTGGAGTCTGGAAGTCGCCCGCACCAGATCGCACTGACGAGGGTGGACGGGGCGTCGCAGACGTTCCTGGGGGCCATGCCGCTCGAGGCCCCACCGCGGGCGGCGGCATTCCTCGATCGCTGGGTGCTCGTGGGGACGAGCCGTCAGGTGGTCTCGGGCGCGATCTCCATTCCGCCACGCTTGTCCATGGTGGACGTCGTCTCGGCGCCCTTCCTCGAGGTCGGGACCGTGGATCTGCCAGGCGAGGACATCCACGGCCTCGCCGCTTCCGGGCGCCTGGCATTCATCGCGAACGGAGACGTGGGTGTGGCCGTGGTGGACCTGGGGAATCCCTCGTCGCCATCGCCCATGCGGTTGGCGACACGCACCACGGTGGGACCCGCGCTCGACGTGGCGGTGCATGAGGGGCTGCTGCTGGTGGCCGCGGGCTCGGGAGGTCTGCGGATCCATGACCTGAGGGACCCTGGTTTCCGGGAGCTCGGCGCGGTGGCGGTGCCTGGCGAGGCGGTGCGGGTGGTGGCCCAGGGGACCCGCGTCTACGTCGCCTGTCGCGACGCGAACGCGACGATGGCCGTGGTCGATGTGTCGGCCCCCTCGCGCCCGGTGATCCAATCACTCCTGACGCATCGCGCCGCGCGCGCGGACCTGGTGGCGACGGGCCTGTCGGACATCGCTGTCAATGGACGGCTGGCCGTTGCCGTGGCCTCGCTCCACGACGCCGAGAACACCCCCATCAAGGGGTTGCTGTCCGCCTCCGTGCTGAAGGCGGACGGCACGCGCTCGACGCTCCATGCCAACCTGCCGAGAGCGGGGAGCGTGGTCATCGCCCAGGGCGGACCGGTCGCGCAGGCGGGTGACGCGGGCGGGTTCGTCTTCGCCCTGCCCAGGTTCGCCGTCACGGGGATGAGCCCGGCGGAGGGTGCCGTGCAGGTGCCCGTGGACAGCCCGGTGGTGGTCGAGTTCTCCGCTGCTGTCGACGAGGCCTCGGCGAAGTCGGAGAACGTCTGGTTGCGTGAGGCGGACCCGGTGCTGGGGCGAATCGTTCCAGCGCAGGTCTCCGCGGCGGGGCGCACGGTGGTCGTGACGCCCGCGTCGCCCCTGGCCGTCTCGACGCCGTACTTCCTCACGGTGACGAAGGACGTTCTTCCCCTCCAGGGCGCCAACGTCCAGGCGATGGACGAGTCCTTCCTCGCGAGCTTCGTCACGCGTGCGACGGACAAGCCTGTACCGACGATCACGGCCGTGTCGCCCGGGTCGGGCCCTATCGAGGGCGAGACGCGGGTGACCGTCACGGGTGACTTCTTCCAGCCAGGGGCCCAGGTCTACTTCGGTGGGCGCGAGGGACGGGCGGTGGTCGTGGCGGAAGGGGGCCGGAGCCTCTCGGTCGTCACTCCCGCGCAGCAGGAAGGGCCCGTCGTGGTGACGGTGGTCAACCCGGACGGCGGAGAAGGGGCGCTGCTGGGTGGCTTCGTCTATCTGCCGCTCCTCCAGATCTCCGTCCTCGAGCCGGCCTCTGGCTCGGTGGAGGGAGGCACGCTCGTGGAGCTCTCCGGTGGTGGCTTCCAGCGCGGCGCGAAGGTGACCTTCAATGGTGTTCCCGCGACGCAGGTGCGGGTGCTCGCGCCGGGACGGCTGTCCGCGGTGACTCCCGCCGGGGCCTTCGGCCCCGCTGACGTCGTGGTCGAGAATCCGGACGAGAAGAGGGCCTTCGCGCCTGGGGCGTACCTCTACAGCCAGCTCGAGGTCGCGTCGATCCTGGGCCGTGACGTGCCCGCCAACGGTCAGTCAGGCCCGCGGTTGGCGAGTGGCACGCCGATGGCGGTCGCGCTGCGCAACCAGACGGCGTGGGTGCTGTCGGCGGCGCAGGTGCATACGCAAGCGAAGACCGCCGCGGAGCTCATGGAGCGCAGCGTGTATGGCGGGCTGGCCGCCGTGGATGTCGCGACACCCGAGAACGCCTTCGTGCGAGGCGGCATCTCGATCCTTCCTCCCTACAATCCGGTCGCCCTGGCGGTACGTGGCGAGCGCGCCTACGTGGTGGCGAACGCGCCTGACCTGCCGTTCATCGATGTCGTGGGCGAGAACGGGCCCTCGTTGCAGGTGTTCGATGTGTCGACTCCGGGGGCGCCGCGGATCCTGGATGCGACGATTCCGTTCGATGGTGAGGCGCGGGCCATTGCACTGACTGGAAACCTCGCCCTGGTGGCGGCGGGGCCTGGAGGTCTGGCGGTCTTCTCCATCGCGGAGCCGGACCGCCCCATGTTGATCGGGGCTCGGACGCAGTTCCTCATGCGAGGCGTGCTGGGGCCGGTGAGTGTCGAGCGGGTCGCGGTGTCCTCGGGGCAGTACGCGCTGGTCCAGGTGTCCCGGTCCTCCGCGGTCTCGACGCTCCTGGTCGACCTGACGTCGCCGGTCATGGCCGTCGTCGGGGAGCTCCCCGAGGCGCTGGGAGGCGTCTCGATGCGTGAGACGCATGCCTTCTCCGGTTGGAGGTCCCTGCGCTCCATCTCGCTGGTGCCAGCGAGCCGTCCGTTCGTCCAGGCCGTGGTTCCGCCGCTGCTCCCGAGGGGCGTGTTCGTCGATACGGCCAGCACTCCGACGCAGCACATCGCCGCCGCCATCCTGTCGTCCATCGGCGAGACGGGGGGCCCGGCCGGGCTGCAGTTCGTGGATGTGTCTTCGCCCACGTCGCCCCGAGGCATCGACGCCATCGACCTCTACCCGGGACGCAGCCTGTCGGACGTGGACATCGAGGGGGACATCGCGGTCGCGACCATCTCGACGACCGAGCGGAACAAGGCCCTCGACGCGCTCGCGGTGGTCCGGCTGCCCTTCCCGGTGGTCGTGGCGGCGACGCCTGGACCTGGCGACACCGCCGTCCGTCCGACGGATGCGCTCCGGCTGACCTTCAACATGCCCATCGCGCTCGAGCCGACCGCCCTGGTGCGGCTGACCAGGCTCGGTGGTTCCTCGGCGGGAGTGCAGGTGCCCGTGACGAGGTCCGTCACCGGGACGGAGCTCACCGTGACGGCGGACGCGGAGCTGAACCTCTCCGCTCGGTATCGGCTCGAGGTGAGCGGCGTGCGAGGCGTCCTCTCCGAGTCCGGCGCACAGGGGCCCTTGATGCCGGGGACCTATACGCTGGAGTTCCAGACGGCCAGCGACCGCAACGTCGTGCCGCTGTCGCTCGTCTCCATCTCGCCGCGACAGGGTCCGACCGCGGGCGACTCGCTGGTGACCCTGACCGGCAGCGGCTTCTCCGCGACCGGGATGGAGGTCGAGTTCAACGGTCTGCCCGCGACGAACGTGGTGGTCTCCGCGGATGGCACTTCCATGACGCTGCGCACCCCGAAGGGGGTCGAGGGTGCGGCGACGCTGGCGCTGCGCAATCCGTCTGGCGCGGGCCTGATCCTTCCGGGTGCGTTCCTCTACACGGAGGAGTTGTTGGTGACGGCCGTGACGCCTGCTCGCGGTCCGACGACGGCACGGACGCGGGTGGTGGTGCAGGGCAAGGGCTTCTCTCCCACGGGGAACGTCCGCGTGCTCTTCGGCGACAAGGAGGGCGAGCAGCCCCGCGTGCTGGGGCTCAACCGGATCGAGGTCCTCACTCCGCTTCACGAGCGGGGGGCCGTGGATGTGACGGTGATCAATCCGGATGGCGTGGCGAAGACGCTCGCGAACGGGTTCACCTACGACTTGCCCGCGCGGGCCTCGGTGGCTTTCTCGGGGGCCTTGCGCGACGCGGTCGTGATTGGTGACTACGCCTATGTCGTGGGACAGCGCGGGCTCGACATCGTGGACCTGTCTGGCCTCTACACGCGTGGAGTGAATGCCGGAAAGGGCATCTCCATTCCGGCGGCGGCGCAGGCAGGTCTCGTCGACGAGGACCACGACGGCCAGGATGACCGGATCATCGGCCGTGTCGCGGGCGGCGACTTCTGGTCGGTGTCCTATCCTCCGGCGGACGAGAGCCGCCCCGGAGGCGATCGTCTCTTCGTCGGCGGGGTGCACACCTACGACGAGGACGGCGACGTCGTGTCCGGCTCCGTGGTGGAGATCGACATCTCGGACCCCACTGAGCCGCAGGTGCTGTCCACGCGCACGATCCCAGGGGATGCGGTCTATGGCGTGGACGCGAGAGAGGACCGGCTGCTGGCCGCCGCCGGAAGCCAGGGCTTCCACACCTTCGATATCTCCCATGCCCCGTTCCCCATCAGGAGCTTCCCGTCGACACCGGGGGCCCAGGTCGTGGCCGTTCAGGAGGGGCTCGCGGTAGCAGGCGTGGGAACCCGGACGACGACGGGGCGCGTGAGCAACGGACGGCTGAGGACGCTCTCCGTGGAGGGGGGCCTCGCGGTGCTGGGGGAGCTGCCCCTGGATGCCCAGCGCATTCGCATGATGGGGGATGTGGCCGTAGTGGCCGCGGGAGACGCGGGGCTCGTGCTGGTGGACGTGAGCGATCCCGCGACGCCCATCCTCCTGACGACCGTCGACGTCCACGGCTTCGCGAGCGATGTCCGCCTCGCGGGGAGCCTCGCCTATGTCGCGGCCGGTGCCGCGGGGGTCGCCGTGGTGGACCTGTCGACCCTGGCTGCTCCGAAGCTGCTCTACCACGTCACGGGAACCCGCTCCGGGACCACCCATGCCGCCCTGGTGACGGCAGGCGGTCGGCTGGTGAGCTTGCGTGAAGGCACCGCGGGCATGGGATGGTCGGTTGACTTCGGGCCCGCGACGGACCTGTCCGTGGTGAGCGCCAGCGTCACGCGAGGCGAGCGCGTCCGGCTGGCTCTCGAGTCCATCACCGTCACACTGTCGAGCACCGTGGAGCCGGATTCGGCGCGGACGGCCTTCCAGCTCACCGCCGATGGAGTCCCGGTGCCCGGCGACCTCGAGGCGGGTACCGCCGAGAAGGCCGTGAGCACGATTGTGTTCCGGCCCTCCGTGATGTTGCCGCCCGACGCGGCCATGCGGCTCACGCTCAGTCAGGCGCTGGTCAGTCGCGACGGGAAGGCGCTCACCGCGCCGTTCGAGGTGAACTTCCGCACCGCGCTGGGCACGGGGCGGCAGCCGAGGATTGGCCAGATCGAGCCCCGGGTGGGGCCCGTTGCGGGCGGTGGGCTCAGCGAGGTGCTGGGCTGGGACTTCGACGAGACGTCCGAGGTGTTCGTGGGGACCGCGCAGGCGACGGTGCTGGCGCGGTCGTCCACGCGGCTTCGCGTGGAGGTCCCGCCGGGCGCTCCGGGGCTCGCGGACGTGGTGGTCGTCAACACCTCCAGCGGGTTGGGCGCGCGTCGGGCGGGCGGCTACTTCTACACGCTGCCGCTGGTGGCGACGTCGGCCACGCCTCGCTTCCTCAACCCACGAGGTGGCAGCACGGTCGAGGTGATTGGCGAGGGCTTCCTGCCCGAGTGGGCGCATGGCCTCGGGTCGACGCAGGTCCGCGTTCGCGGAATCCCCGCGACGAACGTGACGGTGCACTCGCTCACCCGAATCACGGCGACGGCGACACCTGGCTCGTTCGGTGACGCGCCCGTCATGGTGGTGTCTCCCGATGGCGTGGAGCGCAGTGTGGCGCCTTCCCAGGTCGGCTACGGCCTGCCGTTCCTCGGCGAGGAGCGGGCGCTGTCCGTGCGTCCGAGCGCGCTCGCCCCCAGTCCGTTGTCGCCGCTCTACGTCTACACGTCGGGAGGCGCGGCGCACGCAGGCAACAGGTTCCAGCAGCCCTTCTCCGGCCCCATCATGGGAGCGGGGACGATTCCCCAGTCCTTCCGCATGGCGGCGATGGACGTCCAACTGCGCGGGCGCCCCCGGGCCACCAGTGCGGCGCAGGTTGTGGCCGACCCCGGCAACACGGGCAAGGTCGACCTGTTGATGGCCATCCTCGAAGGGCGCGTCCCGCGGGACACGCCGATGCCGGACGTGGAGGTGATGCCCGACTCGCTGGACATCGCCGTGTCCGGGAGCCAGCTCTACGTCGCGAATGGTCTCAGTGGTCTCACCGTGCTGGATGGCAGCGGAACGGTGGGAACGGGCGGGGAGGAGCTGGCGTTGCTGGGCCGCGCGCGGCTGATGAGCTCGCGAGACAGCCTCATGGCGTCGCGGGTCGTTCCGACGCCCGTGGGGGCCTGGGTCCTCGCCAACTCGCTCACGACGCCTCCCGAGACCAGTCCGCCGCCCGGCTGCCCGCCGGTCGAGGACCAGGTGGGCGACGACGGCGCCATCTATCTCGTCGACGCGCGCAACCCCGAGGACCCGCTGATCGTCGCGAGCTCGGGCGGCGAGGGCTTCGAGCCGTACGGCGCCACCGTGGCCGAGGGGCGCCTGTTCGTGGTGACGGGCAACCACCAGGGCGTGAAGTACAACAAGTGCGACGTGGGGCAGCCTCCGCCTCCCGTGCCGTACTACTCGCAGAGTGGCGGCGCGCGGGGTGGCCAGCGCACGACCTATCCGGGGAAGGGGCCGATCGCCCCCGCGAGCACGCTGCTCATCTACTCGTCGGCGGGTGCGAACGCCCAGGTGGTCGGGCAATGGAACGAGCCCGGGAACCTGACGGACGTCGTGGTCCGGGACGGAGTGGCCATCCTGGCTTCGGCGGAGCATGGCTTGACGTTCGTGGATGTCTCGGACCCGGCGAGCCCCGCGCTCATCCAGCGCATCGCATTCGACGCGTCGCTGTCGAACACGCCGGGCCAGCCTCAGCGGCTGCGGCTGGTAGGCGACGTGCTCTTCGTCGCCGCCAACGAGGGTGGTGCCGTGCTCGTCGACGTCTCCGACTTGCGCAAGCCCCGGCTGCTGAGTGGCGGCAACGAAGAGAGGGCCCTGGATCTCCTGCCGGTGGGTGACCGGCTGATGCTGGCGGGAGGGACGCGGCTGGCGGAGCTGGAGCTCCCGTTCATGTTGGTGACGGGCTACGAGCCGGCTCGCGGGGAGCTCGTGCCCCCGTCGTTGTCGCGCCTGGTGGTCCGGATGAACAGGCCCCTGGCCGCCGCGAGCGTCTCCGAGGAGACCGTCCGCCTGACAGGTCCCACGGGCGAAGTGCCGCTGTCGCTGTCGGTGACCGCGGATGCGTCGAAGCTCGACTACGCCATCGTCGCGGAGCCCCAGGTGCCCCTGGCCCCTGGCACGCGGTACGTGCTGGAGGTGGACACCACGGTGACCGACCAGCGCGGCGGCGCGCTGCTGGTGCCGCTGCGCACCACCTTCGACACCGCGACAGCGGGCTCACGGGCCCCAGTCATCGCGTCGTTCACGCCGTCCACGGTGTCGACCGGCGGAGGCCAGCGCGTGACGGTCCACGGGCAGGGCCTCGAAGGCGTGAACGCGGCGCGCGTGGGCGGCGTTCCGGCTGCCGTGGCACACGAGGGCGGGGTTCTCCAGCTCACGTTGCCGGCACTGCCAGCCGGGCCCGTGGATGTGTGGGTCGCGGACCAGGGGGGCCCGGAGGGCTTCTTCCCCGCGGGACTGCTGGCGCTGGATCCGCTGGCCAGCGTGAAGGCGACGATCTCCCCGAGCCATGGCCCGGTCGAGGGTGGCACGCGCGTGCGCGTCTCCGTGGCGGGACGAGCCATCGCGCCGGGGACGACGGTCTCGGTGGAGCACGACGGGCAGTCGCCACAGCAGGGCGTGGACGTGGACGTCCTGGACCTCACGACCCTGGAGTTCACCACGCCGATGGCTGATGGCGCGGGGCTCGCGGTCATCAAGCTGACCCGGCCCGGCGAGGCCGCTGTCGCGGTCGGGACCTTCGCGTACGACCTGCCGGTGGGCTCGTCCGTCGCCCTGCCGGGGTTCCCGCCGAAGGTGGCCTCGGACATCAAGCTCGTGGGGGATCGCCTCTACGTCGGTGTGTCCTCTCCCGGAACCTCGGGCCTGGAGATCTTCGACGTCCGCCTGGAGGAGCGGCCGCTTCGCCTCGGCACCCTCGCGACGCAGGACCCTGTTCGGGGCCTGGACGTGGGTGGCGCGCTGGCGCTGCTCGCCAACGACCGCTCGGGGCTCGCGGCGGTGGATGTGTCGCGTCCCGAAACGCCCTTCGTCGTGCGCAGGGTCTCGACGCAGGGGCTCGCCACGGGGGTCCGACTGGAGGGCTCGCTGGCCTATGTGACGAGTACGGACGTCACGGCGGCCGCTGGACAGGTCCAGGTCTTCGATGCGTCGTCACCCGAGCTGCCCAAGGTCAGCACCGTGGGGCTCGATGCGGACGCGCTCGCGTTGGACCTCGGGCCCGGGCGCTTCTATGTGCTGACTTCGAATGTCGTCGCGGGCCAGGGCAACGGCCTCACGTTGTCCATCTACACCCGCGAAGGTGTGCGACGCGGGAGCGTGTCCGTGGACACGACGCTCACGAGCTTCGAGTCGCTCGTTCGCTCCCGGGTGGTCGTGCGCGCGAACCGCGCCTACGTCACCGCCGGAAACCGGCTGCACGTCTTCGACCTCACGGACGAGGCCGCGCCCGAGCGGGTGCAGGCCACGGACCTGGGGGCGGGGCTGTCGGGCATCTCCTGGGTGGGCGGGACGCTCTATGTCGCCACTGCGGGCGAGAGCACCCTCCAGTCCATGCCACCCGTCGAGTTGCTGCCGCTGGGGATGTCCCCGGAGGACGGCTCACTCGTGGCGCAGGGCGCGCAGGTCCGGGTCGATTTCACGATGCCGGTCCAGGTGTCGTCGCTGTCCGCTCAGACGATGCAGGTCTCCGTCGTGCATGAGGATGGCTCGAGCACTCCTTCGGTGCCCGGGACGTATTCGGTGGAGTACGCGGTACGCGGCTCGTCCGTCATCTTCGTTCCGACGACGCCGTTCGCCGCCGGGGACGTGGTGACGGTGTATGTGGATGGGCTGGTGTCCTTCGACCTGAGGCCGCAGGCCGCCCCGTTCCTGGGGAGCTTCGAGGTCGCGGCCGATGATGCCCATCAGCCGCGCCTCGCGGCGGTGACGCCGTCGTCGGGGCGCGCGGACCTGGCGACGCCCGTGGTGCTGACCGGGAGTGGTTTCCGCGAGGGCACCCAGGTGTTCGTCGGTGGTCAGGCCGCCGACGTGTTGGCGGTGGGGGCGGATGGACGAACGCTCTCCGTGGTGGTGCCCCCGGCTCCGATGCGAGATGGAATCCGGCTCTCAGGCGCCGCCCTGGTCGAGGTTCGCGACCCGAGCCACCTGTCCGCGCGCTTGCTGGGAGGGTTCGTCTATCGGGACCCGCTCAAGCTGGTCAGCGTGTCGCCTGATCGCGCGCCTCAGCAGGGTGGTGTCTGGGTGACGTTGACCGGGCGTGGATTCGCTCCGGGCCTCGAGGTGATGTTCGGCGGCGGGAAGTCCTTCGACGTCCGTGTCCGGAGCAGCGAGCGTGCGGAAGTGCTCGTGCCCCCGCACGTCGGCGCGGGGGGGCTCGTCGATGTCTCCGCGACGATGGACGCGTCCCCGGACACGCTGGCGGCTTCCTTCCTCTACGGCTCCGGCGCGGTGGCCCGGCTGGATACGCCGCCCATCCGGGACGTGGTGGTGGAGGACGGCGTGGCGTTCGCGTCGTTGGGCGCCACGGTGGACATCCACGACGCCAATGGGAACCTGCTCGTGGCGAACCGGCAGACGCCTGGCGGCGGCCTGCTGCTCGCCAATCTCAGTGACCCCACGCACGTCACGCAGATCAAGACGTTGACCTTCCCGGGGCAGGGGGGAAGCCGCCGGGTGGTGAAGCAGGGCGAGGTGGTGTACGTCGCCGCGGGTCTCGCGGGGGTCCAGCGGGTGGATGTCGCGCCAGTCGCGGACGCGCACGTGCTCGAGGCGCTCTCCGTCGTGGGTGCGGCCACGGATATCGCCCTGGGAGGCCCGCTGCTCTTCGTGGGCGACTCCGAGGGCGTCAAGGTGTTCGACGTGTCGGACACTTCACGCCGGCCGCTGCGCGTGGGCGCGCGGGCCATTCCAGGGGGCGTGAGCGCACTGGCGCTCCATGGCTCACGGCTGCTCGTGTCGGGTGCGGCCAAGAGCCCCGCTCGCTTCTTCGTGCTCGATGCGCGCACGGGCGACCTGGCAGAGCTGGGATCGACGGAGCTGGTGGCTCCCGCGGTCCACATCACCGCGGAGGGGAGCCGAGCCTTCCTGTCGTTGGGACGAGCGAAGCAGGTGGCCATCTATGACCTGACGGTCCCCGCGAGCCCGGCTCCCGCCGGGACGCTCGTGGTGGATGCGCTGCTGGGCGGCTGGGCCTCGGCGGAGCAGACGCGTGTCGCCGCGGGCGTGGCCTATGTGGCCGCGGGTGGCGGGAAGCTTCAGCGCTTCCGCGTCCCCGTGGGTGAGCCGCCGTCGCGCATCGGTCGTGCATCCGTCGTGGGCGATGCCCGTGCGATGGCCTTCATGGGCCACTACCTGCTGGTGGGGACGCTGTTCCTGGACGGGCAGGGGACCCCGGTCGAGCTGCCCCTGAGCGATCCGGACGACCGCCAGCTTTCGCTCGCGGGAGCGCTGGCCTCCGTGGCGCTGGACACCCTGGAGATTCGTGGGACGGAGCCCGCCGAGGGCGACGTGGTGCCCCCGGGCGCGGTCGCGAAGGTGCTGCTGAGCGCGTTGCCCGATGCCGCGACGGCGGGGGCGGTGACGCTGGTTCGCCGGTCGGACGGCGAGGCCGTCCCCGTGGGGCGGCAGGTCCGCGCGGACACGGAAGGGGGGCACGTGGTGTTGACGCCCTCCGCGCCCTTGTCGCTCGGGACGGAGTACGAGCTGCGCGTGGGCGCCGCGCTCGCGGACCTGCGTGGCGCGGCCCTGGAGACGGAGGCGCGGGTCCGGTTCAAGACGAGCGCGGATGTGTCGCAGGAGCGGCCGGAGGTCGTTTCGGTCGTCCCGGGCTATGGCCTGGCGGCCGGTGGCGACGTGGTGGAGGTGCTCGGCTCGGGCTTCTTCCAGGACTGCACGGTGCTCATCGGCGGGAAGCTGGCGCTGAAGCAGTCGGTCTCCCTGGACGGTCGTACGGTCCGGGTCGTGGTGCCGGAGGGCAGTCCCGGCGCCGCGGCGGTCGAGGTCATCAACCCGAGTGGATTGTCGGGTCTGCGTCTGGGCGCCTATCGGTATCTGACGCCTCCGGCGCTTGCCACGGTGCAGCCCGCCCACGCGCCGTTCGGGAGCCGTCAGGTCGTGACGCTCACCGGCGAGGGGCTCTTCCCCGGGTCCGAGGTCTACTTCGGTGACGTGCCGGCGCGGAGTGTCACCCAGGACGACACCGGTGCACTGCGTGCCGAGGTGCCGGACGGAGTGATTGGTCGCGTGTCGCTGAGCGTGGTGACGCCGGGCGTGGTGGCCCAGCGATACACGCGTCAGGACGCCTTCACGTTCACGCTGGCCCAGAGCGCGGTGCTCGCGGACGTGGGGAATGTGTTCGTGGCTCAGGGCCGACGTGTGTTCGCCGCCCGTGACGGGTGGCTCTTCGCGGTGGATCTGGGAGATGCCCGGAGTCCGACGGCCTTCGAGACGGACAGGGTGACTGGGGTCGAGGAGCCGGTCGACATGGCGGTGTCGGGGAACGACCTCTTCCTGGCGGGCAGCCATGGGGTCGCGCGGTACGACCTGTCCGGCTGTGGTCCGACTCCGCCCCAGTCGTCCTGCGTT
Organism: Myxococcus stipitatus; assembly: GCF_021412625.1. The sequence continues at coordinate 123,322 of NZ_JAKCFI010000005.1, read as the reverse complement.
CCGGTGCTCGTCGAGCGCGTGAGCCTGGTGTCCACGGGAGGGATGGGGTTGAGCGCCGTGGCCGCGGGCGGGACTCAGGCCTATGTCGCGGTCGCGGGGGGCAGTGAGCTGGCGCTGATGGCGCCGGTGAATGGTTCCTATGCCGTCGTCGGGCGCGCCGTCCTGGGCTCGGGCGTGGTGCGAGACCTCGACGTCGTCGACGGTGCGTTGCTCGTGGCGGTGGAGGACGGCGCGGCGTCCCGACTGGAGGTGCGCAGCGCGGAGGACGGTGGGCTGCGTCTGCTCGGCGAGACGAGGGGGCTTGGCTCTCCCATGGCGGGGATGGCGCGTGAAGGCTCTCGCGTCGTCGTGGCCGCCGGCCGGCGGCTGCACCTGCTCGACGTCACGGATATCGAGGCCCCGCCTGTCCTGGTGGCGACGGCGGCGGACCCCAGCGGGGGGACGTCCGGGGCGCTTGCCATGTCGGGTCCGTGGGTGCTGGCGCTGAGCGGGACGCGTGTGTCCTTGCTGGACACGACGCAGGGGTTGGTCGAGCGGACGTTCGCGGAGGGCGTTGGCGCGGGACCGGGAGTGGCCATCGTCAACGGGCTGGCAGTGGTCGGGGCGGGGAACTCCCTCGGGATGCTGGGGCTGCCGTATCCGACGGTGGACACGCTCTCGCCGGTCCCCGGTGGGCGGATTGCCGCGGAGGCGGGCGTCGCGGTGTCGCTGCCGGTGTTGCTGCCTCGGTCGATGACGACCAGCTCGGTCCTGGAGCTGCGTGATGGAGCGGCGCTGGTGGCGGGCACTCGCGTGCCGGGCGCACTCGCGTTCGTCCCCGACGCCCCCCTGGACCCGGCGCGCCTGTACACGGGGCGGCTGGTGCTGGCCCCCATGCCTGAGGTGGTGGGAGGGAACGTCCTGGGGGCCTGGGAGTTCCCGCTCCGAGGTGGGGGCGAGGACGTCCCGCTGCGCGTCGACCAGGTGACCCCCGCGAGCGGTCCGGTCGCGGGTGGTGTGCCCCTCACCCTGCGAGGGGCTGGGTTCGCCGCCGGGCAACGCGTCTACGTGGGGAGCAACGAGGCTTCGATCGTCCAGGTCACGGACGCGAACGAGCTGGTCGTGACCTTGCCCCGGGCGGCGCTGGCCGGTCCGGCGGTGGTGCGCGTGGTGAGTGACTCCGGCCTCGAGGCTCGCGCCGCGGCGCCATTCCTGTACGTCGCGCCCCTGGAATATGTCGAGGTGTCGCCGAAGACGGTGGACGTCGCGGGTGGGTGGGTGCGGATTACGGGAAGTGGCTTCCACCGAGGTCTGGAAGTTTGGTTCGGGACGACCCTGTCCCTGACCCGGAACTGGACGCCCACGAGTGTGGAGGCCCTGGTTCCCCAGGGGGGAGAGGGCCACTTGACGCTGACGCTGCGTCAGCCCGCGAGCGCGCCGGTCGAGGTGGCGAAGGCCGTCTACCGAGGCGATGTGCGCAAGCCGGTGCTCCAGCGCGTGGAGCCGCTGGACACGAGTGGCAACGGCGCGGTTCCACTGGCCTCGCTCTTCGAGATGCGCTTCGACGAGGCGCTCTCGCCTGCCAGCACCGCGAACCTGCGGCTGCTGCGGCATCCTTCGCGCGTGGCCGAGGCCGGTGTGACGACGTTGCTGGCGGATGGGCGCACGCTGCGCTTCACGCCAGCGGCGCCGCTGGTCTCCACGACCTTCTACGTGCTCAGCGCGGAAGGGGTATCGGATGTCGCGGGCAACGTCGCGTCGACCTACGAGCGCGTCTTCCGCACCGTGGACACGGTGAAGCCGACCCTGCGCCTGCGGCGCGCGGGAGGCCCGGTGGTCGCGGATGGCGCCGTCTTCTCGGCGGGAGTCCCCTGGTCCTTCCAGGTGGAGGCGACGGACGACAGTGCTGGCACGGTGACGACGACCCTCACCGTGGATGGGCAGCCGCTCACGAGGACGTCGGCCGGCATCTACTCGCACGCGTGGCCGCTGGAGTCGGTGAATGGCCCCTCGGAGCTGGTGGCGACTGCGACGGACTCGAGCGGCAATACGAGCCTGCCGCTGGTGGTGGTGGTGAGCATCGTCGCGGACACGCCCCCTACGGTGGATATCACCCAGCCCTCGGGCGACGTCAGCCTGGAGGAGGGCGGCGTCCAGCCCATCGTCGTGTCCGCGCTGGACAACCATCAGCTCCAGTCGGTGGAACTGCATGTCGATGGCCTCCCCGTGGCGCGCCTCGACAATGTGGCCAACGCGAGCGCGACCCTGTCGCATGCCCTCGCGCTGCCGAAGGTCCCGGGCGAGGCGCTGAGCGTGTCTCGCGTGGTGACGGCGGTCGCCACGGATACGGATGGTCAGGTGACGACCGCGGCGCCTCGGACCGTCACGGTGACTCGTGACGTGACTGCCCCCGTGGTGGCCGTGCGTTCGCCGGCGGCGGGAGCCACGGTCGTGGGTGGGGCGGAAGTGCTCCTCCAGGCGGTGGCCTCGGATGCGAATGGCGTGTCGGAGGTCGAGTTCTTCGTGAATGGGGTGTCGGTAGGGGTGGCCCACCACACGCCGTGGAGCGTGTCGTGGAAGGCTCCGGTCGTCTCGGAGGCCGAGCCGCGGACGGTCAAGGCGGTCGCTCGGGATGCGCGGTCGAACGAGGCCGAGGCCACGGCGTCGTTCACGGTCGAGCCGTCGACGGCGCGGCCGTACGTGGCCATCAGCGCGCCCGCGGCGAACGCGTCGTTGGTGGAGGGGCGTCCCTTCGAGGTGGTCGTGGAGGCGACAGCGCCCGCGGGAGTGGCCTCGGTCCGTATCCGGGCCGGTGAGGACGAGGTCGTCGTCACCCAGGCGCCGTGGCGGGCCGTCTTCACGGCTCCCGTCTTGGAGAGTGGTAGCAGGACGCTCGAGCTCGAAGCCGAGGCGACTGATCACGCGAATACGAAGAGCTGGGTGGCCCGTCGCACTGTGAGTGTGGTGGACGATGGCCAGGGGGCGATTGCTGTCTCGATGAGCCGTGAGCCCGATGGACTCGTGGTGCTCGGGGGGGCGACGGTCGCGCTGTCGGCGCAGAGCAGCGCCGATGCGACGATCGTCCCCAGTGTCCAGGTCGCTGGGGCCGCGCTGCCGCTGACGAAGCGGGCGCAAGGCGCCGTCGAGGCCGTCCTGCCTGAAGGTCCGGAAGGGGCCGTGGTGACCGCCCGTGTGTCGGCGTCGGCGCCAGGGGGCGCGTCCGGCGTCGCGGAAGGCACGAGTGCGCTCGCGGTCTTCGCGGGCGGGCAGGTCGTTCGGGTGGAGGATGCACCCGAGGCCATGGAGCCGGTGGCTCTCGTGGCTCGTGGGGACGAGGTGCTCGTCGTCCGAGCCGATGGCGGTGGCAGGGGCGAGGTCGAGCTGCGCTCCCGTGTCTCGGGGGCGCGCCTGGCGGCGAGTCCGATCGTGGGAACGCCAGTAGGGGTCGTGTTCTCGGGTGGGTCGGCGGTCGTCGCCGTGCGTCGGGCGGGAGCGGGCGTGTTGGAGCGCTTCTCCCTGCCTGGGTTGCTGGTGTCGCCGTCGCCAACGTCGCTGACACGGGCGCCCGTGGCGCTGGATGGCGGCGAGGACTGGCTCGCGGTGGCGACTGACGAAGGGGTCGAGATTCGTCACGCGTCCGGCGCGCGGCTGTCGCGCCTGCTCCTGGGTGCCGTGAAGGCGGTATCCGTCGAGGGAACGCGCCTGTTCGCCCTGTCCTGGAGCGAGCTGGTGGCCGTCGATGTGGCCTCGCCCGTGGACCCGCGAGTGGTGGGGCGTGCCTCGGTGGTGGGGAAGGCGTTCGCGACGGTCGCGGCGCTGGCGGACGGAGGTGCGTGCGCCGCCGGAGCCTCCGTACAGTGCTGGGCTGTCGATGCCCAGGCGATGGCGTTGACTTCCCGTGGAGAGACAACGCTGGGCGCTCCGGCGACCCACGCGGCGGCGTTCGGCGAGTTGTTGGTGTTGGGGACCGAGTCGGGAGCGAGGGTGCTCGATGTCCGCGGCGCGCCCATGGGGGCGGGTGTCTATCCCGCCGTGAAGGGCGTCGTGGGCCTTGCTCCGGGCGCCTTGCTGGGCGGCTTGCCGCGTGGTCTCGCGCGGCTGCCGGTGGTTCGCGGGCCAGCCACGCCGCGGCTCTCGGTTGCATCGATTCCCGCGTCGGCGGGCCGTGGGGCTCGGCTGGCGCTCACGGGGACCGAGGTCTCCGATGATGCCCTGGTCCTCAATGGCTACTCGGCGGAGCTGCTGGTCAATGGCGTGGTGGCGCAGGCTCGCGACTCGCGGCTGCCCGCGTACGTGGACCTCCCGACGAGCGGTGACTCGGCGACCTTGGAGTGGGTGGTGCGGGATCTGGCGGGGCGCCAGACGCGTGCGACGCGTCAGGTGGCCTTGCCAGCGGCGGTTGGAGGCCCGTTGCTCGCGGACATGGTCGCTCCGGCGCAGGTCTCGGAGGGGGCGTACTTCAGGGTGGCGGTCGTTCCCCTGGACCCCGCGCGCGTGGCGAGCGTCGAGGTGACGCTCGAGGGGGCGCAGCCCGTGACGTTGACGGCGCCAATGCTCGCGACGGAGCTGCGTGCCCCGCTCGTGGGCGTGAACACGGAGCTGACGTTGACGGCCGTGGCCATCGACTCGAGCGGAAACCGGGGGCCGGCGCTGTCCCGCGAGGTGATTGTCCTCGATGGGGGCAGTGGTCAGGGGCCCTTGGTGACGCTGATTCGCGAAGGGGAGGCCCCGGTGCGCGAGGGCAGCTTCGTGGCTGTCAGCGCGTTCGTGACGCCGCCTTCAGCCGGGAACAGCGTCCGCTTCTTCCTGGATGGACAGCTCGTCGCGGAGGGGGCCGGTTCCGAAGTGGCGACCACGGTTCGGATGCCGCTCGGCGTGGGCGCGCGTCAGGTGGTGCTGACGGGCGTGGCGAGGGATGTGAACGGGCTGGAGTCGCTGCCGTTCCCCCTGACGATTCCCGTGCTGGACGATATCGCGGCGCCGGAGCTCGACCTGATGGTCGACCCGCCGGGCACGGTCATCGCGGCTGGAAGCGAGCTGCTTGCCCGCCTCACCACCGAGGACTCGGTCGACCAGGCCTCGTTGGAGGTGTGGCTGTCGAATGTCCTGGTGGCCAGGGGTGGGGTGTCGCTGAGGTTCCTCGTGCCCGAGGCCACGCCCGTGGGGGCGCCGCTGGAGGTGCGTGCGTTGGCGCGGGATGCCGCGGGCAACGAGGCGTCGATGCGGGAGACGCGGATGGTGGTTTCGCCGCGGGCGCCGATGCCCGTGGCGGAGGTGGCGCTCTCCGGAGCCTCCCGCCTCGCTCGACTGGGGGAGTACGTCTATGCGTCCAGCGAGCGCGGCCTCTGGATTGGCCGGCTGACGGGGAGCACGTCCTCGCCTGCACTGGAGCAGGTCGCGACCGTGCCGACGCCCGTGGCGCCGGTGTCCCTGGCCGTCCTGGGCTCACATGTGGCGCTGGCGTTGGGGGATGCGGGGCTGTGGCTGGTCGACGCGAGCACTCCGAGCGCTCCGGCGGTCGTGGGACGGGTGGCCGGGAACTACGCGGGGGTTGCCGCCTCGGGCCGCTTCTATGCGGCGCGGACGGAGAGCTCTGGCTCGCGAGTGATCGAATCGCTCGACGTGGGTTCACCGTCATCGCCGATCCGGAAGTCGGTGCATGTCGGTGGGTCCGGGCTGTTGGCCGGGGCCACGGTGGATGGGCCCATCTTCGGCCAGGACGCTTCGACAGTCGGGTTCCCGGTAGTGACACAGGCGGGTCAGGCCTTGACGCGTGCATTGGATGTCGATGAGGCGCTCGTGCGCGCGGTCCAGGTCGACGGGGAGCTGGTGGTGGTGGCCACGGATCGCTCCCTGCATGCCTGGATTCGCGAGAGCAATGCGACGCTGACGCATGTGTCGGAGACGCCCGTTCCGTCGGGTGTCCGTTCGATCGATGTGGTGAGTGGTGTGGCGTACGTGGTGTGCGAGGACGGCTGGCTGCGTGTGGTGGACTTGCGCGAGCCGAGCGGGCCTCGCATCGTCTCGCGCACTCCATTCCAGGCGAGCGATGTGCAGGTCAGTGCCGGGTTGTTGCTCGCGGCGGGCCCGGAAGGACTGCGCGTGATGCGGTTGCCGGTCGCCGCCGTCGTGACGACCGCGTCCGCCGTTCCGTTGCCTGACATCGGCGTGGGGCTCACGCCGTTCCGAGGTGGTGCCCTCGCCGCGACGATGTTGTCGGGTGTCCAGCGGGTGGAGGTCATCGGCGGCGCGGAACCGACGGTCACGGGGCAAGTGCTTCAGGGGGCGAGGGTCCGTCAGGTGGAGCATGTCGGCCGGGATGTGTTGTTCCTCGACGACATGTCGCTGAAGGTCTCCGCCGAGGCCGCCAATGGGACGCTCGCATCGCCGACGTCGGATTCGCGGGCGAGCGCCCTGGCCGCACTGGGCAGCGTGGATCGGTTCTCCGCGACGCTCGGTCGTCTGTGGTCGGTGTCCTCCGGGATGGTGCGGTCGCTGCGTTGGCCGAACGCCGACGGCGCCGTGTCGCTCCAGCTTGGCGTCTCGGCGCTGGATGTCGCGGGTGACGAGGCCCGTGCCCTGGTGGCGCTGGGGAGTCAGGGCGTGGCCGTGGTGGAGCTTGCGCCGTCGGGTCAGCTCCTCCGGAGTGGGACGTTGCCCGTCGCCGCCTCGACGGTCGCAGTGGACGGTCGGCTGGCGGTGGCGGCTGGGGGCAGCGCCTTCTCCGTCTTCTCCTGGGCGGCTGGCGAAGCGCCCATGCTGGAGGGCACGATCCCGACGGCCGGGCCCGTGCAGCGCGTCCGCCTGGCGGGACGTCTGGCCATCGTGAGTGAAGGCGACTCGGGTGTGGAGCTCTGGCATCTGCCGGAGGGGGCCGCCGCGGTGCGACTGGCGCATCTGGAGGCTCCGGGAGCGGCGGATGCGGTCGTGGCGGCAGGGAAGCTGCTGGTCGCGTGTGGTGGGCAGGGCGTGCGTGCCTTCGCGCTCCCGTCCGCGGTCATTCCTTCCGCGCGCGTGTACGTGCCCGCGGGCATGGCCTCCGTGGAGGTGGGCTCCGATGTGGTCCTCTCCGCGGTGGCGGGTGGTGTCGCGGTGGATGACTCCGAGCTCATCGTCGATGGCCGGCCGGTGGTGGCTATCGACGAGACAGCGCCGCGAGCGCGGTGGACGGTGCCATCGAGCTCCGTTCCGGGACAGCGGCATGAGCTGCGTGTCCGTGTCCGCGCGCAGGGCGGGACCGAGGCGGTCTCCGAGCCGCTCTTCGTGGATGTGAAGGCTGCGTCCACCGAGGCTCCGAGCGTGAGCCTGTTGTCGCCTGTCTCGAACCAGCAGTTGCGTTCGGGTGCGGTGTTGGCGATGTCCGCACGCCGCACGGGGGGCTTGAGTCCCGTGACAGTCACCGCCACGCTGGGTACGAACTACCTGGGACACCTCCAGATGGATCCTTTGGATCCGACCCTGTTCAAGGGCCTCGTGAGGCTGCCAGTGGTGGAGGTTGCCGAGAACCTGCCCATGAACGTCATCCTGACGGATGGAGCGGGGCGTGTCGCCGAGGCGAGCGCGACAGTTCGTTTGCTCGCGGATACCCAGGCTCCAGCATCGCCTGCTGGGTTGCCCTCGGAGCTGCGTGTCAGCCCTTACGTCAACATGCTGCATCTCTCCACGACGGACGATGGTCAGGTGACCCTGCGCCTGGCGCAGGATGGCGTGGTCGTGGCGTCGTCCGTGGAGTCCGGTGGTTCAGTGGTCTTGGACCACGCGTTGCTGCTTCCCGATTCGAAGCTCGGCCAGGAAGTGACGCTGACGGTCACGGCGGAGGATGCCGCGGGGCATACGGCCTCGACCCAGAAGGTCTACGTCGTGAAGCCAGACGGCTCGGCTCCGGTAGTGTCTTTCGCGGCGGGGCAGCCTCCAGCGTCGGGCATCGCGGGAACGACCGTGACCGTTCGCGCCGTGGGCTCTGATGTCGACGGCGACCTATCGAGCCTGCGCCTCTACGCTGATGGGGTGGAGATCGGGGCTCGAGAGGGGACACAAGTAGTGGCGTCGTACTTGTTGCCGCCGAAGGCGGTGAAGAACTCCATCGTCTTCCGAGTGGTTGCGGAAGATGCACGAGGCCGGACGAGTGAGGCGCTTCATACGCTGTCGATTCTCGACAACATGTCGCCCGCCCTCTCCATTTCGATGACCCCCGACCCCGCGATTCAAGGGGAGACGGTTCGTATCTGTGTCCAGGCAAAGGATGACGTCGGAATCCAGTCGCTGGTTGCCACGATTGATGGCGCGGCAATGACTGGTTCGGAGTCCTGCGGAGTGGCCTGCGTCCAGAAGTGCGCGGACACGGCGGTTGGTACGTCCGCCGTGGGCGTGACCGTCTTCGCGAGTGCGGAGGATGACTCAGGGGTGAGCGTGGAACGCACTCAGTCCTTCGTCGTGAATCCGAACCAGCCGCCGAGTGTGACGCTGGTCTCGGGCTCGACCGCGGTCGTCGGCGTTGCGACCGACTTCGTTGGGACTACAACAGACGAGCGTGGGCCGTTGACGTGGGCAGAGTTCCGCGTCAATGGGGCACTGCTTGGAACTCGCATCACATCTCCTGCGTCGGGAGCGGTGCTTCGTCAGCGCTACTCCCCCACCACGACGGGGGCGATCACCGTCTGTCTGCTGGCGCAAGACCGAATGGGATTGACGAACCAATCCTGCAAGTCCGTGTCAGTGGTCGAGCCGCAGCAGCCTGCCGAGGTGACCGAGGTCATCGCCGCGGACGACTTCCGATTCGAGAACCAGGACATCGTCGTCAGAGGAACGCAGACGCTTCGTATCGATGGGGCCCACACGTTCCGTAGCTTGTACGTCGTGGATAGCGCCACGCTCACCCACAGTCTGCAGGGCGTCTCGGGGCGCAACGTGATGGATCTGACCATCACCAACGAGGTGCGAGTCGGTTCGAGCGCGAAGATCGATGTCTCAGGGCGTGGCTACCTGGGGGGATACCAGGGCCAGAACATGCAACAAGCGGGTCGGACGGTGGGCAACGATACGAGTCTGAGAGATGAGTCCGCGGGCAGTTACGGTGGCTTCGGCAGCCGACTGGATGCGACTCAGGCGTTCGTGTCTGTCTACGGGGATCTGCTGAATCCAGACGAACTCGGCTCCGGTGGGGCGGGGAAGGCCAATCCAACGGTGCCTACGGAGGGGACTCCCGGTGGTTCAGGTGGTGGCCTCGTCCGTATCACCGCGGGGAGCCTGGCGCTGGACGGCCTCATTGCCGCCAACGGACAGATGGGAGTCTACGGAGGATCGGGTGGTGGCGTGCTCGTGCGGGTCGGAGCTCTGACAGGCACTGGCCGCATCCAGGCAAACGGGGGCGTGCCTCAGTTCAGTGGCAATGGCGGAGGCGGAGGACGTGTCGCAATCTATTACGACGCCGCGAGCAGTACCTTTGATGCCGCACGTGTGACGGCGAATGGTGCCACATATGGTGGTGCTGGCACCGTCTATCTGAAAGCAACGGAGGGTGTGTTTGGGCAGCTGATCGTCAACAACGCCGATTCCTCGTTGTCCGCCACCCGCTCGGCTCCGACGCCAGTACCTAGTGGGCGGTATGATCGGTTCGTGGTTCGCGACGCGGCGGATGTCCGCATCGAGGGCGACCTCCTGGTCGACGAACTCCAGTTGATTGACGGCGCAGCCAGTGTCTCTGGCCTGGTCAGAGCCAACAACGAGGGGGCGTTGACAATTGGGACTCGAGGCACGTTCGCCACCCTCGAAGCACCGAAAGCCACCAGCGTCCAGATTGCGAACGACCTGGCCTTGACTGGATTCGAAGCGCCACGGCTCTCCTTGTTGAAGGTCGTGAATCCAGGTGGCCTCACCATTGATGCCCCATGGCCGTTTGCCTCACGTATTGCCGTGGAAGTTGCCGGGACGGAAGCGCTACTCAAGGTGGCGGGGGGGGCACCGGTGGCGTTGAGCAGCCTGAAGGTAACAGGCACCAAGGCGTCGGTGACTACGTTCGAAGCGACGCTGGATGAACTCCATGTGTTGGAGTTGGACGTGGCAGGGACGGTGGAGGTTGGCTCGGGGGCTCTGATTGATGTGAGCGCAGCGGGCTATCTGGGAGGTTTCCAGAAGGGCAATGGAGCCACGGGCCGAACTCTGGGCAACATGGAGAGCGGAATCACCTACGCAGCTGGAAGCCACGGTGGTTACGGCGCTCGCAACAACATGAATGGTTACGAGATGGAGGGAGACCGGGTCGCGACCTACGGAGACTATGCGAACCCACATGACTTCGGCTCGGGCGGCGCTGGTGAGCTTGCGAGTAATGGGGGGGTGTCGCCAGGAGGCTCAGGCGGCGGTGTCCTGCGACTGAAGGCAGGGAGCCTGAAGTTGGATGGGAAGCTGGCGGCGAACGGCCGGTCCGGGTATCGCTCAGGCGCTGGCGGCAGTCTCTATGTGGAAGCAGGGGCGGTGACGGGGGCGGGTTCCATGGAGGCCAGCTGTAGGGGAAGCGCTGGAGATGCAGCCTCACACTGTGGCGGTGGCCGCGTCGCCGTGTATTACGACTCAGTCACGAGCAGCTTTGATTGGAACAAGGTCACGGCGCTCGGCGGCTACAGCGGAGGCGCGGGTACCGTGTTCCTCAAGGACATCAACCAGTCGTTCGGGCGGTTGATCTTGAGCAACTCCTCTCAGGGGGGAAGTAGCGCGACGCGAAAGGCGACCCCGGTTCCTGGGGGCGTCTTCGAACGATTCGAGGTCCGGGCATTCGCCAATGTCGAGGTTCTGGGGGCTGTTTCAACCCCGGTGCTCGTGGTGGAGGATGGGTTCGTCGTCTTCAATGAGTCGGTGACAGGTCCCATTGCCTCGCTGAACGTGCGGAGGCTTCTGGGCGATGGGAGCAGCGTCACCTTCAAGCGGCCATGGAGTCTTCCCGAGAACATCCCTGTGGAGGTGACGGGAACGGATGCGGTTCTCAGAGCGGCGGGAGGAGCGCCGCTGAAGCTGAGCCGCCTGAAGGTGACGGGCACTCGAGCATTGGTGACGACGCTGGATGCGACACTGGATGACGTCCATGCGTTGGAACTGGAAGTCGCAGGGGCCGTGGAGGTCGGTGTCGGAGCATCGATTGACGTGAGCGGGTTGGGATATCTGGGGGGGTACCAGAAGAACAATGGGGCGATGGGGCGGACTCTGGGCAACACGGAGAGCGGAGTCACCTATGGCGGAGGAAGCCACGGGGGCTATGGCTCCCGCGTCAATTGGAACAGCGCTCCAATGGAGGGGGCACTGGTCGCCCCATATGGCGACTATGCGGATCCAAGTGACTTCGGCTCGGGAGGCGCTGGTGAGCTCTCAGGAAGCGGGGTTGCAAGTCCAGGCGGCGCCGGTGGTGGTGTTCTGCGGCTGAAGGCAGGAAGCCTAAAGCTGGATGGCAAACTGGCGGCGAACGGTCTGTCCGGCTATCGCGGTGGTGCTGGCGGTAGTCTCTATGTGGAAGCTGGTGCGGTGACAGGCGATGGGGTCATGGAAGCCGGAGCCAAGCAGCCGAATGGCACCTGGGCACCATATTGTGGCGGCGGTCGCATCGCCGTGTACTTCGATTCCACGCAGAGTTCTTTTGATTGGGCAAAGGTGAGCGCGCCAGGCGGCAGAGGGGGCGGCGCTGGAACCGTCTTCCTCAAAGACGTCAACCAGTCGTACGGCGATCTCGTCTTCGACAATGCAGGCAATTCTCGAAGCAATTCTCTGCCGACTGAGCTCTTCACGGTGCCGGGAGGGATTCAGACCTTCCTCAATTTCACTGTGAGGGGGAACGCCAGCGTTACCACCCCGGACTTCCTCGATATCAGGGGGACATTGACTGTTTCCCCCGACTCGCGGCTCCAGTCGCAGAATCTGAGTCTCCCATGAGGCACTTCGCCCGCTGGAATCTCCCATGGCTGCGTGGGCATCTCGGAGGGGGGAGTGCCGCTCCTAGAGGAGAACAGCCAATCAGTTTGGTCGTCGTAGAGACTCCAGTAGAGCGCGTTCCGGTGAAGCGCTCTCCTTGCTCGCGGAGGACTGCCAGCGCGCAATCCTGTCGCGGGCAGGAGCCGGTTGAGGGGTATGGGATGTGGCAAGGTATCATCAGGCATCGGAGCGTTGCGGCCTTGCTCCTGGTTCTGGCTGTCTCGGCCTGCAGGAAAGCCGAAGACGGACCGGGATCCTCCCCGGCTCCAGTGGTATCTACGTCACCCGCGCGGCTCTCTTCCGAAGAGCTCGCTCCCGCCTGCGCCGGAGTCGTGCCGGAGACCGTGAACCCTGCCTGGCACCTGGGGGGACTGACCGTCGCCGCTGGCGCGACGCGCACGGAGAGCTTCGCGGCGTCGAACGATGTCTCGGCCCTGGTCGTCGCCCAGAACGGCAATGGACAAGGCACGGGCGAAGTGGCGTCCGCCCAGGTGTCGCTCAATGGTGTCGCCCTGGGCTCCATCGTCCTGGGCCAGAAGCTGGCGGTCCACCGCGTCACGCTGGCCGCGAACAACCAGCTCGACATCAGCGTGGCGGCGGGGAGTGGATCGGTCCGCGTGTCGGTGGCCACGCTCGGCTCGTTGCCTTGCGCGATGGCTGACACCGGTTACTTGAAGACGGGGGAGCCCACCGCCGTCTTCGATTTCACGCCGAAGGGCGAGGGCACGCTGGGTGTCCTGGTCGTCGACATGTACGGCGCCGGCGCGGATGCCAATATCCTCCTGAATGGCACGGACATGCTGGCGGGGGTGCCCTCGGCGGAGCGGAAGACCTTCGCGAAGGCGGTCTCCCTTGCGGCGAACAACCATCTCGAGGTGACCGCCCAGGGCGCCGCTGGCGCAAACGTGCGTGTCGCATTGTTCGACGCCGATACCCTCCCCACGCCCCTCACCATCACCGAGCCTGAGCATGGCGCCTACTTCACCAGCTCGCCCATCGTGGCCGCGGGCAAGTATGGAGTGGATGGGCGGTCTCTGACGATCAACGGCTCGCCAGCCACCCTCGTGGGCTCCGACGGCTATCGGTCCGATGTGCCGCTGGTGACCGGGTTGAACTCCATCACCCTGGTGATGGCGGACACCTGTGGCAACGTCTCGCGAGTCTGCCGGGCCGTGGTCCTGGATGAGCACGCCCCGGTCATCACCGTCCAGGGAGTCACCGATGGCTCCGTGACGCAGGGCCCCGTCACGCTGACGTGGGCCGCGGCGAGTGCCTATGTGGTGACGACCACGGCGACGCTCAATGGAAACCCCATCGTGAACAACACGACCATCTCCGCGGAAGGGGACTACGACTTGTTGGTCTCGGCGGTGGACCCGGATGGCCGAGTGGCGATGAAGCGCGTGGGCTTCACCATTCGGGTGTCGGCTCCGATCATCGAGGTCGTCGGGCTCAGCGACGGACAGTTCATCAACTACGACCTCGTCCCGGAGTTTCGGGCAGTCACGCCCCATGTCGAGCTGATCATCCCCTATCTCGATGGCGTGCCCTACTTCCCGGGGACCCCCATCACGACGGAGGGCCCGCACACCCTCGGCGTGGTGTCGAAGGACAAGGCAGGAAACTTCGGCAACCTCGACCTGCGATTCACCATCGACAAGACGCCTCCGGTCGTGGCGATGACGGGGGTCGAGGAGGGCGCCTACGTCAACGCTCCGGTGGTGGTTTCCTACACCGCGACAGACGTGAACATGGCACCCGAGGGCGTCACCGCCACGCTGGATGGGCAGCCGTTCCATGGCGGTGACACGGTGTCGGCGGAGGGACCGCACACCGTCCAAGTGACGGCTCGGGACCAGGCGAACAATCGGACGACGTCCTCGGTGTCCTTCACGGTGGACCTCACGCCGCCTCAGCTCAGCCTGTCGGGCGTCCCCTCGGCGGAGCTCGTCGCGGCCGTCGTCACTCCGACGTTCAGCGCGACGGATGTGAACCTCGCCTCGGTCACGGCGCAGCTCGATGGCGTGGCCTTCGAGTCGGGCACCGCCGTTTCCGCGGACGGGACCTATCTCCTCGAGGTTCGCGCGGAGGACCTCGCGGGACACGTGACGAGCCTGGTGAGGCAGTTCGCCATCGACCGTACGCCACCCGTCATCACCATCATGGGCGTCTTCGAGGGTGAGCATCGTAACGCGCCCGCTACCATCTCCTGGACGGTCGAGGAGCCGCATCCGGGGGCGGTGGTGGCGACGCTGGATGGTGAGGCGTTCCAGAGCGGGACCACCGTGGCCTCGGGTGGAAAGCACGACCTCGTCGTCACCGCGACGGACAGCGTCGGGAACACGCGCGAGGCGCGACGCACCTTCTTCATCGACATCGGGCCACCGACGGTCACCATCCACCAGCCCGCGAATGGGCTGGTGACTCGGGCGGCCCAGGTGGCCTTCGAGGTCGAGGTGTCGGACGGCAGCTCCGTGGACCACGTCGAGGTGGGTGGGGAACTGCTGACTCGTGGCGAGGACGGCAGGTGGCGGAGGAACGTGTCACTGGCGGAGGGCGTCAATCAGCTCGTCGTCAACGTGCTGGACCAGGCAGGCAACACGACTTCCAAGAGCGTGACGGTGGTTCGCGACTCAGTCGCGCCCGTCCTGTCCCTGGTGAGCCCCTCCGAGGGTGCTCGCGTCGGAGGGCTCTCGGTGAAGGTGCGTGGTTCCGTATCGGATTCGACGCCGGTGACGCTGTCGCTGAACGGGGCGCCTGTCACCCTGGCGGCGGATGGCTCCACCTTCGAGACGGATGGGGCCCTTGTCCAGGGCGCCAACTCCCTCGTGCTCGTCGCGAGGGACGCCGCGGGCAATGAGGTCGTGAAGACGGTCCCTGTCCGCGCCAACAACACGCCTCCGACGCTCGTCATCAGCGAGCCCTCGGACGGCCTCGTCACCGAGGCCAGCTCCGTCACGGTGCGCGGCACTGTCAGCGTCGCGGACAGCACCGACACGGCGACGGTGATTGTCGCTGGGGGCCTGGGCCCGGTCTCCTCGAATGGCGCCTTCCAGCGCACGGTGCCGCTCTCTCCCGGAGCGCAAGCGCTCCGCGTGGTGGCGACCGATGGGTACGGCCTTCGCTCCGAGTCCACCCTCCACGTCACCCGGAACGTCATCCTCCCGGATGGCGGCATCCTGGATGCGGGCACGCCTCCGGATGCGGGAGCTGCGACCGATGGCGGGAGTGGCGGCGATGCGGGGACTCCTCCCGCGACGGATGCGGGCGTGGTGACGGAGGCCCCGGTCCTCGTGGTGGACTTCCCAGCGCCGGGTGCGGTGTTGGGCGGGGCCAGTGTCGGCATCTCGGGGCGGGTCCAAGGGGGGACGCTCCCGCTCGTCGTGAAGGTCAATGGCGTCAATGCGTCGGTGACGGCGCGCAGCTTCGCCATGTCGCTCGCGCTGCCCGAAGGCAGCCATGGCCTCACCCTCTCCGTGACCGACGCGGAGGGCCGGACCGCGACGACCCAGCGAGACATCGCGGTGGACCGGACGCCTCCGCACCTGGCGGTGACGCGCCCGGCGGCGAGCCCCTCCACGGTGAGCGAGTCTCCCTACCTCGTCCAGGGCGAGGTGGGAGACCTCCATCTGGCGGGCGTCTCCGTCGCGGGCGCTCCCGCGCTCGTGCTCGGTGGGATGTTCAGCGCGTCGGTGTCACTGAGCCCAGGGGAGAACCAGGTCCCGGTGGTGGCCACGGACGAGGCGGGCAACCGCACGAGCCAGACGTTGCGTCTCACGGTGGATGGCGCTCCGCCCGTGGTGAAGGTGCTGTCGCCCCTCAGCGGCAGCGAGTCGGAGACTTCGCTGGTCCGGGTCCGTGTCCAGGTCACCGCGTTCGCGGAGCTGGCGCAGGTCCTCATCGGCACGGGCGCGGCGACCCAGGTGTCCTCGGGCATCTTCGAGGCCCAGGTCCCGGTGGCGCTCGGTGAGAGCACCATCCCCGTAGCCGCCACGGACGTGAACGGCCTCACCGGCCGGGCCGAGGTCGTGGTGCGCTACCGCAATCCGGCGACGGAGCCGCTCGTCGTCACGGGCGTCCTGCCTGCCTCGGGCGCCGTGGAGGTCAAGCCGGATGCCTTGATCAGCGTCTCCTTCAACAAGGCGGCCACGTTGGCCTCCGTGCGTGAGGGCTTCAAGGTGCTCCACCAGGGCTCTGCCCTGGCGGGAGGCTACTCCCTGGCGCCTGGAGGCCAGACGGCGTCGTTCATCGCCTCCTCGCCGCTTCCCGAGGGCGCGCAGCTGCGCGTCGAGGTCAATGGCGTCCTGGCGGAGGTGGGACCGGGACAGTCTTCCAGCTTCGCCAGCGAGCTCACCGTGCGTCGGCCGCTCACCCGCGTGCGCGGTTTCGTCATGGACGATGACTTCCAGCCTCTGCCCGGGGTGCGGGTCGCGCTGGAGGGGACGGACACCGTGGTCCGCTCGGGGCCGGACGGCAACTGGTCGTTCGTGACGCAGGTGTCGGGGCCGCGAGTGGTGCGCTTCGAGGGCGGAGTGACCTCGAGCGGACGGCCGTTGCCCACCGTCCGGCGGCTCATCGTCATCGAACCGGAAGCGGAGACGGTGGACGTCCCGCTGGCCCTCACGCCGGTGGATACCCTCAGCGCCTCTCGGGTCGACACGACCCGGACGCTGCATGTCGACTTCGCGGGGCGGCACGAGACGCTCGCGATCGACGGGCCCGCCGAGTCCCTGGTGTTCGAGGATGGGACGACGCGTGGAGCGCTGACGGCGACCCGCATCGAGCCGGTGGCGCTGCCGCTCCGGCTGGAGAGCAACGCGACGCCGACCGCCGTGTGGCAGGTAGGCCCCGCGGGCATCCGCGTGCAGAAGCCCGTGCTGCTGCAGTTCCCCAACGTGACGTCGCTGGAGCCGGGGCGCTACGCGGTGGTGCTGACGCACGAGCCGCGCCACCACCTCCTGGCTCGCACGGGCCTTGCTCGCGTGTCCGCGGACGGGAGGTCCGTGGTGGCGGAGGCGCCGCTGGACATCCGCTCGGTGGAGCTGGCCGGCTACATGGCGCTGACCGACGAGCAGGACGCCATCGTCCGCAAGGCCCTGGAGGCTTCGGGGGGCGGGGCGCCGGACGGAGGCATCGAGGGGCGTCGTCCTCGCATCCTGCCACCCGCGCAGCCGCCGGCGCCGCTCTGGAAGCGGGCCCTGGACTCCCTCCTGCTCGGGGAGGCACATGCCCAGGCCTTCCTGGGCGTCTTCTCCTCCCTGGACCAGAACATCCAGGAGGCGATACAGGCCACCGTCACCGGGACGCTGAGGGCGCCGCTGGACCAGCAGTTGTCGGTGGCGCCGACGGAGGAGTTCACCGCGTTGATTGCCGCGCCGCGCGTGGTGGACTTCCCCTATCGGCTGCCAGTGTCACTCATCGCCTCGCGCACGATGCCTGGCGCAGCCGACGAGCGCATCGACGCGTTCCTCTCCGCGAAGAGCAGCGCTGGCGTCGAGATATCGCCGCCAGCGGGCGAGCAGTGGCAGGTCAGTTCGCAGGACGCGTCCGAGGACGAGCTGCGCCTGGAAGGAAACGTCGAGCTCGTTCGCGGGACGACCGTCATCACGCTGGGCGGTCGCCTCGCGGCCGAGGAGCGCTTGGTGACGGTGACGGTGACGGCGACGCCGGTGGCGGACGCTGGAGTGGATACCTACCGCTTGAGCTTCACCACGGACTCGCAGGGGCCGGGCGTGGGGCAGTCCCTCCCGTCCGCCGTGCGCTTCCCCAACATGCGGGTGACGGTGACGGGCCCCGGGCCCACGATGAGCGGAGTCACGGGCGAGACCGGGGGATATGGCATTCCCGTCCAGGTGCCCGGCGGTCGCGCCATGGGCATCGCCTGCGCGGAGGTCCCCCTGGGGCCCCGTCCCTTGCTGGGCAAGGACCCGGAGACAGGCGCCGCGGTGGTGCAGGGCATGGTCATGGCCAGCTATCCGACCTGCTCGTCGACCTTCACCGTTACATCGGGCTTTCAGGCTCGGGCGGACATCCTCGTGGATGCGCGCCTGCTTCACGGCGCCCTGTACTTCGTGGACCGTGAGGGCCGCTCGCTGGCGCGGGACTGCGCGGCGGATGCCCACAGCCAGTTCGATTCGGACGCCGGGACCTTCGCGACCCTCTCCAACAGCGATGTCTTGCGGACCGAGGTGCACTTCTTCCGGGCGGGAGACCTGGAACATCCCATCGCCCAGTTCACGGTCGGGGTGCCCGAGACGCAGTGCGAGCCGGGCGAAGCCGGGCAGCGCATCGCCCAGGGTCGCTATGCCCGTATGCGAGTGGGGCCCACGGCACCCTCCAAGCGCTCCATCCGCGAGCGGTGCCGCGAGCTCAACCCCGCGATTGTCCAGGACCCCAGCGCACCGGCGCCGGACGGGCTCGGTGATGACGACCGGGCCTTCTACGAGGCGGAGTGCCGGGAGAACGTGAACAACTTCCTGCGGCTGGCCGCTGGCGACCCGCTGGTGGTCGTCGCCGTCAACCACGCCACGGGCTTCACGGGAATGACGCGCGTCCGGGTGCCGCCCATCGTGAAGACGGCCACCGGTCCCGATGGGAAGTGCGCCCTGGATGAGGCGCAGGGCCCGCTCGAGGTCGAGGAAGGGGGGAAGACGTTCAAGTTGTCCCGATGCTCGGTCCAGGAGCTGGGCATCGAGGCGCCCGTGGTGCTGTATCCGCCGGAGATCGACGTTCGGGTCTGGCGCCACGCCGAAGGAGAGGGACTGCGGCAGGACTCGCCGCCGACGCTCGTCCGGCACGGTGGCGCGGCGACGACGCGGGACTCGTACGTCCATGTCGACACGCATTGGCGTGTCCGGACGATGGCGCTGGAGGAGTGGCGTCTGGAGGACGGTGGCGTTCGTCCATCACCCGTCGACGCGGGGTTGCCGCAGGGCTGGTTCGATGGAGGCATCTCTCCGTGCAAGGAGCCGACGCGCAGTGACGGCGGTGTCTCTGGCGCGGGGCGCTCCGACAGTGGGGAGCCGTGCCTGCCCGGGATGTTGGTGGACGAGGGCGTCTCCGGACGGCTGCTGGAGACGTGCTCGGAGTATGGCGCGAGCATGGCGAGCTCGCTGACGCGCATGGCGGCGTGTCGCCGAGGCCAGGACCTGGAGGACGTGCCACCCGGTGTTCCGCCGCTGGCGGGCCGTGTGGTGCGGGTGACGCAATCCGCGGCCGAGGAGCCCGCCGTGGCGCAGTTCGGCGTCGTTCCGGGGCGCGGCTCGGCCGCGCTCCAGGCGTCGATGCGCGTCGTCACGCCTGGAGGCGAGAAGGTAGTCCTCGGAAGCCTCCCGAGCGCCAACTACTACCTGCATGTGGTGGGGCACGAGGTGTTCCCTCGGGACCAGGACGGCAACGGCGTCCTGAGTCCCCAGGAGCGCAACTCCCGTCCGCCGGACTTCACCGAGCCGGTGGGAGAGCATCTGGCGGGGCTTCCCTCACGCGCGCTGGGGCTGAAGAACGTCTACACGAGCGCGGAACCCGATGGCTTCCGGGTGTTGCGGTACGACCAGGCCCGTGAGCACGAGTTCCGGGTCATCGGCCTGTCGGGCACGAAGGTCACTGCCGAGAACTCGTCCGGTGATCGCGAACTCGACGGCGAGAGCGCGCAGGCGGAGCCGGATGACCTCTCCTATACCTTCCTCGGAGCTCTGTTGGAGCCAGAGGACCCGGGACGCGCGAACACTCCTGTCGGTGACTACGTGGTGCGATTCGGCGGCGATGCCTTTGGCGTCGAGTGCGACGTCGAGATTTCGTCGAACAGCATCACCGGCACCTGCGACAACGATTTCATCGATGACGTCCTGAGCGCCAACGACCTGCTGTATGTCGAGCTGTACCTGAGTGGCAACGCGGACAACATCCTCTACCGCTTCAACTTGATGGGCGTGTCTCCTCGGGTGGATCTGCTCACGGCGGGTAGCGCGTTCACGGCGCGGCGCTCGGTGGAGAAGGGGGCGACCGGTGAAGCCGTCCTCGACCGCCCGCTCTCCATCCCCGCGGCAGCGCGGTTCTCGCTCGACCCGAGTGTCATCCGTCGAGGGCGGGTGAAGGTCTGCACCTCGGACTCGTGTGAATCCGGGAAGTTGCTGAAGGAGGCCGACGTGGAGCTGCTGGGGGATGGCTCCTATCGGCTCACGGAGTTGTCGGAGGTCCCGGGCAGGAAGGACCTCGTGCAACTGCCGACGCCTGGGCTCAATGGGGCTCGACAGTTCCTTCTGCCTGTTCCGCCGCAGCTCGTCGCAATGCCAGGCTCCGGAGCAGAGACGTCGCGGCTGTATCTCGTGCAGGACGTGCTCGAGCCGGAGCCGCGTCACCTCGTCCAGACCCTGGGGCGGCCAAAGGGCTACTTCGAGGGGCTCCACGCGCGCGCGCCCGGGCAGCTGACCGTCCAGGGCATCAACGTGGCGGACGGGCACCTGTCCTTCGAGCACGAGGACTTCGCGGTGCCGCAGCTGGCGGAGGTCGTGCGCTTCGCCCGCACCTACAACAACCAGAGCGGCCTGGTGAGCTCCGTGGGCGTCGGGTGGGTGCACAACTACGACGGCTTCGTGCAGGAGGAGAAGCTGGGACGCTATACGGTGGTCGTCGCGGGCCAGTCGTATGACTTCCCTGCGTGCGTGGTGCCGGAGGGGACGCGTGTCACGACCAGCTGCTCCACGGACCGCTCACACGGCTTGACGCTCGACATCGAGGAGCGCGACGGCAGGTCGCTCGCGAGGGTCCGTACGGCGGAAGGGGCTGTCTTCGAGTTCGGGACGCCCGCGCGTGGGCTCGCCACCAATGAGCGCCGCCGCTGGCTGCTGGACCGCTACCACGATGGACGAGGGCGGGACGATGGCGAGGGCTGGACGGTGCTGACGTACAAGCCGGAGACCAACCTCGTCGCGAAGGTCGCTCGAACGCCAGGGCGCCTCGAGGTGGTGTTCTCGTATACCCCGATCGACGCCCTGGGTGACGTGGTGGTCGCGCGCCTGCGCAATGCCGCGCGGACCCAGGGCCTCGAACTGCTCGACAAGGTCGTGGTGCGACGCAAGGCGGATGGGGTGGTGCTGCATGCCCTCGACTTCGCGCATGACGAGCGAGGCAACCTGGTGGCCGTCAGCCGGACCTCCGCGCTGCCTGCTACTCAGTCATGGGAGTACGAGTACGTGACGCCCGCGACGCAGCCGGGGGGCGGCCAACCGTGGCTGGCGTCCAATGAGCTGAAGACGGCGATGCTGAAGCTGAGCCCGCCAGCAGGGGGGACACCCGTGGTGCAGTGGCAGGCCACCTATGGGCGTGAAGCCCAGCCTGGCCACTATGCCCATGTGAACCCGCTGGAAGTGGTGACGTCCGTCGTGGGGACTGGCATGCCCGCCCCTGGATGGAGAGTCACGGCGGGGGATGCGATGCACCGCACGGTGACGCGCCCGGATGGTGTGTCCGTGTCGATCTCGTTGAACGAGTACGGCAATGCCTCCTCGACCCAGCTGGCGCAGCTGGCCGCGAGCACGACGTCCTGGGGCAGCAGTGTCCGAGGTGGCCCGGTGCAGGTGGACGCCACGATGTCGTCGACAGGCCGCGGCATGAGCCAGGGGATCAATAATCGCCTCCAGGTGGACAGCGTGACGCTGACCACGCCTCCCCCGGATGGTCTGCCTTCGCCCGGGGCCACGTCAGGCCCGCTGTGGGCGGTGACCGAGCGACACGCATCAGGCCGCCCTGTGGCGACGCAAGTCTCGACGGGGACGGGGACTGCGATTGTCCGCCAGCCTCGCAGCAACAGCGGTGACTCGCTGGGAGTCACGGTTTCCGACCCGCAGAATGGTGTGCTCTTCAGCGCGCAGCAGTTCCCGACGCTGGATGGCGTCGTCCTGAGCGGCGTCGATGCCTCGGGGAACACGGTGACCCATGGGGGGCATGAGCTCCAGCCGCTGGGGCTGCCGACCTCCACGACCGTCCAGCGGACGCTACAGGCTGCGGGGGGGCTCGCTTCCTACACAGTCTCGTATGGGTATGACGCGCTGGGTAACCGGACGAGCGAGAAGAATGAGACAACGGGGGCGAAGGTCGAGCTCGTCTACGACGCCGTTGGACGTCTGCTTTCGAGGAAGGTTGCTGGACAGCCCGAACAGCTGACGACCTATGAGTACGCATTGGAAGACAATGCGTTGACGGTGACGGAGCACGTTGAGCTGTTGCAGTGGGAGCGGGTTCAGACTCAGGTGACGAAGTTCAGCGGGGGATTGCTCCGCTCTCGCAGCTACACCTACGGCGCCAACCGCCAGGCGACGGTGGCGTATGACACGTACAAGGGAGACCGACTCGAGTCGTACCTGGATGCGAGGGGCAAGCGACATACCTTGTCATATGACGCGGCTGGGCGCTTGCGGGGTGAGTCGGTTGATGGCGTGGCGGCCTTCTGGCGGGAACTGGATGCCGAAGGCAAGGTCACGGAGAGCCGAGACAGTCTGGGACTGACAACGCGTATCCGGTACGACGTCCTCGGTCGCCCTGTTCAGTGGGAATACGAGTCGAAGCGAACGGGCGACGAGTGCCCGGGAGACTGCCAGTTCGAGGATGTGGAGTCGGTGGTGCTGAACGCCGCGGGCTCGGTCGTGCAGCGGACGTTTGGCACGCTGGCGAAGAAGCACACCCTTGAGTCGACCGTGGATGCCCTTGGGCGTGAGCTGTCGGTCAAGAGCGCGGCCACCAGCCATGGAGGCGTCTCCTCGACGACGACGTACGACGCAGCGGGGCGGGTGCGCAGTCAGACCGATCTCGAGATGGGTCTGAGCGACACGTACGACTACGACGATGTCCTGGGGCGCATGACCCGCCAGGTGCGCACCGTCCAATCGGCGAATGGCCCTCGGACGCTGACGGAGACGCGTGCCTACGCGGACACGGCCAGTGGGACGACCACCGTGACAGTTGTGCGGACCCTCAGCGGCCGTGGGCCCGGCACGGATGGGCAGCGTGAGGAGACGCGCACCTATCTCGTGGATACGCAGGGGCGAGTCCGTCAGATGACGGAAATGGTGGACGGACAGCAGTCGACACACCGCTGGGACTACGACGCACTCGGCCGGGTGGCGAAGTACACGGATCCGTCCAACCGGGTGACAAAGCAGGAGTTTGACAACGCGGGGAACTTGATCCTGCTGACGGTGGTGGCGTCTCCCAAGAACGTCGTCACCGCGTTCACGCATGATGGGGCTGGCAACGTCGAGACGCAGACGGGGCCGCACGAGGAGGAGAGGTGGTCCATGACCTACGACCCGCTCGGGCGGTTGCTGTCCCGAGAGATCGACTCCACGCCGCTGCTTCCCCGTGCGAAGTGGAGCTACGTGTATCCTGGAAATGGCGTGTCGATTGAGACACTGCCGGACGATGTCACCATCGCCCGGACGTACAACGCTCGGGGACTCGTTGAGAGCGAGGTCCAATCACGAGGAGCGGAAGACTCTCGTTCCATTACGTCCCGTTACGACGGCCCCTGGGCGAAGCGTCAAGCGAGCGTGGAAGGGACTTCGAAGACGGTGGTGGACCGGTCCTTGGAGGGCGCGATCGATGACCGGGGACGCGTGCGCCGAGAGGTCGAGACCTGGGAGACGACGGGGCATGGCTACCAGTACACGACGAGCACGGGCTGGGTCGGCCGGCAGGCGACCACGAACGAGACCTGGACGATGCGGGGCCAGGACATGGGCGGGCGCACCGTCCTGGTCGAGGTGGACGGGTTGGGCAACATCGTGCGCAGGACCCAGGCCGGGGCCACCGACACGTGGGACTACTATGCGGATGGGAAGGCCTTGCGGATGGTGCCGTATGGCTTCGACGCCGACCATGCCGCGACGACGTGGAGTTATGACTCGAGTGGCCGGCTGAAGACGCAACGCTTTGGAACCGAAGAGGCGACCTATTCCTATTACGCGGATGGGTTGCTGCTATCGGTGCAGACTCCGGATAACCGCGTTCGGACGCTGACCTACAACAACCGAGGGCTTCCGGAGACGGAGACGTTTGGTCGAGGCACGGACCTGCGGCGCACGAGATATGAGTCGTATGACGGCGCCGGGCATGCGGAGGTGGTGCGGCACGCGGATGGGACGGACTCGGAGACGGCGTGGGGCTACAAGTATGGCCCACGCGGTGAACTGGTGCAGGTGACCCAGCCGGGCAATGCGTCCTTTACGTACAAGTACGACGGATTGTCTCGGGTGGTGTTGATTACACCGCCGCCTGGCTCTGTGATGGCGCCTGTGTCCTATACGTACGACTTCCTGGGCCGGGAGAAGACGCGGCACCGTGGTGATGCTGCGTGGACGACGACCTGGACGAATGGCAGTTCGGAGGTGCGCAACGAGTTGGGCGAGCGCGTCGAACGCGTGTTGGATGGTCGAGGGCGTGTGGCGAGAGAAGTCTTCAAGGCGGGTCCACCGCGCCCAGATGCGTCGGGCGTGTTGCGTGTATTCAAGGACCTCGAGGCGGTGGACTACGAATACAACGGGTTGGACCAGTTGCGCACGGCGAAGGAGTATCGCGGGGCAAACGAGCTGGTGCGTAGCCAGAAGTATGATGCGCGCGATCGACTCTGGGTTGTGTCAAGTGAAAACAAGTCGGTGACGTATGGCTATCATGACAGCAATGCCTTGCGGTCGATTCAATCACCGGCGGGCACCGTCAACTACGGCGTGGACGGGCTGCAGCGACTGAGCCGGGTGACGCTGGCCGACGGGACGTCGCTGGACATGGAGTGGGAGCCGGGGGGCGGTCGTGTATTGACGATTGGCAATCAGGCGCTGAAGCACAGCTATTGCCACGACGGGCGTGGGCGGTTGGTGTCGGTGACACATGACGCGCAGGCGGAGATTTGCCCGACGCCGATAGGCGCGCCACGGCTGCGATACCAGTATACGTACGACGAGCGGGACAACCGGTTGGCGGAGGTGGTGGACCGCAACGAGCCAGGTATGTCAGGGGAGCAAGATGCTACACAATATGGCTACGATGCGGCCGATCGACTGACGGGCGTGCGGTACGGTTCGGGGGAGTCCGTTCTGTACAGACTGGCGCCAGATGGTGCGCGCCGTGGCGAGAAGTTGCTGTCGGGCTATGCAGGCGCGCTTGGGGAGGATGCCTTCGACGCAGTAACGCTGCCACAACGTCACTGGACATACGACTACGACGCGCTGGGAGGGCTGCTGGCCACGCGGGATGTGCTGAATGCGAACGCGATGGTGGCGGCATATCAGGTGGATCGGGCGGGGCGTCGGGTGAAGCAGGCGCGTAACGGGGTGGAGCAGTTCTTCCATTTCGCTCCGGCCGATCGCCTCGTTGAAGTGGAGTCGAACACGGGCGCTATCATTAATCAGGTGACGTACCGATATGACTACGCCGGGCTTCGGCGAGCGCGCGTGACTACCTCTGGAGCGACTAGCTACCTGTGGGGCGAGGGTACCCTCATTGAGGAGCAGCTCCCTGGAGGTTCCGGTGTGGCGTTGTATCAGCGCGCGGCCGGCCTGACACTGGCGGCGGGCAGCGAGCGGATTCTCCAAGATGGGCTCGGAAGTGTAGTGGGACGTCTGAATGCCAGCGGATTTGTTTCAGTCAGCTCATTCGATGCGTGGGGCGGGTATCGTGATGGATTAATGCCTATGTCAACTCAAGCTAGCATCGGATATACGGGACATGCTTGGGATGGCGAGGCAGGGTTCATCTATGCACAGCAGCGCTGGCTCGAGTCCTCGACTGGTCATTTTCTCTCGGAAGACCCTGTGTCCGCGCGAGGGTATCTGTCCTCGCCGAACGAACTTGGTCCATGGAACTATGCGGCGGGAAATCCAGTGCGGTTTGTGGATCGCGATGGAAGGATGGCAAAGGATCCGATTGGCTGTGATTTTATCGCGGATGCTAGGCAGAGGAAGTTCTGTGAGACTGGCAATGTTGCCGGCGGGTTCGAGGGGGTTGGAAAGGATTGTATCAATGGGAATGGCGGCGCGTGTTTTGTTAAGAACTCAAGCACCGTCTTGGCTGCAGGTGTGGCATGTGTTGCCGGAGGCTGTCTGCTGGCGGTAAGAGCAGCAGTGCCGACTATTGTTGCAGGGTTCTCTGTGTCGGTATTGACGCGCAAGCATGATGGGAGAGGCGGCGAAGGGGTCGTCGATCCAGTGACTGGTGCTGGCGTGGAAATCGTTTCGCTTGCCAGGAAGAGTGGGCAATGTAGAGCTGCGGTGTCTTCCGACAATCTGCTGCCAGACTCGTGTGCGGACGTTGCGATAGGAGTGATCTGGGCATACGGGACTGCGCGTGTGGTTCGAAATCCCGATCCGCTAGGAATCAAGGCTGGTGTCGAGACGGGATTGATGGAAGGAGTGGCGGAAGTTGGTGGTATTCCGCTCAAAGCCCCGTCTCGCTCCCCCCCGGCGTGGAGTCCGCCACTGCTTCCCCCTTCAATTCAGGCGGCGAGCGTTGCTGGCGAGAACGGTTTCTGGGGTGTCCTTCCTGAGGAAGAAGCGTTGTTCTTCGAACTGGAGCGGTGGAGGGCAATCATGATGAACCCTGATGCTCCGCCCCCTAGGAGGATGCGGGCGGTTGCTATTGATACCGCCGTTGATAAGGTGACTGGGGATGTTAGCGTTGGAATCTCTGGGGGGGGGGTTGCTGTGCCCAATGCGTCTCCTGCTCTCGTTCGCGCAGCCAGAGAGGTTGGTGCGGCGGTGGAGGCGGGCAGGCTGCCCGATCTCGGAAGGTCGCCCATTAGTTGTGCTGAATCGTATTGTGCGAATCAACTCCTTCTTCGTATGGGGGAAGATGCTAGAGTTTCAAGGTTGAGATTCGGCCCTGCCTACTTTATGCGTTATACTGGTAAGGGAGTGGAGCCATATATTGAGCCGAAGCCTGTCTGTACAAACTGTTCGACAGTCTTTCAGGGGGCGGAGTTTTCGCCGAGCGCTACGTTTGATTGAGGCATGACGGCAAAATCGGTGAACCAGGGAGGATGTTGATGAGTTGGCAACGGCGATGTTTTTCAGAGCGCGCTCGGGGGTTGTTGATGTCTGCTTCTTGGCGGCCGGTCAGTGTGTCTCGCGCGCGTGTGTTGGATTGGTTTGAGGGCGAGGGGGGGAGGGAGGGAGGGCAGGTGTTTGTTGATTTTCAGGAAGACTTTGGGGGGGTGAGTTATGCAATTCCGGGAGATGTGGTTTCACTTGGTCTGTGGCGATATGCTGGAGCAGGAGGGATGACTGAGCCGCATGGAGGAGTGGAAGATGGATTGTTTTGGGGGGCGTGTGGTGAATTCAAGTATGGGCAGGAGGATTTGAGCTTGCGTCAGGATGGAGTTATTTTGGAAGCGGACAATATTGTTGCGAGTAGTGTTGAGAGGTTTATTGAGAATCATGCGCTGTTTTCGTGGGTGCATGATCGCTCGCTAGGGTTGGGGAGGAGACGTTGGATTCTTTCTCGGTGCCGTGGTGAGGATGTTCGGGCGGAGTTGGGGTTGTCTCCTGTGGTTGACGCCATGGATGCTCCGTTCTTCTCGTGGTGGGAAGGGGGAGATGTTTTTGTTCGGGAGGGATTGTATTGGTCTGTTGGAGGGCGACGTGTTGTCTTGCAGGTGTTTTCCGGAAGTGGGAATGTGTTTGAGCGGGTTGGGCGGGTTGTTGCGGATGCTGTTGTGTCGGAATGGGAGTGATTGAGGGGCTGGTCTGTGCGTCGGCACGACTTGGTCACATCTGAGAGAGTGGGGGTGTCAGGGTGGCTATTGAGGTGTTTGTCAAGTCGTCGGGAGGCGAACGGCACGACGCAATTTCATGCTTGTTCCTTGCCCGTATTACTGGGTATTTGGTCACCACGGGCCGGGGGAGTGTGGCGTGGCGTCATGTCTAGGAGGTTTCTGTCGACGGCGGTCGCGGTGTGCGGCCTGTTCGCTGTTTCGGCCTGTAAGCAGTCGGGTTTGACCCAGGATGTCTCTCCCTCCGAGCCGGTCGCGGCGCGCTTTGTCGGTGGCGTGCTGACCGAAGCCGAGGTCCTGCGAGAGGCACAGCGGCTCCCTCCGCAGCTCCGCGAGAAGTTCGAGGCGGGCGCTGGACGACAGGAGTTCGTCCGCTCTCTCGTCGACAAGCGGCTGTTGGCGCAGGAGGCCTCTCTCCAGTTCGGCCAGGATCCAGAGATCCGCAGGCAGGTCCGGGAACTGGAGGAACGCCTCGCCATCGAGGCCCTCCTGGCCGCTGAGGAGCGGAAGGCCCCGGCGCTCACGGACGCGGAGGCCCGCGCGTACTACGACTCCCATTCCGAGCGGTTCGCGGAGCCCGAACGAGTCCGTCTCGCTCGCGTCCTCGCCGCCGTTCCCGTGGGGAGTCCGCGCTCGGCCTGGGAGCAGGCCCGGCAGCGCGCGGAGGGACTCCGTAAGCGCCTTGCCTCCGGCGAAGCTCTGTCCAAGGTCGCTGAGGCCGGTGACGGCCCGGAACGCACGAGGGGCGGGGACCTGGGGCTCCTGGCTGTTGGCTCCCTCGGGGCCGAGTCCCTGGAGAAGGCTGCCGCGGCCCTCTCGAAGCCCGGCTCCGTCTCCCCGGTCATCGACACGGCGGACGGCGCGGCCGTCCTCGTCCTGATCGAACGGCGTCCCGCCCGAATCCCTCCCTTCGAGGAGGTTCGCGCGGCCGTGGTGGGGCAGATGAAACCCACCCATCAGCGCAAGGTTTTGTCGGAGTTGCTGGCCCGTCTCCGGGCGTCGGCAGCGGTGCGGTTGGAAGCAGGCAGCGCGACCTCCGCGGCGAAAAGCGGCGGGGCCGTGGCGCGGCACTGACCCAACTCGAAGTGTCGCTCCGTATACGCGGTGAGGGGGAGCCGTGCTCCTGACGATATTGAAGCGTCTACTTGCGCTCGCAGTGCTGATGACCGGAATGCTGGTGGGTGGAGCCGCCCATGCGCAGTCGCGCGTGGTCACCACCTTCCCGCTGTCACCCCTGCGCCAGGGCATCCACGCCCTGGACCTGGGTTTCTCCGCGGAAGGCGGAGTCACCCAGCTCCGGGTGGCGGTGAAGGCGACGTCCCCCTCCCAGGGGACGCTCGTCGACGTCCGCGACGTCGTGGTCGACCAGGACCTCGCGGGCGCCGTCGCCTTCCACCTCCGTGTCCCCCTGCGTCGAGACCTCCCCGCCGACGCCGTGGTGGACATCGAGGCGAGGCCGGCCGCCAGTACGAGCGGCTCGCCCCTCACCGCCCACTACGACCTGAAGAGCCCCGCCCTGGTGCTCCCCGCCAGGTCCGTCCAGGTCAACGCGAGCGAGGACCTCACCCAGCTCTTCATCCGCGCCAGCGCCCAGGGGCAGGTCTCCCACGCGGAGCTGTCCCTCGTCGGCGCCTCTGTCGAGGCGCTTCGCCGCGTCCACGGCAGCCTCAGCGATGCCGAGTCCGTCGCCTTCGCCAGCGCCCGCCGCGTCGTCGCCCGGCCTCGCGTCCAGGGCTCCGGCCAGGTGGAGTTCGTCGTCTCCCTCCCCGAGGGCGTCAAAGTCCCCGGTGACGGCGTCGTCGTCGCCGACGTCGCCATGCACGACCCCTACGGCCGCGTCGTCAACACCTCCGCCGTCGAGTTCACCAGCGGGCGCGCCTTCGACCCGCTCGTCTCCATCTCCGTCAGCCCCAATCCGCTGCTCCTCAATGGAGGCTACGGCTCCACGGCTCCGCTGAAGGTCACCGGCCACTTCGCCATCGGCGGCGACGTGGACCTCGGAGGGCCTCGGCAGGGCGCGGTCTACTCCTCCTCCAACACGACCGCCTTCGTCGTCTCCCCAGAGGGCCTCGTCCAGGCCCGCCAGAACGGCACCGGGCAGGTCACCGTCACCTTCGCGGGCGTCACCGGCACCGCCGATGTCATCGTCGACTCCGACGCGGACCTCGCCTCGATCCATATCGAGCCCGAATCCCCGACCGTCTCCAAGGTCGGAGGCACCACCCAGCTCAAGCTCGTGGGCGAGCTCACCGACCTGCGCACCGTGGACCTCACCTCCGGCGACCTCGGGACGGTCTGGTCCTCGGAGAACGAGGGCATCGCCACGGTGGGACGCGATGGCCGTGTCGTCGGCGTTCGCCCCGGAGTCGCCCGCATCAAGGCGAGCCGAGAGGGCCTGGCCTCCGCCTTCATCGACGTCACCGTGCGCGACGGCGAGCCCTCCGTGCGACTCGTGGCGCCTTCGTCCGTGACGGCGGGCAGCGCGTTCGACCTCCAGGCCATGGCCCTGGACGACATCGCCATTGCCCACGTCGAGTTCCTCGTCAACGGTGCCCCCGCCGGACGGGACACCTCCGCTCCCTACGCACTGCGCATCCAGGCGCCCCCCTACGGCGGTGCCATCCTCACGCTCTCGGCCGCCGTGGTCGACAGTGGGGGACAGCGCGTCGTCGGCAACGAGGTGAAGGTCAAGGTGACGGGGACTCCCGCGCCGAGCACCCAACCCGTGGTCATCGAAGCCCCGGAGCCCGGGGCGCTGCTCATCCAGGGCCTGCCCCAGGTCCTCCGCGCGACCAGCGGCGACTGGAAGGGTGGGGGGCTCTCCACCACCGACTTCCAGGTCGTCCGCTTCTACATCGACGACGTCCTCGCGGGCTCCGTGGACCTCCCTCGCATCGAGGTTCGCGAGCACCCCGTCACCCGTGAGCCCGTGCCTGTCCCCCTGTGGGAACTCTCCTTCACCCCCAGGTCCGGCACCGCGGGATCCAGCGTGGCCATCCGCGTGGAGGCACTGGACCGAGGTGGCGCTCCCGTCCGCTCGGACACCTTGCTCGTGCGCGTGGTGGCGGACGCGCCGCCGGTCCTCACCGTCCAGCAGCCTCGCACCACCATCGCCGACGCCGTCGCCGGAGCCCTGTTCCACGTCAGCGGCACCGTCAGCGATGACGCGATGGCGTTCGGCACCGTCGTCGCCCTGTACGTCGACGGTTCGACCGCCCAGTCCGTCCGCCTGACGAACAGCGGCATCGGCGGTACCCACATGGGGAGCGCCTCCTTCGACCTCCAGTGGACGCCGCCCCTGGGGGATGTCGAGCGCGTGCGCCACCTCGAGGTCGTCGCCACCGACAGCGCGGGGCAACAGCGACGCCACCGCGTGGACGTCACCGTCAAGGCCGCGCAGGCCCCGCAGCTCTCCATCCTCACGCCCGGCGCGGGCGTCTCATTGGTCGGCGGTGGGACGGTTGACCTCACGGCCCGGGTGATCGCCGAGACGCCAGGCCCCGTCGAGGTCCGATGGCTGGTGGGCTCCACGCCCGTCGGTGTCTCCACCACGCCTCCCTATCGCGTCGCCTACTCGCTGCCCGCTGTCCCCGCCCAGACCCCGGTCAAGGTCACCGCGGAGGCCCGAGACGCCTCCGGACTCACCACGCGCAAAGACGTCTCGTTCTTCGTCGTCCCCGACGCCGACGCCCCGTCGGTGTCGTTCGTCGTTCCTCGCCACCAGTCCAAGGTCCCCGAGACCCAGAACCTCCTGGTCACCGTGGCCGGCCTCGATGACGTGGACGTGGTCAAGGTGGAGCTGCGCCTCGGGGACGAGGTCATCCACCTGGACGAGACGCCGGCCGAGAACGGCGGCGTCCGGGGCTCGTTCATCACCCACAAGGTGATCGACGCCTCCAAGCTCCAGCCCAACCAGACGTACACCCTGACGGCGCGGGCCTGGGATGCCTCGGGCAACATGGGCTCGGCGCCTCCCATCCAGTTCACCGCCGAGCCGGATGCCGCCCCGACGGTGTCGTTCCCGTCGTCGACGCCGATGCAGGTGACGTCGGGCACCCAGCTCGAGGTCGAGGTCCAGGCCTCCGACGACGTGGGCGTGACGTCCGTGGAGCTGTGGGCGGAGGGCTCGCGTGTCGGAGTCGTCTCCGTGCCGCCGTACCGCTTCTCGTTCAAGGTCACCGGCGATGCGCGCACCATCGACCTCGAGGCCCGAGCCTCCGACGGCACTCACACTGTCCCGGCGCACCACGCGGTGGCGGTCGTCGAGGACTCGCGCGTCCCGCTCCTGACCTTCCGGTCTCCGTCGCCCGGGGCCCCCGTGTTCGCGGGGCGGACGCTCCAGGTGGAGATCGCCGCCGCCGATGACGTGGGCATCGAGCAGGTCGAGCTGTTCTCCACGGGAAGCCTCGGCGTGCGCACCGTGGGCGAAGAGGATGGCCTCTATCACGTCTATCGCTGGTCCGTTCCCGTGCCCGCGGGGCTGGCGGGGGGCGGGCTCACCCTCCGCGCCGTCGCCACGGACACGTCGGACCTCACCGCGGAGCGGACGCTCACGATTCCCGTCGTCGCCGACACGAAGCCCGTGGTGGGCATCGTCTCGCCCGCGCAGGGGACCCCGTACAAGGAAGGCGAGGACGTCCAGCTCTCCTTCACGCTGGGCGATGACGACGGCGTCGTCGCGTTCGTCGGCCTGTCGGGCGGCGCTCGGGTCAAGCCGCTGCCGGAGACGGGCACTCCGCTGATCCTCAACGGCCAACAGTTCCTCACGGTCTGGGCTCCGGTCGTCAGCAAGAACCTGCCGCCTTCCGTGGGTGTCGAGGCCCGTGACACCGCTGGCCAGACGGGTAAGGCCGAGGTCCACCTCAACGTCATCCGGGACACGGAGAAGCCGCTCGCGACGCTGGTGGCACCGCAGCCCGCGGCCGACGCCGAGCACATCAAGGTCCGCAAGGATGGAGCCGTGGGCATCCGCATGGACGTCGAGGACGACGTCCGCGTGGCCCGCGTCGCGCTCGAACTGGACACCGCGCCGGTGACCAAGGACGGCAACGACATCCTGTCGGCCAAGGACATCCGGTACGAGGTGACTCGCACGCCCAACCCCCTGTCGCCCGGGGAGATCATCACCAGCCGCCGCTTCCTGGCGCGCTTCGAGGGGACGCTCAGCTTCAAGGACGTCCCGGTGGGCGTGCACACCGTCCGGCTCACCGCGCTGGACCCGGCGGGGAACGCGGAGTCTCGCTCCTTCACCGTGGAGATCGTCGAGGCCCAGGACACCGAGCCTCCCAAGCTCGCGCTGCGCATGTCGGGGACCCCGTCCGCGAAGACCTGCGTCGCCGGCTCCAACGTCACCCTGTTCGCGGACGTGAGCGATGACGGCAAGGTGAGCGCCTTGTCGGTCCAGGCGGATGGCACTGCGCTCGCGGTGCCGCCCTTCGAGCCGGTGGGTACCCTCAGCCGCAGCTGGCCGCTGGCGCTGCCGCCGCTCGGCGCGCAGGGGCCGCGCGCCTACACCATCAAGGCCCAGGCCACGGACCTCGCGGGGCGGACCACGCACGCGACGTTGACGTGCGAGCTGGCCAAGGACGCGCCGCCCCTCGTGCGTTGGGTCAAGCCCGTCGACAACGCCACGTTCCTCGAAGAGGCCGGGCAGGACGTCCTCGTCGAGGTCGAGGAGGACCGAGGCGTCGCCAACGCGTGGCTGGTTGCCTCGACCAAGCCGCTCGCGAACGTCGGTCCAGAGGGGCGCTTCCTCATCGACGCTCCGGGCTCCACCTCGGCCTATGGCAACCAGGCCCGCCTCGCGTTCGGCAACGCGGACCAGGCCTTCGAGCTGAAGGCCGGGGCCACGGCCATCGAGGCGCTGGCCCCGCAGCTCGACTCGCTGGGCAACGCTCCGCGCCGCCTCGTGCTGTCCGTGCCCGAGGCGGCCGCCGCGGGCCTGCGAGCCGAGGTCCGCTACGACTTCGTCGTCACCCCGGGGCTCGAAGACACTCCGGAGGTCCGTACGTTCCTCGCGGCGCACCCGGGAGGCCGCCGGACGTTTGACGTCGGCGCAGCGTCGGAGCACACGGTGGACCTGTCGTTCCCCGCCGCCCTCCAGGTCGACGAGGTCCGCGTCTCCTTCCTGTCGTCCCCGGAGGGAACGGCGCCCGGCGTCTCCGCGCTGGCGGTCCGCTATGAAGGGCAGGGCGTCCAGCTGCGCGCCGTGGCCCATGGCGAGCGCCTCACCGTGCGCCCCTGGGCCATGAACATCCCCATCGGCCAGGTCCGGCAGGAGTCGCTCACCCAGCGGATGCCGCAGGGCTGGGCGCCTCGTCCGGCCTGGTTGACCGTCGCGGTGAAGGACCTCGCGGGAGCCGTCACGTCGCGCGAGCGACAGGTGAAGGTTGCCGCGGACACGCAAGGGCCTCGGGTGAGCATCACCCAGCCGCTCAGCGGCACCTCGCGCGTGAAGCAGACGACGTTCAGCGTGGACATCAAGGCCCAGGACGAGGTCGATGTCCGTCGCATCGAGCTGCTCGTCGATGGTGTCAGCCGCGGCGTGCGTGAAGGCATCCGCCTGGGCACCGTGTCCTTCCCGCTGAGCATCCCCGAGGCGACTGGCGGCACGCCGCTCCAGCTCACGGCCCTGGCCGAGGACCGCTCGGGCAATGCGTCCGCGTCCGCGACGGTGTTCCTCGACATCCGCGAGGACGTGGCGCCGACGGTGGGGCTGTCTCGCTTGGAGTATCAGCTCCCGCAGGACACCGCGGGCAGCAAGCAACAGGTGTCCGAGGCGGAGCTGCGCACGGGCTATGTGCGCCTGCTCCAGGACGTCTCGCACGACGTCCTCGTCAGCGCGGAGGATGACGTCGGCCTGGCCCGCGTCGAGGCGCACTACAACGGGGCCGAGCTCTTCGCCGTCGACCTGCCCGTGGGACAGCCGAAGTTCTCGCGGACCGCGACGTTCAAGCCGCCGGTCGGCGCCAACGGCGCACCCACCGTGCTCGAGGTGAAGGCCACCGACCGCAAGGGCGCCGTCAGCAGCACCCGCGTGCTCGTGGAGGGCCGTCTGCCGAGCGCACCGGCCATCGGCATCGCGACGCCGCCTCCCGGGGCGACCCTCACCGAGGGGAGCATCGCGCTCGTCCTGTCCTCCGTGGCTGGCGACGACACCAACGTCGCCCGTGTCCAGTACTTCATCAACGGTCAGCTCGCGCTGACGGTCCCCGCCCGCGAGGCACGGCCCATCGAGACCTATCCCCTCGACCCGGAGTCCGAGACCGGGATCCCCATCGCGCTCGCTCCCGAGCTGCGCGCCGCGGCCGAGGGACTCAAGGAGCCCTTCAACGACGTCCGCCTGCTCAAGGAGTTCCGGGGCCGCGTCATGCTGCCTCCTGGCTTCGTCGCGCTGGACCCCTCGCGTCCGGAGGCGGGGCTCGTCCTCCGCGCGGTGGCCACGGACCTGGAAGGCCACAGCTCCGTCGTCGAGCACTCGGTCCGCATCGTCAAGGACAGCACCGCGCCCGAGGCGCTCATCCTGCGTCCGTCGCTCGGCAAGGACCTGGTGGAAGGCAGCGTCGTCCGCGTCGAGGCCATGGGCACCGACGACGTCTTCGTCCGCGAGGTGACGATCCTCGCAGGGCCCACCCTGGACAGGCTCCAGGTCATCCGTCGCGCCGGCGGGTTCGATCCGGAGAACGCCATCCTCGGCGGCGGCTACACGGTGGCCAGCCCGGTCGTGACGGCCGACTTCACCGCGCCGAAGCTCTCCGAGCTGGGCGCGGGCGACTCCGCCCCCTACATCATCGCCGCCCGGGTCACGGACTCGGCTGGCAACGTCAGCGAGCAGGCCATCCAGCTGGTGGACATCGTGAGGGACCAGGCCCCGGCCGTGTCCCTCATCTCCCCGACGGACGGCAGCCCCGTGGTGGAGCACACCCAGGTCCCCGTCACCGTCGCGGTGGATGACGACGTCGCCGTCACCAGCGTCCGCCTGAAGGTCAACGGGACCTTCCTCGACGTCATCCTCCGGGCGCCCCCGTTCGTGTTCCTCGCCACCGTGCCCGAAGGCGCCGAGGCGCTGGAGCTTCAGGCCTTCGCGGTGGACTCGTTCCTCCACGAGGCGCGGAGCCAGGTGGTCCGGTTGCCCGTGCGCGCCGACCATCCGCCCACCGTGGCCATCGCCGAACCCCAGGGAGAGCAGAAGCTCACCGAGGGCCGGGACTTCGCCTTCGTGGTCGCCGCGAACGACGACGTGGGCGTCACCTCCGTCGAGGCGACCGTGGAAGGGGGCCTCGGCGGAACCCTGACCTACGTGGGCACGACGGCGCCATACCGCTTCCGGGTCCCGCTGCCCCCTGGCTCGTCGGGCCGCACGCTCACCTTGCGCGCCCGGGCCCGGGACACCACCGGCAAGGAGACGATCGCCCCTGCGCGAGAGGTGCAGGTCATCGCCGACACGACCGCCCCCACCGTCAGCTTCCGCTCGCCCGCGGATGGGTCGGAGATCGTCGCCGGTCAGGTGCTGCGCGTCGAGGCGGACGCGGACGACAACGTGGCCGTCGTGCGGATGGAGTTCTCCATCAACGGCGCGCCCTACGTCACCATGCCGGCCCCGCCGTTCGCCTTCACGTACCGCGTCCCGGCGTCGCTCGCCGAGACGACGCTGACCCTCGCGGCGAAGGTCACCGACACGTCCGGCAACCATTCCACGGCCTCCGTGGAGGTCGGCGTGAAGGAGGACATGCCCCCCATCGCCCTGATGAACCCGGTGTCGGGCCTCGTCGTGGGGCGCCCGTCCGTGCTGTCCGCGAAGGCGACGGACGACCTGGAGGGCGTGGCCAGCGTGGGCTTCTTCGTCACCCGGCCCGGGGGCGAGGAGATCGAGGTGGGACGGCGCAACCAGCTCCCGTTCGAGCTCGTCTTCATCCCAGAGGTGGAGGACGCCGAGCAGACGCTCGTGTTCCGCGCGCGCGTGGTGGACCTGTCCGGACAGGAGGACTGGAGCGACCCGGTGTCCGCCACGGTCGCGCGAGATCAGCCTCCCACCGTCGCCATCGTCAAGCCGCAGAACGGAAGCGCCATCTTCGAGAGCACGCCCGTGAAGGTCGAGGCGGACGCTCGCGACGTGGAAGGCCGCGTCAAGGCCGTCCACTTCTTCGTGGATGGGCGTCTGGTGGCCACGTCCAACGCGCCAGCGGGCATCGCTGGAAAGCCCACGCATTTCACCGCCAGCTTCCAGCCTGATGTGGGGAGCGGCAACCGCAGCCTGCGCCTGTCCGCTGTCGCCGTGGACTCGGCCGACCAGGAGACCCGGTCCGCCGAGGTACTCCTGGGCACCGTGCGTGACACCGTGGCCCCCGAGGTGGAGCTGGTCGACCCGCCCGCCTTCGACGTGGTGACGGAGTCCACCCAGCTGCAGCTGTCCGCCTCCGCCGAGGACAACGCGACCATCGCCAGCGTGACGTTCTTCGTCGACGGCGAGAGCGCGGGAAGCTCGTCGGTGCCCGAGACGGGCCCCTCCGGGCGCTCGCTCTATCGGAGACAGTGGCTCATCCCCTCGGGCTCCGCCGGCCAGAAGCGTCAGGTTCGCGCGGTGGCGAAGGACCCGAGCGAGAACGAGGGCTCGTCGGCGCTCACCGAGGTGGAGATCGGCATGGCGCCCGTGCACACGTTCGACCCGTTTCCTGGCTCCGCCACGCACACGCTGATGCGGGGCGGCGACGCCGAACGTCGCATCCTCACGGGCGTGACGGGCACCACCACGCTCTCCAAGCCGCACGGCGTGGCGCTCACCCGCGTGGAGCAGGGAACGTCGACCTACCTGGGCGCGGTCGAGGTCGAGGGGCCTCCACGGGCCGCCGCCTTCCATGGCAACCTCGCGCTCGTCGCGACCAGTCGCTACACGCCGCAGAACGGTACCGCCGTGCCGCCCCAGCTGTCCGTGTTGAACCTGTCCGGCGCGCCTTTCCTCCAGAACCTGGGGTCCGTGGACCTGCCCGGCGAAGCCGTCCATGGCGTCGCGTCCGCGGGTCGGCTGGCCTTCGTCGCCAACGGCTCGGATGGCGTGGCCGTGGTGGACCTGGGCCCGCCCGATGAATTCGCGCCCATGCGGCTCGACACCCTCATTCCCCTGGGGGAGGCGCTCGACGTGGCCGTCCATGGGGACCTGCTGCTCGTGGCGGCGGGGAGCGCGGGTTTGCAGATCCACGACCTGAGGGATCCGGGCCTCGGTCGTCGTGGCTTCGTGGCGCTGCCGGGCGAGGCCGTTCGCGTGGTGGCGCAGGGCACGCGCGCCTACGTGGCCTGCCGTGACTCCAATGCCACGCTGGCCGTGGTGGACGTGTCCAACCCCGCCGAGCCGTTGATCCGTTCTCTGCTGCCGCACAAGTCCGCGCGCGCGGATCTGCTGGCCACTGGCCTGTCGGATATCGCCGTCAGCGGCAACCTGGCGGTCGCCGTGGCGTCCCTCCACGACGCGAAGAACGTCTTCGTGAAGGGCCTGCTGTCCGCCTCCGTGCTCGACACGGAAGACCGGGGAACCACCTTCGTCCGAGCGAACCTGCCGGGCGCGGGGAACGTGGCCATCGCGGCGGGCGCGCCCGTGGCGCAGTTCGCCAATGGGGGCGGCGCCGTCTTCAGCCTCCCCCGGTTCGTCGTCACGGGCATGTCGCCCGTGGACGGGGACGCGCAGGTGCCCGTGGGCGCCGCCGTGACGCTGGAGTTCTCGTCCCCGCCCAGACCGGACACCGTGACTCCGCAGACGGTGATGCTGCGCGCGGTCGACCCGATTCTCGGGCATCCCGTCCCAGCGACCGTCGTGGCCGAGGGACGCAAGGTCACCCTGACGCCCTCCGCGCCGCTCGCGGTCTCCACGCCGTACTTCGTCACCGTCGCGAAGGCGGTGGTGAACGGCGATGGCCTCCCCCTGGAGGAGTCCTTCCTCGCCCGGTTCACCACGCGCTCGACGAGCACGGCCGCGCCGGTGGTGGCCGACGTCTCACCGAGTGGGGGACCGGTCGAGGGTGGGAACCGGGTGACAGTGACGGGCGCTCACTTCGTCCCGGGCGCCCAGGTCTTCTTCGCGGGACGCGAGGGCAGCCGGGTCGAAGTGGCCGAGGGGGGCACGCGCCTGACCGTCACCGTGCCCGCGCAGGAGCAGGGGCCCGCCGTTGTCACCGTGGTGAATCCGGACGGCGGCGAGGGCTCGCTCATCGGCGGTTATGTCTACCTGCCCGTGCTCCAGGTCTCGCTGGTGATGCCGGCCTCGGGCTCCGTGGAGGGCGGAACGCACGTGGAGATCTCCGGTGGCGGCTTCCAGCGCGGCGCCACGGTGACGTTCAACGGCATCCCCGCCACGGAGGTGCGTGTCCTGGCGCCGGGCCGCCTGGAGGCCGTCACGCCCGAAGGGGCCTTCGGTCCCGCGGACGTCGCGGTGGTGAATCCGGACGGGCAGCGCGCGTTCGCCGCTGGCGCCTTCCTCTACAGCAAGCTCGTCGTGTCCTCGATCATCGGCCGCTACGACCCGATCATCGACGGAGCCGAGCAGCCCGACCACCGCCTGTCTCGCGGCGTCCCGCTCGCGGTGACGCTGCGGGAGCAACGGGCGTGGGTGTTGTCCTCCTCGCAGGTGTACCGCGACGCGAAGACGCCCACGGAGCTCATCGCGCGGAGCATGCCCGGTGGCCTGGGCGCGGTGGACGTGTCGTCGCCGGAGAACGCGTCCGTGATGGGCGGCATCTCCATCCTGCCTCCCTATGAGCCCGTGGACCTCGCCGTGCGCGGCTCGCGTGGCTACGTGGTGGCCAACGCGCCGAACCTCCCGTACATCGACGTGGCGGGGGAGGGCGCTCCGTCGCTGCTCGTGTTCGACCTGTCGACGCCCACGGCGCCCAAGAGCGTGGACGCCGTGCCGTTCCTCGGGACCGCGCGCGCCATCGCGCTGACGGGTGACCTGGCGTTGGTGGCCTCGGGCGAGGCGGGCTTGGCGGTGTTCTCGCTCGCCAATCCGGATCGCCCCGTGCTCATCGCCACGCAGAAGAACTTCCTGATGTCGGGCTCGAACGCCGCCGTCAACGTCGAGCGTGTGGCCGTCGCCGGCCGGTATGCCTTGCTCCAGGCGCGCCGTGGCACCGCGACCAGCACGCTCCTGGTGGACCTCACCACGCCGGGGCTCGCCTCCGTGGGCGAGGTGCCCGAGTCCCTGGGCAGCGTGGCCATCCGCGGCTCGCAGGCCCTGTCCGCGTCCCGGACCCTGCGCACGCTGTCGCTCGTCCCCACGTCCCGTCCGTATGTGCAGGCCGTGGTGCCTTCGCTGCTCTCGGGCGGTCTGTTCGTCGGCGCGGCCACCACGCAGCATGTCGCGGCGACCATCCAGTCGCCCATCGGCGACTCGGGGGGCCCCGCCGCGTTGCAGCTCGTGGAGGCTTCGTCCCTCTCGGCGCCCCAGGGCATCGACGCCATCGACCTGTTCCCCGGGACCCGTCTGTCCGACGTGGACATCGAGGGGGATGTCGCCGTCGCGAGCATCTCCGAGACCCACCAGGGGCGGGCCCTGGACGGGCTCGCGGTCGTGGAGCTGCCGTTCCCCGTGGTCGTGGCCAGCACCCCCTCGGCCGGTGACGAGGCCGCCAGGCCCACCTCGGTCCCGAGGTTGACCTTCAACATGCCGGTGGAGCTCACGGAGACGGCCTCCGTGCACCTGTTCGAGCTCACGGGCTCCGCGTCCAACACGGAGCGGGACGTGACGGCTGTCGCGGTGGGCACCGAGCTGACCGTCACTCCGGCCCTCGAGCTGTCGCTCAGCACCCGTTACCGCCTGACCGTCACCGGCGTGCGAGGCGTGAGCCCCTCGGAGGGCGTCCTCGGACCCCAGATGCCGGGGACGTACACGTTGGAGTTCCGCACCGCGTCTACTCGCAACCCCTCGCCCGTGGTCGTGTCGGCGCTGGAGCCCCGCCAGGGCCCCATCCAGGGCGGCACGGTGGTCCACATCGAGGGGAGTGGCTTCGAGGCCAACGCCGAGGTCCGCTTCAACGGCCTCAAGGCCCCCAGCGTCACCGTGTCCGAGGACGGCACCGGTCTGACGGTGACGACGCCGGGAGGCCAGGAGGGCGCGGCCACGCTCGAGGTCATCAACCCGTCGGGCAGCGTCGCCCTGAGACCCGGCGCGTTCCTCTACACGGCGCCGCTGACGCTCACCCAGATCACCCCGAAGCGGGGCCCCACGGCGGGCGGCACGCGCGTCCTCATCGAGGGCACCGGCTTCTCACCCAGTGGAACCGTCATCGTCCGCTTCAATGGCGTGGAGGGGGATCGTCCGCGCGTGCTCGGCGTCAACCGGCTGGAGGTCACCACCCCGAATGGCCTCACGGGGCCGGCCGACGTGACGGTCGTGAACGCGGATGGCGCGACCGCGATGTTGAAGGGTGCCTTCATCTTCGATCGTCCCACGGGCGCCTCCGTCTCTGTAGGCGGCGCACTGCGCGACGCGGTGGTGATTGGCGCCTATGCCTACGTGGTGGGCAGCAGCGGTCTGGACATCGTCGACATGTCGGGCGTGTACACCCGGGGGCCCCTGGCCGACGGTGGCACCGC
The DNA here is from genome assembly GCF_021412625.1 of Myxococcus stipitatus. The sequence goes on along the minus strand of NZ_JAKCFI010000005.1, from coordinate 82,050 downwards.
CATCCCCGCCGAGTTCCAGGCGAAGCTGGTCGACGAGGACAAGGATGGTCGGGACGACCGCATCATCGGCCATGCCGCGGGAGCCGACCTCTGGTCCGTGTCCTATCCTCCGACGGAGGGCGACAGGCTCTTCGCCGCCGGCGTCGAGTCGTATGGCGCGGACGGCGGTGTCTCCGTCGGCGCGGTGGTGGAGTACGACATCTCGAAGCCGTCCGCTCCGCGCATGGTGTCCATGCGCACCATCCCGGGTGACGGCGCGTTCAGCGTGGACGCCCGGGGAGACCGGCTGCTCGCCGCGGCGGGGAGCCAGGGCTTCCACACGTTCGACATCTCCCATTCGCCGTTCCCCATCCGGGACTTCCCCTCGGAGCCGGGGGCGCAGGTCGCGGCCATCCAGGACGGGCTGGCGGTGGTCGGCGTGGGGACCCGCTCGGCGACGGGCGTGGTGGAGGACGGTCTGCTGCGGACGCTGTCCGTCGAGGGCCCCCTCCAGGTCCGAGGCGAGCTGGCGATGAACGTCCAGCGCGTGCGCCTGCGGGGCACGCTCGCGGCCGTGGCCGCTGGCGCCGAGGGACTGGTGCTGGTGGACCTCCGCAATCCGGACGCGCCGAAGCGGTGGGCGACGGTGAACGTGCAGGGCTTCGCGACGGATGTCCGCCTCGCGGGCGATCTGGCCTACGTGGCCGCGGGGGAGGCCGGCGTGGCCGTGGTGGACATCTCCTCCCTGGCGTCGCCCCGGGTGCTCCATCACGTGACGGGCGCGCACGACGGCAACACGTTCGCCGCGGTCCTCACGCCCGGCGGACGGCTGGTGAGCCTGCGGCAGCGCGCGGGCAGTACGGGGTGGAGCCTGGACTTCGGCCCCGCCACGGACCTGTCCGTGGTGAGCGTGAGCGTGGCGCCAGGGGACGTGGTGCCCGTGAGCCAGTCCGCGTTCACCGTGACGCTCTCCACGACGGTGACGCCCGCGTCGGCCCAGAATGCCTTCCAACTGACGGCCGATGGCGCCACGGTGCAGGGCGCGCTGGAGGCGGGGGACGACGGACAGGACGCGCGCAGCACCCTGGTGTTCCGTCCCTCCGCCCCCCTGCCTCCCGACGCGGCGCTGCGGCTGAGCGTGAGCACGGCGCTGCGCAGCCGTGACGGCAAGGCGCTCATCGCTCCGGTGCAGGTGGACTTCCGGACGGCTAGCGCCGCTGGCGTCGCGCCGCGCGTCGACGTCATCGAGCCGCGTGTCGGCCCCGTGGCGGGCGGCGCTTCGAGCGAGGTGCTCGGCGGGAACTTCGACGAGTCGTCCGAGGTGCTCATCGGTGGCAGGCCGGCGACGGTGACCGCGCGCTCCGCCACCCGGCTGCGCGTGGTCACGCCCTCGGGAGAGCCGGGGCTGGCGGACGTGGTGGTCGTCAACACCTCCACGGGCCTGATCGCCCGGCGCGCCGGTGGCTACTTCTACACGCTCCCCCTGGTGGCGACGAAGGCGACGCCGCGCTTCCTCAATCCTCGCGGCGGCAGCACCGTGGAGGTGACGGGCGAGGGCTTCCTGCCCGAATGGGCGCATGGACTCGGAGCGACCCAGGTGCGCGTGCGCGGCATCCCCGCGACCCACGTGACGGTGCACTCGCTGACGCGCATGACGGCGACGGCGGCGCCAGGCTCGTTCGGTGACGCCCAGGTGATGGTCGTGGCGCCGGATGGGGTGGAGCGCTCCATCGCGCCGAGCCCCGTGGGCTATGGCCTGCCATACCTGGGCGAGGAGCGGGCCCTGGCCGTCCGTCCGAGCGCGCTCGCCCCCAGCCCGCTGTCGCCGTTCTACGTCTTCACGTCGGGCGGCGCGGCGAACAGCGGCAACAAGTTCTCGCAGCCGTACCAGGGCCCCATCACTGGGGGCGGCACGATTCCCCAGTCCTTCCGCATGGCCGCCATGGACGTGCAGCTGCGTGGGCGTCCCCGGGCGTCTGGCGCGCAGCCGGTCATCCCGGAGGAGGGCCAGGTCGATGTGCTCATGGGCATCCTCAACGGATGGCTGCCGCGTGACACGCCCGCTCCGTCCGTCGAGGTGATGCCGGACTCCCTGGATGTCGCCAGCGCGGGGGCGCTGCTCTACGTGGCCAACGGCCTGAGCGGCCTGTCCATCATCGACGGCAGCGGCGAGATGCAGGAGCAGCCGGACGGTGAGCTGGAGTCCCTGGCGGTGCTCGGTCGCGCGAAGCTCTCGTCCTCCGACGGGTTGATCGCCTCGCGTGTCGTCCCGACCCCGGTGGGCGCGTGGGTGCTCGCCAACAGCCTGATGGACCCTCCCTCCGAGGGGCCGCCGGGCAAGTGTGAACCCATCAAGGAGCAGATTGGCAAGGACGGCGGTCTCTACCTGGTCGACGCGCGCAATCCCGCCGATCCGCTGCTGGTGTCCACGCGCGGGGGCGAGAACTTCGAACCCTATGGCGCCACGGTCGTGGATGGCCGGCTGTACGTCGTCACGGGACAGCACCAGGGCGTGAAGTACGTGAAGTGCGAGCCCGGGCAACCGCCTCCGCCCGTGCCCTACCAGTCCCAGAGTGGCGGCGCGCGCGGCGGTCAGCGCACGTCGTACAAGACGGGACAGCCGACGAGCCGGCTGCTCATCTACTCCTCGGCCGGCGCGAACGCGCAGGTGGTGGGGACCTGGGACGAGCCAGGCAACCTCACGGACGTCGTGGTGCGTGACGGCGTGGCCATCCTCGCCTCGGCCGAGCACGGGCTCACGTTCGTCAACGTCCGCACGCCGGACGACCCGAAGCTCATCCGACGCATCCGGTTCGACGCGGACCTGTCCAACACGCCCGGCGAGCCCCAGCGGCTGCGGCTGGTGGGGGACGTGCTCTTCGTCGCGGCCAACGGCGGCGGCGTGGTGCTCGTGGACGTGTCCGACCTCGAGAACCCGGTGCCGTTCAGCGGTGGCAACACCGAGACGGCCATGGACGTGCTCCCCGTGGGGGATCGCCTCATGGTGGCCGGCCAGACGCGCCTGACCGAGCTCGAGATGCCGTTCATGCTCGTGACGGACTACTCGCCGGCGCGAGGGGCGCGGGTTCCTCCGTCGCTCCCTCGGGTGGTGGTCCGCATGAGCCGCCCGGTGGCGGAGTCGAGCGTCACGGCCGATACGGTGCGCCTGACCGGCCCCTCCGGACGCGTCCCGCTGACGCTCTCCGTGAGCGCGGATCCGGCGAAGGTCGACTACGCCATCACCGGCGTGCCCCAGTCGCCGCTGGCGCCTGACAGCCTCTACACCCTGGAGGTGGCCACCTCCGTGACGGACCAGCGCGGCGGTTCACTGCTGGTTCCGCTGCGAACCACGTTCCGCACGGCCGCCGCGGGAGCGCGCGCGCCGGTCATCTCGGGCCTGTCGCCGTCGACGGTGTCGACGGTGGCGGGACAGCTGGTGACGGTCGAGGGCGTCGACCTCGAGGGCGTCGACGCCGCGACGGTGGGCGGCCTGGAGGCCGGGGTCTCCCACGTGAATGGCCAGCTGCGGCTCACGTTGCCCGCGCTGCCCCCGGGGCCGGCCGACGTGCGGCTGTTCGACGCCGGAGGCCCCGAGACGTTCTTCCCCGCGGGCCTGCTCGCCCTGGCGCCGCTCACTGGCAACGGCGTGACTCTGTCTCCGAACCATGGCCCGGTGGAAGGCAACACGCGCGTGCGCGTGTCGCTCGCCGCGCCGGCGGTGGCGCCGGGCACGACGGTGCGGGTGGGGGATGCGGCTGGCGTCGATGTCGACATCCTCGACCTGAATTCGCTGGAGTTCACCACGCCCGAGGCGTCTGGCGCGGGGCTGGTGCCCATCCGTCTGGTGCGTCCGGGGGAGGAGGGCGTGGTCGTGGGCACGTTCTCCTATGACCTGCCGGTGGGCGTGACGATGAGCCTCCCTGGCTTCCCGCCGAAGCAGGTCTCCGACATGAAGCTCGTGGGCGACCGGCTCTATGTCGGTGTGCCGACACCGAGCCTCGCCGGCATGGAGATCTTCGACGTGCGCCTGGAGGAGCGGCCCCTGCGGCTCGGGGCCCTCGAGACCCAGGACCCCGTGCATGGTCTGGACGTGGACGGCATGCTCGCGCTGCTGGCGAACGACCGCTCCGGGCTGGCGGCGGTGGACGTGTCGCGTCCGGAGACGCCGTTCGTCGTGCGCAGGTCCTCGACGGATGGGCTCGCGACGGGCGTGCGGCTGGAAGGCACGCGCGCGTTCGTGACGACCACGGACACCACGTTCGCGAAGGGACACGTGCAGGTCTTCGACGCGGCCTCCCCGGCGCTGCGCCTGCTGAGCTCCCTGTCGCTGACCGAGGACGCCCTCGCGCTGGACCTGGGGCCGGAGCGCTTCTACGTCCTCACCTCGGACGTCGTCGGGACCCAGGGCAATGGCCTCTGGTTCTCCATCTACACTCGCGAGGGGTTGTCACGGGGGCGTGTGTCGGTGGACGCCTCGCTCACCAGCTTCACGTCCCTGGTTCGCTCGCGCGTGGTGGTTCGCGCGAAGCGCGCCTACGTCACGGCCGGCAACACGCTCCACGTCTTCGACCTCTCCGACGAGTCGAACCCGGTGCGGTTGCAGGCGACGGACCTGGGCTCGACGCTGTCAGGGCTGGGCTGGGTGGGCGGAACCCTCTATGTCGCGACGACGGGCGCGAACACGCTCCAGGCCGTGCCTCCCGTGGAACTGCTGCCCCTGGGCATGCGGCCCTCGGATGGAAGCCTGGCGCCGCATGGCTCGCAGGTCCGCGTGGACTTCACGCTGCCGGTGAAGGAGTCGTCGCTCGGCGACCAGACGATGCGTGTCTCCGTGGACCATGCGAATGGCACCCATGACGAGGACGTCCCTGGCACGCGCGGCGTGGAGTACGCGGTGCGTGGCTCCTCCATCGTCTTCACGCCTCAGACGCCCTTCGCGGCGGGTGACGTGGTCCGGGTGGAGGTGGACGGCCTGGTCTCCTTCGACAACCGCCCACAGGCGGAGACGTTCGCGGGCGAGTTCGAGGTCGCCGCGGGGGATGGCGAGCTGCCGCTCATCTCCCGCCTGTCGCCCTCGTCCGGACGGGCCGACCAGTCGACCTCCGCCGTGCTGACGGGAGAGAACTTCCGCGAGGGGACGCAGGTGTTCGTCGGCGGCCAGGAGGCACTGGTGGACGTGGCGGCGGACGGGAAGTCCCTCTCCCTGGTCATCCCCCCGGCGCCGCTGGAGAACGCGGAGCGACTGGTGGGCGCGGCCCTGGTGGAGGTGAGGGACCCGAGCGGCCTCGTCGCCAGGGTGCTGGGTGGCTTCGTGTATCGCGACGCGCCCAAGCTGGTCAGCGTCTCGCCGGACCGCGTGCCGCAGCAGGGTGGGGTGAAGGTGAAGCTGGAGGGACGCGGCTTCGCGCCGGGGATGCGGGCGACGTTCGGTGGCACGAACTCGTTCGACGTGCGCGTGCTGAGCTCCCAGAGCGCGGAGGCCGTGGCCCCCACGCATACGCCGGGCGTGGTCGACGTGCAGGTGACGGTGGGCGCCGACATCGACACGCTCGAGGACTCGTTCCTCTACGGCTCGGGCGCCGTGGCGAGGCTCGCCACGCCTCCGGTGCGGGACGTGCTGGTGGAGAATGGCGTGGCCTACGCGGCCCTGGGCGCGACCGTCGATATCCATGGCGCCGACGGCAACCTGCTCGCGGCCAACCGGCAGACGCCCAATGGCGGCCTGTTGCTGGCGAACCTCTCCGAGCCGACGCACATCACGCCCATCAAGACGCTGACCTTCTCCGGGCTGGGGGGAAGCCGTCGGGTCCTCAAGCGCGGGGACATCGTCTATGTCGCGGCGGGAACGGGAGGCGTGCGCCGGGTGGACGTGGCTCCGCCCGCGGACGCTCACGAGCTCACGGCCATCTCCGGGACGGCGTCCGACATCGCCCTGGGAGGCGCGCTGCTGTTCGTGGGGGATGGCGAGGGCGTCAAGGTCTACGACGTGTCCGACGAGACACGGCCTCCTCGTCGCGTGGGGGCTCGGGCGATTCAGGGCGGGGTGAGCGCGCTGGCGCTCCAGGGGGCGAACCTCCTGGTGTCGAGCGCGGCGAAGAACCCGTCCCGCCTCTATGTCCTCGACGCGCGCAAGGGCGACCTGTCCGAGCGTGGCTCGACGGACCTGCTCGCGCCCGCGGTCCACATCACGTCGGAGGGCACGCGCGCCTTCCTGTCGCTGGGACGCGCGAAGCAGGTGGCCATCTACGAGCTGTTGGACCCGACCAGCCCCGCTCCCGCCGGGACGCTGCTGGTGGAGGACCCGCTCGGAGGCCAGTGGGTGTCGGCCGAGCAGACGCGGGTGGCGGCGGGCGTGGCCCATGTCGCCGCCGGGGGTGGCAAGGTCCAGCGCTTCCGCGTCCCCGTGGGGACGTTACCGGAGCGCATCGGCACCGCCTCCGTGCTGGGGGATGCGCGCACGCTGGCGTTCATGGGGCGCTACCTCTTGGTGGGGACGCTGTTCCTGGACGGGGCGGGGACTCCCGTCGAGCTCCCCGTGAGCGACCCAGGCGATGCGCAGCTTCCGCTCGCGGGAGCGCTGGCCTCCGTCGAACTGGACACGCTGGAGATTCGCGGGACGGAGCCCGCCGAGGGCGACGTGGTGGCCCCGGGCGAGGTGGCGAAGGTGCTGGTGACCGCGCTGCCAGACGTGGCCACGGTGGGCGCCGTGACGCTGTGGCGCGCGTCGGACGAGGCGCAGGTCTCCGTGGGGCGGCAGGTGCGCGCCGACACGCAGGGGGGACTGGTGGTGCTGACGCCGCTGGCGCCGCTCGCGTTGGACACGGTGTACGAGCTGCGCGCGGGCGCCACGCTCGCGGACCTGGGGGGCGCGAAGCTGGGGACGGAGGCGCGCGTGCGGTTCCGGACCAGTCAGGACGCGTCGCAGGAGCGTCCCGTGGTGACCAGCGTGACGCCGGCCTATGGCCTGGAGGAGGGGGGCAATGTCGTCGAGGTGCTCGGCTCCGGGTTCCTCGAGGGCTGCGTGGTGCGCATCGGCGGCCAGCAGGCGTCCGTGGGGCAGGTCGGCCCGGATGGGCGTTGGGTGCGCGTGACGGTTCCCGCGGGCAAGGCGGGGGCCGCCGCCGTGGAGGTCGTCAACCCCGGAGGTCTGACCGGCCTGCGGCTGGGGGCCTACCGCTACCTCGTGCCGCCCACGTTGACGGCGGTGACACCGGCGCACGCCGCGTTCGGCAGTCGCAAGGTGGTGCAGCTCACGGGTGAGGGCCTCTTCCCGGGGACGGAGGTCTCCTTCAATGGCATTCCCGCGCGGAGCGTCACGTTGGACGACTCCGGCGCGCTCCAGGTGGAGGTGCCCGACGACGTGACGGGGCGCGTGGCGCTGAAGGTGCTGACGCCTGGCGTGCCTCCTCGGCAGTTCACGCTGAATGACGGCTTCACCTTCACCCTGGCCGAGCGCTCGCGGTTGGATTCAGTGGGCGGCGTGTTCATCCGCCACGGCCGCCGCCTCTTCGTCGCTCGGGACGAGGTGCTGAGCACGGTGGACGTGGGCGATGCGCGCAGCCCGATCGTCATGGGCACGGCGCAGGGCGTGAGCGATCCGGTCGACATGGCCGTGGACGGCGACACGCTGTACCTGGCGGGCGTGGGCGAGGTGGCGCGGTACGACCTGTCCGGTTGCGGTCCGACGCCGCCCCAGTCGACGTGCGTGCCCCAGCTCATCGAGCGCGTGGCGCTCGCGCCCACGGGGGGCGTGTCGCTGAGCGCCGTGGCGGCCGGGGGCTCGCAGGCCTTCGTCGCGGTCGCGAACGGCAGCGAGCTGGCGCTGATGGCGCCGGTCGGCGGAGCCTACGAGGTGCTGGGCCGGACGGTGTTGGGCTCCGGCGTGGTGAGGGACCTGGACGTGGTGGGGGACCACCTGCTCGTCCTCGTGGAGGACGGTGCCCGCTCCCGTCTCGAGGTGCGGGAGGCGGTTCGCGGTGACCTGCCCGTCGTCGGCGAGGTGCCCAGCCTGGGCACGCCCGTGGGCGTGATGACCCGCGAGGGCTCCCGCGTGGCGCTCTCCGCGGGCCGCCGACTGCACCTGCTGGACGTGGTGGACGTGGCCGTCCCCTCGCTCGTGGCTTCCGTGTCCGACCCGAGCGGTGGCACGTCGAACGCCCTGGCCCTCTCGGGCCCGTGGCTGATGGCGGTGTCCGGCACGCGCGTGGCCTGGCTGGACACGACCCAGGAGCTGCGCGAGCGCACGTTCGCGGAGTCGGTCGGGACCGGCCCCGGGGCCGCCATCGTCAATGGCGTGGCCGTCGTCGCCTCGAACAACACGCTGAAGGTGCTGCGCCTGCCGTACCCGACGGTCGACACGTTGTCGCCGCTCCCGGGAGGCGAGGTGGCGCCCGGGGCGAACGTGGCCGTGGGGCTGCCCGAGGAGCTGCCCCAGTCGATGACGACCAGCTCCACGCTGGAGCTCCGCGATGGTCCCGCGGTGGTGCCTGGCACCCGCCCACCGGGCTCGCTGGTCTTCATCCCGGAGTCCCCGCTCGACGTGGCGCGGGAATACACGGCGCGCCTGAAGCTGGCCTCGGTGCCTGGCATCGAGGGTGGGTCGCTGCTGGGAGACTGGGAGTATCCGCTGCGGGCGGGAGGCGAGCCCGTGTCGCTGCGCGTGGACGCGGTGACGCCCGCCAGTGGCCCCATGGCGGGTGGCGTGACGGTGGCGGTCCAGGGCGCGGGCTTCGACGAGCAGTCCCGCGTGTGGGTGGGTGGCGTCATGGCCACGCCCATCGAGTCGACGCTCCCGACGGTGCTCCAGGTGTCGTTGCCGCCCTCGCCGGTGGCGGGCCCCGCGCTCGTCCGGGTCGAGCGCCTGTCCGACGGCGTCGTGGCGCGCGCGGCCAGCCCGTTCGTCTATGTCGCGCCGCTGGCCTATACGGGCGTTACTCCGGCCGCGGTGGACGTGGCGGGAGGCTGGGTGCGAATCACCGGCTCCGGCTTCCACCGTGGGTTGGAGGTGCTGTTCGGTGGGGCCGTCGCCTCGACGCGGAGCTGGACGTCGACGAGCGTGGAGGCCCTGGTGCCCGCGGGGCCGGAGGCCCATCTGACGCTCACCTTGCGTCAGCCCATGGCATCGCCCGTGGTGGTGACGGAGGCCGTCTACCGGGGCGATGTCCGGGCTCCAGTGGTGGCGAGCTCCGAGCCCCTGGACTCGGTGGGGGCGCAGTCGGTGCCATTGTCGGCGGTCTTCGACGTGCGGTTCGACGAGCCCCTGGGCGCGGCGAGCGCGGGACGCTTGCGGCTGTCGCGCTCGCCCTCCCGTGTGGAGGAGCCAGGCACGTCGACGCTGCTGGCGGACGGCCGCACGCTGCGCTTCACGCCCGCTGAACCGCTGCGCTCCACCACCGCGTACGTGTTGACGGCGGCGGGAGTGGTGGACCGCGCGGGCAACGTGGCCGCGGCCTACGAGCGGACCTTCCGGACCGTGGATGTCGTCAAGCCGACCCTCCGGCTGCGACGGGTCGGTGGGGACGTCGTGGTGGACGGGGCTCTCTTCGCCGCGGGCGTGACCTGGAAGCTCCAGGTCGAAGCCTCGGACGACAGCGGTGGCGCCGTGTCCACGTCGCTGTCCGTGGACGGCCAGACGCTCACCGGCGGCAGCGGCGGCGTCTACGCGTACACGTGGCCCGTCGACAGGGTGGGGTCGCCCTCGACGCTGGTGGCCCGGGCGACGGACTCGAGCAACAACACGAGCGATGCGCTGACGGTGGTCATCGACGTGGTCGACGACGAGCCGCCGTTCGTGGAGTTCCAGGCTCCGAGCGCGGACGTGACGCTCCAGGAGGGCGCCGCGTTCACGGCGACGGTGCTGGCCAATGATGACCACGCCCTGGCGTCGATGGAACTCCGGCTCGATGGGGAACCGCTGGCGCGGCTCGTGAGCCCGGCGCGTCCCGGGACGCTGACCCACACCTGGGTCCTGCCGCGGTTGACGGGCGAGGCCACCAGCGCCACGCGCGTCCTGACGGCCTCCGCCACGGACGACAAGGGGCAGGTGTCCGCGACGCAGCCGCGCACCCTCCTGGTGACGCGCGACTCGGTGGCGCCCACCGTGGCCCTCCGTTCGCCCCGCGCGGACGAGCATGTCGTCGCGGGTTCGGCGATGGTGCTCGAGGCCACCGCCACGGACGTCAATGGCGTGACGGAGGTGGAGTTCTTCGTGGATGGGCTCTCCGTGGGGAGCGCGCACGGGATGCCCTGGCGCGTGTCCTGGAATGCCCCGGTCGTCTCGGCGGCGGAGCCTCACGACGTGAAGGCCGTGGCCCGTGACGCGAGGGGGAATGCCGGTGAGGCGCAGGTCGGCATCACCGTGGAGCCAGCGTCGTCGCGGCCCTCCGTGGCGTTCGCCGCGCCCGCTTCGGGGGCCTCGCTTGCCGAGGGCCTGCCGTTCACCGTGTCGGTGGACGCCAGCGCCGCGGCGGGCATCGCCTCCGTCCGCATCCGCGCGGGGGATGAGGAGCAGGTCGTCACCGAGGCGCCGTGGCGCGCCACCTTCCAGGCCCAGGTCCTGGAGGGAGGCAGCGTGACGTTGGAGCTCGAGGCCCAGGCGACGGATCGCGCTGGTACCACGAGCTCAGTGGCGCGTCGCACGGTGAAGGTGACGGACGACGGTCGCACGCAGGTCTCCGTGGCGGTGACCCGCCAGCCGGAGGGGGCCCTGCTGCTGGGTGGCTCGACGCTGCGCGTGTCGACGACGTCGGAGGCGGGAATCATCCCCACGCTCTCCGTCCAGGTCGCGGAGGCCGCGCTGCCCGTCCGCCTGACGTCGGGCGGCCTGGAAGCCGAGGCGGTGCTGCCGGAAGGGCCGGAGGCGGCCTCCGTGGTGGTCCATGCCTCGGCGGCGACCGCCGGGGGCGTCACCGGTGTCGCGGAGCAGACCGCGACCCTGGCCGCGTTCACGAATGGCGCGCCGTCGCGGGTCGAGGACTCGCTGGAGTCGATGGAGCCCGTGGCGCTCGTCTCGCGTGGCGACGACCTCCTGGTGGTGCGCAAGGATGGCGGAGGCCGTGGCGAGGTGGAGCTGCGCTCGAGGCTGACCGGGGTGCGCCGCGCGTCGGCGTCGCTGGCGGGTGAGCCCGTGGGGGTCGCGTTCTCGAGTGGAGCGGCCGTGGTGGCCGTGCGCCAGGGTGGGGCGGGCTCACTGGAACGCTTCGCGCTCGGCGGCCTGTCGTTCCTGTCGTCCACGCCGCTGGTCCGCGCTCCGGTCGCCCTGGATGGCGCCGGGGGCTGGCTGGTGGTGGCCACGGACGAAGGTGTCCAGTTCCATGGCGCGTCCGGGCTCCGGGTGAGTCGTCTCCCGCTGGGCGCGGTGAAGGCCGTGTCTGCGGAGGGCGGACAGGTCTTCGCGCTCACCGCGCAGCACCTGGTCGCCATCGATGTCCCGGCGGCACAAGCGCCGGTCGAGATCGCGCGTGTCGCGCTGGGGGCCTCCTCCTTCGCGACGGTGGCGGCGCTCGCGGATGGTGGCGCTTGTGTGGCGGGGACCACGGTGCGGTGCTTCTCCGTGGACGCGGTGGCGCACGAGCTGAGCGCCCGTGGCACGGACGTGGCCCTGGGGGTCTCGGCCTCGGGCGCGACAGCGTTCGGTGAGCTGCTGGTGGTGGGGACCCCGACGGGGGCTCGGCTGGTGGACGTGCGCGGCGCGCCCGCGGGCGCCGGTGTCTTCCCCGAGCTCCAGGGCGCGACGAGTCTGATCCCAGGCTCGCTGGTGGCGGCCCTTCCGCGCGGCGTGGTGCGCAGGAACGTGGTGCGCGGCACCGCGACGCCTCGGCTCACCCTGCCCGAGCTGCCCGCGAGCGTGGCGCGTGGCTCGCGCCTGCTCCTGACGGGAGCGACCGTCACGGACGATGCCCTCGCGCTCAACGGCTATGTGTCCGAGCTGTCTGTCGACGGCGTGGTGGTGGACGCGCGCGACTCCCGACTCCCGCCCCACGTGGACGTTCCCACGACGGGGAGCACGTCCGTCATCGAGCTGGTGGTGAGGGACCTCGCGGGACGCGTGGAGCGTCGCACGTGGCAGCAGGGACTCTCCGCGCCCGTGGGTGGCCCGGTGCTCGCGGAGGTCCGCGCGCCGGCGTCCGTGGCGGAGGGGGCGTGGTTCCCCGTGGTCGCGGTGCCCGAGGCGCCGGCGCGGGTGGCGCGGGTCGAGGTCACCTTCGCGGGACAGGCGCCCGTCATGCTCACGGCGCCCGTGCTGGTCGGGGAACTGAAGACGCCGCTCGTCACCACGGACACCGATTACACGGTGACCTTCGTCGCCATCGACGGCGATGGAGTCCGTGGCCCCGCGAAGACGGCCACGGTGAAGGTCCTCCAAGGTGGCGAGGGGCAGGGGCCTGGCGTCGTGCTGGCGCGCCTGGGTTCGGGCGCCATCTACGAGGAGACCTTCGTCGCGGTGCGCGCCACGCTCAGCACCGGTGGGGCCGATGACACCGTGCGGTTCCTGGTCGATGGTCAGGAAGCGGCATGGGGCAGGGGCGCTCCGGTCGACGCGCTGGTGAAGATGCCGCGCGTGGTGGGGGCTCGCGAGGTGATGGTGGTGGCCGTGGCCAGGGATGCCGCCGGCCGGGAGACCACCTCCGCCGAGCTGCCGCTCCAGGTGATGGACGACCTCGTTCCTCCGACGCTCGCGGTGGTGGTGGACCCCTCCGGGCAGCTGGTCGCAGCGGGCACGGAGGTGTTCGTCAGCGCCAACGCGGGGGACGACCTGGCGCTGGAGCAGGTGTCCCTCGAGTTGAAGCTCGGCGGCGTCCGTCGGGCGCTGGGTGGCGCGACGCTGGGCTTCCGTGTTCCGGTGGAGACCGCGCCGGGGACGGCGCTGGAGATCGTCGCGACCGCGAAGGACCGGGCCGGGAATGAGACGCGCTCGACGGTGACTCGCGTGGTGGGCGCCTCGCGCCTGCCCGCCGAGGTGGCTCACGTCGCGCTCGACGGCGCCAGCCAGGTCGTCCGTCTGGGCGAGCAGCTCTATGTGATCAGCGCCTCCGGCCTCTGGGTGGGGCGGCTGACGGGCCCGGCGGAGGCTCCCGTGCTCGAGACACGGGGGACGCTGGCCACGCCGGTGGCACCCGTGGGGCTCGCGGTGCTCGGGTCGAAGGTGGCCCTGGCGCTGGGAGAGGCGGGCCTGTGGCTGGTGGACGTCGGCACGCCGACGAATCCCCGCCGCGTGGGGGGCCTGGAGGGCCGCTACGTCGGCGTGGTCGCGTCGGACCGCTTCCACGCGGCTCGAATCCGGGACAACAACCAGCGCACGCTCGAGTCGATCGACGTCGGTGACCCCGCCGCGCCGATTCGCGCGCAGGTCGCCGCCATGTCGGGCCCGCTGCTGGGGGCCACCGCGGACGGCCTCATCTACGGGACCGACCCGTCGACGCTGCGTGTCCCGGTGGTAGGCCCGGATGGGCAGAGCACCGACCGCGACATGTCCATCCAGCCCGCGCAGCTCCGCGCCGCGCAGGTGGAGGGTGACCTGGTGGTGGCGGGCTCCAACACGAAGCTCCATGCGTGGGTGCGAGGCAGCGTCCAGGTGTTGACGAGCGTGTCGACGGTGGACCTCGCCGCGGGCGTGCGCTCGCTGGAGATGGTGCGCGGCGTGGCGTACGTGGCGGACGACGCGGGCTGGCTGCGGGTGGTGGACTTCCGTGAGCCGGTGTCTCCGCGCGTCGTGGCGAGGACGCGGCTCGACGCGAACCACCTGCTCGTCACGCAGGGGCTGCTGCTGGCGACGGGGCCCTCCGGGCTCACCGTCCTGCGGCTGCCCGTCGATACGCCCACGACGACGGCGACGCCCGTCGAGACGCCCGACATGGCCATGGGCCTGGCGCCGTACCGAGGCGGCGTGGCGGTGGCGGCGCGGACGGCCGGTGTGCAGTCCGTGGACGTGACAGGCGACGTGGGGCCTCGCGTGGTGAGGATGCTCCGGAGCGGCGCGAACGTGCGCCAGGTGGCGCGCGCTGGCAGGGACGTGCTGTCGCTCGACGGGACGACGCTGCGGCTGGCGACCGAGATGCCGGACGGCGTGTTGCAGCTGTCCGACGCCCGCGCGGACGCCATCACCGCCCTGGGGAGCGTGGAGCGCTTCTCCGTGACGGAGGGCCGGCTGTGGACCGTGTCGGCCGGCACGTTGAAGAGCCTCCAGTGGCCGGCCGCCGCCAACCCGGGTTCGCTGTCCCTGGGCTCCGCGGCGCTGGACATCGCGGGCGACGAGTCCCGCGCGTTGGTGGCGCTGGGCGGGCAGGGCGTGGCCGTGGTCGAGGTGGCGCCGTCCGGTCAGCTCCATCGCCTGGGGACGCTGCCCATCACGGGCACGTCCGTGGCGATGGACGGGGCGCTCGGGGTGGTGGGCGCGGCGCGGTCCTTGTCCATCTACTCGCTGGCGCCGGGCGTCGAACCCGTGCTGGTGGGGACGGTGCCCACGGCCGGCGCGGTGCAGCGCATCCGCCTCGAGGGGCGGGTCGCCATCGTGAGCGAGGGGGATGCGGGCGTGGAGCTGTGGCACCTGCCCGAGGGGGCCGCGGCGTCCCGTCTGGCCAAGGTGGACGCGACCGGAGCGGCCGATGCGCTCATCGTGGCCGGGCGGCTCGTGGTCGCGGACGGCAGCGCGGGGGTGCGGTCGTACGCCATCCCCGTCGCGGCGACGCCCTCCGCGCGGGTTTACATGCCCACGGCCTCCATGCTGTCCGTGGAAGCGGGCACGACGCTGACGCTGACGGCGAGAGCGCGAGGCGCGAGCGTGGATGACGCCGAGCTGCTCGTGGATGGTCAGCCCGTCGTTGCCCTGGACGAGAGCTTCCCACGCGTCCGTTGGAGCGTGCCGGCGGGCTCCGTGGCGGGCCAGCGCCATGCGCTGCGTGTCCGCGTCCGGGGCGCGGAGGGCCAGGAGGCCCTGTCCGAGCCCATCCAGGTCGAGGTGAAGGCGCCGTCCACGGGCGCGCCCACGGTGTCCATCGTCTCGCCGGTGAGCAACCAGGACCACCGGTCGGGAGCCGTGCTGGCGATGACCGCCCGGCGAATCGGAGGGTTGACCCCGGCACGCGTCGAGGCACGCCTGGGGACCGTGTATCTGGGAAGCCTGACCGCCGACCCCGAGGACCCCACGCTGTTCAAGGGACGGCTGCGCCTGCCTGTCGTCGCCACGACGACCGAGCTGCTGTTGTCCGTCTCCCTGACGGACGGCTCGGGACGTGTCGCGCAAGCCTCCGTCAACGCGCGGTTGCTCGCGGACACCCAGCCTCCGGCGGCGCCCTCGGGGCTGCCCGCGTCGCTGCGCGCGAGCCCCTCCGTCAACGCCATCAACGTGTCGGCCACGGATGACGGCGCGGTCGCGCTCTCCCTCGAGCTGGACGGCGTCGTGCTCGCCACCTCGCCCGAGGGCAACGGCACGGTGAACCTCCAGTACACGCTGAGCCTCCCCGAGAATCTCGTCGGCGAGGAGGTGAAGCTGAAGGTGACGGCCGAGGACGCCGCGGGCCGGAGGACCTCGACCGAGAAGTCCTACGTCGTCGCCCCCGATGGCATCGCGCCGACGGTGACCCTGACGTCGGGACAGCCCCCGGAGTCCGCGGCCGAGGCCGCGACCATCCAGGTCCGGGCGACCGCGTCCGACGTGGACGGAGACCTGAACGGCATCCGCCTCTACGCGGATGGGGTGGAGATCGCCTCCGCGGCGAGCAGCCCTGTCTCCACGACGTACACGCTGCCGACGCGCGGCGCGAAGACGGCCGTCCTGTTCCGGGCGGTCGCGACGGATGCTCGCGGCCGCAGCTCGGCCGCGGAGCGCACGACGACGCTCATCCCGAACCTGGCGCCGGTCCTGAAGTTCTCCATGAGCCCCAATCCGGCGCTCCAGGGAGAGACGGTCCAGGTGTGCGCGCGCGCCGAGGATGACACCTCCGCTCCGGTGCTCACGGCCGACGCGGACGGTGTGCCGCTGGTCGCGCCGGGCGCTTGCGGCACGGGCTGCTCGGAGCTGTGCTCGTCCGTCGTCATGGGCGCCACCGCGACGCAGGTGGTCGTCACCGCGGCCGCGGTGGACTCGCTCGGCGTGCGGACGGAGGGGGCACGGACCTTCGAGGTGCGGCCGAACCAGCCGCCGGTCGTGACGCTGTCCTCGCTCAACTTCCTGAGCAAGGGCGTGGAGGCCACCCTCAAGGCCTCCGCGCAGGACGAACGAGGGCCCCTGGCCTGGCTCGAGTTCCGGGTCAATGGCGTACGGGTCGGCGAGCGCTTCCTGAACCCGTCGGTGGGGCTGACGCGGACCGTGCAGTACACGCCGACCGCGGTGGGCACGCTCCAGGTATGCGCCGTCGCGGCGGACCGGCTGAGCGTGGAGGGACAGTCTTGCGAGAGCGTCGCGGTCGTCGAGCCGCAGCAGCCGACGGAGGTGACGGACGTCATCGCCGCGGACGACCTGCGGTTCGAGAACCAGGACATCATCGTCAAGGGCAACAAGACGCTGCGCATCGATGGCGCCCACACGTTCCGCAGCCTCTACGTCATGGACACCGCGGTCGTGACGCACAGCCAGCAGGGCGTGTCGGGTCTCAACGTGATGAACCTGACAGTGCAGGGTGAGGTTCGCGTGGACGCGCAGGCGAAGATCGACGTGAGCGCTCGCGGCTACCTGGGTGGCTATCAGGGACCGAACGCGCAGCGTCCGGGACGCACCGTGGGCAACGTCTCCAGCGGGCTGAACGACATGGGCGGCAGCCACGGTGGCTTCGGTGCCCGTAACGTCACGACGGGCGCGCTGATGCCGGTCTACGACGACTTCCGGAACCCGACCGAGCCTGGGTCTGGCGGCTCGGGAACGGCCAGCCAGGGCGTGGGTGGCTCGGGAGGTGGCCTCGTCCGGCTGAAGGCGGGGAGTCTGCGCCTCGATGGAAAGCTCCTCGCGGACGGCGAGGGCGGGCTGACCGCGGGCGGCGCGGGTGGCGGCATCTGGCTGCAGGTGGGAGCGCTCACCGGTGGCGGCGCCATCGAGGCGGATGGCGGAGGGAACCTGGGTGGCGGCGGTCGTGTGGCCATCTACTACGACTCGGCCACGAGCACCTTCGACTGGAGCAAGGTCCAGGCGCGCGGCTCGTATCGTGGCGGCGCGGGGACGGTGTTCCTCAAGGGCAGCCTGCAGACCCATGGCGAGCTGGTCGTCGACAACTCCTCGTTCTCCCTCAACACGGCCTACCTCGATCCGACGCCCGTGGTGGGGGGCACGTACGACCGGTTCGCGGTGCGTGGGACGTCCTACGTGGCGGTGCAGGGCGACGTGGTGGCGCAGACGCTGCAGTTGGGAGGCGGCGTGGCGAGCTTCAGCGGCTCCGTGACGGCGCTGAACACCGGGGCGATGACGCTGGAGACCGAGATGTCGCTCAGCGGCTTCTTCGCGCCGCAGATCTCCGCGCTCCGGGTCAACGCCGCGCAGGTGACGCTGGACGAGACGAGCATGCCGGCGGTGGCGGACGTGAAGGTCACCGGCGGTGGTGGACTGACGCTCCTGCGTCCGTGGCCGTTCACCTCGCGGCTGCCGCTCCGGGTGACGGGGAGCAACTCCAGCCTGGTCCTGGCCGCTTCACCGATGGGCGCCGCGGTGCCGCTGACCCTGTTGGAGGTGTCGGGCGGCAACTCCTCGCTGAAGACGCTGCCCTCGACCCATACCCAGGTGCACCCACTCATCCTGGATGTCTCCGGAGAGGTGGTGGTGGGGAGCAACGCGTACATCGATTTGAACTCGCGCGGCTACCTGGGCGGCTTCCAGGGCACGAACGCCCAGCGTCCGGGCCTGACGTTGGGGAACGTCTCCAGCGGCCTGCTGGAGGCGGGTGGCAGCCATGGTGGCTATGGCGGTCGGAACGCCGACGCGGATCCGTCGATGCCGGTGTATGGCGAGTTCAGGAACCCGGCCGAGGTGGGCTCGGGTGGAAGCGCGGCCAGCGCGACCTCTCCGGGTGGTACGGGCGGCGGCCTGGTCCGACTGACCGCGGCCAGCATGCGGCTGGATGGCACCATCCGGGCCAACGGCCAGGGGGGCCTGAACCTTGGCGGCGCGGGAGGCGGCATCCGGGTCGATGTCGGCGCGCTCTCCGGCACGGGGTCCATCACGGCCAATGGTGGTGGCAATCGCGGCGGCGGTGGACGCGTCGCCGTCTACTACGACTCGGCGACGAGCAGCCTCTCGGGGCTCACCGTCACGGCGTATGGCTCCTACCACGGCGGGCCGGGCACGGTGTTCCTCAAGGGCAGCGCGCAGGCTCATGGCGCGCTCGTCGTGGACAACTCGACGTACTCGAACTCCAGCACCTATGTCCGGGCCACCCCTGTCGTCGCGGGCGCCCTCGATGGCTTCGAGGTGCGTGGCACCTCGCGCGTCGAGGTCATCGGCGCCGCGGACATCGCGGACCTGCGGTTGCCGTCGGGCAGCACCGTGTTCACGGGCGCGGTGACGACGCAGGTCGTCGGGCAGCTCTCGCTGATCGGCGATGTCTCCTTCGTCTCCCTCTCCGCGCCCAACGCCACGGCCCTGCGCATCACGGGTGGCGTCACCGTCGACCAACTCGTCGCCCCGGCGATGACCCGGCTCGACGTGGTGGCTCCTGGCGCCTTGACGTTGAGCCAGGCGTGGCCCTTCGCCGGACGCATCCAGGCCGCGGTGACCGGCACGAACGCGAAGCTGACGGTGTCCGGTGACGCGCCGATTCCCTTGAGCACTCTCTCCGTGACCGGCACCAATGCCGTGCTCACCACGCTGGCGCCGACGTCGACGAAGGCCCACGCGCTGGAGCTGGACGTGAGCGGCGAGGTCGTGGTGGGAGCGGGGGCGTCGATCGACGTGAGCGGGCGCGGGTACCTGGGAGGCTTCCAGGGAGACAACCAGCAGATGCCGGGCCGGACGAAGGGCAATGTCTCCAGCGAGATGCCGTACGCGGGAGGAAGCCACGGTGGCTATGGCGCCCAGTTCACCAATGGTGGGGGCACCCACACCCTGCAGTCGCCGATGGAGGTGTACGGCGACTACGCGGACCCGTCGGACTTCGGCTCGGGAGGCGCGGGCTACAATGCCTCCAACCTGGGAGGCACGGGCGGTGGCGTGCTGAGGCTGAAAGCGGCGAGCCTGAGGCTGGACGGTGCGCTGAGGGCCAACGGCCGCGAGGGGTGGCGCGCGGGCGCGGGCGGCAGCATCCGCGTGGAAGTGCCCACCCTCACCGGAACGGGGCTCATCGAGGCGGCCAGCCGTGGCTCCACGGCGGAGAGCGACGGCTCCAACTACGGCGGCGGTGGACGCGTCGCGGTCTACTACGACGGGAGCACCAGCGGCTTCAGCTGGAGCAACGTGTCTGCGCGAGGCTCGCCGAAGGGTGGGGCGGGCACGGTGTTCCTGAAGGATGTCCAGCACCCCTACGGCCAGCTCATCGTCGACAACGATGGCCATGACACCGACCCGACGCTGATCCGCTACACCCCGGTCGAGGGTGGAACCTACGAACGCCTGGCGGTGCTCGACCAGGGTAGCGCCGAGGTCATGGGCGATGTCTGGGTCGAGACGCTGGACGTGAATGGTGGCCGCATCATCTTCCGCGGGACGGTGGATGGAGACATCACGGCGTTGAACGTGCGCAACACGGGCTCGAACGTCGGACAGGTCGAGCTGCGTCAACCGTGGAGTCTGCCGGAGGGCATCCCCGTGGAGATCTCCGGCGCGGGCGCGAAGCTGACCGTGCCGGGCGGTGCCCCGATGCGATTGGCGGCCCTGACGGTGACGGGGGTCAACGCGCTCCTCACCACGCCCGTGCCGACGTCGACGAAGGTCCACGCGCTGGAGCTGGACGTGAGCGGCGAGGTCGTGGTGGGAGCGGGGGCGTCGATCGACGTGAGCGGGCGCGGGTACCTGGGAGGCTTCCAGGGAGACAACCAGCAGATGCCGGGCCGGACGAAGGGCAATGTCTCCAGCGAGATGCCGTACGCGGGAGGAAGCCACGGTGGCTATGGCGCCCAGTTCACCAATGGTGGGGGCACCCACACCCTGCAGTCGCCGATGGAGGTGTACGGCGACTACGCGGACCCGTCGGACTTCGGCTCGGGAGGCGCGGGCTACAATGCCTCCAACCTGGGAGGCACGGGCGGTGGCGTGCTGAGGCTGAAAGCGGCGAGCCTGAGGCTGGACGGTGCGCTGAGGGCCAACGGCCGCGAGGGGTGGCGCGCGGGCGCGGGCGGCAGCATCCGCGTGGAAGTGCCCACCCTCACCGGAACGGGGCTCATCGAGGCGGCCAGCCGTGGCTCCACGGCGGAGAGCGACGGCTCCAACTACGGCGGCGGTGGACGCGTCGCGGTCTACTACGACGGGAGCACCAGCGGCTTCAGCTGGAGCAACGTGTCTGCGCGAGGCTCACCGAAGGGTGGGGCGGGCACGGTGTTTTTGAAGGATGTCCAGCACTCCTACGGCCAGCTCATCGTCGACAACGACGGCCATGACACCGACCCGACGCTGATCCGCTACACGCCTGTTACAGGGGATCGGTTCTTCGAGCGGATCGTGGTCGCGGACCAGGGCAGCGCGGAGTTCCTGGGCAACGTCTGGACGGGGGGCCTCGGGGTCGAGGGTGGGCGAGTCCTCTTCCTGGGAACGGTGAGTGGAGACATCACGGCGTTGAACGTGCGCAACACGGGCTCGAACGTCGGACAGGTCGAACTGCGTCAGCCCTGGGCCTTCCCGGAAGGCATCCCGGTGGAGATCTCCGGCGCGGGCGCGAAGCTGACCGTGGCGGGTGGCGCGCCGCTGTACCTGGGGGCGTTGACCGTGACCGGCACCAACGCGGCTCTCTCCACCGTGGCGTCGACGTCGACGCAGACCCACGCCCTGGAACTGGACGTCAGTGGGGACGTCATCGTCGGCGCGGGAGCGTCGATCGACGTGAGCGGGCGCGGGTACCTGGGAGGCTTCCAGGGAGACAACCAGCAGATGCCGGGCCGGACGAAGGGCAACGTCTCCAGCGAGATGCCGTATTCGGGAGGCAGCCACGGTGGCTATGGCGCCCAGTTCACCAATGGCGGGGGCACCTACACCCTGCAGTCGCCAATGCCGGTGTATGGCGACTTCAAGAACCCGTCGGACTTCGGCTCCGGAGGCGCGGGTTACAATACCTCCAACCTGGGAGGCACGGGCGGCGGTGTCCTGTGGCTGCGGGCGGTGCGCCTGCGGTTGGAGGGTGCGCTGAGGGCCAACGGCCGCGAGGGGTGGCGCGCGGGCGCGGGCGGCAGCATCCGCGTGGAAGCGCCCACCATCACTGGAACGGGACTCATCGAGGCGGCCAGCCGTGGCTCCACGGCGGAGAGCGACGGCTCCAACTACGGCGGTGGTGGACGCGTCGCCGTCTATTACAACGGAGGGGAGGGCTTCACGGACTTCACGATGAGCAACGTGCGCGCGCATGGCTCGCCCAGCGGCGGCGCGGGCTCGGTGTACCTGAAGGACACCCGCTACCTGTATGGGAGCCTGGTCTTCGACAACGGCGGCCATTCCCAGGCGGCCACGTTGGTCAACGCGGGGCTGCTGTTCGACCCGTCCGGGGAGTCGCTGGTCTTCCGCGACCTCACCGTGAGCGGAAAGGCCCGGGTCTACACGCCGGAGTCCATCCAGGTTCAGGGCACGCTGTCGGTCGCCGCCGACTCGCAGCTCCAGTCCCAGAACCTCAACCTCCCCTGAGTCGAGCGGGAGGTGTCCCGAGCGCCCCAGGGGCCGGCGCGTCTGATCGCCGCCCCCGGGACGCCGGACGTGTGTCGTGAGGGCCAGGGATTGCGTGTGTCCGCGACCAGACACGCGAGCCCGGCCCGTATTGGTCAATGGAACTGACGGAGCGCCCTTCGAAGGGTGGGCTCCAGACGGGTGTAGAGAGGGGACGAGGGATGAGCCCGGGAAGCCGAGGACTCTGGCTGAGGTGCGCGCTGTCGCTGCTGGTGCTCGCCATGGGGGCGGGGTGCAGGAGCAGGACGGAGCCCCAAGACGCCGCGCCGAAGGCTCCAGCGCCGGCCCAGGCCTCCACGCGGGTTCGTCTCACGGAGGCGGAGCTCGAGCCGGCCTGCTTCGGCGTCGTCCCCGAATCGGTCAACTCGACCTGGCGCGTGGGCGGCCTGGAGGTCCAGGCCGGCGACACGCGCAACGCGGGGTTCGTGGGGTCCAATGGGCTCGACGCGCTGGTCGTCCTCCAGAACGGCGACGGTCAAGGCGCGGGGGAGGTGACCTCCGCGTCCGCGTCCCTCAACGGGGTCCTGGTCGGGACCGTCTCCGCTGGAACGCCGCTGGCCGTCTTCAAGGCGAAGACGGGGTGGGCCAATCGGCTCGATGTGAGCGCGCAGCCGGGTGGCGGCTCGGTGCGCGCGTCGGTGACGACGCTCGGGTCCCTCCCGTGCGGGATGGCGGATACGGGGTACCTCTCTGCGGGGCAGCCTTCCTCGGTCATCTCCTTCGAGCCCAAGGGGTTGGGGACCCTGGCCATCCTCCTGGTCGAGATGCTCGGGAGCGCTCCCGACGCGCGCGTCCTCCTCAATGGCAGCGACATCCTGGCGAACGTCCCCGTCGGCGAGCGGCGCCTCTACGCGCGTGTCGTCACGCTGGCCGCGACCAATCAACTGGAGACGACGGCCGCGGGGGGAGCGGACACCAGCGTCCGCGTGGCGGTGTTCGACGCGGATACGACGCCCACGCCGCTGACCGTCACGGAGCCGGAGCACGGGGCCTACTTCACCGAGGCCGACATCATCGTCGCCGGCCACTATGGGAAGGATGGCCGGTCGCTGACCATCAACGGCAAGCCCGCCGCCCTCGTGGGGAACGACCGGTTCCGCACGGACTTCTCGCTCCAGTCGGGCGTCAACTCCATCACCATGGAGATGACCGACACGTGCGCGAACATCTCCCGGGTCTGCCGCGCGGCGATCCTGGACCGCGAAGCGCCGGTCATCACCATCCGGGGCGTGGCGGACGGTGACGTGACGCAGGGACCCGTCTCGCTCCTCTGGGACGTCGTGGGCCCCTACACCGTGACGGTGGTCGGGACGCTCGACGGGGTGGAGATCGCGAACGACACGACGCTGGACACGGAAGGGGAGCATGACCTGCTCGTCACGGCGGAGGACCGCGACGGCCGCATCGCGATGAAGCGGGTGCGCTTCACGCTCCTGAAGCGAGCACCGCTCATCACCGTGACGGGAGTGTACGACGGCCAGCATGCGCCGGGCCCCGTGACGCCCTCGGTCCGCGTCGACAGTCCCTACCTGGAAGCAGTGGTCATCACGTTGGACGACGTGGGGTTCCCGAACGACACGGCGGTGACCAGCGAAGGGCCTCATCGCCTGTTCGTCGTCGCGAAGGACCGCGCGGCGAACTACGCGTTCGCCACGGTGAACTTCACCATCGACCGGACCTTTCCGGTCGTCGCCATTTCCGGGGTGGAGGAGGGGGCGCAGCGCGCGACGCCCGTGGTGCTGACGTGGACCGCCACGGACACCCACCTGGCGCCGGGGGGCGTCCACGCCACGCTGGACGGCGCCACGTTCACGCATGGCGACTCCGTGTCGGCGGAAGGGCCCCACACGCTGGAGGTCGTCGCGGAGGACCTCGCGGGGAACCGGACGACGGCGCGCAGGTCCTTCACGTTGGACACGATACCGCCCCAGCTCACGGTGCAAGGGCTCCCGGAGACGAGCCCCGTGGCCCGGGACGTGACGCCGACCTTCACCGCCACCGACCCGAACCTGAAGTCGCTGAGCGCCACCTTGAACGGGAATCCGTTCGCGTCGGGGACGACCGTCACCGCGAACGGCTCCTATCTCCTCATCGTCCGGGCGGAGGACCTGGCGGGGAACGTCACCTCGGCGCCGCACTCGTTCTCCATCGACCGCCTCCCCCCGGACATCCAGGTGGCGGGGGTGTGGCACGGCCATCATTACCCGACGCCGGTGACGGTGAACTACATGGCGCTGGACGCGCACCCCGGCACCGTGTCCGCGAAGCTGGACGGCGTCGACTTCGCGAGCGGAAGCGAGGTCTCCACCGAGGGGCCCCACACGCTGGTGGTGACGGCGACGGACAGCATCGGCAACACCGCCGTCCCGAGGACCGTGGCGTTCGTGCTCGACTTCACGGCGCCCGCGCTCACGCTCACGGGCATCCCGACCGCGCAGCTGGTGAACGTGCCGGTGACGGCGGGGTGGACCCTCACGGAGGCGAACCTCCAGCGCGTGGAGGCCAGACTGAACGGGGGCGAGTTCCAGGCTGGCACCACCCTCTCCACGTCCGGCGACTACACCCTGGTGGTCTCCGCCTGGGACAAGGCGGACAACACCGACAGCAAGTCCGCGACCTTCACCATCGACCTGGTTAAGCCGGTCATCACGGTGACGGGTGTCCACGACGGCGAGCGCCGCAGCACGCCGGCCACCCTCTCCTGGACGGTGGAGGACGAGCACCCGGGGACGGACTCCGCCACGCTCGATGGCGCGGGCTTCACCCGGGGCGGCGTCGTCTCCGCGCCCGGGCCCCATCTCCTCGTCGTCACCGCGACGGACGCCGCGGGCAACGTGCGCGAGGAGCGCCGGAGCTTCACCATCGACCAGGGCCTGCCCACCGTCACCATCCACGAGCCCATCGACGGGCTGGTGACGCGTGAAGCCCAGGTCGAGGTCGAGGTCGAGGTGGTGGACGGGAGCCCCGTCGACCACGTGGAGGTGGGGGGCCTGCGCTTCACGCAAGGCGCGGATGGCTGGTGGCGCCGGATGGTGCCGCTGGTCTCCGGGACGAACGTCCTGGTGGTCGACGTCATCGACACCGCCGGCAACACGACGACGAAGCGCGTGACGGTGGTGCGTGACTCGGACGCCCCCGCGTTGACGGTGACGGGGCCCTCGGAGGGGGCGCGCATCGGCGCGCTCACGGTGAACGTCCGAGGGACGGTGCTGGACGCCACGACGGTGACGCTCACCGTGAATGGGACCGCCGCCACGGTGGGGGCGGATGGCTCCTTCGTCGTGGCGCTGCCCCTCGTCCAGGGCGACAACACGCTCGTCGTCCGAGCGGTCGATGCCGCGCGGAACGAGTCCTCCCAGACGCTCCACCTGCGCGCCAACGCGACGCCCCCGTCCCTCACGCTCACCGCGCCCACGGAGGGCTTCGTGACGGAGGACACGTCCGTGCTCGTCCGGGGAACGGCGAGCGCCGAGGACGGCGCCGTGACGGTGGTGGTCGCCGGGGCCCTGGCCACGGTGGCCTCCGACGGGAGCTTCCAGCGCAGGGTCCCCCTGGCGCCAGGGGAGCAGCACCTCGCCGTGGTCGCGATGGACGGCTATGGCCTGCGAGCCGAGTCCTCCGTGCGAGTCACACGCAACGTCGTCCTGCCGGATGGGGGCCTCGCGGACGCGGGTTCACCGCAGGATGGGGGCACGTCCGCCGACGCCGGCGGGACTCCCGACGCGGGAGGGCCTCCGGCGGACGCGGGGACGACGGACGCCGGGACGGTGCCGCCGCCTCCCGCGTTGCTCGTGGACTTCCCGGCGCCCGGCGCGGTGCTGAACGGACCGGCCGTGGGCGTGTCCGGCCAGGTCCAGGGGGGCGCACTGCCGCTGAAGGTCCAGGTCAATGGCGTCAACGCCTCGGTGACGGTGCGCAGCTTCAGCATGGCGCTCGCGCTGCCGGAGGGGGACCACACCCTGGCCATCGTCGTGACGGACGCGGAGGGGCGCACGGCGAGCACCTCGCGAGAGGTGGCGGTGGACCGCACGGCGCCGCACCTGTCCGTCACCCGGCCCGCGACGAGCCCGTTGACGGTGAGCGAGTCTCCCTATCGGGTCCAGGGCGAGGTGGGCGACCTCCATCTGGCTGGAGTCACGGTGGCGGGACAGCCCGCGCTGGTGGTCGGCGGCGCCTTCTCCGCGTCCGTCGCGCTGTCGCAGGGTGAGACGCCCATCGAGGTGGTCGCCACGGACGCCGCGGGCAATCGGAAGACGGAGACCGTGCGGCTGCGGATCGACAACGCGCCGCCGAAGGTCCGCGTGTTGCTCCCCGTCGACGACACCGAGTCCCCCACGCCGTTGGTGCGGGTGCGCGCGCAGGTGGAGGCGTATGCGGCGCTCGACGAGGTCCTCATCGGCACGGGCGAAGCGGAGGAGGTCTCGCCTGGTGTCTATGAGGCCACCGTCGCGGTCCCCCTGGGGGTGAGCACCGTCCATGTCAGGGCGACGGACGCGCGGGGGCTCGTGGGCACCGCGAGCGTCGTGGTGCGCTATCGCTCTCCGGAGACGGAGGCGCTCGCCGTCACGGGTGTCCAGCCGGCGGCCGGCGCGACGGAGGTGAAGCCGGATTCGCTCATCAGCGTGGCCTTCAACAAGGAAGCCACGCTGGAGTCGGTGCGCGAGGGCTTCACGGTGTGGCACGACGGGCAACCCCTGGCGGGAGGTCACTCGCTGGCGCCCGGAGGCCAGACGGCGACGTTCGTCGCCCGCTCGCCGCTCCCCGAAGGCGCGGTGCTCCAGGTCCGGGTGAAGGACGTGGACGCGAAGGTCGGGCCCGGACAGGCGGCGCCCTTCGTCAGTGAGCTGACGGTGCGGCGCCCGCCCACGCGGGTGCGCGGCTATGTGATGGACGCCGCATTCCAGCCGAGCGCCGGCGTGCGCGTGGTGCTCGAGGGCACGGACGTGACGGCCCGGACGAGCGCGGACGGGAACTGGTCGTTCATCACGCAGGTGTCGGGTCCACGGGTGGTCCGCTTCGAGGGCGGCACCACGCGCGATGGCGGACCGCTGCCCACGGTGCGGCGCCTGATGACCCTCCAGCCCGAGGCCGAGACGTTCGACACGCCGCTGGTGCTCACACCCGTGGACACGGCGAGCGCCCGGCGCGTGCTCACCACGCAGGCGCTGCACGTGGACTTCGGTCCCGCGCAGGACGAGCTGGTCATCGATGGCCCGGCGGAGTCCCTGCTGTTCGAGGATGGAGGTGTCGAGGGGACGCTGACGGCCACGCGCCTCGACGGCGTGGCGCTGCCGCTGAAGCTGGAGAGCAACGCGACGCCCACGGCCATGTGGCAGGTGGGCCCCGCGGGCGTGCGCGTCCAGCACCCGGTGCTCCTGCGATTCCCCAACGTGACGACGCTCGGCGCGGGACGTTACGTGGTGGTGCTGGCGCACGAGCCGCGCAACCACCTGGTGGCGCGCGTGGGGCTGGCGCGCGTGACGTCGGATGGCACCGCGGTGGAGACCGAGGAGCCGCTGGACCTGCGCTCGCTGGAGCTCATCGGCTACATGGCCCTCACGGAGGAGCAGGACGCCATCGTGCGCCAGGCGATCGGGGTCCCGTCGACCTCCGGGGACGGCGGGACTCAGGAGGGCGCGCTGCCGCCCCTGCCGCCGCGCGCGCCGCTGTGGAAGCGGGCCCTGGACGCGCTGGTGTACGGCGAGGCCCACGCGCAGAGCATGCTGGGACTCTTCCCGCAGCTCGACGCCTTCATCCAGGAGATGGTGCCGGCGGTGGTCTCGGGCGCGTTGCGCGCGCCCCAGGAGCGACAGCTCGCGGTGGAGCCCACGGCGGAGCTGACGGCGTTCATCGCCGTGCCGCAGCAGGTGACGTTCCCGTACGCCATGCCCGTGTCCTTCGTCGCCCGGCGCGAGGCGACGGGCACGGCGCCCGAGCGCATCGACGCCTTCCTCGCCGCCAAGACGGGGGCGGGGATGGACATCCTCCCGCCAGCGGGTGAGTCGTGGAGCGCGAGCACGCAGGGGACCTCGGAGCCGGAGGTGCAGCTCGCCGGACACGTGGACCTGACGCGTGGGACGACCGTCATCACGCTCGGCGCGCGGATGGGGACGGAGTTGCGGACCCAGTCGATCACGGTCCAGGCGGTCCCCGTGGGCGACGCGGGCGCGGGGGCCTACCGCCTGGTCTTCACGCGGGACGAGCAGAGCACCACCGGAGGCGTGCCGCTCCAGTCGGTCGTGCGCTTCCCGAACATGCGCGTCACGGTGACCGGGCCGGGGCCGACGATGAGCGGCACCACCAGCGACAAGGGCGAGTACGGAATCCCCGTGTCCGTGGCGGGCGGCGAAAGCATGGGCATCGCCTGCGCGGACGTCCCGCTGGGGCCCCGTCCCATCCTGGGCAAGGATCCGGACACCGGCGCGGCCGTGGTGCACTCCATGGTGATGGCGAGCTATCCGACCTGCTCGCCCACCTTCTGGGTGTCCTCCGGCCGCCAGACGCGGGCGGACATCCTGGTCGACGCGCGCCTGCTCCACGGCGCCCTCCACTTCGTGGACCGCGAGGGACATTCCCTGCGACAGGAGTGCGCCTCGCCGGACGCGGGGAGCACCCTCGACCCGGACTCCGGGACCTATTCCACCATCTCCAACGCGGACATCACGCGGACGGAGGTCCACTTCTTCCGCGCGGATGACCTGGAGCACCCCATCGCCCAGTTCACCGTGGGTATTCCCTACGAGGAGTGCGAGCCGTCACAGCCGGGGCAGCGGATTCCACAGGGGCACTACGCGCGCGTGCGCGTGGGGCCGACGACGCCCTACAAGCGCGCCATCCGCGAGCGGTGCCGGGAGCTCAACCCGTCCATCGACGACGACCCGAGCGCCGCGCCGCCCCCGTCCCTGGAGGACGAGGACCGGGCCTATTACGAGCGCGAGTGCCGGGACAACCGGGAGAACTTCCTGCGGCTGACGGCGGGGGACCCGCTGGTCGTGGTGGCGGTGAACCACGCGACGGGCCACACGGGCATGACGCGGGTGCAGGTGCCGCCCATCGTGAAGTGGCGGCCCGGGCCGGATGGCCGCTGCGCCGAGGACGACGAGCTGGGGCCGCTGAAGGTCGAGGAGTTCGGCCAGGTGGCCTCCATCTCCCGCTGCTCGCTGGAGGAGCTGGGCATCGACGTGCCCGTCTATCTCTACCCACCGGAGATCGACGTTCGCGTCTGGCGCAGCGCGGAGGCGGACGGGGTGCGGCAGGACGCGCCGCCCACGCTCATCCGCCACGGGGGCGCGGCGACGACGCGCGACACGTATGTCCACGTGGACACGCACTGGCGGGTGCGGACGATGGCGCCCGTGGAGTGGCGGACGGAGGACGGCGGCGTGCGGGAGACGCCCGCGGACCTCGGCCTTCCTCCCGAGTGGTTCGACGGAGGTGTCGCGGCGTGCCGCTCCGGCGACGCGGGGACGCCGTGTGTCCCGGGGATGCTGCGGGACGAGGGCGTCTCGGGGCGGCTGCTGGAGACGTGCTCCGAGTATGGCGAAGGGGCGGCGGGCTCGGCGACGAAGTCGCTGGCGTGTCTGCGCGCGGGTGATTTGGAGGACGTGCCTTCGGGCGTGCCGCCGCTCGCGGGGCGGGTGGTGCGGGTGACGGGGTCCGCGGCGGAGGAGCCGGCGGTGGCGCAGTTCGGCGTGGTGCCGGGGCGTGGCTCCGCGGCGCTCCAGGCGGCGATGCGCGTCGTCACGCCGGGGGGCCAGCGTGTGACGCTGGGCAATCTGCCGCGCGCGAACTACTACCTGCACATCGTCGGGCACGAGGTGTTCCCCCGTGACGAGGATGGGGACGGGGTGTTGACGCCGGAGGAGCGCAACTCGCGTCCGCCGGACTTCAGCGAGCCCACGGAGGATCATCCCGCGGGACTCCCCACGTGGGCCGTGGGGATGAAGAACGTCTACTCGAGCCTCGATCCGGATGGCTTCCGGGTGCTGCGGTACGATCGGGATCGCGAGCACGAGTTCCGGGTGCTGGAGCTGACGGACCCGAAGGTCCGGGCGCGTGGCGCGCTGGACTCGCGGGAGCTGGAGGGGGATTCCGCGGAGGCCGATCCGGACGACCTGGCCTACGAGTTCCTCGCGGAGCTGTTGGAGCCCGTGGACGAGGGGCGGGCCACGACGCCCGTGGGCGACTACGTCGTGCGCTTCGGCGGGGACGCGTATGGCGTGGAGTGTGACATCCGCGTGGAGGACGACGCCCTCACCGGGACATGTGACAGCGAGTTCATCGACGACGTCCTGAGCGCCAACGACCTGCTGTACCTGGAGCTGTACCTCAGCGGGAACGCGGACAACGTCCTCTATCGCTTCAACCTGATGGGCGTGTCGACCCGCGTGGACCTGCTCAAGGCGGGCAGCGAGTTCTCTGCGCGCCGTTCGGTGGAGACGGGCTCGGATGGCGCCTCCGTCAAGGACCGGTCCGTGTCGATTCCCGCCACGGCGCGGTTCGCGCTGGACCCGGGAGTCATCCAGCGCGGGCGCGTGAAGGTGTGCACCTCCGAGGCGTGCGAGGCCGGCACGCTCGTGAAACAGGCGGATGTGTCGCTGCTGGCGAACGGGACCTACGGCGTGACGCAGTCGCCGGACGGGTTGGCGGAGGACCCGCTCGAGCAGCTCTCCCAGACGGGGCTCAACGCCTCGCGCCTGTTCTCGCTCCCGCTGCCGGCGAGCCTCGTGCCGATGCCGGGGTCAGGCGCGGAGTCCCGGCGGATCTTCCTGATCCAGGAGATCGAGGAGCCGGAGCCGCGCAGGCTGGTGCAGACGTTGGGAAGGCCGAAGGGGGTCTTCGAGAGCGCGAACGCGCGGGCGCCCGGGCAGCTCACCGTCCAGGGCATCAACGTGGCGGACGGGCACCTGTCGTTCGAGCACGAGGACTTCGCGGTGCCGCAGCTGGCCGAGGTGGTGCGGTTCGCGCGCACGTACAACAACCAGAGCAGCCTGGTGAGCCCCACGGGCGTGGGGTGGACGCACAACTACGACGGCTTCGTGCAGGAGGAGCGGCTCGGCCGCTACACCGTCGTCATCGCGGGACAGGCCTATGACTTCCCATCGTGCGCCACGGTGGACGAGGACGCGCGCACGGCCGAGGGCTGCGCGACGGACCGTTCGCACGGGATGCGGCTGAACGTGAAGTCGCGGGAGGGGCAGGTCCTGGCGGTGGTCGAGACGGCGAGCGGCGTCGTCTACGAGTTCAAGACCCGGGCCCGGGGCTACGCGTCCGACGAGCGACGTCGCTGGCTGCTGGACCGCTTCCACGATGGGCACGGCCGGGCGAACGGCGAGGGGTGGACGCACCTCACCTACAAGCCGGACAGCAACCTCGTGGACACGGTGGAGCGCACGCCGGGGCGGCTCCAGCTGAAGCTGACCTACGTCCCGGTCGACCTCGAGGACGAGGAGGTGGCGTACCGGCTGCGCAACCTGGCTCGCAACCAGGGCTTCGAGCTGCTGGATGGGGTGGAGCTGCGCCTGAAGACGGACGGCACCGTCCTCCACGCGCTGGACTTCACGCATGACAAGCGCGGCAACCTGTCGAGCGTGGCGCGCACGTCCGCGCTGCCGGCGACGCAGGTATGGGAGTACGAGTACGCGCCGCTGCCCACCCAGCTGAGCGGCCACAAGCTGTGGAGGGCCTCCAACGAGGTGACGAAGGCCCGGCTGAAGCTGAGCCCGCCGACGGGGGGAACGCCGGTGGTGCAGTGGCAGGTGGCGTACGGGCGCACGGCGACGTCTGCCGCGTACGCGCACGTGACTCCCGCGGAGGTCGTCACGTCGGTGGTGGGCACGGGCATGCCCGCGCCTGGCTGGATCATCGCCGCGTTGGACGCGACGACGCGTGTCATCACCCGGCCGGATGGCGTCCAGGTGACGTTGGATCTGAACGAGTACGGGAACACGTCCGCGACGCAGGTGCCCGGGTTGGGGACGAGCACGGTGGCGTGGGGGAGTGACGTGCGCGGCGGGCCGGTGCAGGCGGACGCGACGACGTCTCCGATGGGCCGGAAGGTGACGCGTGCCATCAACGACCGGCTCCAGGTGGACGGCGTGACGCTGGCGGAGGCGCCCTCGGACGCGTTGCCGGTCCCCGGGGCGACGACGACGCAGCCGCTGTGGGCGGTGACGTCGCGGCACGCGGGGACGGGGCGCCCCGTGGGGCTGGAGGTGGCGACGGGACATGGGACGGCGACGGTCCAGCAGCCGAGGACGGACGCGGGCGACTCGCAAGGCGTGACGGTGACGGACCCGCTGAAGGGCGTGGTCTTCACGGCGCAGCAGTTCCCGAGCCTGGACGGCGTGGTGCAGGGCGGCGTGGACGCGGCGGGCAACACGCTGACGTTCGAGGGCCACGAGACGCAGCCGCTGGGGTTGCCTCGGTCGGTGACGGTGAGCCGGTCTCTGACGGGGACTGGGGGACTGGCGACGTACACGGTGGTGTACGGGTACGACGCGCTGGGCAACCGGACGTCCGAGCGGAACCAGACGACGGGCGCGGAGGTGGTGCACACCTACGACGCGGTGGGCCGCTTGCTGTCGACGACGGTGTCAGGCAGCCCGGACACGACGACGACGTATTCGTATGTGCTGGGCGAGGACGCGCTGACGGTGACGGAGAGCCTGTCGCTGGGGCGCTGGGGGCGGACGCAGACGCGGGTGACGGAGCTGCGCGAGGGGCTGCTGCGCGCGGAGCGCTACACGTATGGCCAGGGCGTGGAGGCGGAGCTCCGCTACGACAGTTACCAGGGGACGCGGTTGCAGTCGTACGTGGACGCGAGGGGCAAGCGGCACACACTGGCGTACGACACGGCCGGGCGGATGACGGGCGAGACGGTGGAGGGGGCGCCCGTCTTCAGCCACGTGCTGGACGACGACGGGCGGGTGAAGGAGACGACGGACGACCTGGGGCTGCGCACGCGCGTGCGCCATGACGTGCTCGGCCGCGCGGTGCGGTGGGAGTACGAGTCGAAGCGGACGGGAGACGAGTGCCCCGGCGCGTGCCAGTACGAGGACGTCGAGACGGTGGTGCTGGACGCGTCCGGGGCGGTGACGAAGCGGACGTTCGGCACGCTGACGAAGAAGCACGTGCTGGAGTCGACGGTGGACGCGCTGGGGCGCGAGCTGTCGGTGAAGAGCGGCAGCGGCAGCCATGGCGGTATCGAGGCGCAGACCTTCTACGACGGCGCGGGCCGCGTGACGCGGCGGACGGACGACGAGCTGGGGCTCGACGAGACGTACGCCTACGACGACGTGCTGGGGCGCATGACGCGGCAGGTGCGCGTGGTGCAGTCGGTGAATGGGGCACGGACGCTCACGGAGACGCGGGCGTACTCCGACTCGCCGGGGGGCGAGACGACGGTGACGGTGACGCGCAGCTTGAGCGGGCGCGCCTCTGAGCCGGAGGAGATTCGGGAGGAGACGCGGACGTACACCGTGGACACGCAGGGGCGGGTGCTCGGGCTGACGGAGACGGTGGACGGCCAGCTGGCGCAGCACGCGTGGGAGTACGACGCGCTCGGCCGGGTGGCGCTGTACCGGGACCCCGCCGGACGGACGACGACGCGCGAGTACGATGCCTCGGGCAACCTGGTGGAGGTGGTGGCGCCGGGGAGCGTGAGCACCCGCTTCACCCACGACGCGGAGGGCAACGTCCTCACGCAGGTGGGACCGGGGGACGGCGAGTCCTGGAGCATGACGTACGACCTGCTCGGTCGCCTGGAGTCGCGGACGCTGGCCTCGACGACACACACGGCGGTGGCGCACTGGGGCTACGACTACCTGGGTGGGGGGCTGGTGGAGGAGACGCTGCCGGACGACACGGTGGTGCGGCGGACGTACAACGCGCGCGGCCAGGTGGAGACGGAGGTGCGGACGGGGACCGGCGGCCAGCGCACCGTGCACACGCGCTACGACGGCGCCTGGGTGAAGCGGCAGGCCGCGGTGGAGGGGGCCTCGACGACGGTGGTGGACCGAAGCGCGGCGACGGCGATTGATGACCGGGGCCGGACGCGCAACGAGGTGGAGTCGTGGGCCGCCGGGTCGGGGCTCGAGTACCAGTACACGACGCAGACAGGCTGGAACGGACGGCAGTCGACGACGAGCGAGACGTGGTCGATGCGCGGCCAGTCCATGGGCAGCCGGACGGTGACGGTGCAGGTGGACGCGCTCGGCAACGTGGTCCGTCGCGCGCAGGGCGGCGCGGAGGACAGCTGGGACTACTACGCGGACGGCCAGGCGCTGCGGATGGTGCCGCACGGGTATGACGCGGACGAGGCGGCGACGGCGTGGGAGTACGAGTCGAGCGGCCGCCTCAAGGTGCAGCGCTTCGGCGAGGAGGAGACGGAATACACGTACCTCCTGGACGGACTGCTGCACACGGTGACGACGCCGGACCAGCGCGTGCGGACGCTGACGTACAACGCGCGGGGCCTGCTCGACACGGAGACGTTCGGGCGAGACTCGGACGTGCGGCGCACGCGGTACGCGGCGCATGACGGGGCGGGGCGCGCGAGGGAGGTCTGGCACGCGGCGGGGACGTCCGCGGAGACCGTGTGGCGCTACCAGTACGGCCCGCGCGGCGAGCTGGTGCAGGTGACGCAGCCGGGGAACGACGTCTTCACGTACACGTACGACGGCCTGTCGCGGGTGCGGACGATTACGCCGCCCGCGGGCTCCGTCATGGCGACGGTGCAGTACACGTACGACTTCCTGGGCCGGGAGGCGACGCGCCGCCGAGGCAACGCGGTGTGGACGACGGCGTGGACGAATGGCAGCCCGGAGGTGCTCAACGAGCTGGGCGAGCGCGTCGAGCGGGTGCTGGACGGCCGTGGGCGCGTGGCGCGAGAGGTCTTCAAGGCCGGGCCGCCGAGCCCGGACGCCTCGGGCGTGGCGCGTGTCTTCAAGGACCTGGAGGCCGTGGACTATGCGTACAACGGCCTGGACCAGCTGCGCACGGCGACGGAGCACCGGGGGGCGGCACAGCTGGTGCGCAGCCAGACGTACGACACGCGCAGCCGATTGAAGACGGTGTCGGGCGGCGGGCAGACGGTGACGTACGACTACCACGACAGCAATGCGCTGCTGTCCATCCAGTCGCCCGCGGGGACCGTCAACTACGACGTGGATGCGTTGCAGCGGCTGAGCCAGGTGACGCTGGCGGATGGGACGTCGCTGGACGTGCAGTGGGAGACGGGTGGCGGCCGGGTGTCGATGATCGGCAACTCGGCGCTGAAGCACACGTACTGCCACGACGCGCGGGGGCGACTGGCGTCGGTGACACACGACGCGGCGCAGGAGAGCTGCACGACGCCGATGGGGGCGCCGAGGCTGCGCTACCGGTACACGTATGACGAGCGCGACAACCGGTTGTCGGAGGTCGTGGACCGGAACGAGTCGGGGCTGCCGGCGGCGCAGGAGACGACGCAGTACGGCTACGACACGGCGGAGCGCCTGACGGGCGTTCGGTACGCGTCCGGGACGTCCGTCCTCTACAAGCTCGCCCCGGATGGGGCTCGGCGCGAGGAGAAGGCGCTCACGGGATACGCCGGCGGGCTGGGGCCGCAAGGGTTCGGCGCGGCGAACGCGCTGCCCCCGGACCATCTGACGTACGGCTTCGATGAGCTGGGCGGGCTGAAGGAGATCCGGAACGGGTTGAACGCCCTGGTGGCGGAGTTCACGACGGACCGGGCCGGGCGGCGGGTGCGTGAGACCCGCGGAGGCGTGGAGCAGTTCTACCACTTCGACGCGGCGGGCCGGCTCGTCGAGGCGGAGAAGAAGGCGGGCACGGTCATCGACCAGGTGTCCTACCAGTACGACCACGCGGGCCTGCGCCGCGCTCGAACGAAGGTCGGCACGACGCCCGAGACGACGCGCTACCTGTGGAGCGGTGGGACGCTCATCGAGGAGCAGCTCCCGGGAGTGACGGGCGGGACGCTGTACCAGCGCGCCGCGGGCGTCACGGTCGCGGCGGGCAGCGAGCGGATCCTGGCGGACGGGTTGGGAAGCGCGGTGGCTCGACTGGGGGGCAGTGGCGCCCTGTCGGTCAGCCTGTTCGATGCCTGGGGCGCCCCCCAGGCCAATACGGCGCCAACCGCCGCTCAGCCGAGCATCGGCTACACGGGGCACTCGTGGGACTCCGAGACGCGGCTGACGTATGCGCAGCAGCGTTGGTACGACGGCGCGACGGGGCAGTTCCTCTCGCTGGACCCCATGGGCGCGCAAGTCTACCTGCGCGCGCCGACCGAGCTGAATCCGTGGCTGTACTCGCGAGGCAATCCCTTGCGCTACACGGACCCGTATGGGCTCTTCTCGTGGAGCGACCTGGTCCCCAGTGAGAAGGGAATCCGAGACACCGCTGGCGCCTGCTACGTCGGGCTGGTCGACGACGTCCTCTTGAACAACAAGCAGGACCTCGCGGACTTCAGCTCTCGCTACCGCGCGAACTACCAGGGCTGCAAGTTCTTCCAGAATGCGATGGCGTATTACCGGTCGGGGAACAAAACGACCGCCGCGGCCCGCAAGAGCATCCTGGCCAACGAATACGCGAGGACCGGCATCGCGGCCTCCATGGGCGTGCTGGGCGCGCTGCACCCCAATGCCTCGGGCGACAACCTCGAGCCCGCGATGCGGGACACGTATCAGGCCTTCCACTGGGCCAATACGACGGCGATGCAAGTCCTCGAGCTGGTGCCCTCCGGGCGCCCGCCGTCGTTCCCCCGAACGGAATTCGCGACCGGGAGCGTGGGCTCGTCGAGGGCGATGACGGCAACGGCGACCGGGGTCTCCTTCGGTCCGCCGTCGAGCCAGCTGCCGTATCTGATGGCGCAGGCCGCGCGGCACGAGGGCGAGGGAAGCCAGACCGATGGAGGGGCGACGCCCAAGGAGCCAACCCCCGCCGCGCAGGAGCCGAACGTCGCTCCAGGACCGAAGCTGTCGGAAGGCGCCATCCGGGAGAAGCTGGCCGCGTTGGCTCAGGATGCCTGGGGGCGCATGCGCGTCGCCTACGAGGCGGGGGATCGGATGGCGATCCTCGACGATGGCACGAAGCTTCGGGTCGGGGATGGCGCGAGGCAGCGTGGCCCCTGTCTGTCATTGGTCATGGACACCTGCACGGGGCAGGTCTTCTACGGGCAGAACACGGGAGTCGTCCCCACGTCCCTGAAGGAGCCCCTGGCGAGCAGGACCCTGAAGGTCGCCGCGGACAATCAGGCGCTCCACCCGGCGCCTTCGAACTACCCGGAGGGGTGGTCGAGGAAGGCTGGCATCCCCGGCTCGCACTCCGAGGTACAGGCCTCGAGTCGCGCCTTGGAGGCTCGGCCCGGCGCCAAGCTGGAGGACCTGGCGGTCTACAACGTCCGGACGGAGGACATCTCGCTCGAGACCGCCCCGGAGATGCCCCGATGCGTGAACTGCACACCCATCACCGATGGCGTCAGGGCCTTGACCGACTAGGCCCCTGATCCAACCTCGTATATAGGACGAACCATGACGACCCGTGTCCACGCCAAGAAGGTCTCCATGGCCGATGACGGCCTCCATTACTGCGAGGGACAGCCCTTCACGGGGGTTGCCTACACGGAGTATCCGGATGGCACGCTCCGCAGCGAGACCTCCTATCTGGATGGGCTGCTTTCTGGCCCCAGCAGGGGATGGAGCAAGAACGGAAGGCTGGTCGACGAGGCCGAATATCTCCGCGACGTCATCCATGGGGTCGCGCGCGAGTGGACGCCGGAGGGCGTGCTCATCTCCGAGATGGTGTGCGAGTACGGCGTGAAGAAGAGCGAGCGGAAGTGGGACGATGATGGGACGCTCGTCGAGGAGTACGTGCTCGACGAGTCGGATCCCAACTTCGCGCTCCTCCAGTCCTTCAGGAAGCTGTACGGGCCGCAGCCCGCATGACGTCCACGCCCCAAGGCTGACACGGGAGGCGGGAGGGCCCCTCGAGGAGTCGGGAGGCTCATCGTCGCTTGCATCAAAGCGCCCCGGCCCCAACGGCCGGGTGCTAGCCTCCGCGCCCCATGAAGCGCACCGTCCTCCTCGGCAGCCTCCTGCTGGCCCCGGCCTGTGCCACCACGCCGCGTGAGCCCGTCTCCGTCGCGGAGGCCTACGCCCGCGCCCTCGACGACGGCCGTCTCCAGGACGCCTACGCCCTCACCACCAACGGTCCGGACGGCGAGGCCGCCTTTCTGGAGCGCTACTCCGACCCCACCGCCCGGAAGGAGCGCGCCGCCGCCGTGCGCGAGGGCGCCGCCGTCCTCGAGGCCCGCGCGCCCTCGTTGACGCTCGCGCGCTTCGGCCAGGACTGGCGCGTCGTCGAGGCCCGCCCGGCGGACGTCCCCCGTGCCGCCCTCCGCCGCTTCCTCGACGCCTCCGACGCCCGCGACTGGAAGGAGGCCTACGGCCTGCTCGCCGCTCCGCTGCGCGCCCGCTACACGCCGGAGCGCCTCAAGGAGGACTTCGAGCGTGAGCCCCTGGCCAGGGAGCGCCTGCGCCGCGCCCGGCTCGCCCTCAATGCCCACGTCCGGGTGGGGGCGGGGGAGGCCGTCTTCCCCCTCGGCGACGAGCGCGCCGTGCGCCTGGTCCTCGAGGACGGCGAATACCGCGTGGCCGCCCTCGAATAGCCCCAGTCCCGCTGATAGGGGGCTTCAGCCCGCCGACATCCGCCTGCCCCTGGGGGCGCCGGGAGGGTGCGCCTGCTCCCACGGGGCGTTAAACGTCGTTGACAGGCCCCCGCGTGCTGGCAGATTCCGCGCCCGCTGGGGGCGCCCCCAAGCGCCCGTTTTCCAAAAGGTTTCAGGTGTTCCGATGAGCGTTTCCGAGGCCGACGTCCTCGCGGCGATGTCGAAGGTGATGGACCCCGAGCTCCACGTGGATCTGGTGAAGGCGGGGATGGTGAAGGACGTCCGCGTGAGCGGAGACACCGCGAAGCTCAAGATCGAGCTCACCACGCCCGCCTGCCCCATGAAGGGGAAGATCCAGGCGGACGCGGAGGCCGCCCTCAAGGCCGTCCCCGGCCTGAAGTCCTTCGACATCGAGTGGGGCGCGCAGGTGCGCGCCGCTGGAGGCGCCATGCCGACGGGGGGACTGCTGCCCAAGGTGAAGAACATCATCCTCGTGGGCGCCGGAAAGGGCGGGGTGGGCAAGAGCACCGTCGCCCTCAACCTGGCCACCGCGCTGGCCCAGCACGGCGCCAAGGTGGGCCTGCTCGACGCCGACTTCTACGGCCCCTCCGTCCCCCTCATGACGGGCCTGGCCGACAAGAAGCCCGTCAGCCCCGACGGCAAGTCGCTCGACCCGCTCGTGGCCCACGGCATCAAGGTCATGTCCATCGGCTTCCTCGTCGAAGCCGACCAGGCCCTCATCTGGCGCGGCCCCATGCTCCACGGCGCCCTCATGCAGCTGGTGCGCGACGTGAACTGGGGCGAGCTGGACTACCTCGTCCTCGACCTGCCCCCCGGCACCGGTGACGTGGCCCTCTCTCTGTCCCAGTCCATCCGCGCCGCCGGTGCGGTGCTGGTGACGACGCCGCAGGACGTGGCGCTGGCCGACGTGGTCCGCGCCAAGCAGATGTTCGACAAGGTGCACATCCCCGTGCTGGGCATCGTGGAGAACATGTCCCAGTTCGTCTGCCCCAACTGCTCGCACGTCACGCCCATCTTCAACCACGGCGGCGGTCGCAAGGCGGCGGAGATGTTCGGCATCCCGTTCCTCGGAGAGGTTCCGCTGGACTTGAAGGTGCGTGTGTCGGGAGACTCGGGCGTGCCGGTGGTGGTGGGGCACAAGGACAGCCCGGAGGCCAAGGCCTTCCTGGAGGTCGCTCGCAACGTCGCCGGCCGCGTCTCGGCCCAGGGCGCGAAGGGAATCCCCCTTCCCGTGGTACAGGCTCGCTGACACCCAAGGAGAGACTTCATGGCCCCGGCCGGCAACGACGACTTCCCGCCCGACCCGCTGCTCGACGACGAGCGGCAGGGCCGTGAAGGACGTTCCGGTCCCGCGGGCTTCGTGCCGGAGTTCGTCCGCCGCATGGCCGTGGCGGGCCTGGGCGCCCTCTTCATGACGGAGGAGGGCATCCGCAACCTCGCCGGGCAGCTCAAGCTGCCCAAGGAAGCCCTCGGCTTCATCCTCTCCCAGGCGGAGAAGACCAAGGACGAGGTCACCGGCGCCATCACCGAGGAGCTTCGCCGCTTCCTCCAGTCCGAGAAGCTGCGCGACGAGTTCCTCAAGCTCATCTCCGGCATGACGCTGGAGATCAAGGCCCAGGTGCGCCTCGTCCCCCCGGACAAGGCGGAGCCGCTCGTCTCCGACGACGCCGAGGCCGCCGAGCCCCGCGCCAAGGAGAAGCGCCAGGCAGCCCCCGCGGCCCGCGTGGTCATCTCCGAGCTGAACGCCCGGCGCCCCGGCTCCCGCCGCAAGAAGGACTAGGGCGTGTCCACTTCCGAACGGAAGGGCTGGCGCTCCTCGCCCCTGGCGAAGCGGCTGCCGCTGCTCGTCCTCGTCGCCGTGGGCCTGTGGCTCTGGCAGGTGACGGGCACGCCGGAGCGCGAGCTGGTGCTCCAGCCCACCGGCCCCGGCTGGGAGGCCGCCCGGGCGCTCGACCTCCAGGTGGTCGACGCGGAGGGCACGGTGCTCAAGCGCGAGGAGCGCTTCTTCTCGCACGGGGCGCCCCCGGAGCTGACCTTCAAGGTGGACCTGCCGGAGGGCTCCTTCCGCGCGCTGATCTTCGTGAAGCTCGCGGACCGTGAACCCCGCGTGCGCCTCGAGGAGCCCCTGACGGTGGGGGAGGAGCGGTACATCGTCCGACAGCTCCAGTTGCCCCCGGCGACTCGTTGACCGTCTCGGAGGCGTGGGCTAAGGCCGCCCCACGCATTCACATTCCGACCGAGAGGGTTGAGAGGACCATGGCTACGGAGCACATCGTCGTCGTCGGGGCCGGGCAGATGGGCGCGGGGATCGCGCAGGTGGCGTTGCAGGCGGGCCTGCGCGTCACGCTCGCGGACGTGTCCAAGGAGGGCCTCGCCAAGGGCGCGGACCGCATCCGCGCGGGCCTGAAGAAGCTGGTGGAGAAGGGCAAGCTGGACGCGGCGAAGCAGCAGGCCGCCGAGGCCAACCTCTCCACGCTGACGAACGTCACCGAGGCCAAGGACGTCGACTTCGCCATCGAGGCGGTGACGGAGAACGAGGACCTCAAGCGCCGCATCTTCCAGGACCTGGACGCCGTCGTCCGGCCGGGCGGCATCCTCGCCACCAACACCTCGTCCATTCCCATCACCCGCATCGCCGCGTCCACGAAGCGCCCCGAGTCCGTCATCGGGATGCACTTCATGAACCCGGTGCCGGTGATGCAGTTGGTGGAGCTCATCCGCGGCGCGGCCACCTCCGAGGAGACCTACGCCACCACGCGCGCGCTCTCCGAGCGCATGGGCAAGACGACGGTCGTCTCCAAGGACTACCCGGGCTTCATCGTCAACCGCATCCTCATCCCCATGCTGAACGAGGCCTGCTACGCCCTGATGGAGGGCCTGGGCAGCGCGGAGGACATCGACACCGCGATGAAGCTGGGCACCAACCAGCCCATGGGCCCGCTGCAGCTGGCGGACTTCATCGGCCTGGACACCGTGCTCTACATCGCCGAGGTCCTGCACAAGGGCCTGGGCGACCCCAAGTACCGCCCGTGTCCGTTGCTGCGCCAGTACGTGGACGCCGGCTGGTTCGGCAAGAAGAGCGGTCGCGGCTTCTACAAGTACTGAGTCCCCAGGAGCCTCGCACATGGCCTACGAGAACATCCGTCTGGAGCACGAGGGCGCCATCGCGCTCCTCACCATCGACCGTCCCAAGGC
Organism: Myxococcus stipitatus; assembly: GCF_021412625.1. The sequence continues at coordinate 40,408 of NZ_JAKCFI010000005.1, read as the reverse complement.
GCTCAACGCCCTCAACAGCAAGACGCTGCAGGAGCTGGAGGCGGCCGTGCAGTCCCTGGGCGCGGACACCCGCGCGCTCATCATCACCGGCGGGGGCGAGAAGGCCTTCGTCGCCGGCGCCGACATCGCGGAGATGGCGTCGCTGCCCGCGTCCCAGGCGCGCGAGTTCGCCGCCCTCGGCCACCGCGTCTTCGCCATGCTGGAGGCGCTGCCCATCCCGACCATCGCCGCGGTGAACGGCTTCGCGCTCGGCGGTGGCTGCGAGCTGGCCCTGGCCTGCGACTTCATCTACGCGTCGGAGAAGGCGCAGCTCGGCCTCCCCGAGGTCGGCCTGGGCGTCATCCCGGGGTTCGGCGGCACCCAGCGGCTCACCCGGCTGGTGGGGCGCGCGCGCGCCAAGGAGCTGGTCTTCACCGGTGGCCGCATCGACGCGGCGAAGGCGAAGGAGATCGGCCTGGTGCTCGAGGTCGTCCCCGCCGCCGACCTGCTCGCGCACTGCAAGGGCGTGGCCGGGAAGATCCTCAAGAACGGCCCGCTGGCCATCTCCCAGGCCAAGCGCGTCATCGAGTTCGGCGCGGACCAGGACCTGCGCGCCGCCAACGAGCTGGAGCGCCAGGGCTTCGCCGCGCTGTTCGGTTCGGACGACCAGCGCGAGGGCATGAAGGCGTTCCTGGAGAAGCGTCCCGCCGTCTTCACCGGCAAGTGACGTGACGCGGGCGCTCGCGGTCGGGAGCCTCATCTCGGTCCTCCTGGCCGCGACGCCAGCCCGCGCCTCCACGCCCGCGCAGGAGGCCCTGGAGGAGCGCGCCCCCGCGCTCGTCTCCTGGAAGCGGGCGCTGTGCATCTACACCGGCTGCTTCCTGGAGCCGCTCGTCCCGGACGTGCGCTACGAGTGGGGCCCGCGCTCGCGAGAGCACTGGGTCCTCTCCTGGCCCGTGCACCCCTGGGCGCTCCCCGCGTGGGACGTCCCCGGCCCCACGCTCGTCCTATCCCCCTTCGTCGAACCCCAGCTCCGATTGTCGCCTTCCGCGTTCCGCATGCTGGGAGGCGCCCGCCTGTATGTGTTCCCCGACACCTGGCGGCTGGGGGCGCTCGTCGAGGGAGCGGGGCTGTGGGGGCGCGACGGCTCGGGCGGCCTGGTGGGCATGGGCGCGAGCTTCGACTTCATCGAGCGCCACCGGGACACCGTGCCGTGGACGGCCTCCGTGGTCCTGCGCCGGACATGGACAGGAGAGGGGGCCCGCCTGGACGTCTCCTTCGACATCGCCGTCCCGTTGAACATGTTTCAGGGAACGGCCCGGAATTCCGGGGATGCCGTCGACCAGCCGTCTCATTGAACGGGAAGTCGGCGTTGTTGAAGCGGCGGTGGGCGCCTTCGCTATTCCCAGGGAGCACCCCCCGTAATATGGAGCCCTCATGAACTTCGAGCTGAATGACGTCCAGCGCGAGATCCAGCGGATGGTCCGCGAGTTCGCCGCCAAGGAGCTGACCCCCAACGCCCGCAAGTGGGATGAGCACCACACGTGGCCCACCGACGCGGTGAGGCAGCTCGCCGAGCTGTCGCTGTTGGGCGTGGCCGTGCCGGAGCAGTACGGCGGCGCGGGGCTGGACAACGTCTGCTATGCGATTGCCATCGAGGAGCTCAGCCGGGGCTGTGCGTCCACGGGCGTCATCGCGAGCGTGAACAATTCGCTCTACTGCGATCCGGTGATGAAGTTCGGCACCGAGGCCCAGAAGGAGGAGTTCCTCACGCCGTTCGCGAGCGGGCAGAAGCTCGGGTGTTTCGGCCTGACGGAGCCGGAGGCCGGCAGCGACGCCGCGGCCCAGGCCACCGTCGCGGTCCGCCGGGGTGACGAGTACATCATCAACGGCTCGAAGAACTGGATCACCAACGGCCCCAAGGCCGACGCCATCGTGCTGTTCACGATGACGGACAAGGCGGCGGGCCACCGCGGCATCACCGCGTTCCTGGTCCCCACCAACACGCCGGGCTTCACCCGCGCGGAGCCCGACAAGAAGATGGGCATCAGCGCCGCCTGGTCCTGCTCCATGTTCTTCGAGGACATGCGGGTGCCGGCCAAGAACCTGCTCGGCAAGGAGGGCGAGGGCTTCAAGGTCGCCATGTCCACGCTGGACGGTGGTCGCATCGGCATCGCGGCGCAGGCGCTGGGCATCGCGCGCGCGGCGTACGAGGAGGCGGTGCGCTACTCGGGCGAGCGCAAGTCCTTCGGCAAGCCCATCCGCGAGCACCAGGCCATCCAGTTCATGATCGCCGACATGGCCACGGAGATCGACGCGGCCCGCCTGCTGGTCTGGCGCGCGGCGCTCCTCAAGGACAAGGGCGTGCGCCACAGCGCGGAGAGCGCGATGGCCAAGCTGTACGCCAGCGAGATGGCCAACCGCGTGGCCCACAAGGCGCTGCAGATCCACGGCGGCATGGGCTACAGCAAGGAGATGGACGTCGAGCGCCACGTGCGCGACGCGCGCATCACCGAGATCTACGAGGGGACGAGCGAGATCCAGCGCATCGTCATCTCGGCCAACGTTCTGAAGGAGTAGGCCATGAAGAAGGCGTTGCTTCCCATGTTGCTCCTGGCGTCGGCGGCGGCGTTCGCGCAGGGAACTCCCGCGAAGAAGCCCGCTGGCGGGAAGCCCGCGCCCACGGCTCCGGCGCCCGCGAAGAGCGACGCGCCGGATGTCGCCCGCATGCCCTTCACCCCGGACTCCATCCGCGAGGTGGTTCTCTACAACCAGGGGCGCATCCAGGAGTGCTACGAGGACCACATGGCGGAGAAGGACAAGAAGGTGGAGGGGCGGCTCATGACCACCTTCACCATCGACGCCAACGGGCTGGTCAAGGGCGCCAAGGTCCTGAAGAAGGGCAGCACCCTGAAGGACGCCGGGCTGCACGACTGCGTGGTGGCGGTGCTGTCGTCCATGTCCTTCCCCAAGCCTCCGGACGGCGCCGACCACCCCATCGAGTATCCGTTCAACCTCAAGGCCATCGAGTAGGACGACCGCCGTGAACCTCGAGCTGACCGAGACGCAGACGCTGATCCGTGAGACGGCCCGCAAGTTCGCCCGCGAGCGCGTGGCGCCGCTGGCTCGCGAGCTGGATCGCCAGGAGCGCTTCCCCACGGAGCTGTTCAAGGCGCTGGGGGAGCTGGGGCTGCTGGGGGTCAACATCCCGTCGAAGTACGGCGGCTCCGAGGCGGGCGCCGTCTCGTACTCGCTGGCGATGATGGAGATGGCGGCGGCGGACGCGTCCACGTCGGTGGCCATGGCCGTCACCAACATGTGCGCCGAGCTCATCAACGCCTTCGGCACGGAGGCCCAGCGCGAGAAGTACGTGACGCGGCTGACCTCCGGCGAGGCGGTGGCGGGTTCATTCGCGCTGTCGGAGCCGCACGCGGGTTCGGACCCGGGCGCGCTGCGCACGACGGCTGTTCGCCGGGGGGACTCGTGGGTCCTCAACGGCAGCAAGCAGTGGATCACCTCCGGCGCCCACGCGGGCGTCATGGTGGTCTGGGCGCGCACGGCGCCCACCGGCAACAAGGGCCTGTCCTGCTTCATCGTCGAGGGCGGGACGCCGGGCCTCATCGTGGGCCGCCACGAGGACAAGATGGGCCTGCGCTCCTCGAACACGGTCGCGCTGACGTTCGAGGACTGCGTGATTCCGGCGGAGAACCTGCTGGGCGCGGAGGGGCAGGGCTTCCGGCTGGCGATGGTCGCGCTGGACGGCGGTCGTATCGGCATCGCGTCCCAGGCGTGTGGCGTGGCCCGCGCGGCGCTGGAGGCCACGGTCAGCTACGTGAAGGACCGCAAGGCGTTCGGCCAGGCCATCGGCGACTTCCAGGGCCCCCGGTTCATGATCGCGGACATGCGCACGCAGATCGACGCGGCCGAGCTGCTGACGCTGCGCGCGGCGCACCTGAAGGACCTGAAGCAGCCCTTCAGCCGCGAGGCGTCCATGGCGAAGCTGTTCGCCAGCGAGACGAGCAACCGCGTCTGCGACAAGGCCGTCCAACTGCACGGCGGCTACGGCTACATCGACGAGTTCCCGGTGGAGCGGTACTTCCGCGACGCCCGCGTGCAGACCATCTACGAGGGCACCAGCGAGGTGCAGCGCATGGTCATCGCCCGCGAGAGCTTCCGGCTGCTGGGCTGAAGGGCGCCTCCAGGCGACGGCGCCGCTCGGGGAGAAGGGACGTGGAGCGATGGCGCTGACGAGGAAGGGCGAGTACTTCCACGGCGACTCCCGGGTGGACCTCCGCCCGTTCCTCGAGCGATTCAGCGCGGAGGGGCCCTATGCCGTTGACCGCATGGAGGCCCTGCTGTGCGAGTGCGGCGCCGAGGTCCTCGAATTGCTCATCGATGATGTCGAGGGCGTGGGGGCGCAGCGTTGCCCCCGGTGCTCTCTCGTGGTGGCCCTCGGGGACTGCGAGGAGTTCCTCGACCAGGCGGCTCCGCTGAGGTGCGAGTGCCCTTGTGGCGGCGCGGTGTTCGAGCTGCTCACGGGGGTGTCCTTCTACGCGGGGACCACGGACAGCCGCTGGTTCTATGTCGCGGGCCGGTGTCCGAACTGCGGACTCGTGGGCTGCTACGGGGACTGGAAGACGCCTTAGGCGAGGCCGTGGGCCGCCGTTGCGCCTTCGGCGCGCGCATCCTCCGGCTCCGCGCGGACCGTCTCGTGCGAAGCCTCGTGGGCCACCGTTGTGCCGGGGAGCCCTCCCTATTCCGAGGGCTTGTCCGGAGGAGTCGCACGGCTCCTCCGGGAGCGAGCCGGTTCAGCCGCCTGAGCGCCGGCGCCACAAGCGCAACATGAGCCCCAGGCTCGCGCCCAGCCACCCGAGCGGAATCCCGTTCGGATCACTCGCCGCACAGCCCCAGCCCGTCACCGTCAAATCACGGGGGAGCCCTGGTTCATCATCGGGGGAGTCCACGCCCGCGTCGCCCTGTGTGCCGGCATCGGGGCTGCCCGCGTCGGGGTCCTCGCCTCCGTCGGAGGCTCCCGCGTCACTGCCCGCGTCGTCGCTGCCAGCATCGGCTCCGGGGACACCACCGTCGTTCTCGCCAGCGCCGCCATCCGCGCTGCCAGCATCGCCGCCGGGGACACCACCGTCCGTCCCGGCATCCGTGCTGCCCGCGTCACCGGAGCCACCATCCACGGTGCCCGCATCCGTGCTGCCCGCGTCACCGGAGCCACCATCCACGGTGCCCGCATCACCTGTCCCGGCATCGCTCGTGCCCGCGTCCGTGCTCCCCGCGTCGCCAGTCCCGGCATCGGAGCCACCATCGCTCGTTCCCGCATCGACAGGGCCCGCGTCGGGCTTGCCTCCATCGGGACTACCTCCGTCCGGAGTGCCTGCATCGGTTCCTCCATCGATGCCAGCGTCCGCGGTGCCGGCGTCGCTCCCTCCATCGAAGCCACCGTCCACGGTCCCGGAGTCCGGGCGCCCTCCGTCGGGCGAGCCGGCGTCAGTGCCCGCATCGCTTCCTCCATCCCCCGTGCCGGAGTCGGGGCGCCCGCCATCGGGCGAGCCCGCGTCGACACCCGAGTCCGAGCTTCCCCCGTCACCACTCCCGCCATCGCTGCTTCCGACCTCCTGGTAGTAGTCGTCGGAGACGCCGGGTTCGTACTTGCCCTCGACGCCGCTGTACTCTGCGGTGATGACGTGGGTGCCCGCCCGCAGTGTGAAGGAGATGCTGGCGGTCCCATCGGATGCGAGGGACAGCGAGGCCTGGAACACGCCGTCGATGTAGACGGAGATGTCTCCATCGCTGACGGGGGCGCCCTCGGGCGTGGTGACCCGCACCGTGACCTTGACGAAGGCCCCCGGCTGACTGGGATTGGGATCCGTCTCGATGGTGACGAGGGTGGCGGCCGGGCCCAGGCCCTCGATGAGGAAGACGGCGTCGTTGAAGGAGCGATCCCCGCCCGCGCTGCTGTCCTCGAAGCCCAGCAGCACGACATCCGGACGGGAGCGCGGCGAGCGGAGGATGACGTGAGGGCTGCGCTCCCCCTGGCTCCGCACCTCCTGGACCGTCTGCTCGACCACGATGCCGCCATACGCCGCCGAGCCCAGCCGGCGGTACCCCGCGGCGCTCAGCCACTCCGTCCCCAGGTTCTTCGTCGCGAGCCGCTCATCCGGCAACTGGTGCAGGTCCAGGTTGAGCAGCGTCTTCGAGAAGTAGACCTGCGTGTCCCCGTGCGCCCACAGCGAGCACTCCATCCAGCCCGACGGGCCGCGGTAGGGGACGAGGCACGCGTCCGCCGACATGCCAGGGCGCTGCGTCCCCTGGGCGACGAGGAAGAAGACCACCTCGCGGTTCGCGTCGATCCGCCCCAGGCGCAGCCGGCGCCCCGCCTCGCCCGAATCCACGGTCGGGTCGCTCCCGGGGAGCAACCGTCCCTGTCCATCGACCGCGCGCGGCGCCACGAGGTGCCCGAGCCCCTGGCCGCCATTGAGTGGATCCGCGGGCTCCAGCAGGTTCGGGACACGCGGGAACAGGCCACGGTCGCTGAAGCGCTCCACCGACGAGGCCCCGGGGCCCACCAGCAGACCGGGCTCAGCGCTCGGCGTCCGTCCCACCACGGCGCCTCCCGGGTGCGACGGCAGGCTCCAGTCCCCCACGGGCCAGCGCCGGGGGCCCACACCGGGCTCGTAATCCGGGCCCTGCGCGCACGCCCCGGTCAGCAGCTCCGGCGCCCGGAAGCGCGCCACCCGCCCGTCCGGGAGCGTGTGGAAGAAGGTCTGCTCCGGCAGACACCGGGAGCCCTCGCCCACATAGGGGCGCTCCGGGTTCAGGTTGAAGAGGTCGTCGTGGAAGTCCGCCACCCCGTTCCCATCGGCGTCCACCAGCACGTCATCCGCCGGGTCCGCGGGGTCTCGCACGTCGACATACCCGCGGGTCACCAGCTCGTCGTAGTAGAGCCACCCCAGGGTGTGCGCGCCGCTCCCGCTGGCCGCGCCCTCCACGACGAGCACCTCCAGCTCCCGCGACGAGGGCAGCCGCAGCGTCCCCCGGTCCGGGCCGCTCGCTCGGGCGCCCTCCGGACTGGCTCCGAGGAGGGCCAGCAGCATGGCCACGGGCGCGAGGCTCCAACGTCTCATCGAGAGGTTCCTGGGGAGACCCGGGACGTCATCCCGGGGAACGGTGGGGGACGGCGAGCGGGCGACTCTACGCCTATCCGTGATTCCCCGCACTCCGGGCGACCAGGCGGACAGCCGCGGAAGAGGAAGGGCTGAGGCCCACGGCCGACGGCGTGCGGGAACAGTCCACCCCCCCGGGCGCACCTCCCCCATGACTCACGCCGACCCCAGGGATCGTGGGCCTCGACCCACGTCCGGAACGGCTCCGGCGGGCGGGCGTCGCATTTTCGTGGATTTTCGCCGCCACATCCCGCACACGCACCAACGCGGTGGTCCGGAGGGCGGCTTCGAGGTCGAGGCGGTCCTCCCGGGAGGGACGGACGGGCTCACGCAGCGGCCGGTGGCCAGGCTTCACGGCGAGCGGATTGCTTCGGGACGCCTTGACACGGACGGGGTAGGGCATCCACCGATCACCACATGGGGCACGCCCTTGCTTGACTATCGGAATAACCGGTGTCTAGGGTGCGCGGCTTCACTCAACAGTTCAATGTCCCCGAGGTGGGGACACCCGCGGCCTCCGGTTGCTCCCCGCAGGAGAACGCGTCCATTCCGAATCAGGGGGCAGCTGTACCGTTTCAAAGGACTTCCAACTCCATGCAGCAGAATGTGAACCAGCAGGTCGAGACCGACGCCGGTGAAGAGAACTTCGCGGCGATGTTCGAGGAGTCGCTCAAGGAGCGCGGTGGCGACGGCATCCTGAAGGAAGGGGAGATCGTCAAGGGCACCGTCGTCCAGGTGACCAAGGACTACGCGATCGTCGACATCGGCTACAAGTCCGAGGGCCAGGTCCCGATCTCCGAGTTCACCAATCCCCGCGGCGAGGTCTCCGTCAAGGCGGGCGACCCGGTCGAGGTCCTCCTCGAGAGCCGTGAGAACGATACCGGCATGGTCGTCCTCTCCAAGGAGAAGGCCGACAAGATGCGCATCTGGGACGAGATCAGCGCCGCCTGCGAGCGCGACGAGATCGTCAAGGGCACCATCGTGGGCCGCGTGAAGGGTGGCCTCTCCGTCGACATCGGCGTGAAGGCGTTCCTCCCCGGCTCGCAGGTCGATATCCGCCCTGTGCGCAACCTCGACCAGTACATCTCGAAGGAATTCGAGTTCAAGGTCATCAAGTTCAACAAGAAGCGCGGCAACATCGTCCTGAGCCGCCGCGTGCTCCTCGAGAAGCAGCGCGAGGAGATGAAGAAGGAGACCCTCAAGAACCTCAAGGAGGGTGCGGTCCTCAAGGGCGTGGTCAAGAACCTCACCGACTACGGTGCGTTCATCGACCTGGGCGGCATCGACGGCCTGCTGCACATCACGGACATGTCGTGGGGCCGCATCGGTCACCCCAGCGAGATGTTCAACGTGGGTGACGAGGTCCGCGTCGTCGTCCTCAAGTTCGACCCGACGCAGGAGCGCGTCAGCCTGGGCCTGAAGCAGATCCAGGAGGACCCGTGGCACCGCGCCGACGAGAAGTACCCGGTCGGCACCCGCGTGCGCGGCAAGGTCGTCAGCATCACCGACTACGGCGCGTTCATCGAGATCGAGCAGGGCGTCGAGGGTCTGGTGCACGTGTCCGAGATGTCCTGGACCAAGCGCCTCAAGCACCCGTCGAAGATCCTGGAGGTCGGCCAGGAGGTGGAGGCCGTCGTCCTGGACATCGATCCGAAGGCCAAGCGCATCGCGCTGGGCATGAAGCAGATCGAGCAGAACCCCTGGACGCTGCTCGAGGACAAGTACCCGATCGGCTCCGTCATCAAGGGCCAGATCCGCAACGTCACCGACTTCGGCGTGTTCGTCGGTGTCGAGGAGGGCGTGGACGGCCTGGTGCACGTGTCCGACATCTCCTGGACCCAGCGCATCAAGCACCCGGGCGAGATGTTCAAGAAGGGCGACGAGGTCGAGGCGGTGGTCCTCAACATCGACGTCGAGAACGAGCGCTTCAGCCTGGGCATCAAGCAGCTGCAGCCGGACCCCTGGGAGACGCTGTCCGAGCGCGTCCCGGTGGGCAGCCGCGTGAAGGGCAAGGTCACCAAGGTCACCGACTTCGGCGCGTTCGTGGAGATCGAGCCGGGCATCGAGGGCCTCGTCCACGTCTCCGAGCTGAAGGAGGAGCGTGTCGAGAACCCGCGTGACGTGGTGCAGGAGGGCCAGGAGGTCGAGGTCAAGATCATCGACATCAACACCCCGGACCGGAAGGTGGCGCTGTCGATGAAGGCGCTCATCGGCGAGGGCGACGACTACCGCGAGTACCTCCGCAAGCAGGCGGAAGGCTCCAAGGCGCGCCTCGGCGACGTGATGGGCAAGCTGACGAAGAAGTAGTCCTTCGAGTCGGCTGCCTCACGGCGTGACGGCCGGGTTCCCGAAAGGGGGCCCGGCCGTTGCCGTTTCAGCCAGCGGCTACTCCAGGTACGCGGGGAACTCCGGCAGCGACGCGAAGTCCTCCGGCACGTGCTGGATGACGAAGCGCCCGTGGGTGTCCTTCACCAGCGACCGGACGCGCGCCATGGAGGTCAGCGTCTCCTGGCGGCTGGTGTTGAAGCCGGGCACCCCGTCGTGCTCCCAGTTCTCACGCAGGTGGCAGAGGTCTCCGGAGAGGACCAGCGTCCCTGTCTTCGCGAGCGTCACCTGGAGCGACTGGTGGCCGGGCGTGTGGCCGGGCGTGGAGAGGATGCGCACGGTGCCGTCGCCGAAGACGTCCCGGTCGCCGTCGAGCAGCTCCACCTTCGCCTGGCGCCACGCGGAGAACCTGGTGGGGTCCACGCCCAGCGGCGCGGGCGTGGCGGTGGCCCACTCCAGCTCCTTGCGCTGGACGAGCCAGGTGGACGCGAAGAACGCGTTGGCGTTGCCGGCGTGGTCCGCGTGCAGGTGGGAGAAGCCCACGTAGCGGATGTTCGAGGTCGACAGCTCCAGCCGCGCCAGCTGCGCCTGGAGCGTGGCGTGGACGAAGAAGCGCGGCCCCACCGGGTCCACCACGCCCTCCGGGGACTTCGAGATGGCGTCATCCAGCCCCGTGTCCCAGAGGAGCACGCCCTGGGGGTGCTGGATGACGAAGCAGGGGACGGACATCGTCCCGCGCTGGCCGTTGGGGTGGCTGCCGTCCGCGAAGAAGCCCATGTCGTGGACGTCGATGCGGCCGCAGTCGAGCGTGTAGAGGCGGATGGACGCCGGGCGCTCCTGGGGGGCTTGGGCGGCGTCGGCGGAGGGCTCGGCGTGGTGCGCGCAGGCGCCGCCGAGGGAGAGCAGGAGCAGCGACGGGAGGAGGGGACGGAAGGGGGCCATGGTCAGAGGATCCTCAGGAGTTCATCGACGATACGGGTGAGGCGGGTGGTGTCCTCCGCCGTCTTTCCGAGCACGCGGAGGCCGGTGAGGTGGTTGAGGAGCAGGCTCGCCAGGGCCCGCGCGTCGCGCGAGGCGTCGACCTCGCCGGTGCGCTGGCCCTCCTCGACGAGCTCCAGGAAGTGCTGTTCGGTGCGCGCGAACATCTCGGAGGCGAGTCGGGCCGCGGCGGCGTCGCGCCCGGCCAGTTCGATGGCGGTGTTGATGGCCAGGCAGCCCCGGCGCGCCGGGTCCCCGACGTCCGCCTGGATAACCGCGAGGAACAGCGCCCGCAGCCGTTCCTTGATGGAGCCGGGTGGGCGCAAGAGCGCGAGCAGCTTGGGGGCTTCGTGCGCGTGGTAGTGCCGGAGCGCGCGCTCGAAGAGGTGCTGCTTGCTCTCGAACGCGTTGTAGAGGCTGCCGCGCCCCAGCCCCATCCGCTCGCCCAGCTCCTGGGGCGTCGCCGCCGCGTAGCCCCTCTCCCAGAAGACCTCCATCGCCCGGCGCACGGCGTCGTCCGCCTCGAACTTCCTCGGTCGTGCCATGCCCCGGGCTGATAGCCGGTTTTGTACTTCGAGGTCAAATATGAACATGATGCGCCGTTCAGGTGCCCGACCGGTCGGATGGTGGACGTGGGGCGCTCGGGAGTGAGTGACTTCGGGGGATTACGGCGGCTGTCGCAGCGCGTCGCGCGCAGTGGACGCTCTCGTCCGGGCGCCGAGCGAGGACGCTTGAACTCCGAGGAACGCCCGGTGATAAGGGCGACCGCCGCTGTTATCGAAGCTCATCCGCACATCCTCAAGAGGAGGCAGTTTTCATGGCTCGTGACGTCGTCATCGTGGGCGCGGCCCGTACTCCCATCGGCGCCTTCCAGGGGGCGCTCTCCAAGCTGACGGCCCCGCAGCTCGGCGCGGTGGCGATCAAGGCGGCGCTGGAGCGCGCGGGTGTGAAGCCGGAGACGGTCCAGGAGGTCATCATGGGCAACGTGCTCCAGGCGGGTGTCGGCCAGGCGCCCGCTCGCCAGGCCACCCTGTTCGCGGGCCTGCCGGAGACGGTCCCCGCCACCACGCTGAACAAGGTCTGTGGCTCCGGCCTCAAGGCCGTCATCGCGGGCGCGCAGGCCATCGCCCTGGGCGAGGCGGACGTCGTGGTCGTGGGCGGCATGGAGTCCATGAGCAACGCGCCCTACGTCAGCCACACGATGCGCGGCGGCGCGCGCATGGGCAACGTGGAGTTCAAGGACGCGATGATCCTCGACGGCCTCTGGGACGTGTACGGCAACGTCCACATGGGCAACTGCGCCGAGGAGTGCGCCACGTCGCAGGGCATCAGCCGCGCGCAGCAGGACGAGTTCGCGCTGGAGTCCACCCGGCGCGCCATCCAGTCTCAGAAGGACGGGCTGTTCGCGGCGGAGATCGTCCCGGTGCAGGTCCCCGGCAAGAAGCCGGACGAGGCCGTGACGGTGTCGGAGGACGAGGGTCCCAAGAACGCGAAGCCGGAGAAGATCCCGGGCCTCAAGCCGGTGTTCAAGAAGGACGGCACGGTGACGGCGGCCAACGCGTCCTCCATCAACGACGGCGCCGCGGCGCTGGTGCTGATGAGCGAGGAGAAGGCGCAGGCCGAGGGCCGCACCATCCTGGGCCGCATCACCGGGTACGCGCAGGCGGCGCGCAAGCCGGTGGAGTTCACCATCGCGCCCGCGGACGCCATCAACACGCTGCTGAAGAAGAAGGGCGTGGCGGCGGCGGACGTGGACCTGTGGGAGATCAACGAGGCGTTCGCGGTGGTGTCCATCGCCAACAACCGCATCCTCAACCTGGACCCGTCCAAGGTGAACGTGCGCGGCGGCGGCGTGGTGCTGGGGCACCCCATCGGCGCGTCCGGCGCTCGCGTGCTGGTGACGCTGCTGCAGACGATGAAGGACCTGGGCAAGAAGCGCGGCGTGGCGTCGCTGTGCATCGGCGGCGGTGAGGGCATCGCGCTGATGGTGGAGCGGTAGACACTCCCTCTCCCCATGGGGAGAGGGGCGGGGTGGGGGCCGGGAGACGGGCCTTCACCCCGCTTGCGTTATCGGGAGGGCGAATGAACAAGGTCTACGCGAGCGCGGACGAGGCGGTCGCCGACATCCCGGATGGCTGCACGCTGATGAGCGGCGGCTTCGGGCTGTGCGGCAATCCGGAGAACCTGATCGAGGCGCTTCACCGCAAGGGCGTGAAGAACCTCACCATCATCTCCAACAACTGCGGCACCACCGAGCTCGGGCTCGGCATCCTGCTCCAGAACAAGCAGGTGAAGAAGATGGTGTCCAGCTACGTGGGGGAGAACAAGGAGTTCGAGCGGCAGTTCCTCTCTGGCGAGCTGGAGGTGGAGCTCAACCCGCAGGGCACCCTGGCCGAGCGCATCCGCGCGGGCGGCTGCGGCATCGGCGGGTTCTTCACGCCGACGGGCGCGGGTACGCAGGTGGCGGAGGGCAAGGAGACGCGCGTCATCGACGGCAGGCTCCACGTCCTGGAGACGCCGCTGAAGGCGGACTTCGCCATCATCCACGCGCAGAAGGCGGACACCTGGGGCAACCTGGTGTTCAACAAGACCGCGCGCAACTTCTCCCCGATGATGTGCATGGCGGCCAAGGTCACCATCGTCGAGGCGGAGGAGATCGTGCAGCCCGGGGAGATCGACCCGGACCAGGTGCACATCCCGAGCATCTTCGTGAAGCGCATCGTCCAGGCGAAGAACCTCCAGAAGTGGATCGAGCGGCGCACCGTCCGCAAGCAGGCCTGAGGCTCCCATGCCACTGACTCGTGAACAGATCGCCAAGCGCATCGCCCAGGAGCTGCGGGACGGCTTCTACGTGAACCTGGGCATCGGCATCCCCACGCTGGTCCCCAACTACCTCCCGGAGGGCGTGGAGGTGGTGCTCCAGTCGGAGAACGGCCTGTTGGGCATCGGCCCGTACCCCATCGCGGGGCAGGAGGACCCCGACCTCATCAACGCGGGCAAGGAGACGGTGACGACGGTGAAGGGCGCGTCGTTCTTCGACTCGGCCCTGTCGTTCGGAATGATCCGCGGGGGCCACATCGACATGGCCGTGCTGGGCGCCATGGAGGTGAGCGAGGAGGGCGACCTGGCCAACTGGATGATCCCCGGGAAGATGGTGAAGGGGATGGGTGGCGCCATGGACCTGGCGGTGGGCGCCAAGCGCATCTACGTGGCCATGGAGCACGCCAACAAGGAAGGCCAGCCGAAGATCCTCAAGAAGTGCTCGCTGCCGCTGACCGGCATCAAGTGCGTGCACCACATCGTCTCCGACCACGCCTTCATCGACGTGACGCCGGAGGGGCTCGTCCTGCGCGAGCTGGCCCCGGGCATGACGGTGGAGCTGGTCCAGAAGCTCACCGAGCCGAAGCTGAAGGTCGCCCCGGACGTGCGCGAGATGAAAGTCTGAGCGTGTGGGGCTAAGGTGCGCCGCCGGGGGAGCGGTATCCCCGGCGGAGCCCTTCACACATGAGCGAAACGGCCGACAAGACCACCGATCCACGGGCGCCCCGCGTCGAGTACGAGCTTCCGGTGGCGTACCGCAGCGTGGCGGGCTTCGTGACGGACTGGGCCGTCAACCTGTCCCAGGGCGGCCTCTACATCAACACCGACAAGCCGCTGCCGGTGGACACCTGGGTGAAGCTGCTGGTGACGTTGCCCGGGGCACACTTCCCGGTGGAGCTGAAGGGGCGGGTGACGCGCACCAACGCGCCGGGAACCCCGTCCTCGCAGTCCCCGGGGATGGCCGTGGCGTTCGTGGACGTTGATGACGACAAGCGGTCGCGCATCGGGGAGTTCGTGGAGCGGCTTCGCCAGCAGCTCCCCCCGGACGCGACCCGGAAGTAAGCGCGGCGGCCCTCGGGCGCCGCGGGATGAGCGCCTGCATGCTGCCCCTACCTGAACTGCCCGTCTCCCTGACCATCGAACGCCTCGGCCAGCTCGGCGAGGGCGTGGCCTCGTGGGAGGGGCGCACCGTCTTCGTCCCTGGCGCCTTCCCGGGCGACACGGTGCGTGTCCACCTGGAGGCCCAGGGGCGTGTCCTGCGGGGGCTCTTGCGGCAGGTCGTCTCGCCGGGGCCGGAGCGCCGCGAGGCGCCATGCCCGGTGGCGGGCGAATGCGGCGGCTGCGACTGGCTGGGGCTGGCCGAGTCCGCCCAGCGGTCCGCGAAGCAGGAGATCGTCCTCTCCACCCTCGAGCACCTGGGACACCTGAAGCGCGAGGACTTCGCCGTCCGCCCGCTGCTCGTGGCGCCCCGGGATTGGGGCTACCGCCGCCGCGCCGTGCTGCACCCCGCTGGCAAGGGGCTGCTGGGCTATTTCGGACGGCGCAGCCACGAGCGCATCCTCGTCTCCGCCTGTGGCGCGCTCACGCCCGTGTTGGCGTCGCTGCCCGGGAAGCTGGCCCCGCTGCTCAAGCCGCTCGCCAGGGACATGGAGGAGGTGCTCCTCCTGGCCGAGGGCGAGCAGGCGGCGTTCGCGGTGACGCTGACGGGCCCGGTCACGGGCAAGCACGTGGAGGCCGCCGAGGGTGCGGTGCGCGCGCTGCGACTGGCGGGCGCGGTGCTGGTCCCCAAGGAGGGCTCGGTGCGGGCGGTGGGCAAGCCGGCGCTGCGCTCGTTCTCGCCGCTGCGTCCCGAGGTGCCCATGTACCTGCGTCCGGACGCCTTCGCCCAGGCGCACGCGGAGGCCAACGTGGGCCTCGTCGCCTCCGCCATCTACGAGCTGGGCGCGCGGGACGAGGATTCGGTGCTGGAGCTGTATTCGGGCAACGGCAACTTCACGTTCCCCCTGGCGGCGGGGGCCGCGTCGGTCCTGGGGGTGGAGTCGTCGCCCGTGGGCGTGGAGCTGGCGCAGCGCAGCGCGCGCGAGGGCGGCGTCTCCAACGTGCGCTTCGTCCAGGGCGACGCGCGCAAGGTGTGCGACGGGCTGGTGTCCGAGGGGCGCCGCTTCGACGTGTGCCTGGTGGACCCTCCGCGCGCGGGGGCGCCGGGGCTGGCGAAGTGGATGGGGGCGCTGGGCATCCGGCGGGTGGTGTACGTGGCGTGCGATCCGGCCTCGCTGGCGCGCGACGCGGCGGGGCTGGTCGAGGCGGGGTACCGGCCGCTGGCGCTCCAGGTGGTGGACATGTTCCCGCAGACGCACCACGTGGAGGCGGTCATGTCGTTCGAGCGGCCGGCGGCCACCGGCGCGGGGAGGGGCTGATGGACGCGCGCATCGTCGAGTTCGCGGAGGTCCTGCGGCAGAACGGCGTCCGGGTGAGCACCTCCGAGGTGCAGGACGCGCTCAGGGCGGCGGCCGAGGTGGGGCTCGCGGACCGGGGGCTGTTCCGCGCGGTGCTGCGCACCACGCTGGTGAAGCGCGAGCTGGACGTGGACACGTTCAACCGCGCCTTCGACTTCTTCTTCTCCGGCGCGGCGGCCACGTTCGAGGCCATCGACAAGTCCCTGGCCGCGCAGCTCCAGGAGGAGGGCTACCTGGAGGGGGACATGCTGAAGATGGTCCTCTACCAGATGAACCTGCTGTTGCCGGAGATGTCCCCGCTGGCGCAGGCGGTGCTGGAGGGAGACCGGGCGCGGCTCGCGCAGATCTTCCGGATGGCGTCGCTCCAGCTCGACCTGTCCCGCATGGAGAGCCCGCTCCAGACCGGCTTCTTCTCCCGGCGCATGCTCGCGGCGGCGGGCATCGACCAGGCCCGCTCCGACATGAAGTCGCTGGAGGACGAGCTGCGCGCGCGCGGCCTGGCGCCCGAGGGCGTGGAGATCGTCTCGCGCCACGTCGCCGCGGCCATGCGGAAGATCGAGGAGGCGTCGCGCCAGGAGGTGAAGCGGCAGGCCGAGGCCCGCATCCGCCGCCGCACGGACACCGTGGCGGACAAGCCGCTGCACCTGCTGACGCAGGCGGAGGTGGACCAGATGGAGGCCGCCGTGCGGACGCTCGCGGAGAAGCTGCGCAGCCGCCTCATCCGCCGCCAGCGCTCGCATCGCAAGGGGGCGCTCAACGTCCGCCGGACGCTGCGTCGCAACATGACGTGGGGTGGGGTGCCCATGGTGCCGCAGTTCCGCGCGCGCAGGCCGGAGCGTCCAGAGCTGGTGGTGCTGTGCGACGTGTCCGACTCCGTGCGCAACGCGTCGCGGATGATGCTGCTGTTCATGCACACGATGCAGTCGCTGTTCGTGCGTGTGCGCTCGTTCGTCTTCGTGTCCGACGTGGGCGAGGTGACGCAGTACTTCAAGGACCTCGACGTGGACGAGGCCATCGACATCGCCACCGCCGGCAAGACGGTGTCGTTGAGCGCGAACTCCAACTATGGCCGGGCGCTCGCGGACTTCACGCGCGACCACCTGGGCAGCATCACCCGCCGCACCACCGTCATGGTGATTGGCGACGGGCGCAACAACTACAACGCCAACAACGTCTGGGCGCTCAAGGACCTGCGCCGCAAGGCGAAGCGCGTGCTGTGGATCTGCCCCGAGGAGCGCGGCAACTGGGGCATCGGCGACAGCGAGATGCTCACCTACGAGAAGCACTGCCACCAGGCCGTGGTGGTGTCGTCCGTCTCCGACCTGGCCCGCATCGCCGACCAGCTCGTTCCGGCCTAGCACGTGGCGCTCAGCGCGCCAGGGGCAGGCAGACCTCCACGCGCGCGCCACCTCCGCCCGGGTTGCTGGCGCGCAGGCGTCCCCCGCTGGCCTCCACCAGCGCGGTGACGAGGAGCAGCCCCAGCCCGTTCCCCTGGGACTTCGTGCTCTGTCCTCGTGGACGACCGTCCTCCAGGACGCCGGGCTCGAAGCCCGGGCCATCGTCCGTGAAGGTGAGGCGCACCTGGCCATCCTGCCCGGTCTTCGACACCTCCACCTGGATGCGCTCCGCGCCGCGAGTGCCGTCTCCCTCGCAGGCATTGGTGAGGAGGTTGGAGATCACGTGCATCAAGCCGCGCTCGCCGCCCTGCATCCGGACCAGGACGTCGTCGCCGCGCGCGCCCAGCTCGAAGCGGCGGTCCGGAAAGCGCGGGGCCAGCCCCTCCACGCAGCGGCGCAGGACGGGCGCCACCGCCACCGGCGTCGAGGCATCCAACACCATCAGCTCCCCGAAGGCCTGGACCTTCACGTGGTCCAGGAGCCCCGCCAATTCGACGAGATCGCTCGAGAGCGCCCGGGCATGCCCCTTCGCGGCCTCGGACGCGACCTCCCGTCCCAGCAACCCCGCGCGGAGCGTGGCCGCGGACAGCAGCGTCCGGACGTCGTGGTGCTCCCGGAGCAGGGCGCCGAAGCGCCACCGGGCATGGGCCACGCGCCCGCTCTCCTCGCCGGCCTGGAGGACGATTCGGCGGCCGATGGCGCACGTCACCGAGGCGACCGCGCCGGCGCCACCGACGAAGAGCAGCAGCATTCCCAGGTGGGTCGGACTCGTCATCCCCGGAAAGCCATTCAGCCGCTGGTCTACCTCCACGAGCGCGACGAGCAGCCCCAGGTTCGCCACCGTCCCGACCCAGGCCGCCCCGGGCGTGAGCCGCAGCGCGCTGATGGAGACGACCACGATGAAGGCCGCGGGGTCGGGGGACCGCAGGATGCCCATGTAGTGGTTCGTGGGCCACAGCACCGTGGAGAGCAGCGAGCCGAAGCAGATCAGCGCGTCACCCAGGATGGAGGCCACGAGCCCTCCCGTGCCGAAGCGTCCCCGCCGCGCGGCCAGCAGCGCGACGAAGGAGCCCGCGATGGCGGCGCAGAGCAGGGAGACTTCGAACAGCGCCCGGCCGGTCCCTCCCGGCGCCGGGCCCTGGTCGATGGTGAGGAAGCGCACCAGGACGAGCGAGCAGAACAGCCCCCTCACGAGGCTCACCACCGCCTCGCCGTCGTTCGCCGCCTGATGGAGGACCTTCCTGGCCAGGACCTCCGGTGGCACCGGCTCCGGGGCGCGCAACACGCATGTTATCGTAACATGTGATGTCGCCCGTCCAGCACCTGCTCATCGTCGAGGACTCGGAACGGCTGGCCCGGACGTTGGAGGACACGCTCGGCCCTCGCGTCCCGCGTGTTTCGTGGGCCGCCGACCTCGCCTCCGCGCGCGCCGTGCTCGAAGTCGACCCTCCCGACGTCGTCCTCCTCGACGTGGCCCTCCCGGATGGCGAGGGGCTCGACCTGCTCGACGCCATCCGGGCCCTGAGTCCGCCCCCCCGCGTCATCGCCATCAGCGGCTCGGCCTCCCCCCAGCAGGCCTTCCGCCTGGCCGAGGCGGGGGTGCGGGCCTTCCTCTCCAAGCCCCTCCAACTCGAGGAGTTGGAGCAGGTCTGGACGCGGACCCTGTCCTCGGCCCCCGAGCTCACCCCCCACCTGCGTGCCCAGGTGGGGGACCGTCCGCTGCACGAGCTCGAGGCCTATGTGCGCGACACGCTCGTCGACGAGGCGATGGCTCGCTCCACCGGGAGCATCCGTGGCGCGGCGAAGGTGCTCGGCATCTCGCGGCAGCTGCTCCAGCAGATCCTCCGCAAGCGACAGCCGGACCGGGGTTGAGACTGCCTCCTCACAGCAGGTCCTTCCATTCCTGGTTGCCCGCGGCGTGGTCCATGCGCTTGAGCGGATGCCCCCGGCGGAACATGAAGGTCTCCCAGCTTCCGCTCGGGTCGAGGAACTCCAGCCGGGCGCTCTCCACGTTCCAGTTGTCGGGGCTGGCGCCCGCACAGGGCCTCAGGTCGCCATTGCTCAAGAGCCCCCGCACGCCGAACCACCGGACCTCGTGCAGCTCGTGCTCCGCGGGCAGCTCGAACTCCCGCGTCACGCTCGTGTAGTTGGCGAAGCTGTTGCCGAGCGCCACCTTCACCTCGTTGCCATCCGCGAGCGCCACGAAGGCCTCCGCGTTGCTGTCGCAGCGCAGGTCGTCGCCGCCGGTGCCCACCGTCACGCGGAAGCGGCGCACGCGCGTCCGGTCGGGGTTGCCCGTGACATTCGACTTGGACACCAGGACCTTGTCCCACATCACGAGGAAGTCCTCCGCGGAGCGGAACAGGCCGGTGAGGGCCTCGTCGCCCGTGGGCTGCGTGGCGACGGCCTGGAGAAAGTCCGGCAGCATCCCGAAGTGGGCCAGCCCCCGGTCCTCGAAGCGGAACACCGTGTCGCCCAAGCGGCTGGTGTCCAGCGTAGGGGTCGTGGCGCGCAGCGACTCGGGGGCGCGCGAGGCGGCGACGTCGATGCGCTCGGGGACGTCCACGCGCGTGAAGGGCACCTGGGGCGCCATGCCGTTGATGTCCGTCCCCAGCGCGACGCCCCGGTTGCCCATGGCCCGCAGCGTGCGCGTGTAGCCCTCCGTCCACGTCACCACCGGGTCCGAGAGCACGTCGACCGTCACCCCCGCGAAGTCCCACGAATCCGTGCCCGCCGAGTCGATGGTCAGCCGATCGAGGTCGGCGACGCGCGTCCCCGCCGGCAGGAGGACCATCACCCGGGTGAGGCCGTCGTTGCGCAGCCGGCTCGCGAAGTTGATGCTCTGGACCACCGTCGTGCCGCTCACCGTGCGCACGGTGGCGTTGATGTCCCGCCCCGTGCTGTCCATCTCGTCCTTGATGTCGAGGTTCAGCCGCAGCGCGGCGGCCACGGCGTCGTGCGGGACGACGCGGGGCGGCTGGAGCGCGAGGGACAGCTCGTTGTCTTCCGACTTGAAGACGCGGGCCTCCGACGCGCGGAATTCCGCCACCGGCTGGCTGTCGCCGCTTGATGTCTCCACGGCGACGCTCACCCGGCTCACCGCCCATTCCGAGGACGGGCCCGGCACGAACCGCAGGAGGAACTGGCCCACGTTCGCCAGGCGCGTCCCCTCCGGGAGGGTGAAGGTCCGCTCGACCTGGGTCCCCGACTCCCAGGTCGCGCCGGCGTTGAGGTTCTGGTCCAGCCCCGCGCGGCGCCGCCCGTCGCTCTCGACGAGCAGCAGGCTGCCGGTGGCGAAGGAACCCGAGGCCAGCCGCCCGTTGCCGCCCGGCCCGGTCCAGATGCGGACGATGGCACGCGCCACCGGGGTCTCCGGGGCCATCCGCGCGCGCAGGGTGAACGCCGTGCGGGTGGGGGACAGCTCCGCGACGAAGCCCGCCGTCGGGTTCGGCACGGCGACCGCCACCGTGCGGCGGACGCCCCGAGGGCTGATGGCGGTGAGGCCCAGGCCGGAGACCGTCCAGAAGGCGTCCGCGCCGCCCGCCACGCGCAGGCGGACCGCGAGCACGTCCGTGGCGGCCACCGTGGTGGGCAGGGGGACGGTGACGGTGTGCGTGCTCCCCGGGGCCCAGGCCTCGCCGTCGTTGAGCGGCACCTCGATGGGCGAGCGCCCCAATAGCTCCAGCCTCGCGAAGGTCTGGGTGGTCGCCAGCAGGCCGTTGCCTCCCGTCGCCACGGCGACCTCCACGCGGTCGGCCACCGGCTGCTCCAGGTTCAGCTCGAACCGCGTCGAGGAGCCCTCGAAGCGATGCCCCTGGGCGGGCAGCACGAGTTGCCGGGGCTGGGTGTCCCCCTCCGTCCCGAGCCCGAGGACGCCGCCGCTCGCGGCGATGCGCTCCGCATGGGTGGACAGCAGGGCGCGCTCGCTGCCGGCCGGACTGCCCGCCTGACGGATGCCGCCGTGCGAGTACATGACCGGGTAGTCGAAGGACTCGACGAAGTCGAGCGTCTCTCCGGTGGCCTTCTCCCCCATGTGGACCACGTCGAGGATGAGGCCGCGCTTCAGGAGCCGGCGCAGCTCGTGCTTGTTGACGCCGAGGGTGTTCTTCATGCCCTGTTGCCAGGCGATGAAGCGATGGCCGGGGAGCTCCGGGCACGGCGAGTACCCGAGCTCGCAGGTGGTGTCGACGGACACCGGCGTGGGGATGACGGCGCCGAAGGGGCCTCCCGCCAGGTAGTTGGGCCGGCCCAGGCGGAAGGAGAGGTTCGCGTCCCCCTCGACGGAGAGGTACTCGCCATTGAGGAAGTGGTTGTTCGCGTTGAAGAGGTCCTCGTAGGCCGCCGTCCCGCCGAACGACGGGTTGTTCGCGAGGTGGATGGGGATGACCGTCCGCACGCCGTAGCGCACGGAGAGCGCGTGGAGCTGGGTGGAGTCGAGCGAGTCCATCTCCACGCCGAGCACCACGGCCAGCTTCCCGTTCTTGATGGCCTGGCGCGCCTCCAACGGCGAGGTGACGACCTGCATCCAGTCCTGGTTCTTCGACGCGAAGCCCTTGATGAAGTCGAGCTGGCGCGCGGCGGAGTCGAACTCGAGCCCGCTCGACGGCGCGTCGTGGTCTCCCCGCCACAGCCGGTCGCCGATCATCTGGTTGCCGGTGACGCTCGCCACCATGAGGCGCAGTCCTCCCTGGTAGGCCCGGTGGATGGCCGTCACGTGCATCTGTTCGTGCATCAGGCTCTGCGAGTGCGGCCACGCGTCGTACTGCCCGCCGCCGGAGACCCCGTGGGGCAGCCCGGTGATGGTGTTCAGCTTCTTGATGAGGTCCTCGTGCGTCTTGTGGGTGACGGGGTCGGCCTCGCCGCCGTGCATGTTGCCGTCGCAGGCGGGCAGGTCGGCCAGCAGGTCTCGCCGGCCCTCCGCGAGCGAGCCCCCGGGCCTGCCGTGGAACAGCCCGTCCGTCCCGTCCGCCGCCGCGCCGAAGCTCATGTGGCTGGCGGGATGGGCGTGCAGGTCCGCGTATCCCCAGGCCGGGGGTGGCAGGGAGAGCTCCCCGTCCTCACACCCCGCCAGGGGGAGCCCCAGCCCCCCGCAGAGCAGGGCCGCCCCCAGCGCAAGCCACCCGCGTCGAACGCTCTTCGTCATTCCCGCCCCCTTGGCGCCGTGGATCGGCGCGTCACGTGAAGTGATGGGACTGTGAAGGACCGGGCGATTCGTCGGAACTGCAAGACTTCTTGCCGGGGGGCATCCCGCCGGGCACGCGCGCTACACCCCACGCGCCGGCCCTGTTACACATCCGCCCACGAAACGGAGACCCTCATGGCCCCCTCGCTCTTCGACGACCACGGCTTCCAGGACGTCCGCAACTCCGAGTCCGGTATGGACTTCGGCGCGGCGGATGACCGCACCCTCCGCATGGCCGCTCCGGCCCTGGACGGCGCGATGCTCGACGCCCTGGTGCGCTACCAGGAAGCCTTCCTGGCCCACGCCGGCGCGGAGCGCGAGCCCCTGGCCGTCGCCCACCAGAAGGCCCAGGCGGCCTCCGGCCTGGACCTCAAGACGGTGGAGCAGGGGACCGCCATGCTGCGCGCCTTCGGAGGGCGCCGGTGGACGGCCCGGAAGCTCCAGGACAAGCTGGAGCAGCTGAAGACGGCCGCCGGAGAGGACGCGGAGGAGCTGCGCCAGCGCATCCGGGGGGAGCTGTTCAACCAGGAGCGGGAGACGGAGGCCCTGGGCCGGCGCTATGGCGAGGCCGCCCTGGCGCTCCTGCGCGAGCGGGAGGCGCTCCTCGTGGACCTGCATACCCGGATGACGCGCCTGCTCAGTCAGGGGTGAGCGGTCGCCGGTCCGGTTGATTTCCGGTCCGGGGCATCGCATAAGGGCACGTTCTTGCTCAGAGAATCCCCATGAAGCGCTACTTCATCCACACCTTCGGCTGTCAGATGAACGTCAACGACTCGCTCCGCATGAGCGAGGTGCTGGCGAAGATGTCCTACGAGCCGACCCCGGTGCCGGAGAACGCGGACCTCATCATCCTCAACACCTGCTCCATCCGCGAGAAGGCCGAGGACAAGATGCTGTCGGCGCTCGGGCGCTACAAGCCGGTGAAGGCCAGCCGGGGCGCCATCCTCGGAGTGGGCGGGTGCGTGGCGCAGCAGGAGAAGGACAAGCTCCTGAAGAAGGTGCCGTACCTGGACTTCGTGTTCGGCCCGGACAACATCGCCCGGCTGCCGGACATCATCGGCCGCGTGCACGCGGAGCGCGAGCGCGTCGTCGAGACGGCCTTCGTGGACTCCGAGGAGTACGTCTTCCCGCGCGCGGACCCGGAGACGTCCCGTGGCAAGGTCACCGAGTTCGTCACGGTGATGAAGGGCTGCGACAACGTCTGCTCGTTCTGCATCGTCCCGCACACCCGTGGCCGCGAGGTGAGCCGCGCCTTCCCGGACGTGCTCCAGGAGGTGGACGGGCTGGCGAAGGTGGGCGTGCGCGAGGTGACGCTCATCGGGCAGAACGTCAACTCGTACCTGGGCGGCATCTCCTTCGCGCAGCTGCTGCTGCGCACCGCGGAGGTCCCCGGCATCGAGCGCGTGCGCTTCACCACCAGCCACCCGCACGACCTGTCCGACGAGCTCATCGAGGCCTTCCGCGTCCAGCCGAAGATCGCCCCGCACTTCCACCTGCCCGTGCAGTGCGGCAGCGACCGCATCCTGAAGATGATGCGCCGCGACTACACGGTGGAGCAGTACCTGGAGCGGCTCGCGAAGCTGCGCGCGGCGCGGCCGGGCATCGCCGTCACCACCGACATCATCGTGGGCTTCCCCGGGGAGACCGAGGAGGACTTCGAGCTGACGCTGAAGCTGACCGAGCAGGTCCGCTACGACAACCAGTTCTCCTTCATCTACAGCCCCCGCCCGAAGACGGGCGCGGCGCTGCGCGAGAAGGACTGGGGCCCCGTGGAGCACGAGGTGAAGATCGCCCGGCTGGAGCGGCTGCAGAAGGTGCAGCGGCGCATCAGCGCGGAGACGACGGCGGCGCTGGTCGGCGCGGAGGTCGAGGTGCTGGTGGAGGGCCACTCGCGCTACGACGCCACCAAGCGCTTCGGCCGCACGCCGGAGAACCGCACCGTCAACTTCGACGGCGACGCGCCCACCGGCTCCTTCGTCAAGGTGAAGGTGGAGCGCTCCACGCCCAACCAGCTCGCGGGCAAGCAGGTGGAGGTGCTCCAGCTGCCGACGGTGGAGCCGCTGCCGGTGGCTCCGCCCGTCTCGCCGTTCCACGTCATCGCGGAGGCTTGAGGCCTCTCGCCACGTCCGAGGTCGCGCCCATGGCCCTGAGAGCGTTCGGCGGGGTGTCCCCCCGCATCCATCCGAGCTGCTTCGTGGAGGACTCCGCCCAGGTGGTGGGCGACGTGGAGCTGGGGGAGGGCTCCTCCATCTGGTTCAACACGGTGCTGCGCGGCGACGTGAATCCCATCCAGGTGGGCAAGCGCACCAACCTCCAGGACCTCTCCCTCATCCACGTCACCAGCATGCGCTACGGCACCGTCATCGGTGACGACGTGACGGTGGGCCACCACGTGGTGCTCCATGGCTGCACCGTGGGCAACCGCGTGCTGGTGGGCATGGGCGCCATCCTCCTGGACGGCGTGGAGGTGGGGGACGACTGCATCATCGGCGCCGGGACGCTGCTGACGCCCGGGACGAAGGTGCCGCCGGGCTCCATGGTCATGGGCTCCCCGGGGCGGGTGAAGCGCCCGCTCACCGACGACGAGAAGGCCTTCCTCCTCATGTCCGCCGGGCACTACGTGGAGCTGGCCAACGAGTACCGCGCCAGCCGTTGACTCGCGGGCCCTCGCGCCCCGTGTTAGGACCCTCGCACCATGGCTCTCGTGCCTGCGAACACCCTCAAGGCCTGCCCGCTGTTCAAGGGCTTCACCGACACCGGCATCCAGATTTTCGCGGGAGTCGCCGTGCCTCGGGCGTTCCCCAAGGGGACGGCGCTGTTCTCCGAGGGGAAGACGGGCGACTCGCTCATCATCGTGGGCGAGGGCACGGTGCGGTTGAGCGCGAAGAGTCCGTCCGGCGAAGAGGTGTCGCTGGGCGAGGTGGGCACCGGCGAACCCCTGGGGGAGCTGGCGCTGGTGCAGAAGGGGGAGCGGCTGTGCACCGCCACCGCGGTGACGGACGTGTCCGCGCTGGAGATCCGCGCCGCGGACTTCCAGAAGCTGCTCGCCACCAAGCCCCAGGCCTGCGTGAAGCTGCTGATGGGAATCGTGGGCTACTTCGGCCAGAAGGCGCGGGACAACCGCGACATGATTCGCACCCTCATCGGAAAGGCACCGGCGGCCTGAATGGCCCCGTGCTAGCGTGGGGCCCGGTATGCGAGCCCCCCACCTGGCCTCCCTCCTGCTGACCGGGGTCCTGGCGTCGACCCACGCGGAAGCGGGGACGCCAGGGATTCGCGGCGTCGGCGGCGAGGAGGACTGGTTCGCCAGCGTCTATACGTCCCGGGGCCAGGAGGTCCGGGCGGATGCGCGCGTCTTCACGCTGTTCGCGCTGCTGAACCGCGCCGGCTACGACGCGGGCCCCGTGGAGCAGCGACACCCCATCCCCCGCCATCGCCACGGCCCGGCGCGCACCCACGTCCGGGAGGCCCTGGAGGAAGCGTCGCGCGGCGTCCTCGACGAGGCTCGGGCCTACTTCGCCGCGCACCCGGAGCCCATCGAGGTGTACCTGGCGAGGGTGCTCGGGGGCGCGTCCGCGTCGGGGGCCGCGCGACGGCTCGACGGCTTGGAGGCCCTGCTGGAGCGGGCCGAGCGCGACTGGCCCCTGGCCGCGCTGCGCGCTCGGACGCTGACGACCTACCGAGCGGAGCAGCGCGCCTGGCTGCCACGGCTCGACCCCCCCTTCCAACAGGCCGCCCGACTTCTGGGCCTGCCAGAAGGTGAGCCAGCCCCCACCCTGGTGGTTAATCTGCTCGAAGCCGAGGGGAGCATCCGGCCGGTGGAGACGGGGCGGGGGTGGGTGATTGTGGTGGGGCCTGCGACGCGCGCTCCCGAGGTGGAGCCGGTGGTGCGCGAGCTGTCCCGAGGCGTGCTGGGCGCCAGGCTGGCGGGCCGACTGGGGCCTCGCTGGTCGGGTGGCGCCGCGGTGCTGAAGGAGGCGCGGGCCCGGGGGGCGGGCGAGGGGACGGTGGACGAGTATGGGGTCGCCCTGCTGAGCCGCGCCCTGGCCCTGATGGCCACGGGCGCTCCAGCGGGGGCCTACGAGGCCGCCGGACGCGAGGGGTACTTCGGGCTGAAGCACCTCGCGCGGAGTTTTGAGGGCTCGCGCCCGGTTGATGCTTGGGCGCTGGATGGGCTGGCTCGGGTGAGTTCCGACCCGGCCCTTCGGAAGTGAACGGACGGGACGACGCGTGCAAGAACTTCTCACCCAACTGCTTGGCGACGCACACGGCTTCATCGCCTATCTCACGGTGTTTGGAATCCTCGTGGCATGTGGCCTGGGCGTGCCGCTGCCGGAGGACATCTCGCTGATCCTCGGCGGCTTCCTGGCGCACAAGGGCGCCGCGAACCTGCCGGTGATGATGGCGGTGGGCTTCGCCGGCATCCTCGTGGGCGACAGCCTCATCTTCCTGGCCGGCCGCCGGCTGGGCGGGAAGCTGGGGAGGGCGGAGCAGGGCAATGGCGGAGGCTTCTTCGCTCGCATCGTCACGCCGGAGAAGCGCGCGCGGGTGGAGAAGCTCTTCACGGTGCACGGGCAGAAGATCGTCTGCATCGCGCGCTTCATGCCGGGCGTCCGCGCGGTGACGTACTTCACGGCGGGCTCGGTGGGCATGTCCTACTGGCGCTTCATCTTCTGGGATGGGCTGGCGGCGCTGTTGTCGGCGCCCATCTTCGTCTGGCTCGGCTTCCACTTCGGCAGCGAGCTGGACATGCTCATCGACAAGTTCAAGGAGGGCCAGTACGCCGTCATGGGCGTGCTCGCGGTGGCCGCCGTCGGCTACTTCCTGTGGCGCCGCCGCCGCTCGGCCGCCCGCCGCGCGAGCGACGCCGCCTCCGCGTCGACCGCCACGTCCACTCCGGCGTCCACCGTGGGCACCCAGGCGTCGCCGTCCTCGCGCAACCTGGTGAAGGGCTCGACGGAGCGGCTGTTCGAGGTGGCTCCCGCCGCGACCGACGTGCTCCCCAGGGATCGCACCCGGGAGTTCTTCAAGTAGGCCCCTTCACGACGCCGTGACGTGAAGCCCGGAAGGCGACCCGCACCCGCGGCGTCGCCTTTTCCTTTGGGGCACATAGCAATCCGGGCTGGAGCGCCGCGCGCGGCAGGCGAGCTGGATGTGACTGGCGACGCAGTGCGGCGCCTGTTAGTCCGAGCGCGCGGTCACCGCGGCGAACCATGTCAGATCTGTCGATGCAGGGCCCCACGCAGCTGAAGTTGTTCCGGCTGACGTGGCCGATCTTCCTCGAGCTTCTCCTCTTCATGATGATGGGCACGGCGGACACGCTGATGCTCAGCGGTGTGTCGGACGACGCCGTGGCGGGAGTGGGCTTCGTCAATCAGTTCCTGTTCATCTGCATCCTGGTCATGGAGGTGGTGAGCAACGGGGCGTCGGTCGTGGTGTCCCAGTATCTGGGGGCGCGGCGCGTGGAGGAGGCCTCGCGGATCTCCGCGCTGGCGATCACCCTCAACCTGATGTTGGGGCTGGTGGTGAGCGCGGGGCTGTTGTTGGGCGGGGACGCGCTGTTGCAGCGGATGAACCTGCACGGCGTCGTGCTGGAGCACGCGCGGACGTACATGGGCATCGCCGGTGGCTTCATCTTCATCCAGGCGCTCATCAACGTCTTCTCCGGGCTCATCCGCACCTACGGCTTCACGCGGGAGTCGATGTTCATCGCCCTGGGGATGAACGTGCTGCACGTGGCGGGCAACGCGTTGCTCATCTTCGGCCGGGGTGGGTTCCCGAGGATGGAGGTGGCGGGCGCCGCCATCTCCACCGTGGTCAGCCGTGGCGTGGCGCTCGTCGTGTTCGCGTGGATGCTGTACCGGGTGATGGAGGTCCGGATGCGTGCACGCGACTACGTGACGTTCTCCCCGGACATCATCCGGAAGATCCTTCGGGTGGGGGTCCCCTCGGCGCTGGAGCAGGGCACGTACCAGTCCTGCCAGGCGGTGTTCCTGTACTACGTCACGTTCCTGGGTTCGACGGCGCTGGCCGCGCGGCAGTACGCGAACGCCATCTCCCAGTACGTCTTCCTGTTCAGCCTCGCGGTGGGCATGGGCACGGCCATCATCGTGGGAAGGCATGTGGGCGCGCGCCGCCCCGACGACGCCTTCCGACAGGCTTTCCAGAGCCTGAAGTGGGCGGTGGCGATCACCGTGGTGGTGGACGTGGTCGTCATCCTGGTCCGCGTGCCGCTGGTGGGGCTGTTCACGCATGACGGGGCCATCGTCCAGCTCACGGCGAAGCTCCTCGTCCTGGGGTTGCTGCTGGAGTCGGGGCGCTCGTTCAACCTCGTGCTGGTGAACGCGCTGCGCTCCGCGGGGGATGCCACGTTCACCGTCTACATGGGCTTCGCGTCCATGGTGTGCATGAGCCTGCCGCTGGGCTACTTCCTGGTCTTCGAGCTCGGCCTGGGATTGCCGGGGGTGTGGCTGGCCGTCGCCGCCGACGAATGGGTGCGCGGCATCTCCATGTGGCTGAGGTGGAGGAGCCGCATCTGGGAGCAGAAGTCGCTCGTCACGCC
Organism: Myxococcus stipitatus; assembly: GCF_021412625.1. The sequence goes on along the minus strand of NZ_JAKCFI010000005.1, from coordinate 11,534 downwards.
CGCGGCGACGACGGAGCCCGCCGGCGTGGCGGTGGCGAGCGGGTAGCGCCTCCCTCGGTGGCTACCGTCCTGTGCCTCTCGGACGGCAGCCACCTCGTGTCGGACTCAGGGGCTGGACTTCATCGCCTCGCGCAGCCTCTCCGCCAGCATCCGGACGCCCTGTTCGCGCAGCAAGGAGTAGTGGTCCCCTGGCACCACGTGCCGCTCCAGGGGCGGGCCCACCAGCGCGGCCCAGCCCCGGTCCGCGGCCGTTCCATCCTCGGACTCGCTGGCCTCGAACAGCACCACCCGCTCACGCAGGACCGGGGGTGTGTAACGAAGCACCGCCGCGTGGTGGGCCGCGAACACCTGGAACAGGGCCTGGAGCCTGGCGAGGTCCGTCCCCCGAGGCAGCGCCCCCGACGCGTGGCCCGCTTCGAGCAACCGCTCCAGCACGGCGTCCGGGGACAGGCTCGCGAGCGTCGTCACGTCGAGCTCCAGCGTCGCCAGGGACGCGCCCATCAGGTCCCTCGCGAACAGGAGCACTTCGTCCAGGCGCGTGGGCGTCGGCTCGTCCCGGGTCGGTCCCGGCGCGTACGCGTCGAACAGCGCGACCAGGGCCACCTCGTCGCCGCGCGCCCGGAGCTGCCGGGCCATCTCGTACGCGACGACCCCGCCGAGCGACCAGCCACCGAGCAGGTACGGCCCGCGAGGCTGGACCTCGCGAAGGGCCTCCACGTACGCCGAGGCCATCTCCTCGATGCTCGTGCGAGGCGCTCCCTCATCCTCCACGCCTCGCGCCTGCAGCCCGATGAAGGGCCGGTCCTTCCCCAGCAGACTCGCGAGCTCCGCGTAGCACAGGACGTTGCCACCCACCGGGTGCACGCAGAAGAACGGCGTCTTGCCGTCCGGTGTGTGCTGCCCGAACCGGACGAGGGTCGAGGGCGCGCCCCGGTCCTCGCGACGCAGCACCTCGGCGAGCTGCTCGATGGTGGGGGATTGGAAGAGGGTGGCGAGCGGCAGCTTCCGCCCCATCCGTTCTCCGACCTCGGCCATGAGGCGCACCGCCAGCAACGAATGGCCTCCCAGTTCGAAGAAGCTGGAGCGCACGCCCACGTTCTCCACGCCCAGCACCTCCTCCCAGAGTCTCGCCAGTCGCAGCTCGAGCACGTCCCTGGGCGCCAGCCATGAGCTGGAGGTCCCCGCGTCGAGCATGAGCGCGGGGAGCGCCCGCGTGTCCACCTTGCCATTCGGAGTCAGGGGCAGGGCGGTCAGCACCACGAAGTGCGAGGGCACCATGTACTCGGGGACGTGTTGCTGGAGCGCTCCACGCAGCGCCCCCGCGTCGATGGACTGACCCGGCCGGGGCGTGACCCAGGCGACCAGCCGCTTGTCCCCGGGCATCGCCTCGTGCACCAGGACCACCGCCTCGCTCACCTGCGGGCACGCGCGCAGCGCCGCCTCGACCTCGGCCGGTTCGACGCGGAAGCCACGCAGCTTCACTTGTGCGTCGAGACGCCCCAGGAACATCAGCGTCCCATCCGGGCGCCAGTAGACGCGATCCCCCGTGCGGTAGAGCCGCTCGCCCGGCGCCGTGGCGAAGGGGTTGGGCACGAAGCGCTCCGCCGTCAACGCGGGCTGCCCCGTGTAGCCCCGGGCGAGCCCCGCGCCGGCGACGTACAGCTCGCCCGCCATGCCCACCGGCACCGGTCGCAGGGCGTCGTCCAGCACGTAGACCTGGGTGTGGTGGATGGGCTGACCAATCGGCACGGTGACGCCGAGGTGCTCCTCGCCGGAGAGATGGTGCGTGGTGGTGAAGGTGGTGTTCTCGGTCGGCCCGTAGCCATTCACCAGCGGGCGCCCCGTGGCCAGCCGTTCACGCACGCTGGGCACGGACAGCACGTCGCCGCCCGCGAGCACCTGCCGGATGGGCGTGAGCGCATCGGGGCGGTGCCGCTGCACCTGCTCGAACAAGGCCGCGGTCAGCCACAACACCGTCACCTGGTGTCGCGAGAGTGTCTCGGCCAGCTCGTCCAGGTCCACCGTCGCATGGGGATGGAGGACCAACCTCGCCCCGTTGAGCAGCGCGCCCCACAGCTCGAACGTGGACGCGTCGAAGGCGAGCGGCGAGAGCTGGAGGAGCACCTCCCGCGAGTCGAGGTAGACGAAGCCCGGGTCGAGCACCAACCGCAGCACGCCCCGGTGGGCGATCTCCACGCCCTTGGGCTGACCGGTGGAGCCCGAGGTGTACGTGACGTACGCGAGGTTCTCGGCGTCGATGTGGATGTACGGCACGTCGCGAGGTCGTCGGGCGATGACCGCCCAGTCCGTGTCGACCCTCACGACAGGTCGCGCCCCCGCCGACAGCGAGTCCGCCAACGCCTCCTGCGTGAGGATGACCGACACGCGGGCATCCTCCAGGATGAAGGCGCGGCGGGAGGCGGGATGGCTCGGGTCGACCGGCACGTAGGCGGCGCCGACCTTGAGGATGGCCAGCAGGCCCACCACCAGATCGAAGCTCCGCTGCATGCACACGCCCACGCGCGCCTCGAGCCCCACTCCCAGCGCGAGCAGGTGGTTCGCGAGCCGGCTCGAGCGTTCATCGAGCTCCGCGTACGTCATGCGCTCGCGGCCCAGCACGAGGGCCACCGCGTCGGGCGCACGCTGCGCCTGCGCGGAGAAGTGCTGGGCGATGTTCCCCACGGGGTGGCCACGCGAATGCGTCCGGTTCCAGTCCGTCAGGACCGCGTGACGTTCTGTTCGCGTCAGCAGTGGATGGGATGTCAGCGGCACGTCGGGCTGAGCCATCGCGGCCTCCAGCAGGAGTTGGAGGCGGGTGACGAAGCGCTCCGCGGTCGACCGCTCGAACAGCTCCGTGTCGAACACCAGAGCGCCCTGGTAGCCCTCCGCCGTCCGCACCAACGACAGCTCCAGCTCGAAGCGCGAGACGGTGTTCTCCACCTCCAGTCCACGGAACGTCAGCTCGGACAGGGAGGCCTCCGCGTCCGGGGTGTTCTGGAGCGCGAAGATCGCCTGGAACAGCGGCGTGCGGCTCAGGTCCCGCTCGGGCTGGAGCGCTTCCACCAGCCGCTCGAACGGCACGTCCTGGTGCTCGAACGCCCCCAGCGTCATGTCCTTCGCCTGGGCCAGGAAGGCGCGGAAGGACTCTGTCGGATGGACGCGGGAGCGCAGCACGAGCGTGTTCACGAAGAAGCCAATCAGGCCCTCCGTCCGGGCGTCGCGCCGGCCCGCGATGGGCGTGCCGACCAGCAGGTCCTCCTGTCCCGACATTCGGTGCAGCAGGGCCTGGAACCCCGCGAGCAACACCATGAAGGGGGTCGCGCCTTCACGCGCGGCCAGGACCTCCAGGGCCTGACTGAGCGAGGCCGACAGCACGACGGGCACCGTCGCGCCCCGGAACGAACGCACCGCCGGACGAGGCCGGTCCGTGAGCAGCTCCAGGGCCGTTGACGCCCCCTCCAGCCGCTCCTTCCACCAGTCGAGCTGCGCCGCGAGCACGTCGCCGCGCAGCCACTCCCGCTGCCAGCGGGCGTAGTCGGCGTACTGGACCGGCAGTTCTGGAAGGGGGGACGGCTGTCCTCGACGGAAGGCCGTATACAGCGCGGCCAGCTCACGCACGAGGAGGGTCTGCGACCAGCCGTCGCTGATGGTGTGGTGCATGCAGAGCAGCAGCACGTGCTCGGTCGGCGCCAGCACCAGCATCGTCATGCGGAGCAGCGGCCCCGTGCTCAGGTCGAACGGGAGTCGGGCGTCCTCCGCCGCGCGCCGTGTCACCTCCGCCCGGCGCTGCTCCTCCGCGAGCCCGGTCAGGTCGACCACCCGCAGCAGGCCCGGCGTCGCCGGATGGATGACCTGATGCGGTTCGCCGCGCTCCACGCGGAAGGACGTGCGGAGTGATTCGTGCCGACGCACCAGCTCGTCGACCGCGTGGTGGAACAGGGGCAGCTCCAGGGGCCCCGACACCTGGAGCGCGGCGGGCATGAGATAGAACGCCGTGCCCGGCTGGAGCTGCTCGAGGAACCAAAGCCGCTGCTGCGCGAACGACAGCGGCGGGGGGCCTTCGCCTCGCGGACGGGTCAGCTCGGGCAGCGTCCGGCCCACGTCCGAGGACTCGATGCGCTCCGCGAGGCCGGCCAGCGTGGGGGCCTCGAAGAAGGCGCGCAGTCCCAGCTCCACGTCGAACGCGGTCCGGACGCGCGCCACCAACTGCGTGGCCAGCAGCGAGTGGCCGCCCATCTCGAAGAAGCTGTCCCGCCGGCCCACCCGAGGCACACGCAACAGCTCGCTCCACAACTCCGCCAGCTTCCGCTCCACCTCCGTCGCGGGCGCCTCGTATTCGCGCGTAACCCCGTGCAGCGCCGCGTCCGGCGTCGGGAGCGCCGCCCGGTTCACCTTGCCGTTGGGCGTCAAGGGCAGGGCGGAGAGCGACACGAAGGCCGAGGGCATCATGTAGCGGGGCAGGCGCCGCAGGAGATGGTCGTGGAGCGCCGCGGTCTGGATGCCGCCCGGCACGACATAGGCCACCAGCCGCTTGTCGTCCGGAGCGACCTCTCTCACGAGCGCCACCGCGTCGCGAACCTCCGGATGCGTGCGGAGCGCGGCTTCGACCTCGCCCAGCTCGATCCGGATGCCACGCACCTTCACCTGCGTGTCCGCCCGACCGAGGAACTCCAGCCCCCCATCCGGCCGCCAGCGGGCCTTGTCTCCCGTGCGGTAGAGCCGCTCTCCCTGGCCGAAGGGGCTGGGCACGAAGCGCTCGGCCGTCAGCTCCGGACGGCCCTGGTAGCCGCGCGCGACCCCTTCGCCGCCGATGTACAGCTCCCCCACGAGGCCCGGGGGCACGGGTACCCCCGCGGCGTCGAGCACATGGACCTGCACGTTGGACAGCGGCCGACCGATGGACACCTCCATCCCCGGCTCGTCCGCTCCGAGCGTCAGATCCACCGACGTCGCGACGGCCGTCACCTCGGTGAGGCCGTAGGTGTTCACCAGCGGCACCGCCGTGAGTCGCCGCCAGGCGGAGACCCGCTCCGGCGCGGCGCGCTCTCCACCCATCACCACCCACTGGAGCTTGCGCGGCAGGCGCGCCTTGCCGGCCACCAAGGCGTCCACCACCTCGTGCCAGAAGGCCGTCGGGAGGTTCAGCTGCGTGACTCCCGCCGCCTCGCACCGGGCCAGGAACACGTCTGGCGCGTCCAGCATGTCCGGCGTGCGCAGCACCAGCGTCCCGCCCTTTGAGAGGCACGGGTAGATCTCCTCCGCGCTGGTGTCCCAGCTGATGGAGGCGAACTGGAGCATCCGGTCTCCGGGCTCCACCGGGTACACCTTCCACGCGGCGCGGATGAAGTTCACCAGGGAGCGGTGCTCCACCACGACGCCCTTGGGGCGCCCCGTCGAGCCAGACGTGTAGAGGACGTAGGCCGCCGCCTCGGACGGGATGTCGACCGACAGCGGAGCCACGTCACCCGACTCGGGCACCGAGTCCACATCGAGCCACAGGCAGCCCGACGCGCCGCCCAGCTTCTCGCGCAGCCGCCCACGCGCCACCACCACCCGCGCGCCACTGTCCTCCAACATGAAGGCCAGTCGCTCCGGCGGATACTCTGGATCCAACGGGACGTAGGCGGCTCCCGCCTTGAGCACGCCCAGCAGCGCCACCAGCAACTCCGCGGACCGCTCGACGCAGATCGCGACCCGCGTCTCGAGCCCCACCCCCAGGTTCCGCAGCATCCACGCCAGCCGCGTGGCCCTCGCGTCCAGGTCCCGGTAGGAGACCGACACATCACCGTCCACGATGGCCACCGCGTCTGGCGTCCGCGCCACCTGGGCCTCGATGAGCGCATGGGCTCGGAGGGACGGCGTCGCCGTCGCGGGCGCTCCAGCTCCGTCCTGGAGGAGGCGTCGACGCTCCTCGTGCGACGTCAGGGACAGGTCCGTCAGCCGCGCGTCCACATCGGCGACGATGCCTCGCAGCAGCTGTTCGTAGTGCCGCGCGAAGCGCACCATCGTCTCGTGGGAGAACAGGTCCGTGCTGTAGGCGAGCACACCCGCGAAGCCCTCGTCGAAGCGCTGCATGTCGAGCGTCAGCTCGAACATCGCGAGCCGCGACTCGTCCATCTCCACGTCCTCCAGCGTCAGCCCCCCCAGGTCCGCCCGCTCCCAGGGCGCGTTCTGGAGATTGAACATCACCTGGAAGAGCGGCGGTCGGCTCGGGTCGCGGTGAGGCAGCAGCTCCTCGACCAGCTTCTCGAAGGGGACCCCTTGGTGCTCGTACGCGCCCAGGGTGTTGTCCCGGACCTGCATCAGCAGCTCGCGGAACCGCATCCGCGGCTGGAGCCGGGCGCGCAGGACCAGCGTGTTGACGAAGAAGCCGATCAACCCCTCGGTGTCCGCGATGTCCCGGTTCGCGATGGGCGAGCCGACGAGGATGTCCTCCTGTCCCGAGTAGCGATGCAGCAGGAGGTGGAAGGCGGACAGCAGCACCATGAACGCCGTCACGCCCTCGCGCTGGGCCAGCGCCTCCAGGGATTCGGAGAGGGCCTTCGGCAGGCGCATCTCCACCACGCGCCCCTGGTGGTTGAAGACCGGCGGGCGCGGCTTGTCCAGCGGGAGCTCCAGCGCGAACGATGCGTCCGCCAGCGCCCGCTTCCACCAGCCCACCTCCGCGGCGAGTGTCTCCCCGCTGAGCCAGTTGCGCTGCCAGACCGCGTAGTCCGCGTACTGGATGGGCAGCTCCGGCAGCGGCGAGGGGCGCCCCTCGCGGAAGGCCCGATAGAGGGTCGACAGCTCGCGCAGGAACACGCCCAGGGACCACCCGTCGGAGACGATGTGGTGGACGTGGAACACGAGGATGTGCTCCGTCGGCTGGAGCTTCAGCAACAGCGTGCGAATCAACGGCCCCTTCGCCAGGTCGAACGGCTTGCGCGCCTCCTCGTTCACCAGCCGCAGCGCCTCGGCCCTGCGCACCGGCTCCTGGGTGATGCGGGACAGGTCCACCCGCGGCATGGGCATGAAGCTGGCGGCGTGGATTCGCTGGACGGGGTGTCCGTCCTTGTTCTCGAACGTGGTGCGCAGCGACTCGTGGCGGCGCACCAGCTCCTCGAAGGCCCGACGGAGGACCCCTTCATCCAGGGTTCCGCGCAGCCGCAACGGGAAGGGGTTGTTGTAGACGATGGACCCCGGCTGGAGCTGGTCCACGAACCACAGGCGCTGCTGGGCGAACGACAGCGGCAGGTCGGCGGTCCTCGGCACGCGCGTCACCGGAGAGACCTTCGCCTTGCCGGCCGTCGCCAGCTTCTTCGCCAGCTCCGCCACCGTGGACGCCCCGAAGAAGTCTCCCAGCGGCAGCTCCACCCCCAGCGAGGCGCGAATCCGTGAGACGACCTGGGTCGCCAGCAACGAGTGGCCCCCCAGCGCGAAGAAGTCGTCATGGACGCCCACCGAGTCCACGTGGAGCACCTCGGCCCAGATGGCGGCGAGCCGGGTCTCCATCTCGTCGCGCGGCGCGACGGACTGGTCGCTCGCGCCCGAGCGCTCGGGCACGGGCAGGGCCTTGCGATCCACCTTGCCGTTGGACGTGAGGGGCAGGCCCTCCATCACCACGAACGCGGACGGCACCAGGTACTCCGGGAGCTGGCGTCGGACCGCCGCCTCGAGCGCGGCGCCATCGAGTGCGCCGGGCCTCGCTCCCACGACATAGGCGACCAGCCGCCTGTCGCCGGGGACATCCTCCCTCGCGACGACGACGGCTTCGCTCACGCCGCCGATGCGCAGGAGCGTCGCCTCGACCTCTCCGGGCTCGATGCGGAAACCGCGAATCTTCACCTGGAAGTCCACGCGCCCCAGGAACTCGAGCGCGCCATCGGAGCGCCAACGCGCCCGGTCTCCCGTGCGGTAGAGCCGCTCTCCAGGCGTGGTCGCGAACGGGTTCGGGACGAAGCGCTCGGCGGTCAGGTCCGCGCGGTTCAGGTATCCCCAGGCCAGACCCTCGCCACCCACGTACAGCTCGCCCGGCATCCCAGGGGGAACGGGCCGGAGCGACGCGTCCAGGACATAGGCCGTGGAGTTGGACACCGGGCGCCCGATGGGTACCGCGCGTCCTGGCGACTCTCCGGCCCGCATGACGTGCGTGGTGGAGAACGTCGTGTTCTCGGTGGGGCCGTACCCGTTGATGAGCACGTTGTCCGGACCCAGGCGGGCCAGATGCTCCCGCACGCGCTGCACGGACAGCACGTCACCTCCCGCGAGGACCTGGCGAACCCGCGCCAGCGCGTCTCCCTGGTGCTGGACGACCTGATCGAACAGGGCCGCCGTGAGCCACAGCGCGGTGATGCCCTCGCGGACCAGGAGCGTCCCCAACGCCTCGATTGACAAGGCCGTTGGCGGCGCGAGGACCAGACGTCCCCCGTTGAGGAGCGCGCCCCAGATTTCGAGCGTGGAGGCATCGAACGCCGCGGGCGCGAGCTGGAGGAAGACCTCCTGGGGACCCATGCGCATGAAGGTGCTGCCGCGCACCAGTCGCGTCACGCCCCGGTGGGGCACGCACACGCCCTTGGGGTGGCCCGTGCTTCCCGAGGTGAACATGACGTAGGCCAGGTCATCGGCCCCGACGTCCACGGTTGGCGCGGTCGACGGCTGACGCGCGATGACGTCCCACTCCGCGTCGAGGAGGAGCCGGTCGCATCCCGTTCGAGGCAGCTTGTCGACGAGGTCGCGGTGGGCCACCACGAGGGCGACCCCGGCCTCTCGCGTGAGCCAGTCCAGGCGCTCTGGGGGATGGCTGGGGTCGAGCGGGACGTAGGCCGCGCCCGCTTCGAGGATGCCCAGCATGCCGATGATGAGGTCCGGCGAACGTTCCAGGAACAGCCCCACGCGGCTTCCTGGACGGATGCCGCGTTCGCGGAGGTGCCGAGCGAGACGGTGGGCGCGGGCGGCCAGCTCCGCATAGGTCATGCGCCCCGCCGAGGACGACAAGGCGATGGCCTCCGGCGTGCGCGCCACCTGTTCGGCGAACAGCGCGTGGATCGGGGCCTGTCGGGGCCGGGTGACACCGGTGTCGTTCCAGTCAGTGAGGATTCGGCGACGCTCCTCCGGTCGGAGGAGGGAGACCTGGGACAGACGGGCGTCGGGCGCGCGAACGACCTCCGCGAGCAACCCCTCCAGCTGCCTGGACATCCGCTCGATGGTGTCTCGCGAGAACAGCGCGGTGCCGTAGTTGAGACCGCCCCTGAAGCCATCCGGCAGCCGAGTGAGGTGCAGCTCCAGGTCGAAGCGAACGGCGCCGTGCCCTTGCTCGAGGGGATGCAGGGAGAGGCCCGGCAGGGAGACATCGGGAAGGGGCTCGCTGTGCAGGGCGAAGGTGACCTGGAACAGCGGTGTACGGCTCGGGTCCCGGACAGGCTGGAGGGCCTCGACCAGCTTCTCGAAAGGCATCTCCTGGTGTTCGTAGGCGCCGAGCGTCGTGTCGCGAACGCGGGTCAGCAGCTCCCGGAAGGTGTCCTGCTCGTGGACCCGGGCCCGCAGGACCAGCGTGTTCGCGAAGTAGCCGACGAGGCCCTCGACCTCCGTCGTCGTGCGCCCCGCGATGGGCGAGCCGACGAGGATGTCCTCCTGGCCCGAATAGCGGTGCAGCAGGAACTGGAGGGCCGCGAGCAGCACCATGAAGGGCGTGGCCCCCACGCCGCGCCCCATGGCTTCCAGCGACTCGGAGAGCGCGAGGGGGAGATGCAACGGGACCACATCCCCCTCGAAGGTCTGTTGCGGGGGACGCGGGTGGTCGGTGGGAAGCTCCAGATGGGGAGGCGCATCGGCCAGCGCGCGACGCCAGTAGGCCAGCTGCGCCTCCATGACCGCGCCCTGGAGCCAGCCTCGCTGCCACACGGAATAGTCCGCGTACTGCACGGACAACTCGGGCAGCTGCGACGGCTTGCCCTCACGGAAGGCCGAGTAGAGCGTGGCCATCTCCCGCAGGAGGACCCCGTTGGACCAGCCGTCCGAGATGATGTGGTGGAGGTTGAAGACGAGCACGTGCTCGACCTCGCGCACCTTCACGAGGAGCGCCCGGGCCACCGGACCTCGGCCCAGGTCGAAGGGACGTCGCGCCTCCTCCAGCACGAGCCGGACTGCCTCGGCCTCTCGCTCGGTGGCCTCCGGCAGGGCGGAGAGATCCTCGAAGCGGAGTGCGAGCGCTCGCGCGGGGTGGATGACCTGCACCGGTTCTTCACCGTGCAGCTCGAAGGTGGTGCGCAACGCCTCGTGGCGGCGCACCAGCTCGTCGAAGCCCCGCTGGAGCGCCAAGCGGTCGAGGTGCCCCTCCAGCTTCAGCGCCAGAGGGAGGTTGTAGGCACTCGCCGCCGCGCCGAACTGACTGAGGAGCCAGAGGCGCTGCTGGGCGAACGACAAGGGGAGCGGCTTCGAGCGGTCCACGCGGGACAGCGGCGGTGGTGCCAGGGCCGACGCTGGCCCCTGTCGAGAGGACTCCAGCCGCGCGGCGAGCGACGCCACGGTCGGCGACTCGAAGAGGGTCCGGAGTGCCAGCTCGATGCCGAGCGCCGTGCGGACACGAACGACGATCTGCGTGGCGAGGAGGGAGTGGCCACCGAGCTCGAAGAAGTCGTCGTGGATGCCGACCTTCTCGAGGCCGAGGACCGTGGCGAACAGGGAGGCGAGGCGCTCCTCGATGGGGGAGCGTGGGGCGGCGTACGAGGGGCCGTGGGATACAGGGGCCTCGGGAAGGGGAAGGGCCTTGCGGTCCACCTTGCCGCTGGGAGTCAGGGGCAGCGAGGGCAGGTGAATGAAGGCCGAGGGCACCATGTACTCGGGCAGGCGCTGGAGCAGATGGGGCTTGAGACGGGCCGCGTCCAGGGCCGTTTCGTCGTTGCCCGAGACATAGGCCACCAACCGAGGACCGCCGGGGCCGTCACGCAGGACGACGGCGGCTTCGCGGACGAGGGAATGGGTGGCGAGAGCGGCTTCGACTTCGCCGAGCTCGATGCGAAGCCCGCGCAGCTTCACCTGGAAGTCAGCGCGGCCGAGGTACTCGAGAGTGCCGTCAGGCAGCCAGCGGGCCACGTCGCCGGTGCGGTACATGCGGGCGCCCGGAGTGGCGGAGAAGGTGTCCTCGACGAAGCGCTCGGCGGAGAGCTGAGGGCGATTCCAGTAGCCCAGGCCCACCTGGACGCCAGCGATGAAGAGCTCGCCGGGGACGCCGATGGGGGAGGGCTGGCCGTGGGAGTCGAGGACGTAGAGGCGGGTGTTGGCGACGGGGCGGCCAATGGGGATGGCGTGGCGGGTGTCACCGCGCGGGCAGTGCCAGAAGGAGACGTCGACGGCGGCCTCGGTGGGGCCGTAGAGGTTGTGCACCTCGGTGGTGGAGGGCAGGCGGGAGTGGGCCTTCTTCACCAACTCCACGGAGAGGGCCTCTCCACTGCACACCACGCGCTTGAGGTGCGTGAGCTGCTGAAGGCCGTCCTCTTCGAGGAAGGCGCGAAGCATGGAGGGGACGAAGTGCACCGTGGTGGCGTGGGAGTCGGCGA